>NZ_JBQFRX010000004.1:0-293941 GCF_056537605.1 Ruegeria sp. C5 | reverse complement strand
CCCAATCAAAAACCTCAGATGCCCCCAGTCTCTCCCGAGCGTCTCCGCAGCTTCCACCGCGTCCCAGCACCTCAGCAGCGCCGGTGAAGGGCGTTCTATGCCTTACGCATTCAACGCGCAAGTGGAAAATTCAAGAATATCGCAAAAAACTTCAAATTCATTTTTTATACAATAATTTCAAATAGCTGAATGGAACTCACCTCATAGAAATCGGCGAAAATCATCCTTCAAGCACATCAGATATACCGCCTAGGTTTCAGTGCTTGTTGGTTCAAACCCAACATATAGTGAGAACACTACAGTCACCCACAAGACTATACCGACTCGACGGCAATCAGCGATTCATTTCCAATCCCGGAATCGCACCCGATATCGGCGCCGTCAGGCGCAATGCAAGTTGGTCTTACAGGGCCTTGCGCATTGTCTATGGATAGGCTCAGGTCTTTTCAAAGCAAACCCGATACGCCTGTGACCTTGATATGACGAATGACATTAAGTTTCCCTTGCTGCGAACCGTTGGATTTGACGGTCTGTTGGTGACCTTTGCGCAAACCATGTCCGAGCCGTCCAACCGCGCCGCCCTGGCGTTTCGGGGCGCAGTCGAGGCGCAGCAGATTGACGGCGTGCTTGAGACTTCGGCCTCGCTGGCATCTGCATTTATTAGGTTTGATCCATTAAGCCTGTCGCATCGGGACATCGAAGAGTTGCTGCGGGCTATGCTGGTCAGTCGCGATTGGTACGCTGCATCTTTGCCTGCGGGGCGACGATTCTGGAAAGTGCCGACGGTCTACGGTTCCGATCTTGCGCCACAGCTAGAAGACGCGGCATTGGCAGCAGGGTTGTCACCAGCGGACGCCATTGATCGTCTCAGCCAATCGCGTGTGCGGGTTTTAACCATCGGATTTGCGCCGGGCCAACCTTATCTCGGGCCACTCGGACCCGAATTCAACATTCCACGCCTGAAAGAGCTGACGCCGATGGTACCTGAAGGGGCGTTGGTTTTGGCAATTTCGCAATTTGTCCTGTTCTCGGGGCCAACCCCAACCGGATGGCGTCATGTTGGACAAACCGCGTTTCGTTGCTTTCGTCCGGACATGGAGCAAAGTTTTGCCCTCAACCCCGGTGATGAGATGCAGTTCATCTCAGTCTCGCGCGAGGAGCTTGAGGATATCCGTACAACCTGCACTGATGGCTCTGGTGGTGCGAGTTGCGAGGAGATCACGACATGACGCTGATCGTCCATCGCATCGGCCCAGCTTGCACGGTTCAGGATCAAGGGCGCACCGGGTATCTGGATCAAGGCCTGTCGCGTTCGGGCGCCGCAGATATAGTTGCGCTTTATGAAGGGGCCGCGTTGCTTGGTAACACCCCAACGAGCGCCGCCCTCGAAATGGCGGGGATGGGTGGTGAGTTTGAGGCAACCGCACCAACCGCCATCGCGCTGACCGGCGCACCGATGCAGGCCAGTATCGATGGCAGCCCCGTCTTGTGGAATGCCTCGCATCAGATGGAGGCTGGGCAGCGGCTGGTAGTCGGGTCGGTGCTGCAGGGCAGTTACGGGTATCTGAATCTGGGTGGCGGGATCGGGACCGACATGACGCTGGGCTCACGCGCGGCCCATCTGACCGCAAGGATCGGGCGCGCCGTTCAAGCGGGTGATCACCTGCCTTCGACGGAAACCGGCAAGACCGGCCTGAAGCTGCGTTCGGAGGATCGGTTTTCAGGTGGGACGTTGCGGGTTGTGGCCAGCTTTCAAACTGCACTGTTCGATGACGAGACGCTGGCACGGTTTACGCAAACGACATTCCGCCGCGGCGCCCGAGCCAACCGGATGGGCATGCAGCTGGATAGTGAAGGTGACGGCTTCGCGGCCAAGGGTCAGTTGAACATACTGTCCGAAGTCATAACCCCCGGCGATATACAGATGACCGGCACCGGTGCGCCCTACATCCTACTGCCCGAGTGCCAGACCACCGGAGGTTACCCGCGCATCGCAACCGTTCTGCCCTGTGATCTGCCCCGCGCTGCACAGACCCCGGCGGGAGGCGAGGTGCGCTTCGAATTCGTAACACTAGAACAAGCCATCGCGCTGCAAGCCGCATTTAAGGCCGACCTTGCCCGCCTGCCCGCCCGTGTTGAACCATTGGTCCGCGATCCGCATGACATCCCGGACCTCCTGTCCTACCAACTGATCAGCGGAATGATCTCTGCCACCGAATAAGGAGTTATTGCGATGCCGAGCGTCGATCTGAATGCCGATATGGGCGAAAGCTTTGGCCCGTGGAAGATGGGTGACGATGAAAGCCTTCTGAAGATCATCACATCAGCCAATATCGCCTGTGGCTTTCATGCGGGTGACCCGGATGTGATGGCCAAGACCATGGCTCTGGCAGCCCAGAACGGTGTGGGCATCGGTGCGCATCCCGGTTTTCCTGACCTGCAGGGATTCGGGCGTCGAAACATGAAAGTGCCCCATGAGAGCTTGCGCAATCTGGTGCGTTATCAACTGGGATCGGCAATCGGCATGGCCAAGGCGGTGGGCACTGAAGTGCGCCATCTAAAGCTACATGGAGCGCTGGCCAATATGAGCTCGGTCGATATCGATATGGCGCGGGCCTGTTATCAGGGCGCATTGGACGTGGACCCGGACATCATCATCATGGTGCTGGCGGTAACCAAACAAGAAGAAGCGGTGCGCAAGCTGGACTGCAAATGGGTGGGCGAAATCTTCGCCGACCGTGCCTATAACGACGATGGCACTTTGGTGGATCGGTCACTGCCGGGAGCCGTGATCCATGATCCGGCGCTGGCCGGACCGCGCATTCTGAACATGGTGAAGGAAGGCGCCATCATCACCGAATCCGGCAAACGCCTTGAGACCTCAATCGATACGATCTGCCTGCATGGTGATGGCCCGACGGCAGTTCAGATCGCGCACTCGGTGCGCGAGAACCTGATCGCGGGCGGAGTCGAGGTCACAAAATTCATCCGTTAGTTACAACAACGTAACTTTGGCACCCCATCTCCAAACTGTTGCCCATGCAGGCCTTAGCGCCTAGCATGCATGGCAAGTGCATGATCTGACTACCACAAATCCAAGCAACGCGCCGCAAGGAGGTGAGCCTATGTCTTTTGATCTGATGTCCTACCAGCCAAGGGGCGACAAGAAGAACTCGGACTTCTTCACCGAATATCTTCCCAGGATTTACGAGCGCCGCATCAGCTCGGGCATTGCGGATCAAGTCGGTGCGATGCGGGCCATTGTCATTCAGGTCGAGACAGATGCGCTGTTTGACACGCTGGTCGAGCTTTATGTGATGACCCCCTATCGCCACACCGCCAGCTATTTGGGACAGACACACAAGTTCTCGGTGATGCATTCACATGCCGATTATCCGGCGCTGATCCTGATGGCTCCGCTCAGCCCGGCATTCGAGGATTTCATCCCGCGTATCAATCGTATGTACCCGCTGGCGCGCGGTAAGCCGCAGACGCGATATGTAGGTGAGATTTACGGTGCCACCGACCTGAAGGCGCTGACTGGATCGCTGGAGGATCAGAATATTCGGTTCGAATATTCTGGGGACACCGAAAATCCGTTCTACACGCTGGAAGGATACCGCTTTACGACGCCATCGGATTTCACGTGCAATCGTGTCGGCTATTCCACGCTGGATTTCAACGACTCAGACAGTCTGGGGTTAGGCGACCGTGTTTTGCTGAGCGATGTGGAACAAGCCAAGCTGGATCAGGCCGCTGCGTTTGGGATGGATAGCAAAATCGCACCCCTGATGCTGGGGATCGACCATCTGGCGACACGCATTCTGGCCGGGGAACGTGAGGACGCGATCCTCGAGTTTCTGACCATGGTGCCTTATTACTTCTGGGGGGCGTACAACATCTTCGACATGAACTCGTCGACCAATGTGAATCGCAATGCCAATGTGGATGACGACAAGAAATCCCCTGCCAAGGTCTTTACTGCAAACAACACGCCCTCATTCGTGAACTCTTTCGAGCAATTGCCGATGCCAACCGAGGATTTCGTGCGTAATTTCGGACGACGCTTGCACCACATGGCGGTTGAAATCCAGGACGGCGACCATGGCGCGGGTGAGAAAAATGTCGATTTCGTGGTCAACACTCTTAAAGACAAGGGCGTTCCGTTCCTGGCCCATGTGGTCGGGGAATGCAAAGATGATCCGAACCTGAAACAGATCTTCTCAAAGCACTCGAAACACACGCTGCTGATCACCGAATACATCGAACGTTGTCATCACTACGACGGTTTCTTCACCAAGGATAACGTTGCAGCCTTAACTGCGGCGGCCGGGCAAGATGAACAGTACAAGCACGGCCACGTCTTCGATTGATTTACCATAAAAAATGGGCTGCGAGGTCATCGCAGCCCAGGCCCATCCAGGAGAGAATGCCGGGTCTTATGACGGCCCGATCATGAAACACGTGACATTGCGCGCCTGTAACCGACGACAGGCCAGATCAGCCTGTTCGCGGGTCATACCCTGAAATGTCGCGTCAAACCCACGCGAGCTTTGGTTCACCTTACGCAAAGTGCCTTCCAAAGTGGTCATTTCCGACAGCGCAGTTTTCAACAGAACCTTCTCGGCCTCATACCGTGTGGTGTAGCGGCCAACATTGACGCCCCAAAGGTGACCGCCGGAAGTGGACAAGCGGGTCACAACTTCGGGTTCAGGCTCGGGCTGTTTGGCCGGTTCGACCGAGGCCAGCACCACGTTTTCGGAAGGCTTGGCGCCATCCGACGGTGCTATGTCTGCTGCTGCAATCGCAGCAGCGATACCGTCCTGAATCCGGGTGTTGTCTTTTTCAGCCGTTGCGGCGACCGACCCCGCGACCTGAACCGTTTCGCTCGCCACTGGGCGCAACACCGGGCGCAGGCTCTTTTTCGGCGGGCCCGCTTGGGCGACCACTTGTGCACTACCCAGACCAGCATTCCCTGCATAGGCCGGGCGGGCGGGCTTACGGATTGGCGCACGCGAGGGGGCACGGCGGAAACCCATATCCAAAAGCTCGGCCACCCGGGCGTTGCGCGATGCACCTGATTTGCCACCGAAGACGGTCGCGATGATACGTTCATCCTTGCGCTTGGCCGAAGCAACCAGATTAAACCCTGCAGCGCGGGTATAGCCGGTCTTGATCCCATCGGCGCCCCGATAGGCTGCCAAAAGGCGGCGGTTGGTGTTCGGTACAGTCTTGATCCCGGCATTCGTCGATTGGCGCGAGAACAGGTTGTAGTACTGCGGGTAATCATACAGCAGGTGACGGCCCAGCGTGGTCATATCCCGCGCGGTCGACAAATGCCCCGACTCGGTCAGACCATGGGCATTCTTGAAGGTGGTCCGGCTCATCCCCATCGCCTTGGCGGTGCGGGTCATGCGACGAGCAAACGCCGCCTCGGACCCGCTGAGGGCTATGCCGATCGCGGTTGCCGCGTCATTGGCGGATTTCACCGCCGCCGCCCGGATCAGATAGCGAAACGCGATTCGCTGCCCAGTGCGCAAACCCAGCTTCGAGGGCGGCTCAGCCGCTGCCGCCTTGGTGATGCGCACCTGAGTGTCCAACGTGATCTCACCATTCCGCACGGCCTCAAACGCAATATACAGCGTCATCATCTTGGTCAGAGATGCCGGATGCAACCGCGTGTCGGCATTGCGGGAATGCAGCACTTCTCCGGTGCGTGCGTCGATCACCATGGCCGCGTAAGGGGCCGCCATGCCCTGAAGTGGTGCAAATGAAAGCAGCCACAGAAATGCTATAAGTAATAAGCCCATTCGGGCCGGAACTGTCCGCCGAATCTGCACGATCTTTGCCTCTGTCTGCCTCGCGCCGCCGGGTTTTCCCGGTCAGCAATTTTTATTTTGATATTCTTCAGGCTAACACAGGGACGGGTTTAAAGAAACTGAAAGCTGCGTTTGAGTGGATCATATACACGATCAGATTCACGCTACATATGGTGTTTCATGCGCGCCCGGACACCATACCGGCGATTGTGCCGAATTTCAGGCAAGCCGTGTCATCGAATTTTTTGTGACTGATGTCAAACGGCAACAGGTCAGGAAATCTGATCAATCAATGCTGAAAGATCACCCAAATCCTTCAACTCGCGGAACCGTGGGTTGGAAGTTGGGACCTCGGCCTGCTCGACCTCCCATACCAACCCGTGCGGGACATGCACGCCCCAGCACCCGGCTTCGATTGGGGCCACCACGTCAGAACGCATCGAGTTTCCGATCATCATCGAAGCGTCGGGTCCATCACCGTACTGGTCAAAAATCTCCGCATAGGTCGCCACCGTTTTTTCGCTCACGATCTCGACGCCATCGAACAGCTCACCCAATCCGGATTGCGCCAGCTTGCGCTCCTGGTCGATCAGGTCGCCCTTGGTGATCAGCAGAACCTTATGCGTCTTGGCCACCGCCTCGATGGCCTCGCGCGCATGGGGGAGCAGTTCGATGGGATGTGCCAGCATCTCCTGCCCCGCTTCAACAAGTTGGCGGATGACGCGCGCCGGTACGCGATCTTCCGTCACCTCAATCGCTGTCTCGATCATCGACAGGGTAAAGCCCTTGATGCCATACCCATAGTGCTGGATGTTGCGCTTTTCGGCGGCAAGTAGACGTTCCATCAGGTGATCGTGATCGGCGTGATCGGCCAGCAATTCGGCAAAATATGCCTGAGTCAGCTGGAAGAAACGCTCGTTATGCCAAAGGGTATCGTCTGCATCGAACCCGATTGTTGTCAGCTTGTCCCGCATCGCATTTCCGTCCGGTTGCTCTTTTCTCTGGCCACCGTGACGTTATATAAGCCGGGAAACAATTCGTAGTGTTAATCGAGATTCTCTTACAGCAATGCGCAAACACCAGTGGATCATGTCTGAAAAGGACGACGAAGACGACGACACGTCGGTCCTGGTGCAAACGCGCCCCAAGACCAAGCGGCCGCCGCTGTATAAGGTGCTGTTGCTGAATGACGATTACACACCGATGGAGTTCGTAGTGCATGTGCTGGAACGGTTCTTCGGCATGACCCATGCGCAAGCGTTTGAAATCATGCTGACGGTGCACAAAAAAGGTGTCGCCGTGGTTGGCGTGTTCAGCCATGAGATTGCCGAGACCAAGGTCGGGCAAGTCATGGATTTCGCGCGCAGGCATCAGCACCCGCTGCAATGCACCATGGAACGCGAAGAATAACGCGCGGCCATGTCCTCTCGCCTTGATCTAGCCCTGAACAGCGGGCTCAGCCTGTCGCAACCGCTGACTGTTTTGGCGCCTACCCCGGACCACGATTTGTCGGACCTTCCGCGCGAGGCGCAGGTGGTGCAGCCGTTCAAACCGTTCCACGATCACTTTGCCACGCAGGGCTTTGTCGCAACGCCCAATAGTGACGCGCCTTGCCAGGATGCGGTCGTGTTTCTACCGCGCGCCAAGGCGCTGGCCCGGGCGCTCATCCATCAGGCCTGCAGCCGCGCCAGCGGGGTCATCGTGGTGGACGGGGCCAAAACCGATGGCGTCGACAGTTTGCTGAAAGACATCCGCAAGCGGGTCGCGATCGAGGGTCCAATCTCGAAGGCACATGGCAAGATTTTCTGGTTTCAGTCTGATGCGGACGCCTTTGCCGACTGGGCTGCGCCTGAAAACCAAATGGTTGACGGCTTCCATACCGCGCCCGGTGTGTTTTCCGCCGATGGTATCGATCCTGCCTCGGCCCTGCTGCTGAAGTCTCTGCCAACCAAGCGCGGCACGCGCATCGCTGATCTGGGTGCAGGTTGGGGCTTTCTGTCCGCAAAGCTGATCGACGACACCTTGCGCAGCCTGCATCTGGTTGAGGCCGACCACACCGCCCTTACTTGTGCCCGCGCCAACGTCACCGACCCCCGTGCGCAGTTCCACTGGGCCGACGCCACCAAATGGAGCACGCCCGAGCCGCTGGACATGGTGATCATGAATCCGCCCTTTCACACCTCGCGCAGCGCCGACCCGACATTGGGCCAGGGCTTTATCACCAGTGCGGCACGCAACCTCACCCGCAACGGTCAACTCTGGATGGTCGCCAATCGCCACCTGCCTTACGAGGCAACGCTGGCCGAGGCTTTCGCCCGTGTTGACGAAGTGGCAGGAGACAACCGCTTCAAGGTTTTCCATGCCTCTCGCCCTCGGGGCTGAGGCCCGCTAACCTGCGCCAGAACTCAGGAGGATTCGCATGTCCTTTTCCATCGCGGGCAAGACCGCAATCGTCACCGGGGGTGCCAACGGCATCGGACTGGCCATCGGACGGCACTTTGCCGATGCAGGCGCCAATGTCATGTTCGCCGATATGGATGAAAAGCGCCTGTCCGATGAGCTGGGCGAACAGGCGGATGACAGCAACATCCGTTATTTCGCCGGTGACCTGCGTGAAAAGCTGACCATAGCCAATCTGCTTTCGGCCACGCTGGATGCGTTTGATCAGGTTGATATCCTGATCAATGGTGCGCGGCAGGTGATCCCGTCGGACCCGCTGGACACCGATGACGATTCCGTGCGCACATTGCTGAACCAGAACCTGATGCCCGCGCTGCGACTGAGCCAACTAGTGGCTAAGCGATTTATCAAACAGGCTGATGGAGACGATGAGAACCCTGCCGGGTCAATCATCAACCTGTCCTCGATTGCCGCACGCCGCACCCATCCCGATCTGATGGCCTATTCCGTTTCGACCGCTGCGCTGGATCAGATGACCCGTTCGTTGGCGGTTGCACTTGCGCCCAGCCGCATTCGCGTAAACTCCATCGCACTAGGATCGGTCATGAGCGCCTCATTGCAGTCAACGCTGAAAGAAAACCGAGATTTCCGGGACGACATCGAAAAACATACTCCGCTTTCCCGGATTGCCGCTCCGAACGAACTGGTCGAAACCGCGCAATTTCTCGCGTCGGACGCTGCGGGCTTCATGACAGGCCAAATTCTAACCATTGACGGAGGCCGCACCCTGCTGGACCCTGTCGCAGCCCCGGCCCACTGATCCCAATGTTCGATAAAGAAAAAGCCACCGCCGCTGCCTGGTTCCGCCAGTTGCGAGATGACATCGTAACCGCCTTCGAAGCGTTGGAAGACAGCCACACCTCAGGCCCCTTCTCGGATTCTCAGCCGGGAAGGTTCGAAGTCAAAGAAACTAAACGGCAGTCTGACGATGGCTCCGACGCGGGCGGTGGGCTGATGTCGGTGATGCGCGGGGGCCGCGTGTTCGAGAAGGTGGGCGTTAATGTCTCAACCGTCTTTGGTACGCTGGGTGAGCGCGCGCAAAACGCGATGGCCGCGCGCAAGGGTATTCCGGGGATGAAGGACGACCCCCGGTTCTGGGCTTCGGGCATCAGCCTTGTGGCCCATATGCAGAACCCGCATGTGCCTGCGGTCCATATGAACACCCGGATGTTCTGGACCCCACATGCCTGGTGGTTCGGCGGCGGCTCCGACCTGAATCCCTGCATCGAATATGACGACGACACCGCCCATTTCCACGCCACCCAAAAAGCGCATCTCGACCCGCACGGACCCGGCCACTACCCGCGCCTCAAAGATTGGGCTGACGAGTATTTTTATATCCCCCACCGAAAGCGCGCTCGGGGTGTCGGCGGGATCTTCATGGATGACTATTGCACCGGCGACTGGCAGGCGGATTTTGCGCTGACGCAGGACATCGGTCGCGCCTTCCTGCCCGCCTTTCTGCCTCTGGTCGAAAAACGCCGGGTGCAAAGCTTTGACGACGCGGACAAAAACACCCAGCTGGTGCATCGTGGGCTCTATGCCGAATACAATCTGGTCTATGACCGGGGCACCAAGTTTGGTCTGGAAACCGGGCACGACCCCGATGCTGTTCTGATGAGTCTGCCGCCCTTGGCCAAATGGGTCTGACCGCTAAAACCCCATATCGATGGAATTATCAAAGCAGTAGTTTTGCGCCGAAGCGGCGGAAAGGTTCTCACCCACCCTGTTGACGGTCAAAGAATATCCCGGATTGGTATCCGCGCCGGGCGGTGGAGTTAGCGAAAACTGCACTGTGCGAACACCTTTCTCGTAAGCTTTGGAAACATAAATCCGCTGCGAGTTTGAAACTCCCAATGTGCGAACTGCATAATCCCCAATTCCACACCAATAGGTGACCGCGGCCGAGGACCCGCCGACGGGCTTCACTTCGTAGGTTCCATCCTTTAGCGGCGTGATCTGGGTTCTGAACTGCGGTCTTAGTTTATAGCCAAAACCAACGCCCTGAGACTGCGCAATGGTGGGGGCCAGTATGATGGCTGTCAGAGAGAGGCATGTAAGAAAACGCATATAAAACACCCTATGAAAAACGCGATCACGGCTGAGACGACGTGGGACCAACCAGCCTATACGAATCAATATAGTCAAACCGGGCCTCAGGTCTAACTCAACCCGTAACACATCAACTTGAGTGAAAATTCTTTCTTTGAATATGTGGTGCGCTATGATCTCTGCATCAGCAGTTTCCAGAGTGGCCCGTGGAAAAGTCATTTCCCAAAGACTGGTTCGATCTTTCCGGTGAAAAATACGCCGACTTCGGTGCGTTATTTTATCTGGCTGCCCTGACCAAAACGCATCGTAACCGCAGTTTGGCGCAGGTTCTCTATGCGTTCGAAACGCCGCTGAGATTGGGCCAGTATCACATCTTCCGCCAAAACGGCTTTCCGCGCGGATTCGTGACATTTGCCGGTCTCAGCCCGGAAGCCGAATATCGCTATGCGGTGGAGGAAGAGCCGCTGAGAGATGTCGATTTCGCCAGTGGCTCATCCTTCTGGATCATCGATATGGTGGCACCCTTCGGCCAAACTCGTCAGATCGTCGACATGCTGAAACGGGACATCCCGCACCCACGCGTGCGCACCAATCGCCTCAGCAGCGACCTATCCACAAAACGTATCGTCGAATGGACACGCGATGACCAGCAACAGGTGCATATGCGCCTTTACCGCGATGCCGAATTTGCCAGAACGCTCGAGCAGGGAAACGGATGACTTCGGTTGTAACCATATCGGGCGATATCACGGGCGACGTGACCGGCTTTCCTCCTAATGTCGCTTCGGGTGACCTCGATGTCACCGCAACATCGGATTTCGGAACCTTCACCGGGGCCACCTGGGCAATCTCCGATCAACCGGATTTTGGCACCGCCTCAATAGATGCGAACGGCACATGGACCTATACCGTCGACCCGGCCTTCTTCGATAGCCTCGATGACGGAGAAATCCAATTGGACTCGTTCGAGGTGACGGTCACCGCCAATTTCGCCAATGGTTTCTTCACCTTCAGTGGAACCCAGACCCAGATCATTGATATCACTATCGAAGGCGTTTGCTATACCGCAGGCACTCTGATTGAAACGGCGGAAGGCCAGCGCGCCATTGAGACCCTGCGCGTGGATGACGACGTGTTGACTGCCGATCACGGAATACAGCCGATCCGCTGGATCGAAAGCAGCCCCATGTCGCCCGAGCGGTTGCGCGCAAATCCTGCGATGCGCCCGGTGCGTGTGACCGCAGGCAGTCTGGGACCCGGTGTTCCATCCCGCGATTTGCTGGTGTCTCAACAGCATCGCCTCCTGATCAGCGGCCCCAAGGTCGAGATGCTGTTTGGCGCGCCCGAAGTGTTGGTCGCCGCCAAACATCTGTGCTCGTGGCCGGGAATAGATATTGATACCGGTGATGAGCCGGTCGAATACCTGCATATCCTGCTTGACAGGCACGAGATTTTGTTTGCCGAAGGAGCTCAGGCCGAAAGCCTGTTTCTGGGTGAAGAAACCCTCCACACGCTGTCTTCTGACGCGCTCCAGGAACTCGCCGAGATATTCCCCGAGCGCGCCTCGGACGAACATATCGGCTTCGGCCTTGCTGCGCGGCTGATCCTGCGCGAACATGAGGCGCGTGCGCTTGCCTAGGTCCTAGACAACCCGCCCACCGACATCCTGTGGAGCCAGCGCGACGGTCTTGATCACCGCATAGCATGTACTGCCCTGCTGCAAACCCAGCGCCGCGACCGAGCGTCGGGTCACGCGCGCCAGCACAACACCCGCAGTTGTTTTGACCGACACGATTGCACCGGGCCCCTCACCTGCCCGGATCGCCTCGACCTGCCCCGACAACACATTCAAGGCTGAAAGACCCTCGGGTGGTCTATTGGACAGGATCACCTCTTGCGCCGGAATACGAATACGCAGCTCTTCGCCGATTTGATGGGCAATCCGAGGCAGGTAAAGACGAGCGCCACCGGCATCAAGTTCGGACAGGCCATCGTCGTGATGCGCCGTAACACGGACCCGCAGAACGGCCCCCACCGCGCGCACGCCTGCAGGGGCCACGGATGGGTCCGACAGAACATCGGACGCGGGACCATGCCGCACGACACGCCCGTCCTGCAGCGCGACCACGGACGTTGCAAGCCGGGCAACCTCGGCCGCCGAATGGGTCACATAAAGTATCGGGACCGATACCTCGTCCCGCAACCGTTCGAAATAGGGCAGGATTTCAGCCTTTCGCGCGTCGTCGAGCGCGGCCAGAGGCTCATCCGCAAGGATCAGGCGCGGGCTGGCCAGCAGGGCGCGGCCAATGGCGACGCGCTGTTTCTCACCCCCCGATAGCATCGCTGGGCGGCGGTCCAGCAGATGGCCAACACCCAACATCTCGATCACCCGATCCGGGTTTTCGCGTCGTGCCCCGCGCGGTGCAAACCAGCGACCATAATTCAGGTTCTGGCGTACGGTCAGATGCGGGAACAGACGGCCTTCCTGAAAGATATAGCCCAGACGCCGCCGATGCGGCGGCAGCCATGCCCCACGATCCGTGTCGAATAACACCCAATCGCCGACCGCGACCCGCCCGGCCTCGGGCCTCAGTAGCCCCGCGACTGCATTCACCACCGTCGTCTTTCCCGAACCAGAACGCCCAAACAGAACCGTTACACCGGAAGGTGCGTCGAAATCGAGGTCCAGCTTCATCCCGGTCAGCTGGTGTTGCAGGCGGACGGACAGGCTCATGATCCGGCCACGCGTTTGGCCACACGACGGCCCACATATTCCGACAGCAAAAGCGCGCCCATAGCGACGATGATCGAGATGATCACCAACCGAGTCGCCGCCGCCTCACCCCCTGGAACCTGCAAAAACGCATAGACTGCCGAGGGCAACGTCTGCGTCTGACCGGGTATGTTCGAAACAAAGGTGATCGTGGCCCCGAACTCTCCCATCGCCTTGGCAAACGCCAGGATCGCGCCCGCAATGACCCCAGGCAGGATCATTGGCAGCGTCACCGTTCCAAAGACCAGCAGACGCGACGCCCCCAAAGTGGCGCCTGCCTGTTCCAGTTTTGGGTCTACTGCCTCGATCGACAGCCGGATCGCGCGCACCATCAGCGGAAAAGCCATGATCCCGGCAGCCAGCGCAGCGCCGGTCCAACGGAAAGCAAAAACGATCCCAAGCTCGGCCAAAGGCGCGCCCAACGGCCCCTGAATCCCAAAGGTCAGCAGCAGCAGATAGCCGGTCACCACCGGCGGCAGGATCAGAGGCAGATGAACCAGACCATTCAGCAACTGGCGCCCCGGAAACCGCCAGCGCGCAAGCGCATAGGCAATGAAAATCCCAAAGGGCAACGTGATCAGCGTTGCCCAGAACGATACGCGCAGCGACAGGCGCAATGCCTCCATCTCTGCCGGGCCCAACCATCCCATCGTACTAACCTTCGGGCAGGGAGAACCCCTGCCTCACAAATTCGGCCCGTGCGGAATTGCCTTGCAAATAGGTCAAAAGCGCGTGCGCCGTAGGTTCTGCAGTAGAAGTCAGGGCTGCTGGATACACAATTTTTGGGTGGATATCTGCCGGGATGACACCGATGACCCCGACCCGCTCATCAGCCACAGCGTCCGAGCGATAGACAATGCCCAAAGGCGCCGCCCCCGTCGCAACCAGCGCCAGCGCGGCGCGTACATTGTCCGTCTGGGCGATCTGGTCCTGAACATCGCCCCAAAGTCCCAGACCCTGTAACGCGGCCTTGCCATAGATGCCCGCAGGCACCGCATCGACCAAAGCCATGGCCAGATACCCACTGCCTAGACGGGTGCTCAGGTCAAACCCCGCCTCAATCTCGGCCGTGTCAGCCCCCGGCGCACCAATCAAAACCAGCCCGTTACCCAGCAACTCAATACGTGAAGCGGTATCGATCAGGCCCTGATCCTGCAGCACGTCCATCCAATCCTCGTTGGCGGAAATGAACAGATCGGCGGGCGCCCCCGCTTGTATCTGCCGTGCCAGCACCGAGGAGGCCGCGTACGACACCGTCACCTCTTGCCCGGTCTCAGCCTCATAACTTCTGGCAATCACGTCCAGTGCGGTCTTGAGGCTGGCGGCGGCAAAAACCAGCACGCCCTCGGCCCGAACCGGGACAGCGAGTATCGCGCAGAAGGCCAAAGCTGCGATCAGACAGCGACAGGCGCCCGTCATTCTTTGCCTCCGGATCAGAGGGTTGCAATCCCTCTGGGCATATCGGAGGCAACACGTGGCAGGCAAGGCCCTTTGGCCTTACAACCAAAGCTACGGCCCATATTGAACTCAGAATTCGGTGGAAAACGAGAATCGCCCAACCCAAGATCAATATGCTGTCGCGCTTCTCTAAAACCGGAAACTCCCGAGGTAGAGCGCTCAATCGCTAAACAACGTGTCTGATCCGCCTCGCCTGGACAGCGATATCCGCATTTCGCTATTCAACCACGATATGACACATGAGTTTGCTCGATTGGTAACCGCGCCCAGTTGCCTAAACGCTGATCTGAAACCTTGCGCGATTTTGCAAAAGAAATTGTGCCATACCCTCTTGCACCCACGCACGGGCTTAGCTACATGAGCCCTCACGGGTGATTAGCTCAGTTGGTAGAGCGCTTCGTTTACACCGAAGATGTCGGGAGTTCGAGTCTCTCATCACCCACCATCCTTTCCCCACAATGGATCAAGGTCTTACGCGACTAGCACCTCTAAATCCGCCCGTTTTAGACATCATGGCCTTCGCATAATCACGATTTACCGTTGCACGGTCCTCGAAGCGAGCATGCACGACGCAAAAGAACAGGGCACCGTCATCTAGACCGTTGCGAGGAGTAAACCAATCAAAGGGGTCGGTGGGCTCTATCGATGCAAACTGATTAGTTGGTGGATCAACAGGTGCGACATTGGCTTCACTATTTGTGATATCATCGAGCAGTGTTGGACGGGCCGTGCCGGTATCCGGCGTGAGAATACCCATGATCTGCTCGCGACCAGCCGGAACGAAACGTCCGCTGTCCTCGACTGGAAACCGGATTGGCTGTCCCGCATAAACATCTCGCTGAACTTCACTGTTGTTAACAACAAGGGTTCCGTTAACGAGCACGTACGGAATGCCTTCTGACGGAAGACCTTGCTGACCGAGAGTATAGTTCGCTTTTTCGGTCACAGATTCCGGGTCGAAAATCGTGATGTCCGCGACCATGCCTTCCTGCATACGCCCACGCACCTGCATTGCTCGCAACCCTGTGTCACCTAAGCGCTTCGCATGGATGTAACTTAGCTGAGTGAGTGTGAGCATAAGCGGCACATTCGCTTCGCGAGCCAGTCTCAAGACAAGCGCGTGGCTGCCTGCTGACCGAGGATGCCCGGCATAGTCTTCGTAAGGAGCATCCCAATTCATCAAGTTGCCCTCGATGTCTAGCCCAGCCATACCGTCGCCCGAGATGCCATAGCCTGCGATGGTGATCCAATCATTCAGCCATTGCTCTCTTGGAGGGCTAAAAACTATGGCTGTCCGTCCCGGTTCATTCTCAGCGAAGCTCAAAAACTCGTCTTTTGTCACGAAGCGATCGAGCTGGGGATCAAAGATGGTGTCTTCGTATTTGTACCCCATCGAACCTTCCCAGTTTTCTGGGGCGATGATCGAAGCGCCGTAGTTTCCCGATCCGGCAGTCCAAGGATAGTAGCTGGACCAGACGTTGTAGCCTTGGTCGCGGGCCATCTGGAGCTTTTCCTGATTTTCCCACCACCCATAATCATTGTCATGATGAATGTGCAGCGGGGCACCAAGCACCATCGCATTGACCAAGATTTCATTTACACCCGTCTGTGTTTCTGTCGGCGTCGAAGCACTGGGATGAAATCGGTGATGGACGGAAGTCAGTCTACCGTAACGCGCCGCAGCCCGCTGTGCTTCGAACATCTCATAGGTGGTAATACCTTCGCGGGCGTAACCAATGGTCGATCCCACACCGAGTGCTCCAAGACGTAGTCCCTCATCCAGCTGGGCAGTGATTTCGTTCATCTGCTCACGGTTGCTTGGTACAGAAGACCACCCCTCGACGCCGTCTTCCACAGATTGTGCCCTCAGTGCGAAGAAGTTCCGGAAGTCTATATCTCCACCTTCAAGCACGAGCCCATCATGGACCCGCATCCGTGCGAATTCTTGTCCAACCACCGTGCCATAATTTGCCTGCGTTGAGCCCTCTCGTGCTTCATACCATTCATCAATGTTAGCGGCTCCGACCTCAAAATCCATTTGAGTTGTGACGCCATCCCTAAGGTTTACTTTGATACCCCAAGGGTCCAACCCGTGTTGCTCAAGGTCGATAAATCCGGGTGCCACAACGTGCCCTGTCGCATCGATGGACTGGTTGCCGTTAATATCTTCGTCGGTGATCGCAGTGATCCAGCCGTTGCTAATTCCAACGTTTGCAATCTGGTCGAACCCGGTTTCCGGGTCCATGACCCGACCGTTGAGAATGACGATGTCGTAAGTCTGCGCGGCGCCTAGTGTCGAAAAAACAGACAACGTGCCCGCCAGAAACAAGGTACGCATGGATGGATCCTCCCTTTTATCGACAAAACTGAATGTTTTGTTATTTTTGGAGTCTGCTTTCGCCCCACCTCAGAAAACGATCCGAGTTCTTAGACCGAACAGCATAATGCTATCCTGCGTGGGGTTCAGCAGCGGGTCAGAAATGAACTGCAGTGATGGCGTGATCTGCAGCCCGGGTGATATTGAAAAACGATAGAATGCTTCGAGCGTGAACTGATCACCGTCTATGCCCCTTGCCTCGGCCCAGTTCAGTCCCAGCCCGGCTAGATCGGTATTACGACCGTAATATCCCAGACCTGCAGAAACGGACCGATCATAAAGCGCCGCTGTCCCTTTTGAGGCCCCTGCCCTGAAGAATGGCATCCATTTATTGCCAACAAACCACGCCGCTGAAAACGCGGCCCCAAAGTCTTCAGGGCGGCTGCCATCGTCGGCTGAATCCGCGTGCCAAAGGGTCAGGTGGATATTGTCAAAGTAGATGCGATCAAAGCCGGAGGTGTAACCAAGCTCGAGTGACTTGAAGAGATTGCCATCGCTAAACACATCAAAGTTTGGATCAGACGGGTCGGCGTTTGCGTCTGAGATGCTCGCAACAGCGTAGAAGTTTTCGCTCAGCTTTACTCCACCGGCAATGCCAAGGCCTTGATTGGGTGTGTTAATAGTCGGATTGGTATTGAAAGACAGGTTCTGGAAACCGCTGTATGGGCTGACCAACCCATAAATGTCCACAAAGTCCGTTACATCAATCTGCCCGACTTGCAGCGTCCACGCGCCGTTCTCGGCCCTTTGCGTCCAGAATAGATTGGTCAGCAGCAAACCATTATCGTTGAAGGCTGTCCCAGTGATCGAAAGTGCTCCGCCATCCAGCCCGAGGAATTGCGGGGCAACATCGGTGTAACTGTGCCGGTCTTCGATCTTGAATGTCAGAGAGCCGCGTTCAGTTGCCTGCCAACTGCCGTAAAAACGCGCAATTCCGCTTGCCGCTTCGCCGGTTCCCAGATCAGCATTCGTGGATTGGCCCAATGCCAGGTAATCAATGTTGAACCGAAACCCACCCTCAGCCAGCCGGTCTTTCCACTGAAACCAACCTGGTGCGATATTGCGTGGAAAATCGGTACGGTATTGCGGATCGGTTAGCCCATCGCCGGGCTCTAGATCAGCTTCGACCGAAGATGGCCCGGACAGTCCCTGAGCCGACGCTGCGCCAGCAAAGGCAATACTCAATGCGGCAAACAGAAGTCTTATCATTCAGACGCCTTTGCCCCGCTGGTCTTGCGATCTCCCGCCGCCCGGATGCGATCGGCGGCGCGCTGCTTCCATTCCAGCCTGTCTGCTTCAGTTTCCAGAGTTTCGACGCGTTCCGTCTCCAACTGGAAAGTCGCATTCATAGGCATGAGGCCGTCCACAACCATCATATTCTGAACAGAAGGATCGATAGTCAGCGTGCCCGTCAGCCGAACGGGTTCGTGGAAATAGCTGGGCGTCCAGTCTCCATTCAACCGTACACGGATCATCTGGTTGGGCGGAGGAGGAGGCATGTGACTACACATCCCGCGTTCCGGCACCAGATACGCGACAGGTCGCCCGTCCGGATCACTCGGAGCGGGAATGGCAAAGCCCGCGAGTGTGATTGTTTGACCGTCGAATTGCGGATTTCCGTTTGTACCTGCTTTTCTTCGACGTTCCGTCACGACCTCTCGCTGATCCAGCAGCCAGTCGACATCAATCCCATCTGCCACCAAGGCATCCTCAGTCTCGGTCAGAAGCTCTTGCCATTTCTGCCTTTCTTCATTGCCGCCAAAGTCCCGCTGCAATCTGCCGCGCAGTCGTACGACGTAAAGGACATCGTCGAATTGTTCGGCGCTAAGTTCGCGATAGGGGTCTTCAAAGACCTGCGCGGACGGGTCAGGCAGGTCAGACCAGTCTAACGCGGTTCCTGGCGTCGCCATGACAGGAAGAGCACACCAAACCAACCCTGCGAATACTATGGAGCGGAAGCAATGTCGCATAAATACTCTCCGGCTGTTCAGACAGGTCAATCCAGCGTGTTTTTGTAGATGACGCCGTCCTTCATGATCAGGCGGATCGTATCTGGGCTTTCAGGCCTCGGGTCGGCACCGAACCATTGATCTCCCGTGCCAACAACCGAGAAGTCTTCAAGTGGGTTACCATCGATGAGCAGGATATCCGCATAAGCTCCTTCCTCGATAACGCCCAGTTTTCCGGCGGTATACGGGTTCATAAAGTCACCTGACAAAGCGACCACCTCACCACCCGTCGATGTCAGCGTCACCATCGACGTGTAGGGTCCAAAAAACTCATTGTTCAGGTGCTTCTCGTAGGCAATCTGGATATTGCATGCCTCGACCGAACCAACACAGTCGGTCTGGAACCCTCGCTTCACCGGGCATTCCTTCATATTGTCGATGTAGCCTGCAAATGTGGCCGAGGCGGACTTTGCTTTGGCAAGACTCGACGGGACATTTGCCACTGCAGGAATATCTAGCAATCCGGGATCGAAGGCCGTCAGGTTGGTGGTAATGTATGCCCCTTTTTCGTTCATGACTTGGGCAATTTCACAGTCAAACGAGAAGCCATGTTCGATCGACATCACACCCGCGTCTAGCGCGCTCAGGATTGCTTCCTTCCGATAGGAATGCGCCATGACATAGCTGCCATACTCGTTTGCCACCTGTACCGCAGCTTTGATTTCCTCAGGCGATCCAGCCAACAACTGCCACGGATCGAAGGCCGAAACGACGCCACCAGATTGCATGAACTTCAACTGCGTCGCGCCCATGCGGAAATTGTTGCGTGCGAACTTGTAAACGTCATCAACACCGCTAATTTCCTGCGCCAAGTTCAGCCTGCTCATGTTTGTTTCAGACCCGGGCGGTGCAGTGAAATTCGCGAAGTCAGCGTGACCACCTCGCGTTCCGATAAATGCACCAGATGGAAAGTAACGCGGGCCGTCAATTTGGCCTGCGTCAATTGCGCGACGTAACCCGCCATTGGCGCCACCCGCATCCCTGACTGTGGTGAAGCCCTGCATCAAATACATCTCGGCCATCCGTGCACCGTGTATGGCAAAGTCCTCCCACGTTGTGTTGGCCTCCATCGCAGGTAACGTCGGCCCCATCAGCATGAGGTGCGCGTGCAGTTCAATAAACCCGGGGGTCAGTGTCCGTCCCTCTCCGTCAATGACCGTAGCATTGGGGGCATCGATCGCTTCGGTTGATACGGCCTTAATCAGATTACCCTCGACCAATACGCTGGCATTCTCGATACGCTGTTCATTGACGCCATCGAAGACATGCACGTTGGTAAACAACGTTTGAGGTTCTTCTTGATCCTGAGCATGCGCGGACGTTGAAAAAGAAAGAGCTGCAGCGACAATTACCGTCGAGCAAAGGGACAATCGTAGGCCGGACATAAGTACTCCCTTCATATTCGTGTTTTGCAAACTGTAGTCCGGAAAATCTTGGCTCGGTTGCCACTTTCGAATTAGGATGTTCGAATGTGATTGAAAAAATGGCCACTTCTTAAAACTAATCCAGACAAGGGTGACGAGCTTGCCTTTCAACTCCACCTCTCAAGAGCATAGCGAGGGCTTTATTCGCCTCTCCTTAGCTGCTCCGTTCCTGCAATATCTCACCGAACGTAAGATCAATCCGCAACCAGCATTGGATCAGGTCGGCCTGAAAGCCGAACTGTTGTCTGACCCAGCCGTGTTCGTGCACTCAGAGTTGGTCTATGGTTTGGTAAATGCCTTCTCAGAAGTATCAGGGGATCGATACCTTGGACTGAAAGTAGGGGAGACGTTTGACCTGCAAGAGTGGCCTCCGTTCGCTCAGGCCCTGCAATCGACAAAGACGCTGTTCGAGTTCTTTACCCGTTTCGTGGGGCTTGTACCGCAGGAATCCAATTCTGTGCGACACAGCCTTGTCGTAGAAGCGGACAAAGCGACTTATCGAATCGAAAGGCAACAAGAGCCTACTGTGCCGCCGATTCAGGTGACCGGTTTTGGTGCCGCAATCTATGTACGCCTATTGCAGACCGTCGTCGGGGATGCCTGGGATTCTTCGCGTGTGCGATGGGAAAGCAGATACATCAACGGACTACCTATCGACTACAAGGGGATCGAGGTCGGCCTTGGGACCGATCCCGGAATGCAGATTAGTTTCCCTGTAGAATGGTTGTTTTTGCACCATGTCTCGGAGGGCTCTGCCAAGCCCATCGCCTCACCGCGACAAAATGAAGAAGTAACCGTAGTAGCTGCTTTGCGATCTGTTTTACGCGATAAGCTGGATGAAACCGATTTGGGACCAGAGGTGGTGGCTGGATTGTTGGGAATACAGCCGGAACGGTTTCTTAGGGCGCTTCAGCAGCAAGGCACAACGCTGCCCCGCGAAATCAAACGGCTGCGTGTCGATGTCGCCAAGGAACACCTCGGAGAAGACAAAATGACAATAGCTGAGATCGGTCTGATGCTCGGCTACTCCGACAAATCCCATTTCACACGCTTTTTCAGGGGCCAGACCGGAATGACACCGACCAAGTTCCGCCTTGGCTCGTAACTATGTTGCAAATGCGCGGATCGACAGGGCGAACTCGACCTCGCAACAAAAGCAAAGGCGCGACCAGACTGCCGTCCCGACCGCGCCTTAAACCATTCTATTCGAACGCCATTATTGGCCCGTGGTCTCTACGCACGTTCCCTTGCCCCATCCTGACTTGCTGCCAGAGGCAGAGTAATCAAACGTGCCCTTCTCAGGGTGAACGTTATAATTCAGCGTGTAATCCTCACCGACATACAGATAGGTCAGGGTGTCGAGACCGGGAAACACATCCACATCCTTGTCGATATCCCCGATCGTGATGTGGCCCTTCTGCTGGCCATCATACTTCACAAGCCGAGCGGCCATTTCCGGGTGTTCCGCATCCGGTGCCTCACATTCAAACACCCGCTCCTCAGCGACTGCGACTGCGGCTGCGGGCAATAGGGCAAGAAGAAGAGCTGCCTTTTTCATTGATTTCCAATCTGTATTCGATCTGTTGCACTGCGGCGGCTATTGACGATTTTGGGCGGAATTTTGTCCAAACTCGGGTCGTTCTGCGGTCTCGTTGCACGCATCTCGTTAGACCAATTCACGTTTGGGTTTCGCCTGCGTTTTGAGGTGAGCCCTAAGCACATTTCCATCGCGTTTTGGGGAGTATCCAACCCAGCATTGAGGGCTCGAAGACAGAGACAATGGGTCTATGCACCCATCAGCTGCTGAGAAATTTCTTAGGGTTCGTCATGGCAACCATTTGGAACCTTAATTTGTGAATTCCAATGCTGAAGGGGGCAGCGCGGGACCGGGCCAACTCTGCCCTATAGCTTTGCCCATAGCGGGACGTGCGGTCGCAGCGGGGTGAAAATCCCTGCGCGCGCTCCCATCTGTTCAGGACAGAAAAAGGAGAGCGTCTGATGCAATGTCCGATTGATGGAACTCAGCTGGTAATCACCGAGCGGAGCGGGGTCGAGATTGATTATTGTCCGCAATGTCGTGGCGTGTGGCTGGACCGTGGAGAGCTGGACAAAATCATCGATCGCTCTGCCGACCATACGCCGCCGCCACCGCCGCAGCGGGGTTATGATGACCGATCAGATCACGGATACCGTAAAAAGAAGAAACGCGGCGGCTTTCTTGATGAGCTGTTTGACTTCTAAGACGTTGGCACCGTGATCTGAGAGGGTTTTATCGGTTGTTGTATGGTCACGGTGGGAGATGGGTGCGAGCACCCATCCTACGCTTGCTGATCATATTATTCGGAATCGGAGATATCAGGCTCTTCGCCGATATCTATCGCAGTTAGCAACTCATACCCTTTACTAGAAATTGCGTCTTTTTTCTTCTCGAGTAGCCCCATGTCTCTCAGTTCCGCAATTGCTGCACTATACTCTAAGAATTTCTTTCTGTTGGGAATCTGAAAAGAGTTACCGGACATAATTACCTTGTATTTACCTTCATAATCACTCAAACGGAATGCCCCGCTTTTATCGCGACTAACATATTTCAAAAACTCCAGCGCTGACTTAGAGACGCTCCCGATGGATGTCGTCGTCGGCAGTTCTGGTTCGTTCACGCGCCGTTCTTCTTCAAGCTCCGCCTTAAGTTCCTGTCCGCCGACCGTTGCAGCCTCCTCAAGACGTTTAGCTGCGTCAATTTTTGCTCTCTCTTGAGTTGCCTGAAGGTTCGCTTCGGCCTCAACTCGTACTAGTTCTGTTGAAATCTCTAAGATCTTCAATTTGTGCGCGGCGTTGTGTTGAATCTCTTTCATCTTTCCATTCGGACCCTGTGCCCACCATGTTCCGAGAGTCCGTAGCCACGGCGTCGCTAGTGCTAGCGCTACGCCTACAACAATGGGGATGACGGCAAGGGAAACTAGAGATGTATTGGCGTCAAAATAAAGAAACTTTTGTCGAACCGGTCGGTCGGCAAACAAGAGGTACCAGACGGGTTGCCAGTTGACTGCAAAAAAGCTAAGCGCAATTGATCCAATGAAGGGACTCCGCAGGCGTTGTGACCAAGCTTCTGACAAGTCTTTAAAAAACTCCAAACTTTAATCTCCAACGCGTACAAAATATGCGCAAGATATAGTTGTATCGGATGGCGTCAATACCATCTAGGGAGTTCTCACCGCTTCCGTCTCTTCACATTCCCACCCCGCTGCCCCGGCCTGCCAGCCGTTGACCGCCCGCGCGATTTCACGGCGTCTTCCGAGGCTTTCTCGACTGCCCATTGGCGGGCCATGGGGTCGTCGGCGACGGCCAGATCGACCGCTTCCAGACGTTTGATCTCATCCCGGATGTTGGCGGCTTCTTCGAATTCAAGATTCTCGGCGGCCTTGCGCATTTGCTCGCGCAGCCCGTCCAAGTGCGCTTCCAAATTCGCGCCGTGCATCGGTTTGTCGATGGTGGCGGTGACGCGGTTCATGTCGACATCGCCTTCGTAGAGACCGGCCAGAACGTCCTCGACATTCTTTTTCACCGTCTCGGGAGTGATGCCGTGTTCCTCGTTATAGGCGAGCTGCTTGGCGCGGCGGCGGTTGGTTTCGCCCAAGGCGCGCTCCATCGAGCCGGTGATCTTGTCGGCATACATGATCACCCGCCCGTCAGCGTTCCGGGCGGCGCGGCCGATGGTTTGGATCAGCGAGGTTTCCGAGCGCAGGAAACCCTCTTTATCCGCGTCCAGAATGGCGACCAGCCCGCATTCTGGGATGTCGAGCCCTTCGCGCAGCAGGTTGATGCCGACCAGCACGTCGAATGCGCCAAGCCGCAGGTCGCGCAAGATTTCGATGCGTTCCAGCGTGTCGATGTCCGAGTGCATGTAGCGCACTTTGATGCCCTGTTCGTGCAGGTATTCGGTCAGGTCCTCGGCCATGCGTTTGGTCAGCGTTGTCACCAGCGTGCGGAATCCGTTGGCGGCCACCTTGCGCACCTCGTCCAGAAGGTCGTCCACCTGCATCGACACCGGGCGGATTTCAACCTCTGGGTCCAGTAGACCCGTGGGGCGGATCACTTGTTCGGTGAAGACACCGCCGGTCTGTTCGATCTCCCACTTCGCCGGGGTGGCCGAGACAAAGACGGATTGCGGGCGCATGGCGTCCCATTCCTCGAACTTCAGCGGGCGATTGTCCATGCAGGATGGCAGGCGGAACCCGTGTTCCGCCAGCGTGAACTTGCGCCGATAGTCGCCACGGTACATGCCGCCGATCTGCGGGACGCTGACATGGGATTCATCCGCGAAGACAATCGCGTTGTCCGGAATGAATTCGAACAGGGTTGGCGGCGGTTCGCCCGGCGCACGGCCCGTGAGGTAGCGTGAGTAGTTCTCGATCCCGTTACAAACGCCGGTGGCCTCGAGCATTTCCAGATCGAAGTTCGTACGCTGTTCCAGCCTTTGAGCTTCCAGCAGCTTGCCCTCGCCGACCAGCTGATCCAACCGGATGCGGAGTTCCTTTTTGATCCCAATGATCGCTTGATTCATCGTTGGCTTCGGCGTGACGTAGTGCGAATTCGCATAGACCCGCACCTGCTCCATCGTTGCCGCGCGTTCGCCGGTCAGCGGGTCGAACTCGGTGATGGTTTCCAGTTCCTCGCCGAAGAACGAGAATTTCCAAGCACGGTCCTCAAGGTGGGCCGGCCAGATTTCCAGGGAATCGCCACGCACCCGGAAGGACCCGCGCTGGAAAGCCTGATCGTTGCGGCGGTACTGTTGGGCGACCAGATCAGCCATCACCTGCCTCTGGTCATACTCATGACCCACCTTCAGATCCTGTGTCATCGCTCCATAGGTCTCGACCGAACCGATACCGTAGATGCACGAGACCGAGGCGACGATGATCACGTCATCGCGTTCCAGCAGCGCCCGAGTGGCCGAGTGGCGCATTCGGTCGATCTGTTCGTTGATCTGGGATTCTTTTTCTATGTAGGTGTCGGACCGCGGCACATAGGCTTCGGGCTGGTAGTAGTCATAGTACGAGACGAAGTATTCCACCGAGTTCTCAGGGAAGAAGCCTTTGAATTCTCCATAAAGCTGCGCCGCCAGCGTCTTATTTGGCGCCAGGATGATCGCAGGCCGCTGCGTTTCTTCAATCACCTTGGCCATGGTGAAGGTCTTGCCCGTCCCGGTCGCACCCAGCAGGACCTGATCTCGCTCACCATCATTCACACCGCCTGCCAGCTCTTTGATCGCCGTCGGCTGGTCGCCAGCCGGTGCGAACTCGGTATGCATGACGAACTGCTTGCCGCCCTCCAGTTTCAGACGCGCGCGCACGTCGTCTGCGGTCAGTTGAGTCTTGTCGGAATGGGCATAAGGCATGGGCGGGCTCCGGGTCAGGCCCCTACATTTGTTCTTATTTTGTCCATCTGCAAGGGCTGATCTGGATTCATTTTCAGCTAAGCGGTCCGGGGTTGGGCGTCGGGGTGCGTTTGAACCTTCGCCGCCAAGGCCGACAGGTTCTCGGCCAGCACGCGGCCCATCATGATCTTCAACAGGGTTTGTCCCATTAACCAGCCCAACGGTCCATATTTCATACGAAAATCCATACTCCAGATAACACGGCTGCGCGTGTCGGACAGCCGTGTGATGGCAATCGCCGCCTGTGCTTCGCGCAGAGGCATCGCCATCTGCGACAACCGCACGGTGTAGCCGCGGTCAACCTGCCAATCCATCACCTCTTCGACCAATGATGTGCCGTTCGCGAAGTGACACCGGCGCTGTGACCCAACACCATCCGATCCGGCAGTCAAAGCATCAACCGATGTCACCTGCGGGGCAAACTCATCGATATGCATAAAGCGGCGGAGGATAGCCCAAATCTCATTGGGTCGGGCGTTGATGTCGAGGTGGCGTTCTTGGTGAAGCATCCTGCTGTCCTTTTATGTCTGCGCGCTTTCTACCCCGAACTAATGACAATACCTGTCATTAGGCAGTCCATGCGACCCGCGACAATTGTCATCTTGTCCCGGCGCGCGCTCTGACGCATAAACAGCTTCAGCCAAGTGAGTACGGAGAGGCGACATGCGCGCACGGATTTACCAGCCTTCGCGAAACGCGATGACCTCGGGGATGGCCAAAACCCGCAAATGGGTTCTGGAATACGCCCCGGCTTCTGCGCGTGAGGTCGATCCGCTGATGGGCTGGACCTCGTCCAATGACACCCAAACGCAGGTGCGTCTGAAGTTCGATACCAAGGAAGAGGCGCTGGACTATGCCAAAGACAACGGCATCGACGCGCAGGTATGCGAGCCGCACAAGCGCAAGCCGAACCTGCGGGCGCGCGGCTATGGTGAGAATTTCGCCACTGACCGGCGCGCTCCCTGGACCCACTGACAAGGCCCTGTGAATGATCGACATCCGCCAAGCAGACCCCGGCGCCAAGGATCTGCGCCCGATCATTCAAGCGCATCTCGCCCATAGCTGGGACGCGACACCGCAAACCTCAAATCATACGCTGGACATTGATGCCCTGCGCGAGCCGGGCATTCGCTTTTGGGCTATTTATGAGGCGGGTAAGCCCTTGGGTTGTGGTGCGCTTAAGGCGCTGCCGGATGGCACTGCCGAAGTTAAATCGGTGCACGTGGTTGCTGCTGCGCGCGGCCGAGGATTGGCGCGTGTGATCATGAACCATCTTGCCGATCTGGCCCGAGCCGAGGGCGTTTCCGCACTTGTCCTGGAAACTGGCGCAAATCATCTCTCGGAATATGACGCAGCACGCAAGCTATATGAAACATTGGGATATTCCTATTGCGGTCCGATCTACGGCTATGACGCCGATCCAAACAGCGCGTTTATGCGGTTGGACCTTACGTCCAGCCCAAAACGCTGAGGGAAAAGCTGAATGCACCCGCTTGGTGCAGTCTGACCGACCGCTTTGAATTCAGATATAAGGGCCGTACCCTTGCCCCGTTTCGAAAAACATCTGAAAAAATGGCGAGCCGTGGAGGACTCGAACCCCCGACCTGAGAATTAGAAGTTCCCTGCTCTAATCCAGCTGAGCTAACGGCCCGGTCTTGTTCCGTTTGTATCAGTCAATCCATTAGGATTGTCAACTTGATAGAGGGCAAGCTTGTTCTTTCAAAAAGGTTATTTCCATCAGGGTATTGGCCGAATCTGGCAGACCTCTCGGCAAGAGACATCGAACCTACCTGCAGTTCAAACTTGCAGCCCAGCGCGCCCTGCGTCACGTTTGAAATCACAAATTGTGATTCCAAACGGATATGATGACGAACCCGGAAAACCTGCCCAGCCCTCAAGAGGTCCAAAACGCCATTCATCGGGTGCGCGGGGTACGCGTGGTTCTGGCAGAAGATCTGGCGCAGTTTTACGGAAAATCCGTCAGCGCCTTCAATCAGGCCGTCTCGCGCAATAAGGATCTGTTCGAAGGCTACCGCTTTCAGCTTTCCGACGCAGAGGTTGCGGATTTGCAATCACAGAATGTGATCTCAAAACCCGAAGGCCGCGGTGGCCGACGGGTCAATCCGTGGGTCTATACCGACTACGGCGTAGCTATTGCCTCGACTTTGTTTAAAGATCCGCGCGCGATCAGGATCACGCGGATGATCACCGAAGCCTTTGTTGACGGCACCAATGCGCTAGCGGAAACCCCGCGCAGCCCGCCTGAGATTCTGCCACCGCAAAATGCCCCTACGCCGTTGCTTCCAAATGGGGATCAACTGCGTGATCTGGCCGAAAACATCCTTGATTCCGGACAGCAAAGCCTTGTGGACTACATCGCCAATCCCACCACCAAACGGCAGCAGGCGGTGGCAGTGATCATGAAGACCCTCGCTGAAACGGCGGGCGAAGAGGTTCGCACACAACATGACCGTCTGCGCCTGAGCATCGCCGAACGGCTGGCCAGCGGAGACTATGCCGACGATGATGACCGGAAAAAACTGCTTGAGCTGCTGCACGCCATGAAAGACTGACCGCCTTAAAGGCCCAGCTCTGCCCGCGCCTTTCTGGTCAGCTTAGCTACGACCAGATCGTATGAGATTACAATATGATCTCGCAGCGACGCGTCGCTCATGCCACGTTCATCGTAAACCTGCAGCCATTTCATACCTCGCGATGCCAGATAGGGCGCTGGGCGGATACCTGGCTCATCTCCGAGGACCTCAAAGGCAAGATCGGTAGCCTTGAAGGTAAACGCATCCTTTCCGTCGTTCCAACCACAGATGGCAAAGACTTTGCCGCCTACTTTCCAGACATCTGCTTTGCCCCACTGCACGACATGGCTGGTGGCTTTGAGGTCCGAGCAAAAGGCATTGAATTCATCACGAGTCATCGCGGCGACTGTGGCGCTCTGGTCAGGACAAGGCAAGACCCGCTTTGCGGGCGCAACTTTCTTTACCCGGCATTAACCTCGCTGCGCCAAATCATAGGTGATGTATAACTGCAATTCTCCCCTCTCGCCTGAGGTTTGGCTCAGTGATCTATTCGCCTCCAAGGCGGTGCAGCAAGGTGGCGTAATCCGTCGCAAGGCGCGCGATATAGAGCGCTTTGCCGGGATGGAGCGTTTTATGGCCGAAATCAATCGTCGCGGTTATCAAGTGGCGGAAAACTCGGGCCAGATCGTAATCTTCTGCAACCGCGCACCCGTGCGTTGGCTCACCTGAGCCACGCAACGCTTTCTTGAAAAGAAAGCGCCCCGAAATCTTTTCAAGATTTCGCCCCCCACCGATTCAAGGCTTCAAAAACTTTGCCGTTCCGACAGTGCGCTGTTTCGGGGTCTGAAGATTCCGGGGATTGGCTTGGATATCTCCCGGCATCGCGACATTGCGTGGTTTCTGCAAGGCAAACGAGCCACAGGCGACACCATCGCCATCGGGGTCATTGCGCTTATGATATCCGGGCCTTCCTTCGCGAAAAGGCCCGAAACCCAGCATCTCCACCGCATCACACCCAGCCAGCGCCACCAGATGGATCACCGCTTCATGACGTTCGTAGTCTGAAACGCGCAGGTAGACACCGATTGCGATCATTCCTGTGGTTAAGGGCAAGGCCAGCACCATCAGTAGAATACGCACCGGGGACAGAGCCTGCCTGCGCAACGCGTCTGCCCGCCGTTGCCGCCGTGTAAGACGAGGGTTCGGATCGGTGTCTTTCGTTTGTTTCCCGGTTGTCATGCCATAGGCCTTACACGCGGTATGTGGCAAAGCCATGGCCGCAATCGGGGTCGGCTTGGAAAAAGCTCGACCTTATCGCACCACATGCACGGCACATTTGGCGTGGCGCACCACATGGGTCGCGGTTGAACCCAACAACAGGTCCTGCATCCCCGGGCGGTGCGAAGCCAAGATGATCAGGTCGGGCTTATTCACTTCGGCCCAGTCCAGAATCGTTCGCCCGGAATGGCCTTCAACCACCAGCCCCTTCGCATTCGGGACGCGTGCCGCCAGAGCATCAAGCTCGGTCTGAATGGCCTTGCGGGCTTCGGACAGATACTCGGCAGGCATGTACGAGATCGCATAATCCGGAATGTGCTCTACCACATGCAGCAGCGTAACCGCAGCCTCGGGCGTCGACAGTAGTTCTGCCAGCTTCAACGCTGCCGAGCTGTCCCGTTCGGCATCAAAGGAAATGGGAACAAGAATGTTATGATACATGGCTCGCGCCTCCGTAGTTGTGCCGCTATACTGCGCGACCGGTGGCGGCCGTGCATTGACTCAGATCAGGTCTCACCGAATGTCTCGGCGACGTCGTACATCACTGGTTCAAAGCTCTTGCACAGCTCGTTAACCCTGCGATTCCGCTCTCGCATCTCCGGTGTGCGCAACATCGCCAGGAAATCCTCGCGGCGCTCCCATTGTGAATAATTGGCAATCCGCGTCTGGGCATCATTCACATGCAATCCGGCTGAAATGAAACCCGGCTGTTTCGAAATGAACTCGGCATAAGCATCGGTCAGCGCCTCAAGAAGGTCCTGGCAGGTTCCGGGGGTCATCTCGAAGGTGGTGATGACAGTCTGATAGCTGTTGGTTTTGGAAATCTGCGGCATAAGGCTCCTCCTTTATAGCTGACCCGAGCCTAGCACAGCTTTTGAAAACGCCACCCTTTTCCTGCACATAGACAATGTTTTTGGATCAAAAAATCTTTCTCAAAGATGAACAAGAAACTAACCATCCGTTAACCATGTCTGCCGATGCTGCCCCCATGGCTCGTCTGGTTCTCGTCATTCCGCTGCTTTTTATGGTGTGCACTCCGGCATGGTCCGGTGCGTGGCTCCGCGAGAAGGGGTCAAGCTTCACCGCGTTATCTGTGACCGCTTTCAAAGAGGAAGACGTCTACAAGTACAAATCCTCGCTTTATACCGAGTGGGGATTGCGGCCGAAACTCACGATCGGACTGGATGCCGAGGAGCATCAGGATTTGTATGGGCACGCGCTGGTCTTTGCACGCGTGCCGGTTGCAGACATGGGGTCAGCAGGGCGTCTGGCGGCCGAGTTCGGCGTTGGCGCACACCATCGCCAGTACAGTAGTTGGGCAATGTACAAAGCAACACTTTCCTACGGCAAAAGCATTCAAACCGGATTGGGAGGCGGATGGATCAATGTCGACGCAGCGCTCGAAAACCGCACCCATGAGGCAGTGATCCGCAAATTGGATTTCACGGCCGGTCTGTCCTCGGGTCGACGGTTTGACCCGCTCCTGCAGATCGAAACTTCTTATGTTTCGGACCGACCATGGTACTGGAGGGTGCGACCTTCGCTGATGTATCGCCCAAAGACGGGCAGACTCACCTGGGTTCTGGGTGCCGAGCGCAATTCGGCTGATGATAACATCGGGATCAAATTTGGATTGTGGCGCAGCTATTAGAGATGGGCCGCCTACATTCAGGCGGCCCACCACATCAATCAGGTATCAATCCGCAGAATGGTCGAAACCGCACCACGCAAGCCTTCGGACCAGCGCAGGCGGATATCGCTCTGGCCCGATCCCTGTCGCAGCTCGACATATGGCGCGGTATATCGCACCGCATTCAACGATGTCCTGAGGCTTCCCAGAGCCACAACCGCATCACACCCGCGCGCCCTGCCCCCGAACGGCAATTGGCCCTGCGAACTGACGGTCCAGGCTGATGACGGTGAGCTTTGCGTGTGCTGCAGCCGCAATGGATTGGCGCAAGGCGTATCGATGCCGTGGAACGTATTGTTCTCGAAACACACCCTCTTGTGCCTTTCCGGGTCGAGATCGGCAAAACTGGTATCGACCCGGTCCACTCGGTCAATCCGCACGTTGTTGACGCGGAACTTGTTGCCGGTCACGGTCAGCCCGTTCAGGAAATGCCCCGTGCCATGGGGGCGGATCACCAGATAGCTGAACCAGGGGGCAACATCGCTGGCATAAAAGATGTTATCCGTGATGCTCAGCGCGCTGAACGAGAAGCTGGTGAAGTAATCCGGGTTGGCATCGTGTTCGTTGGTCCATTCGATAAAACAGTTATCGACATAGTTCTCGGCGATGGACGAACTGTTATAGCCGCCGATGATCACCAACCCGGCGTTGCGCACCCCGTTCGCGACGTTGTCGCCCTGGAAGAAGTGGTTGCCCAGCACCAGATTGTTGTCGCCGCTCAGCACCGCGAAATGATGGAATCGCGTGGCCCGGTTGTGGCGCAGCTTGACGTCGTTGGCATTGGCGTTCAGCGCGATTGAGCTTCGGTCCGGCACGTCCAGACTTTCCTCGGTCGATAGGAACTGACAGCCATCGATCAGCATCCCCTGACATCCGCGCCCGATTGATGTGATACCCCGGTCCTTCGGGCGACTGATGAAACAGTCTTTCAGTACAAAAGTGTTCCCGCCCGGAGACAGCCGGATCGCGCTGCACCGACCGTTACACTGGAACTCGATCCCTTCCATGTTGAACTTCTGCAGCGCACTGAAACCGCTGAAATCTAGCAGGTACTTGAACGATGTGAAGGTGAAGGTCTGCGTCCCTGCGGCATCATAAGTCGGCGCACTCAGCGTGATTTCACCGGTGCTTTCGTTTTTCGACCGCACATAAACCTCACGCCCGACCCCGCTGCCGGTGACCAGCGAACCCACCGGTATATTCACCACATTGGCCACGTTGGTCAGCGTATCAGGATCAGACGGGCTGTAGGTCGCGACCGAGGTGAAGGTTTCGGTATCCCAATTCGAGCTACTTTTGACGTCAAACTGCCCGTTGCGCACCACTCGACGGGTGGCATAGCCCGTCCGGTTCGGCACTGCTGCCGCCATATCGATGGGCTCGGTCACTGCGATCTTGCGCCCGCCCAGATCCAGCGATTCATGGTCCGAGCTGTTCAGCAACGCCTGAAACGCCTTTTTAAACGCCAGCATTTCATCACCAAAGGCGGTGATATAGGTGGGCAGATCGAAATTCTTGGTCAGCAGCAGCATTTTGTCGACCGGCATCGTGACGGTGCCGTCAAATGCGACCTCGGACGCCATGTTAGTGTTCTCTTCCAGCCGGAACTCACCTTGCGGAATATAAACCTTGCGCCCGTTCGCTGCCTGATCCGCCGCCTCAAACGCTGACGAGTCATCGGTGACCCCGTCACCCACAGCGCCGAAATCGCGCACGTCGACCAGACCAATCAAATCGCGCAGGAAGACCGAGGTCACATCGGTGATCTCGATATCATCCACCCGCACCACCGCGCCGTTGGTGCCTTCGATATCCAAACCAAAGTGTCCATAAAGCGCCGCATTGCCCCATGGCATGTCCACGCCGGGGCGCAGGCCCGTGCCCACGATGGCCGTCACCTCATGCACGGTGCCATAGCCGGTCAGCTGCACCGCCGGACCCTGCTCGGCCAATCCGTCCACATGCGCATCTCCGGCTCCTCCGGCCCAGCCGGCAATCCGCACCTCGGGAAGCGGCCCGCTGATCGCCTTCACCCGCGCCTTGATCTGCAAATAGCAGCCCGGCAACAAAGGTGTCTGCCCCATATAGCGCAGCCGCTGAGGTTCTGCCGTCTTATAAATCTCCAGACAGCCTGCGAAATCCGCATCCGCCGGAACGAACACCCCCGTCCCCGACCCCTCATAGGTCGGAGAGCCCGGCGTGCCGTCGCCACTGGACCAGACCCCAAGACCAGCCGCATAGGCGGGCGGCATGAACACGATGCCGTCGGTGATTGCCTTGTTCATGTAAAATCCCTTTCCCAATCGCGCCAAGCACGCGCGCCAAAACCCGATACTGCCCGGGCCCTGAGCCCAAGCGCTTGGGTCTGAGTATCGAAAAGGGATTAATCGCGGCTCTTACCACCGTGACGATGGTGTTGCATCAGGCCGCCGGGTCGGTGTTGCCCAGCAACTGTACACCGTTGATCTTCCAGCCGTTTTCCTGCCGGATCATCTGGTAGTCCAGCAAATGCACGCGTCCGTCACCATCAGTGATCATGACCTTCTGCCACAGGGCTCCGCTAATCTCGCGCAACTCCAGAAACCTCACATCCGCAGGCCGCCAGACCATAGGATAGCCACGGCGCACCATGATCCCGAAATTCTCGGGATCGCCGAACAGCCGCTGGATATTGGGGCTGGCAAAGGTGAAGGCGGTGGCAAAGTCATCCGCCTTGAAGGCCTGTATCTGCGCCGAGATATTGGCCTCAATCTCGTCACTCTGAGCAAAAGCTCCGGATGCCAGTCCGGCACTCAGGGATACAGCAAGCAATAGTCGACGCATGGGGCCACCTCCTGATGCAAGGGTAGCCCCACACTGGATCAGGTCAAATCAGACCAATTCCCCGGCCAGCGCCTTGTCGATCAGCGCAATCGTCTCTGGCACGCCATACAGCGCGATGAACCCACCGAACCGAGGCCCCTGCGACGCCCCCAGCAGCACCTCATACAGCGACGTGAACCAGCCGCGCAGCGGGTCAAAGCGATCGCGACCAACCGCATATACCACAGATTGCAACGCCTCGTCTTCCACCGGCCCGTCGTAGGCCTCCAAGGCAGCCTTCAGCGCCTCCAGCGCCTCACGCTCCTGATCCGTCGGCGCGCGGTGTTGGCGCGTCGGTTTGACGAAATCGTTGAAATAGCGCACCGCAAAGCCCGCCGCCTGATCCAGGTCAGGATGCGTTTCGGCCGTGGCCTCTGGTGCATAGCGACGGATAAAGCCCCACAGCGCCTCTTTATCCTCGGCTCCCGAAACCGACGCCAGGTTAAGAAGCATCGCAAAGGGCACCATCAGCGTGGATTCAGGCACATTCCCACCATGGATATGCCACACAGGATTGTTCAACTGCCCCTTCAGGTCCTGCACCGGATAAGCCCGCAACTGCTGATGATACTCATCATAAGCTTTCGGGATCACATCGAAATGCATCCGCTTCGCCGTTTTGGGCTTCTGATACATGAAATAGGCCAGCGACTCGGTCGGTGCATAGGTCAGCCATTCGTCGATCGACACGCCATTGCCCGAGGACTTTGATATCTTCTGCCCGTTCTCATCGAGGAACAGTTCATACGAGAAATGCTCAGGCGCACGACCTCCCAAAGCCCGGCAGATCGCGTCATAGATCTTTTCGTTGGTGGCATGTTCCTTGCCATACATTTCGAAATCAACGCCCAAAGCGGCCCAGCGCGCGCCAAAATCAGGCTTCCACTGCAGCTTCACATTGCCGCCAGTCACGGGCAGCGTCCATTCCTTGCCATCCTCATCGTCGAAAGTGACAGTGTAGGTCTCGGCGCAAACCTTCTTCATCGGCACATACAGAACCCGCCCGGTCTCGGGGTGGATTGGCAGGAAGATCGAATAGGTCTGCTGACGCTCTTCGCGCAGGCTTTTCAGCATGATCGCCATCACGTCATCATACTTTTCGACGGCACGCTTGAGGATCTCGTCAAACTGGCCCGAGCGATAAAACTCACGCGCCGAATAGAACTCATACTCGAACCCGAAGGTATCGAGGAACCGGCGCAGCATGGCATTGTTATGTTCACCAAAGCTGTCATGCGTGCCAAACGGATCGGGCACCGAGGTCAGCGGGCATTGCAGATAATCCTGCAGCGCCTCAGGATTCGGCACGTTGGTCGGCACCTTCCGCATCCCGTCCAGGTCGTCCGAGAAACAGATCAGCTTGGTGGGGATATCCGACAGCGCCTCAAACGCGCGCTTGACCATCGTGGTCCTCGCGACCTCACCAAAGGTGCCGATATGCGGCAGACCCGAGGGGCCATAGCCCGTCTCAAACAGCACATATCCCTTCTCCGGAGCGCCCTGCTTATACCGTTTGAGCAACCGCCGCGCCTCTTCAAACGGCCACGCCTTGGACGTCATCGCGGTTTCACGCAGGTCAGACATTTGGATACTCCATCGGGAAACGTGCCAGACACCCCATGCGCCCGGACCGGCCCCTGTTATTGTGCAGGTGCAGTATGAGTCAATAAAGGGTGGTGATTTTCATGCCTCTATGAGCATGAATACCATGCCATCAATATCTGCTCTGAATTACGAATGTCCGCAACGTGGGATTGCCGCCTTTGACTTGCTAAGACAAACTAGCGACCGCGCCGACAAATTCGGTCCACCGCTCGCGATCCACAAAGCCATAATGTCCCGCACCCGACCACTCATGCGCTGTGCAGTCGCGAAGTTCGGAGCAAAGGTGTCGCGGCATATCCGGCGAGATAATGTCGTCCGCCGTACCATAATACATTTCCACCGGTTGCTGGATGTCACCTGGCGAAAAGCCCCAGTCCCAAAGAGCCATCGTCATTTCGAAAACTCCTTCCTCGTGTTGCAGATAACCAAGACGAAAGTTTTCTTCGAACAAGGCTTGCTGCTCTGGATTGCGGAGCATTGTTTTGGCTTCATTGGGCATTTGGTCAACGACAGACTCCACATATGAAGGGATGTCTTTCAAAGCACTATTAGCGCCAATACGCTCTGCCATCGGATCAGTAAGCTCAGGTGGCGCAATTTTGCGATGGTTTTCAGATCCTTCAGTACCAGCATCTTGGTGACACCGGGCTCATCGAATGGTGCCACAGGAGAAGCGAGCGCAACTTTACGCACACGTTCAGGCATGTGAAATGCTACAGCCAAAGCGTGGGGGCCGTCTCCGGAATGGCCCGCTACATTGAATGTATCGAGGCCAAGTTGATCCGCCAGATCCTCCATATCAGCGCCCCAATCCACCATTCTCCGATCCTTCTTCGGGCTCGACCCTCCAACACCCGGTTCGTCGGCAGAAATCCAGTGTACGCCGAGCGAAGCGGTCAGACTGTCGTCAGGATGACGAATTACGTGAGAGTCGGAAAACCCATGGCTGAAAATCACTGGAGTTCCATCTGGGTCGCCGTAAGTGCTGAATGCAAGCGTTCTGCCATCTCTAAGAGTTATATGATTGGTCAAGTTGTTCTCCAAAAACGAAATAACTTTGTGTGGTGAGTTCATTGGACTGCTGGCATAGATTTAATCCAAGAGTACGAGCCGATCTCACCTCTTTTGCACCATAACTATTGGTCCGCATAATGAAACGCCGATGTCAGATTGAGTTTTCAACGGACGTTTACATCAAAGCCGAAATCACCCACCTTCATTGATCGCATTCATTGCACCCCAAAACTACCAGTTGAACCTCCCCGCACCCGCTCCTATCGTGCGGCAACAAACGTTTCATTCAGGACGACACCATGACCGAGCAAACCCCACATCCGATGTCCCCGCAGGATTGCCTTGTGGCGATCATGGTGGCGATTTCCGCCTCGGACGAGAACATCCGAACCGCAGAGCTGGTCAAGATCGAAGGCGCGGTCAACATGCTGCCGGTGTTCGCGGGTTACGATATCGACCGAACCCGCCGCGTCTCGCAGATCGTGTTTGATCTGTTTGAGCAGGTGGACGGGCTGGATGCCCTGTTCGGACTGATCCGTGACAACCTGCCCGAACGCCTGAACGAAACCGCCTACGCGCTGGCCTGTGATGTGGCCGCCGCTGACGGCACTCTGGCCGAAACCGAACTGCGTCTGCTGGAAGAAATCCGGTACGAACTCAGCATCGACCGCCTGCACGCTGCCGCTATCGAACGCGGGGCACGGGCGCGGCATACAACCTAGCTACCGTAGAGCGTACCCCAACGCTCAATCAGATTGCGTTGCAATTTGCGAGACCGCCGGTTCCAAGCCCGCGCGCCGTCCGGGCGCTCGCGCGACGCACGCGGGATCGTGGCGCGGTGCGCGGTGTCGGCTGTGAAGATCGCAAAGGCCAGATCCACTCCATCTGCCGTTGTCATGTAACCGCCAAGACCCGAGACGAAGTTCAAAGTACCCGTTTTTGCATCGACCTTGATCGGATGATCCTTGACCGGCTGCCCGTTTTTGTCGGCCAGCGTAAAGGACCGAAGCAACGGCCGCAGCTCCTCTGACTGCCCCGCCGCCACCAGCGTATTGACCAGACCGGCGGGGGCCATACGTGAGGAACCGCTAAGTCCGGAATGATCGACCATCGCGATCCCATCCGCGCCAAAACGCTCTGCCGCCCATAGGTTCATTTCTGCGGCCGAGTCCTCAAGGCTCTGCGGCGCAACCCCGCGCGCCTTGGTGGCCGCCAAACCCACCATTTCGGCGGTTATATTGGTCGAATATCTCAGCATCCCCTTCAGGATGCTTTCCAACGGATCGCTCTGATGCACCACCAGTTCGGTCCCTTGCGGTGCTTGCCGCGTCACCTGCACCCGGCCCAGCACGATCCCATTCACGCGTGCCAGCGTGCGGAACACATCTCCGGCATAAAGCGCAGGCTTGCGTACCGGCAGCCAGCGTGCCCCGCCATTGCCTAGCGCGCCTTTGGCCACGGTCCAGCGATCCTGTCGCGCGCTTGGCTGATAGGTGTAAATCGGCAGGCTGCGGCTCTCGACTCGCATCGATGCCATATCTACCGAAGGCGTATAATTCGCGCTGCGCGCATCCATGGTTACATCATAGCCGGTGCCCTCGCGTTTCCACTCGAAATGCACACGGTTGAAATTCAGGGAAATCCCGCTGATCGACGGGCTATAGCCCAGATGATCCGGCTGCCCCGGATCAATGCTGAAGACGTAGGGCAGCGCACCATCATAGACCTTGAACGCGCCCTTCACCTCGGTGATCCCGGCCTTGCGCAGATTGGCTGCCATTGTGGCCAGCGCGTCTGTATCCAGCAGCGGATCACCGCCACCCGCAAGGATCAGGTCGCCTTTCAGAATACCATTTTCCACCGCTCCATCCGCGATCAAGCGCGTTTCGAACCGATACTCCGGACCCAGCACATCCAGCGCATAAAGCGCGGTCAGCGCCTTGGCGACGCTGGCTGGTGGTAGGCTTTGGCCCTCGCCGAACACCTCCAGCGGCGTTCCGGTTTCCACGTCGGCCACGGCAAAAACAACCTCGCCCTTCAGCCCCGCCGCCTTAACCAGCCGCTCAGCCCCGTTGGGTTGCGGGCCACGCAGCACAGGGCGCAGAGACACCAAAGGCGCCTCGGCCAGACCTGTGCCCGGAACCAGAGACGCCCCTAATCCACCCAGAAACAAACGACGCGAAATTCGATCGACCATGGGTCTATTAGAATCCCAGAGCTTAAATGCAGACAATCACTTGATTAAGATTATGCGCCAAGTGGAGTCATTCGGGCAACACCCCATCGCTCCAATTCCCGCGATTGCGCAACTCGGTCGAACTGACGTCAACCATCGGCACGTTCACAAAACACCACGCCGGAGCATCCGCCCGCCCCAGCAAATGCCGCGCCTGCCCGTCGATACGGTACTTGGCATAAAGCCGAGCCGCCGGAGACATCCGAGCAGAAATCCGGTCCCCAGGCCGCGCCACAACGCCCACCGGCACGCTGTCCATGATCTGTCGCCAATCTTTCCAGCGGTGAAACTGCGCCAGATTGTCGGCCCCCATCAGCCATACAAACCGAACCTGCGGATAAAGTCGCCGCAACGCCGACAGCGTATCCGCCGTCGCCCGCGTCCCCGTCAGCGCCTCAATATCCGTGACCTCAACGCGCGGATGCTGCATCACATCCCGCGCCGCCGCCATCCGCCGCGCCAAAGGCGCAGGCCCCCGCTCCTTCAACGGATTGCCCGGCGACACCAGCCACCACACCCGATCCAGCCCAAACGCCTTCATCGCCTCACGCGTCACATGCACATGGCCTTGATGCGGAGGATCAAATGACCCTCCGAACAACCCCACGACCTGCCCGGGCCCCGCATATGGAATGGTACTGCGTTCCATCCTCTGCTGATGTTCAGAACTAAGAGGTGTTGTCAATCAATCGGCTGCACCACATCGCCAAGCCTGACTTGCCCCGGTTGCACTACTTCGGCACACCATCCCCCATGCCCCCGCACAGCAGAATAGCCGCCTTTGCCCAACGCCTCCTCCATCCGACTGCACGGAGCGCATATCACGGTAAAGCGCAAAACGGCCTCCCCGACCTGCACCTCCCGCCCCTTTAGCGCCGCCAGATTGATCCCCGAAACCACCAGATTGCGCCGCAGGATCTCAGGCTTAACCGATCCTTGCCCCAGATAAGAGCCAATCGCCGCCAGATGTTCCTGCTGGATCAAAGTCACCGCCCGCTTGCCCGCCCGGCTGCGGTCGCCGTCGAGCCCATCGGCTGAGACCCAAACCTCGTTGCGCCCATCCAATTCCGCTCTGCGGCCAGGACGTACACCGATCCATGTCACCCGGCCCGGTTGCGCCCAACCGGCAATCAGTTCCGCAAGTTCTGCCAAAACCCCACCACTCCTTGTCGTGTTGGTTCTACCGGATCAAACGACCACAGAAAATTCACAAAACCACCAGCTTGCCCCGCCCGCTCGCCTCGGATATCCAGCGTTCCAACTTGATTTCCCCGACCCAGAGGACGCGACATGGCTGCCTATCAATATGTCTACCACATGCAGGGTGTCTCCAAGACCTATCCCGGTGGCAAAAAGTGCTTTGAAAACATCCACCTGAGCTTCCTGCCCGGCGTGAAAATCGGTGTCGTCGGCGTCAACGGCGCGGGTAAATCGACGCTGATGAAGATCATGGCGGGCCTCGATACGGACTTCACCGGTGAGGCATGGGCGGCCGAAGGCGCCAAGGTCGGCTATCTGCCGCAGGAACCTCAGCTGGATGAATCGCTGACCGTCCGCGAGAACGTCATGCTGGGCGTGGCCGCGAAAAAGGCCAAGGTCGACCGGTTCAACGAGATTGCCATGGAGATCGCCGAGAACTACTCGGACGAGCTGATGGAAGAAATGACCACCCTGCAGGACGCGATCGACGCGGAAAACCTGTGGGACCTCGACAGTCAGATCGATGTCTCGATGGAAGCGCTGCGCTGCCCACCGGACGATGCCAACATTGCCAACCTCTCGGGCGGTGAAAAACGCCGCGTGGCGCTCTGCAAGCTGCTGCTCGAAGCGCCCGATATGCTTCTGCTCGACGAACCGACCAACCACCTGGACGCCGAGACCATCGCCTGGCTGCAACAACACCTGATCGACTACAAGGGCACCATCCTGATCGTCACCCACGACCGCTATTTCCTGGACGACATCACCGGCTGGATTCTGGAACTCGACCGGGGTCGCGGCATTCCCTACGAAGGCAACTATTCCGCATGGCTGGAACAAAAGGCCAAACGCCTCGAACAGGAAGCCCGTGAGGACAAGTCCAAGCAGAAGACCCTGCAGCGCGAGCTGGAATGGATGCGTCAGGGCCAAAAGGCCCGTCAGGCCAAATCCAAGGCCCGGATCAACGCCTATAACGAACTGGCAGACCAGTCCGAACGCGAAAAGCTGACCCGCGCCCAGATCGTCATCCCCAACGGCCAGCGCCTCGGCGGCAAGGTGATCGAGGTTGAGGGCCTTTCGAAACATATGGGCGACAAGCAACTGATCGAAGGGCTGGACTTTGCCCTGCCCCCCGGCGGCATCGTCGGCGTCATCGGCCCCAACGGTGCCGGTAAATCGACCCTGTTCAAGATGCTCACCGGTCAGGAACAACCCGACAGCGGCACCATCACGCTGGGCGACACGGTCGAGCTGTCCTATGTCGACCAGTCCCGCGATGACCTTGCCGACAACGATACCGTGTGGGAGGCGATCACCGGCGGTGCCGAGATCATCCAACTGGGCGACGCGCAGGTCAATTCCCGCGCCTATTGCTCGTCTTTCAACTTCAAGGGCGGCGACCAGCAGAAAAAGGTATCTTTGCTGTCAGGCGGTGAGCGCAACCGCGTCCACATGGCCCGCCTGCTGAAAGAGGGCGGCAACGTCTTGCTGCTCGACGAACCAACCAACGACCTCGACGTCGAAACTCTGCGCGCGCTGGAAGACGCACTGGTCGATTTCGCCGGCTGCGCCGTCGTCATCTCACACGACCGCTTCTTCCTCGACCGGATTTGCACGCATATTCTGGCGTTCGAGGGCGATGCGCATGTGGAGTGGTTCGAGGGCAACTTCGAAGACTACGAAGAGGACAAGAAGCGCCGTCTGGGACCGGACGCGCTGGAGCCCAAGCGTTTGAAGCATAAGAAGTTTGCGCGGTGAGGCTGGATGCGGGTCGTATTGTTGAAGCAGCAGAAATGGCGATGCTTTCTTAATGATTAGGTTTGCGACGCGCTGCGCACAGATTTCTGCTTTCCTAGTTTGCGGCGCAAGTGGCGCATTGGCTGAAGCGCCAAAGAGGGTCACCACCTTTGCCGCGCCAGCGGATTTCACCTATTTCTTGCAGAAGCACGACGGTGAGCAGGAAAAGTTTGATTTCTCAGACAAATGGGTAGATCCAGAAATGTCTGATGTGATTGTTGCTTTCATCGAAAACCGCGAAGACATCGATTTTGTTCCGGCAAAACTGTACAGTTCATTCCAAACTGTCTTGTCAATTGTTGATACGCATTTCTATCAGTTATCGAGCAGGGTTTTCGGCGAAACGTTGGACTCTGACGTTTACATTGTGTCTGTTTCCAGATTGCACGACAAGTTGGTTGAGGACGGATTTTCGATAGAGCAGGCTCAAAAGGGTGCATTTGTTTCCTGCTTCGCAGCTGGCTTGGTCGAGGATTTTTATCGCCGAGGAAATCTAGATGCAAACCATCGCAAAATCGGTGACACATGTGCGGAACTTCTAGAAAAATAGCAAGTAGGCCGGGCTTCAGCCCGGCAAGCCGCGCAACAGCCGCGACTTCGCCAATATCGGCCATCGCATTGCACCAACCCATATAATCGGCTTGCGGGTCTAGATGAATGCCGGGCTGAAGCCCGGCCTACAAACCACAACCGCTGTTTGAAGCATACGTCGCAAGCGTAGGATGGGGTTTCACCCCATCTCTCACTCAACGATCATACCCGAAAACTCGCACGATCTGTTCCCGCGCACCAAACCACTTGCAAACTCCAACCTCTCAAATGATGGGGTAAGACCCCAACCTACGGCTCTCCGAACGTGCCATCGGTGACCACACCGCTCCACTCCGGATCAACCCGACCTGCACGAATATCGCGATGGATTGACGAATACGGCCAATCGGTGGGGCGCTCGACCAACCCGTGCTTCACCGGATTCCCCCGACAATATGCCATATGATTGCGATAATCCGTTTCATCCCGAATTGCATGCTCCCAAAACCGGCGCTGCCAAATCCCGGCATCCCCTTTCGCAATTTTCGAATCTGTGCGTAAGGTGGGGTTCCACCCCACCACTCCCGACGCCTTCACCCCACGCGTAAACCGCGCCTTAATCGCACCCCACCGTGTCGAATAATCCGCATCCCCCGGCGGCAAGGTCCACACCGCGTGCAAATGATCCGGCAACACCACAAGCGCATCGCACCAGAACGGCCGCTCCCTCTGGGTCACTGCAAAGGCGGCCCGCAAATGCGCCACCTCTCGCACCAGCAAATCCGACGACCGGTCGGCCAAAGACACGGTGAAAAAATACTTGGCCCCGGGAATGCGGACGCGTCGATAATCGCTCATGCTGTAACTTGATCATGACGAGGGTTAACGGATTCTGAATGCCACTCCGACGCGCCAGATAAATAACCGGACCTTATCAAAGCTCTGCTAACTAATAACCAGAACCATCGGCGGATTTTTGTACAAGACGGACGATTCCGCCTCAAACCCTTGTACAATCCATACAATCCGCCCTTGCCACACCGTCTGACCGATGCCATATCCAAGAGGCTTACGTTTTTCTATTTCGACCTGCAGTCTCCTTCTACGGCGCTCAGTCTATCGATACAGACAACGACGCCGGGCTGCCGCATCCACGTGGGCAGCACTAAACAGGAGACAACGGATATGCCCGCAGGCACCGTAAAATGGTTCAACACCACCAAAGGCTATGGCTTTATCGCACCCGAAGATGGCGGCAAAGACATCTTCGTACACATCTCGGCTGTCGAGCGTTCGGGCCTCACCGGTCTGGCCGACAACCAGAAGGTCACGTACGAGCTGCGCGCTGGTCGTGACGGCCGCGAAAGCGCCGACAATATCGAACTGGCCTAAGCCATTCAAAGGGCGGGATTTTTCCCGCCCTCTCCGCTATGCCCGCGCCCCGTGTGTGGCATAGGGAATACATCACAATCGGGTTATTCCTCCCCGGTGATTGACCAAATCCGCTATCATTTCAAAACTAGCGTTATGATTTCTTTGGTCATTTGAGGGATGTCGCCATGTTCACACGCCGCGTATTTCTGGCCGGTACTGCCGTCAGCCTGCTTCCGGGCGTTGTCAGCGCCAAGAAAGCGCTCGAGTATGATCCCACGCCACAATTCGTGCGGGTCAAAAAGCAATTCCTACCCGGTCAGCTGCTGGTCGTTCCCCGTTCCTTCTACCTTTATTACATAACCGAACCCCGCAAAGCGATCCGCTATGGCTGCGGCGTCGGCAAAGCCGGACTGGAGTTTACAGGAACCGCAACTATCGACGTAAAGAAGGAATGGCCCACCTGGCGACCGACCGATGAGATGATCGAACGCGACCCGGTGGCCTATGGTCGGTTCAAGGACAACGACTATGTCCAACCCGGAGGGAGCGATAATCCACTGGGCGCGCGCGCTTTGTATCTGTTCCAAAACGGAGTCGACACCTATTTCCGCATCCATGGCACCACACAACCGCAAACCATCGGTCGCGCGGCCTCGAACGGCTGCATACGGATGCTGAATGAGCATGTAATCGATCTGTACAACCGGGTGCCGATTGGAACCGTGGTGACCGTGGTCTAAGCCGCCGACCAATCCACATCGTCGGCTTGTTCAATCCTCAGGCGACCTTTTGGCCATGGGCGCATCAGCTTCTGTGCCTCTTCTTCGGATCCATGTAACCAGCAATCCACATCCTGCGACCCCAGCAACACACCCATACGGTGGTGGATCGGCTTTACATCGGCATTTGGCTCGCAGGTGACTGCGGCGACCTGATCCACACGCTGCCCACCAGGGGCCTCCCAACTATCCGTAATTGCAGCAAATAACAGCGGTATGCCATCCTTCGCTGCGATACGCCATGCAGTTTTGCGCCGTTTCTCTCCGGTCCACTCGTACCAGCCATCAACTGGTATAACTGCGCGCCCAACACCTTCGAATGCGCTTTTGTCAAAAACCGTTTCAGAGCGAGCGTTGATAATGGTCTCCATCACCGGACGTCCGCGCGCATTGACCCTGCCGACCGGGATCATCCCCCATCGCATCATCTTCAAGCCTTCACCGGTCAATACCGTCACCTCCTGACCCGGTTGAATATTTCTGCGCGGGGGCTGAGGCCCTACGTTATCTTTCACATTCAGGAACTTAACTATCTCGCCAATTGGTCGTGTGAGAAAAAACCGGCCTGGCATAGGACCCCTCCTAATCGGTAGCGCGCTCCGCTAAAGCCAGTACAAAAGGTCCTAGCGCGTCAACGATCAGCGCAACGCCTTGGGCATTTGGATGGATGCCATCAGATTGCATGAACTGGCGCGCGACTGCAGGATCGCCCTCGGTCGTGAGCCCGTCAAAGAAGCTTTCCGCATAGATCGCGCCATACTGCTGCGCCAGTTCCGGATACATGGCATCGAAACTTTGCTTGTAATCCGACCCATAGTTCCCGGGGGCTTGCATGCCGATCAGCAGAACTTCGACATTCGCAGCTTCAGCGGTGTTCAGGATTGCCTCAAGATTGGCGCGCGACACATCCGGATCGATACCGCGTAACAGATCATTGCCGCCGAGGGCTACAATCATGCCATCGACCTCTGGCGTCAGAGTCCAATCAACGCGGGAGGCTCCTCCTGCGGTCGTATCCCCGGAAACACCGGCGTTGATAAGCTGAATATCCGCCCCTTCCTCCTGCAACCAGCGTTGCAGTTGGGGCACAAACCCGTCTTGTTGCGGAAGTCCATATCCTTGTGTCAGGGAATCTCCGAGCGCCGCAATCACCACCGGCTCAGCCGTCGCGGCAAATCCGCAACAGATGAACACGCCTGACATCAAACCCTTGCGCAGCTTCTGTATCGCGCCATATCCCAATGGACTGTACCCCTCTTGATGGCCTGATCGATGACGACACCCGTTCTCACCCTCCAAGATGCCGCATTATCGCTAGATGGCAATGCCGGAAGAGTGGATATCCTGCACGACATCACTTTGACTGTGAGCAAGGGTGAAACTCTGGGGCTGATCGGTCCCTCTGGTTCCGGAAAGTCTTCGCTACTGATGCTGATGGGCGGCTTAGAACAGGCAACCGGCGGACGTGTTACCGCATTGGGTCAAGATCTAACGAAAATGAGCGAAGATGCGCTGGCACGGTTCAGAAGAGATGCCATGGGCGTAGTGTTTCAGAATTTCCACTTGATCCCGACGATGACCGCGCTTGAGAACGTGGCGACCCCGTTAGAACTCGCGGGACACAAAGATGCTTTCCAGCGCGCCGCGGCCGAGTTGGAGGCCGTGGGCCTTTCACATCGTATCGATCACTACCCGGCGCAGTTGTCAGGCGGCGAGCAACAGCGTGTGGCGCTGGCCCGCGCTTCGGCCCCGCGCCCGCATATATTACTGGCAGATGAACCAACGGGAAATCTGGATGAAACCAACGGTTCAGCAATCATTGATCTGTTATTCGGACTGCGGGACCGTCACGGGGCAACTCTGGTTCTGGTCACGCACAGCCATACGCTGGCTCAGAAATGCGACCGCGTTGTGCGCTTGCGCGATGGGCGTATCGCCGAGGAATCCCAGCGTGAGGCCGCCGAATGAGCCTGCGTCTGGCCGGTCGCCTGGCCCGGCGCGAACTGCGCGGTGGGTTGCGCGGGTTTCGGGTGTTTCTGGCCTGCCTGGCTTTGGGTGTTGCAGCAATTGCTGCGGTTGGCATGGTGCGCCAAGCCATTCAGACCGGATTGCAACAAGAGGGCGCGTCGCTCTTAGGCGGCGATGCCCAGCTGGAGTTCACCTATCGCTTTGCAAATGATGAGGAACGTGACTGGATGGCGGACACCGCGCAAGCAGTGTCGGAGGTCGTCGATTTCAGGTCCATGGCCGTCACGGGTGATGGCGCAGGCGCGCAACGGGCGTTAACTCAGGTGAAGGCCGTGGACGGGGCCTATCCGCTGTTGGGATCGGTGGCTCTGGAACCCGCAGTTTCTTTGCCCGAGGCCTTGGCGGGCGCCGATGGGCTGCCCGGCGCCGTGATGGCTCCGTCCCTGATTGACCGCCTGAACCTTGCGATTGGGGACCAATTTGATCTCGGCACGCAGAGGTTCGTTTTGATGGCCTCGCTGGAACACGAACCGGATGGTGCGGCAGATGGGTTCTCGCTGGGACCGCGCACGTTGGTTCGAACCGAGGATTTGCAATCATCGGGCCTGCTGGCTCCGGGTACTTTGTTTTCCACCAAATACAGGATGAACTTGCCGCAAACCGCCGAGTTGGAGGCGCTGTCGCAGCAGGCCAGGCAGGCCTTCGAGGGAACCGGCATGCGCTGGACTGATGCCCGCAATGGTGCGCCGGGGATATCCGAGTTTGTAGGGCGCCTCAGCGCGTTTCTGGTGCTGGTTGGTCTATCCGGATTGGCGGTTGGGGGGATCGGCGTATCGGCTGCCGTGCGCGCCTATCTGTCCCAGAAAACGGAAACCATTGCGACATTGCGGACTTTGGGCGCTGATCGGGCCACAATCTTTCAGACATACATGATCCAGATCGCCGTTCTTTCAGGCGTTGGTATCGTCATGGGTTTGACCCTGGGCGCGGCGCTTCCAATGCTGCTGGCACCGGTTATCGAAACCCAACTGCCGATCCCTGCTGTATTCTCGCTATATCCGCAGCCCCTGTTCGAGGCCGCACTTTATGGTGTGCTAACCGCGTTCCTGTTTACGCTTTGGCCTCTGGCCAGAACCGAGGAGGTGCGTGCGGCAACATTGTTCCGGGATGCGCTGACTTCGGCAAGCAGCTTCCCGCGCTTGATTTATGTAATTGCGACTACAATTGGCCTGGCCGTACTGATCGGAGCCGCCGCTTGGTTCAGCGGTTCAACCCGGTTGACTCTCTGGACAAGCGCAGGTCTGGCGGGGGCGCTCACTTTGCTGACCCTTTCTGCCTTTGCCATTCGCAAATTGGCCCGCGCGGGCGCTCCTTGGGCCAGAGGGCGTCCAGCCCTGCGGTGGGCGTTGTCCGCCATCTCTGACCCACGCGAAGGCGCAGCATCGGTGGTCCTGTCCCTTGGGCTCGGCCTTTCGGTCCTTGCGGCGGTGGGGCAGATCGACGGCACGCTACGCAATGCGATTTCGGGCAACTTGCCTGAGGTCGCACCCTCGTATTTCTTCGTCGATATCCAGAAGGATCAGATGCCCGGGTTCAGCGAACGTCTCGACACTGACCCTGCCGTCAGTCGGGTAGAAAGCGCTCCGATGCTGCGTGGGATCATTACCAAAATCAATGGGCGACCCGCGCACGAGATTGCAGGCGATCACTGGGTTCTGGACGGCGACCGGGGCGTAACCTACTCTGCCCGCCCCCCACGGAATGCCCGCGTGACTGACGGGGTTTGGTGGCCAGAGGACTACAGCGGCCCACCGCAAGTCAGCTTTGCCGCAGAAGAGGCCGACGAGATGGGCCTGAAACTGGGCGATGAGCTGACCGTTAATATCCTGGGCCGCGATATCACAGCTGAACTCACATCGCTGCGCGAAGTTGATTTCTCCACTGCAGGAATGGGTTTTGTCATGTCGATGAACCCCTCTGCCTTGGCTGGTGCCCCGCATAGCTTCATCGCTACCGTCTATGCCGAAGAACAGGCCGAGGCCGCCATTCTGCGTGATTTGGCCGGTCAATTCCCCAACATCACGGCAGTCCGGGTCAGAGACGCCATCGACCGGGTATCAGGCCTGCTGGCAGGGCTTGCGGCAGCCACGTCATATGGCGCAGGGGTTTCTCTGTTGACCGGGTTTTTAGTGTTGATCGGTGCGGCGGCAGCGGGCGAACCGGCGCGTAGGTACGAGGCAGCGATCCACAAGACTCTGGGTGCCAACCGTGGGCGCATATTGCGCAGCTTTGCCCTGCGGGCAATCCTTTTGGGAGCAGCCGCAGGTTGCGTTGCTTTGCTGACCGGAATTCTGGGCGGTTGGGCCGTGGCTACTTATATATTCGACACAGAGTTCGCGGTCATCTGGCCATCCGCGCTTGGGATCGTCATCGCCGGTGTTGGCGTTACCTTAGGCGCGGGGATGGTCTTTGCCCTGCGCCCGCTTTCAGTACGCCCTGCGCGCATACTGCGCGCCAGCGACTGAGTTCAGCGCATACAAGCGACAGGCTGCAATATTTTCAGCAATTGGTCATTGTCGCACACCAACGCATCGAGCGTGATTTCGTCCAGCGACGCATAAAACACCTCAGCCGCATCCCGCAGCGCCAACCGGAGGCGGCAGGCATCGGTCAGTGGGCAGGTGTTGTCAGCATCCGCAAAACACTCGGCAATCGGCAATCCGCCTTCGACATGGCGAAACACGGACCCGACCCGGATCTGATCCGCCGGGCGCGCCAGCGTCATGCCGCCATTGCGGCCGCGTTGTGTGCTGAGATAGTCTAGCTGGCTCAGTTGGTTGATCACCTGTGCCAGATGGTTTTCTGAAATATTACAGACATCGGCGATCTCGGCCTTCGTGACCAGCCGTTCCTGATGTGCGGCGCAATACATCAAAACACGCACCGCGATATTCGTCCGTTTGGTAATCCGCATTAGGGCCTCCCGAATCTCAAGGTGAAGCTTTATTGCATGTCTCGTAAAAAGACTGTTTGACATACATCAATCGTCAAAGAAGGACGCGACCCGCATGGCAGACCCTTATTTCTTCGGCTATGGCAGCCTCGTGAACCTATCGACGCATGATTTCCCCGACCCGCGCCCAGCGCGACTGAAAGGTTGGCGACGCGCATGGCGGCACACGGATCTGCGCCCGGTGGCGTTTTTGACCGCTGTGCCGGATGCTGATTCCGAGATCGATGGTATGATCGCCCATGTTCCTAAAAACGACTGGGCCGCGTTGGATGAAAGAGAATGGGCTTATGACCGCGTTCCAGCCACACGGTCGGTCACGCACACTCTGACGCAAGAGGTGGAAATCGCTGTCTACGCAGTCCCGCATGATCGACACACCGCGCCCAGCAATCACCATCCCCTATTGCTCAGCTATATTGATGTTGTCGTGCAAGGGTATCTGCGGGCTTTTGGACCAGAGGGCGCCGATCGCTTCTTTGCAACAACCGATGGTTGGGATGCTCCGATTTTGAACGACCGCGCCGAGCCCCGTTATCCCCGTCACCAACAATTGAAGCAGGCCGAGACCGAATTCGTGGATGACCGCCTGCAACGCGTTTCGGCGCAAGTTTTGCGACCCGGAGAACAAAGAAAGGCAGGTGATTTACCTGCCTCCTTCGTATTCTAAGCACTGACCCTGAAGTCAGCCGCGAGCGCGGATCACCTGCAACAGCGGCAGCAAGGTCGCCATTTCGGGCCCGCGCTCCATCCCCGTTAGCGCTTTGCGCAGCGGCATGAACAGGCCTTTGCCCTTGCGGCCTGTGGCCTCTTTCACGGCCTTGGTCCATGTGCCCCAAGTTTCCCCATCGAATGGGCCTTCGGGCAGCAATGAGACAGCCTGAGCGATGAACTCACGGTCCTCGTCAGCGATCAGGGGTTCGGCCCCATCACGACACAATTCCCACCATCCCTCGAGATCGCTTAGCGTCGTGATGTTTTCGCGCGCCATGGTCCAGAAAGGCTCGGCCAGTTCAGCAGGTACACCTGCTTTAGCAACGGCATCGGCCACATCGGCCAGCGGTAGCGATTGCAGGTGCTTCGCGGTCAGCGGGAACAGGTCCTGCACGTCGAACTTGGTTGGGGCCGCACCGAAGCGTGTAACATCAAAGCCGTCGATCAACTCTGACATATCCGAGCGCAACTCAACCGGATCTGACGACCCCAGACGCGCCATCAGGCTCAGTAAGGCCATTGGCTGCACGCCCTGCTCTCGCAGATCGCGCAAGGCCAGAGTGCCCAAGCGTTTCGACAACGCCTCTCCCTGCGGGCCAGTCAGCAACGAGTGGTGCGCAAAACGCGGACAGGTGCCGCCCAACGCCTCGATGATCTGAATCTGCGTTGCGGTGTTGGTGACATGGTCCGAGCCGCGCACGACATCGGTTACGCCCATCTCGGTGTCATCGACCACAGAGGCAATCGTATAGAGAACCTGACCATCGCCCCGGATCAGCACCGGGTCGGATACTGAAGCTGCATCGATCGAGATGTCGCCCAAAATGCCATCGTTCCATTCGATACGCTCGTGGTTCAGTTTGAACCGCCAGACGCCATTGCCACGCTCAGCGCGCAGGGCTTCTTTCTCGGCGCCGCTGAGGTTCAGCGCTGCACGGTCATAGACCGGCGGCTTGCCCATGTTCAGTTGCTTCTTGCGCTTGAGGTCGAGCTCGGTGGGCGTCTCGAACGCCTCATAGAACCGGCCCATCTCGCGCAGCTTGTCGGCGGCCTCGGCGTAGCGGTCCAGACGCTCCGACTGTCGCTCAACCCGGTCCCAATGCAGGCCCAACCACTCCAGATCCTGCTTGATCGCGTCGACATATTCTTCCTTCGACCGCTCAGGATCGGTGTCATCGATACGCAAGATGAACGTACCGCCGGCTTTGCGGGCGATCAAATAGTTCATCAGGGCGGTGCGCAGGTTGCCCACATGGATGTAACCGGTGGGCGACGGGGCAAAACGGGTCGTGGTCATGGAAGTCTCCTGTTGGCGCGGCTCATCTCACATGGGCGCGTTTTTGTCCAGAAGAGGCTTTCAGGTTGGTTCAACCGGCCAAATGCCATCTAAGCGTTCGAGCCCGGCTTTGATGAGTTCACGAAGCACGTCGAGATCGATATCCGGTAGCTTATTCATATAGAGGCAGGATTTACCCAGCTTGTGCTTGCCCAGTCTTGATAAGACATCTCCGAAGTCAGCATACCCGGGCCTGATATAGATGGAATGCGCCGCCTTGCGCGGAGAGAACCCAGTTGCGAGAAAGTCGCCCTCGCGCCCTGACGCATAGCGATAGTGATATCGACCATAGCCAATGATCGACGGCCCCCACATTACTAGCGCATAACCTGTGGTTTCACGAAACAGCCTGTCCAGCACGTGCGCCTCCTCCGCCTTGCGGGTCGGCTGAATACTCGCCAGAAAATCAGCAACGTTTTGCTCGGTGGGTACGGTTTTATTCGCAGATCGCGGCATGAACAAAAATTAACACGTAATGTTCAACCACGCAGCCCATATAACAGTGCCATAGTATGGCCACAGGCCCAGACTGACCTAATTCAGTCAAACATGCTCTGACAGGGAGAACGACCATGACCATCAGATTGACTCGCCGGGCGGCGCTTGGAACGGTTGCGGCTCTGCCGCTTGCGGCAGCTACTTCGCCTGTTCTGGCCGCGGGTACCGAGACCAAAGCCAACTCTACAATAGCAAAATCGTTTCAACTGGGCGATTTCACCGTCACCACCTTGTTGGATGGCAGCCTGCCTCGTGATGGTGCGCAAGACATTTTCGGCGGCGGCGCCTCGGATGAAGATTTCGCCCGTGTATCGGCTGACAACTTCATCTCGCCAGATGTTGCACAGTTCTTCTTCACACCAACGCTGGTTAATACGGGGTCCGAGATGATCCTGTTTGATACTGGGCTTGGCCAAGGTGGAATTCAGGCCGCGTTGGCCGACGCCGGCGTAACGCCTGATCAGATCGATGTGGTGGTCATTACCCACATGCATCCCGATCATATCGGTGGTATGACAACCAATGATGCCGCGACTTTTGCCAATGCGCGTTATGTAACAGCAGCACCCGAATACGACTTTTGGTCAGCGCAAGACGCGGGCAACCGAGTGGGTGATTTGGTTGCAGCCAAAGTCACCCCGATGGCAGAGAAGATGACCTTTATCGGGGATGGTGGTGAAGTCGCATCCGGCGTCACCGGTATGGCAGCGTTTGGTCATACTCCGGGCCATATGGTCTATCACCTAGAAAGTAACGGTCAGCGTCTGGTCCTGACGGCGGATCTTGCAAATCACTATGTCTGGTCATTTGCACATCCTGAATGGGAAGTGCGATTCGACATGGACAAAGCCGCTGCAACGGAATCGCGCAGGAATGTGCTGGGCATGCTGGCTGCGGACAAAGTGCCTATGATCGGCTATCACATGCCTTTCCCGGCCGCTGGGTATGTCGAATCCCGTGGCGACGGGTTCCGGTTCGTGCCGGTCAGCTATCAAATGATGGGTTAGAGGCTAAAAACCAGCATCCGGCCGCACTTTTGACTCATCCGTGAAACGGGACAGGCGAAAGGCGGTCGGATCAACGCAAGGCGTGCTTTCCGTAACAAGGTCCGCCACTAATCGACCTGCGGCAGGACCGATGCCAAAACCGTGGCCGGAGAAACCGGTCGCAATATGCAGGCCCTGCACCGCGTCCACTTTCGAGATGACCGGGATCGCATCCGGGGTCACATCGATCAGGCCGGCCCAGCTTTGCACGATCTCCGCACTATCAAGCGCAGGCAACGCCTTGCGGGCGTTGGCCCACGCCCTTCGCAACACTTTCTGGGAAGGTTCCGGGTCGAGTACTCGGCAATGTTCAAACGGTGTCACATCGGTCGGCAGCCAGCTTCGATCCTCATTCGCCTCGACCATCCAGCGTCTCGAAAGGCGAAACCTTAAGGACCGCCACTCTTGCCGGAATGCGGGCAGAAACTGCAACCCGAGTCGGAAACTGTCAGGAACGATATCCACTGTATTCTCGTGACCCGAAGCTATGGTGTATCCCCCGTCCGAGCGCTTTCGAATGGCAAAATCATCACTCCAAAGCGACACTTCTGGCCCTGCTGCAACCGGAGAGGTCCGCATTACCGTATTGAGCACTTTGAGCTGTGGCAGAGCGATTCCAGCGTTCCCCGCAAACAGCCGAGACCAGGCTCCGCCTGCAAGTACAACTTGACTACACCTTACGCGGCCGCGTTCGGTGAAAACACCTGCGATCCGGCCCGCAGCAACATCGACACTTCGCACCGCGCATTGCGTCATGATCGCAGCCCCACGGTCGCGCGCCGCCTCGGCGATTGCGGGGGCCGCCCATTGCGGCTCGGCCCGCCCGTCCTGCGGCATGTAAAGCGCTGAGCGCAGTTTCATACTGTTATCCGACAGCAACCCGTCCAGTTCAGGGCCGGATACCATGCGAGCACCTGTTTGCAGCCCTTCAACATGGTCCAGCCATCGCGTCAGGTTTTCATCGTCTCGTGCGCCAGATGCGCCAAACACGATTCCTGATTGAACATAGCCTGTGGCGCGTCCCAATCGCGCATCCAGCCCTTGCCAGATTCTAAGTGCCTCTTGCATCAGGGGGATCTCGCGCGGATCACGTGTCCCAAGGCGCACCCAGCCCCAATTGCGCGAGCTTTGCTCGCCCGCAATCCGGCCCTTCTCGCACAACAGAACGGAAACACCTCGCTCAGCAAGCTCGAATGCTGCCGAAGCCCCGATGATTCCACCACCTATGACGACAACATCTACGTGTTTGGGAAGTGTGAGATCAGATTCGACGGGTGTCGGTGTGGGGCCTGGCATTAACCGCTCGGTGCTCGTTCATCGGAGCGACATCCAGCCTGAAGGCGATTTCACTGGCAATGTAGAAAACGGTTGGTCCCGAGCAATTGCCGGAACCTGTGGCCAATTGGCCAATGCGTGGCGAATTACGCCGCGCAGATGCGTTCAGATTACGCCGCCCCGGAAAGTTGCGCCCATTTCTGGCGCAGTACCGTGCTGAGCTTGGGATCGGACTTTGATGCAAGCGATTCCTGTGGCTGCAACACCGGAAATTCCGATCGCAACGGAACCGGGCCTGCCACCGCGCCGGGCGTCGGCTCTTCCTGGCTCATAATGTCTGCAATCGCAGCATCCAGCGCCTGTTCATCCAACTTGCGCGGCGCTGATTCCATAGGCTTCAACTGCAACGGAGAATGAAGCGGCTTATCGTATCCATTCGTCATTTGACCACCAATACCTTTACTGACATCCCAAACACGGATGCCTTTTCCCAGTTCCACAATCCCGGTCATCGGCTCTGAAAATGGCAGGCCAACCTACCGGATTGCGTCACATCCGCCCCATATGAGGCGAACCCCTGTCGTAAATGTGGCAAAAAAAGGACGCGCGTACAAGCGAAACATAGTCTTTTGACCGCACAACTGGCTGAAATTGATAAACAAACTGCCGCAGAAATCCGCATTACCATTCACTTTCGAAACAATGGTAAATTCTTCAACCAGAGCGGTGCTTACGTTCTATCCCGCCAGCGATTTACAATCGGATAGCGACGATCCAGCCAGAAGGCCCGCGGTGTCAACCGTGTGCCAGGCGCGGACTGGAAGCGCTTGTATTCACTAATGTAAATTAGGTGTTCGACCCGCCGGGCCTCGGCCTTGTCAAATCCGGCTGCAACGCAGTCGGCGATTGAGCCATCCTGATCTACCAAGATATCAAGAATCGCATCGAGAACGGGGTAGTCCGGCAGGCTGTCGCTATCTTTCTGATCTTCACGCAATTCAGCACTTGGCGGCTTGTCGATCACCGAAGGGCGTATCACCTCACCCTCGGGACCCATCATCCAGTCGCGATGATTGGCGTTGCGCCAGCGGCAGGTCTCGAACACGCGAGTTTTGTACAGATCCTTGATCGGGTTATAGCCGCCGTTCATGTCTCCATAAATGGTGGCATATCCCACTGCGACCTCGGACTTGTTGCCGGTGGTCAGCAGCATCTCGCCAAACTTGTTCGAAATCGCCATCAACAGCAGACCGCGCAGGCGGGACTGAACATTTTCCTCGGTCAGGTCCTCATTTCGACCCGCAAACAGCGGAGCCAGAGTGTTGGTTACTGCTGCGCGTCCCTCAGAGATCGGCACAAAGTCGTAATGCACGCCCAGCGCCTTGGCGACGGCTTCGGCATCATCCAAAGAACTTTGGCTTGTATATTCCGAAGGCAGCATTACGCAGCGTACATTTTCCGCACCGATCGCATCCACGGCTATTGCGGCCACCAGCGCCGAGTCGACGCCGCCCGACAACCCCAGCACAGCTTTGCCAAACCCCGTCTTGCCCATGTAATCGCGCAGAGATTGCACCATCGCGCGATAGTCCTGCTCCCATTCGTCGGGTTGCGGCACGACTTCACCAGCCACAATACGCCATCCGTCATCTTGGCGCGACAGATCGATATGGCTGACGGCCTCATCGAAGACGGGCATGCGGAACGCAAGCTCTCCACCCGGGTTCAATCCAAACGTAGCACCGTCGAAAACCTGATCATCCTGCCCGCCGACCATGTTCAGGTAGATTACCGGCAGACCCGTTTCGACCGTGCGAGCCACCATGTGGTTCAACCGGATATCGTATTTGTTTCGAAAATAGGGCGAGCCGTTGGGGATCAGCAGAAACTCGGCCCCGGTTTCTTCCAGTGTCTCGGCGACATCCTCGTGCCAGCCATCCTCGCAAATCGGGCTACCGATACGGACATTTCCAACGGCATAAGGGCCGCCCATAGGACCCGCATCATAAAGGCGTACTTCATCAAAGACGGTTTCATTGGGCAAATGATGTTTAAGAACTTTGCTGACAATCCGCCCACCGTTAAGGATCAGGTAGGCGTTATAAAGCTTCCCATCTTCAACCCAAGGACCGCCGATGGCCAACGCCGGGCCGTCGGCACAGTCTTCAGCCAACGCCTGCACCGCATTCATCGCGGCCCGATGAAACGCGGGCTTCATCACCAGATCCTGGGTATTGTAGCCGGTTATGAACATCTCGGGCAGCGCCACAAGATCAGCCTGCGCCGCGCGCCCTTGCTGCCAGGCTGCAGCAGCCTTGGCGGCATTAGCGTCGATATCCCCAACCGTTGGGTTCAATTGCGCCAGAGTGATGCGGAAACGATCGGCCATTTTTGCCCTCTTGCCCTCATGTCTTTCAGGGATTTAGCAGATCACACCGCGAGTGAAAGGCAAATGCGCCAAAAGCCGTTGCTCTGCCCTCGGCGGTATCTTAGTTTTGCGCCAACACAAACACCGCAGGCAGGTACAAAAATGAAAGCGATCCGCACATCCCTTACCGCTGCAACGCTTACAATGCTGGCGTCTTTTGCTATCGCCCAACAGGACGGTCAGATTGTCATCGCTGATGATGATGTCGGAGGTGTCTACGAGGGCACGTTCGAAAACGGGCTGCGCCATGGCACCGGCACTTACCGCCTGCCGAACGGTTTTGAATATTCCGGTCAATGGGTCGAGGGCGAGATTCAAGGACAAGGCACCGCGCGCTACGCCAATGGCTCTGTCTATGAAGGGACATTCACCAAGGGCCAACCAGAAGGGCGCGGCAAAATCGTCTATTCTGATGGCCAGTCCTATGAGGGCGAGTGGGCCAACGGCACGATAAACGGTACCGGTATCGCGACATATTCCAACGGCTCGCGATACGAGGGCGGCTTCAAGGACGCCAGATATCACGGTCACGGCGTGCTGACCGGCCCGGATGGCTCGGTTTATGAGGGCGACTGGGTAAACGGCCAGAAAACCGGCAGCGCCAAGATCACCTACGCCGATGGAAGTACCTATGAGGGCGACTTGAATGGCGGGCAACGGCATGGTCAGGGTAGTCAGGTCTGGGTCGACGGCATGACTTATGCTGGGTCCTGGGCCAACGACCAGATGGCCGGAACAGGCCGTTTGGTTCAACCAAACGGAGATGTCTACGAAGGCGAAATGGTCGAAAATCGCCGACAGGGCAAAGGCAAATCCATCTATGCCAACGGTGCGACCTATGAAGGCGACTATGCTGATGACCAGCGCCATGGTCAGGGCACCTATAGTGGTAGCGACGGTTTTGCGTACACAGGCGCCTGGCAAAAGGGCCAGATTGAGGGCCTGGGTGAGATGCTCTATCCCGATGGTTCGGTTTATATCGGCGACTTTCTAGATGACCTGCCTCATGGCAAGGGGCAAACGACATACCCCGACGGATCAGTTTACGACGGCAACTGGATCGCCGGGATTTTTGAGGGCACCGGCACGGCAACCTATCCCAACGGAACGGCTTATACGGGCCAGTTCAAAAACGCCCGCTTCGACGGCAAAGGTATTCTGACCTTTGCAAATGGCTATCGCTATGATGGCGATTGGGTAGACGGTGTCCGACAGGGCAAGGGCAAGGCTACGTTTCCGGACGGGATCATTTACGAAGGCGATTTTCTGAATGGCAAGCGTCACGGCAAGGGAACACTGACCCGACCGGGCGGATACAGCTACACAGGCGACTGGGCCGACGGCAAGATCACTGGCTTTGGAACCGCCACCTATGAGACCGGGGATGTCTATGAGGGCAATTTCCTGGAAAACAAACGCCATGGTGACGGCACGATGCGTTTCGCAGGCGGCGAGGTTGAGACCGGCGTTTGGGAAAATGACACGCTGGCGACCGAGACAGAGATTGCGCCCGAAACACCCGCTTCGAGCGCCGAAACCCCTGAGCCCGACTCTACCCCCGACGCGCCCGCCCCTGACGCGACGGACCCGGATACAAACGACGGCTAAATCAGCCCTACCAAGGCACGCGCTTACCAGCCCAATCAAAAAAGCTACCCGTGTCGGCAGGGGTAAGCCCATTGACAACGGACAGCAGATTGGCTGCGGCCTCATTGGGTTCAACAGCCGGATGGCGGGCAAGGTACTTTTCAGTAAAGGCCGTTTTGACTGTTCCGGGGTGCAAAGCGACACATATGGCCTGTTTGTGCGTGCGTGCCAATTCGATGGCAGCCGTATGTACAATCTGGTTCACAGCCGCCTTGGCCGCACGGTAACTGACCCACCCACCCAGCCGGTTGTCCCCGATTGAACCAACCCGGGCCGACAGCACGGCGATCACCGATCTGCGGTCGCGTGGCAGCAGGCGGTGCACGTGCTTCAACACCAAGGCCGGGCCAACTGCGTTCAGTGCGAACTGGTCCATCATCGCCTGCGCGGACAAGGTGCGCATAGATTTTTCCGGACCCATACCGTTAATCTCAAGCGCCCCTGAGGTCACCATGATCAGATCAAACGGATCAGAAAGGGACGCCAGCATACGCTCTGCGCCATCCGGGTCGGTCAGGTCAAACCCATCCGTTGATCTGGCCAGTCGGGTGACTTTGACACCATCCGTTGTCAGGTGGTCATTCAAAGCGCGCCCGATACCGCCAGAAGCTCCGATGATTAATGCAGTTTTCATGCACAAGAAGTTAGCCGAAAGCTTCATCGCTTCAACTCCACCGTCAATTTTGTTCCCCCGTAAATTTCCCGCTTTTCATTCGCCGCGCGCCCTGTATAAGCTGATCCCCATGATCAACCGCGCAGATATCGCTTTTGCAAACGCCGCACTCAGCGGCGCGTTGCTGCGTGGTCTACTGATCCTAATCCGCCTCTGAGCGTGCCATCCGGCGCGCCCGCTCAGAGGAGGACGCCCGCGCGCCAAGAGGCTTTAGGACAGAAGAAGAAAGAGAACCCCATGACAAACGTGACCGACCAAGACCGCGTCGTGATCTTCGACACCACCTTACGCGACGGCGAGCAGAGCCCCGGCGCGACCATGACCCACAACGAAAAGCTCGAAATTGCCGAGCTTCTGGATGAGATGGGCGTCGACATCATCGAAGCCGGATTCCCCATTGCATCGGAAGGCGACTTCAAAGCGGTGTCCGAGATTGCCGAGCGGTCGAAGAACAGCCGCATCTGTGGTCTGGCCCGCGCCAATTTCGCCGATATCGATCGGTGTTGGGAGGCGGTGAAACACGCCGAGAAGAACCGGATCCACACCTTTATCGGAACCTCTCCGCTGCACCGGGCGATACCAAATCTGACGCAAGACGAGATGGCCGACAAGATCCACGAAACGGTCAGCCACGCGCGCAACCTTTGCGAAAACGTGCAGTGGTCGCCGATGGATGCGACCCGGACCGAATGGGATTATCTGTGCCGCGTGATCGAGATTGCAATCAAGGCTGGAGCCACCACGATCAATATCCCCGATACTGTCGGTTATACTGCCCCGGTCGAGTCTGCAGATCTGATCAAGCGCCTGATTGAGACGGTTCCAGGCGCGGATGAGGTAATCTTTGCCACCCACTGCCACAACGACCTTGGCATGGCGACAGCGAACTCTCTGGCAGCTGTCGCAGGTGGTGCGCGTCAGATCGAATGCACCATAAACGGGTTGGGTGAACGCGCAGGCAACACCGCGCTGGAAGAAGTTGTGATGGCGTTGCGCACACGCAACGACATCATGCCGTGGCATACTGGCATCGACACCACCAAGATCATGCATATTTCGCGCCGGGTCGCGACCGTGGCCGGATTTCCGGTGCAGTTCAACAAGGCCATTGTCGGCAAGAACGCTTTTGCCCATGAAAGCGGCATCCATCAGGATGGCATGCTGAAGAACCGCGAAAACTTCGAGATCATGCGCCCTGAAGACATTGGGCTCTCTGGCACCTCTTTGCCGCTGGGCAAGCATTCGGGCCGCGCTGCACTGCGCGATAAGCTTGAAACGCTGGGGTATGAGGTTGGTGACAACCAGCTCAAAGACATTTTCGTGCGCTTCAAGGATCTGGCCGACCGCAAGAAAGAAGTCTTTGACGATGACCTCATCGCGTTGATGAGCGTCGACGACGAAGCGGACGATCACCTGCAACTGGTGTCGATGAAAGTGACCTGCGGTACCGGAGGTCAGGCCGAAGCGACGGTCGAGCTAGAAGTAGAGGGTGCAGACAGGATCGCCACGGAAAACGGTGACGGCCCAGTCGACGCAACCTTCCGGGCGATCCGGGCGATCTATCCCAACACTGCGCGGCTGCAACTGTATCAGGTGCATGCGGTAACCGAAGGCACGGACGCGCAAGCCACGGTTTCGGTCCGTCTGGAAGAGGATGGTATGATCGCCACCGGTCAGTCTGCAAATACAGATACGGTGGTTGCGTCGGCCAAAGCCTATATCCACGCGCTGAACCGCCTGATCATGCGTCGTGAAAAGGCCGGTCCGGGGGCAGATACACGCGAGATCAGCTACAAAGACCTGACCTGATTGAAGGGTAAGGCGAATGGCTCCCGCACCCGCGGCGGCCCGGCTTCGCCGACCCTTCTTGGGTTTTGGCCCCGGCAGCGCGCCTCTGGCGCGCTGCCGGGGCCAACGCGTTTGACGGCATCTTTGATGCGGGCAAACAGGACGGGAGCTTTCCCTGTGTAATTCTTGCTTATCAAAGCTGAGCGAACAGCTCCGACAAGCGGCGCGTTTCGTCTTCGATCCCGAAGGGTGCATTCAACATGAACATACCTGATCCGACCATGCGATGACCTTCCCGCGCCGGAGGGAACGTGACCTCATGGCAAATCGTTTTGGGATATCCAGCGGATTTCAGAGACGAAATCATAGCCTTGTGACGTGCATCCGTCAGGATTGGATACCAAAGTGCGATCACACCCACATTCCATTTGCGGTGCAGCTTCGCGATCACCCCAGGCAAACGGTCATACTCGGCTTTCACTTCATAACTGGGATCGATCAGCATCATGCCCCGCCTCGGGGTCGGAGGCAGCAACGATTGGGCCAACTCAAACCCATCCTGCCGATAGACCTTCGCCCCGAAAGGAGACAGCGCCAGTGAAAGTGCCGTATGTTCCTGCGGATGCAGCTCGGCGAAATGCAAGCTATCCTGTTTTCGCAGCAGGTTGGCCGCAATCAGAGGTGAACCGGGATACGCTTGCACGCCGTGACTGGCCTGTATGGTATCCAGCACCCGCGCCATTGGATGATCGGAATCAAACCAACCTTCGCGCCTGACGCGCCCGATCCCGGCGACAGCTTCACCCGTTCGAACCGCCTCAGCCGCGTCAAGGTGATATAGTCCACGCCCGGAGTGCGTTTCGATATAGCTGAGGGGTTTGTCCTTTTGGGTCAAATAACGCAGCGTCCACGCCAATAAAGCGTGCTTTTGTACATCAGCCAGATTTCCTGCGTGGTAAATGTGTTGATATGAGAGCATCTTGCCTTCTAAAGTCCCCATCAATAAGGCGGAAAGGTGCTGACTGTCGCGGAATCAGCCCTTTAACCGGGCGAGTTGGCACCCTATAAGGCATCCGTCCCGGAACCGTCGAGTCGCGGGCAGTGGAAATTCTGACAAACGGGATCAGGGAAATATGGGCATCTTTGGCAATCTGGGCGGCCTGTTCACAGCGGACATGGCTATCGACCTTGGAACAGCGAACACGCTGGTTTATGTCAAAGGGCGCGGAGTGATCCTGTCTGAGCCCTCGGTCGTTGCCTACCACGTCAAGGATGGGGTCAAGAAAGTCCTTGCTGTTGGCGAGGACGCCAAGCTGATGTTGGGCCGGACCCCGGGCTCCATTGAAGCCATCCGTCCGATGCGCGAGGGTGTCATCGCGGACTTCGACACCGCCGAAGAGATGATCAAGCATTTCATCCGCAAGGTGCATAAACGCTCGACATTCTCGAAACCCAAGATCATTGTTTGCGTCCCTCATGGCGCAACCCCGGTTGAAAAACGCGCAATCCGCCAGTCGGTTCTGTCCGCAGGCGCGCGCCGCGCGGGCCTGATTGCCGAACCAATTGCGGCTGCGATTGGCGCGGGGATGCCGATAACCGATCCGACCGGCAACATGGTTGTCGATATCGGCGGCGGTACCACCGAGGTCGCGGTTCTGTCGCTGGGCGATATCGTCTATGCCCGCTCGGTCCGCGTTGGTGGCGACCGGATGGATGAGGCGATCATCTCGTACCTGCGGCGTCAACAGAACCTGCTGGTGGGTGAATCAACTGCGGAACGGATCAAGACCACCATCGGTACCGCACGGATGCCGGACGATGGCCGTGGCCAGTCGATGCATATCCGGGGTCGCGACCTGCTGAACGGTGTGCCCAAGGAAATCGAGATCAGCCAGGCTCAGGTGGCCGAAGCGCTGTCTGAACCCGTGCAGCAGATTTGCGAGGCGGTAATGACAGCTCTGGAAACCACGCCGCCCGATCTGGCTGCCGATATCGTGGACCGGGGTGTTATGCTGACCGGAGGCGGAGCTTTGCTAGGTGACCTTGACCTTGCTCTGCGCGAACAGACCGGTCTGGCCGTGTCGATTGCCGATGAAAGCCTGAATTGTGTGGCTTTGGGCACGGGCAAAGCACTCGAATACGAAAAACAACTGCGCCACGCGATTGACTACGAAAGCTAAGGCGCGCACCCTGATCGGGTGAGAACTCGGGCACGAGCAGCACGGGAAGGTAACCTGTGGCAAAGGACCGATCACAGCGCGATGAATACACGACACCCCTGCGCCGATTGCTTCTGGGGATCGTTGTTCTGTGCCTGCTTGGTATTTTCCTCGTCTGGCGCATTGACAGCCCGCGCGTTGAACGGTTCCGCGCGCAGGTGGTGGATACGGTTGTCCCCTCGATGGAGTGGGCGATGGTTCCGGTCACTGCGCTGGTGAACCTGTCTCGTGATTTCCAAAGCTATCAGCGGCTCAGCGAGCAGAACCAGGAATTGCGCAGCGAGCTGCGCCTGATGCGCGCCTGGAAAGAGGCCGCGCTGCAGCTGGAACAGGAAAACGCCCGCCTGCTGGACCTTAACAATGTTCGGCTTGATCCGCGCCTGACCTATGTCACCGGGGTGGTGATGGCGGATAGCGGCTCACCCTTTCGGCAATCTGTGCTGCTGAACGTGGGGGAGCGTGACGGGATCGTGGATGGTTGGGCAACGATGGACGGGATCGGAGTGGTCGGGCGCATATCGGGTGTTGGCCCGGATACCGCGCGCGTGATCCTGATGACCGATGCCTCAAGCGCGATCCCGGCGACGATCCAGCCTTCGGGGCAGACGGCGCTGATCGCAGGTGACAATACTTCGGCCCCTGCAGTGGAGTTTCTGGAAAACCGGGAACTCGTGCGACCGGGCGACCGGGTCGTTACATCAGGCGATGGTGGCGTGTTCCCCGGTGGCTTGCTGATCGGTCAAATCACGGTTGATCCCGGTGGCAGGTTGCGCGTGCGGCTGTCGGCAGATTTCGAGCGGCTCGAGTTTCTGCGCGTACTACGCTATCAGTCGGCCCCACCAATCACGGAATCCGGTGATATCGTCGGCCCGCGTCAACCCGAAGCATCCTTGACCCCATCCGAGGTCAATGATGGATAGGTCGGTCTCAGGTCTGTGGGCCAAGCGCGGTCTCTATGTCGCTCTGGCGGCATTTGTGGCGTTTCTGCACCTGTTGCCGCTGGATACAAAACCTGATCGCCTGCCCTTTCCTGACATACTGATCGCTCTTACTTACGCTTGGGTTTTGCGGCGGCCGGAATATATTCCGATCCTGATCATTGCCATGGTCATGTTCATGGCCGATTTGCTGTTGCAACGCCCACCGGGGTTGCTTGCTGCGTTAGTGGTTCTGGGTGCAGCCTATCTTCATTCCACTGCAGCTGGCATGAAAGACAGTGGGTTTGTGGGCGAATGGGCAACCGTCGGGGCAGTGATCACGGTTGTGTTTGTGCTCTATCGACTCATTCTTGCTATCCTCTCGGTGCAACAGGCAACTCTGGGACCGGTAGTGGTGCAAGTTATTCTGACAATCGCAATCTATCCTGTGATGGTTTTGATGAGCCAAGCTGTGTTTGGCGTAAGGCGCAAATCTGTTGCCGACAGCACGATGCCACGGGTGCGGCCATGAAGCAGCGCAAACCAAAGCCCAAGGGCCTTGCTTACAAACGTTTGCCGCGCCGCGCCTTGATCCTCGGTGGGCTACAAGCGGCCTTTATCGGGGGGCTGGCAGCCCGGATGCGGTTCATGCAGGTGGATCAAGCGGATGAATACCGTCTGCTGGCCGAAGAAAACCGGATCAACATCCGTCTGATCCCACCAACCCGGGGCCGGATATATGACCGGAACGGGCAGATCATAGGATTAAACTCTCAGTCCTATCGCATCGTCATCGTGCGCGAGGATGCAGGCGATATCGACAAGGTTATCGCCAAGCTTTCGGAACTGATCCCATTGACCGAGGATGAGATCGAACGTGCCATAACCGAGATGCGTCGATCGGCCCCGTTTCTGCCGGTCACACTGGCTGATCAGGTAACTTGGGAGGATATTTCAAAAGTCGCAGTCAATGCCCCTGCATTGCCTGGCGTCACGCCCGAGGTCGGCATGACGCGCCAGTATCCACGTTACGAGGATTTTGCCCACGTTGTTGGCTATGTCGGCCCGGTCAGCGATTACGATCTAAGCCAAATTGAAGACCCTGAACCGGTACTACGTATTCCAAGGTTTCAGATCGGTAAGGTCGGGCTGGAAGCCAAGCAAGAGATCACATTGCGCGGTAAGGCGGGCGCCAAGCGGGTTGAGGTCAACGCCACAGGCCGGGTGATGCGCGAGCTGGACCGCCAGGTCGGTGAAGCCGGGGCAGATTTGCAATTGTCAGTCGACGCCAATCTGCAGCAATACGCGCAGGCGCGATTGGCTGGGGAAAGCGCCGCTGCGGTCGTGATCGATTGCGAAACCGGCGACATTCGCGCCATCAGTTCGGCCCCCAGCTTCGATCCGAACCTGTTCGTGCGTGGGATCTCGGTGGCGGACTATCAGATGCTAACGCAGGACAAGTATCGCCCGCTTGCCAATAAGACGGTGCAGGGCACCTACCCTCCTGGATCGACTTTCAAAATGATTACCGCCATGGCTGCGCTCGAAGCCGGGGTGATCAGCCCTTCTAGCACGGTGTACTGTCCGGGTCACATGAAAGTGGGCAGCCGCCGCTTTCACTGCTGGAAACGCGGCGGGCACGGGACGGTTGACCTTGAAACTTCGCTGAAGCGCAGTTGCGACGTCTACTATTACGACGTGGCAATACGCGTCGGGATCGACAGGATTTCCGAGATGGCACGCACCTTCGGACTGGGTATCAAACATGACATTCCGATGTCTGCCGTTGCTGCCGGGCTTGCCCCCAATCAGGAATGGAAGCAGCGGGTTCACGGACAGGACTGGCTGGTAGGCGACACCGCAAACGCGTCGATCGGTCAGGGGTTCATGCTTGCCTCACCGCTTCAATTGGCCGTGATGACCGCGCGTTTGGCGACAGGTCGCGCCGTGCAACCACGCCTTGTTCGATCAATCAATGGGGTTGAGCAACCCTCGGGCGCGGGTGAACCGCTGCAGGTGAACCGCAACAACCTTGAGCAAGTGCGCAAAGCCATGTTCACAGTCTCGAATAACAGGCGTGGCACCGCGTATCGCAGTCGCATCATCGCCGATGAGTTCCGCATGGCAGGCAAAACCGGCACCAGTCAGGTGCGCAATATTACCAAGGCAGAACGCGCCGCAGGTGTGATCCGAAACGAAGACCTGCCATGGGAGCGTCGAGACCACGCCCTGTTCGTCAGCTTCGCCCCCTATGACAATCCGAAATACGCTGTGGCTGTGGTGGTGGAACACGGCGGCGGCGGCTCCAAAGCCGCGGCCCCAGTGGCGCGCGATATCATGCTGCAGGCACTCTACGATGGCACGCCACCGCTCGAGGCGTATCCGGCCGGAGACCGAGAGCGCATCAAAGAACAACAGAAACGGCTGGAGGGTGACCGTCGCCCCAAAGCGCGTCCTGACGAGAAGGACCGCGCATGAGCTATCTTGAATATGCCGTCAAATCCACGCCGTCAGGGTTTCGCAAGTTCCTTTATATGAACTGGCCGCTCACCCTGTTGCTGATCAGCGTGGCAAGCGCGGGGTTCCTGATGCTCTACTCGGTCGCGGGTGGATCCTGGATGCCGTGGGCGGAACCGCAAATGGAACGGTTCGGTCTGGGCTTGGCAGCCATGTTTATCATCGCGCTTGTGCCTATCTGGTTCTGGCGGAACATGTCGGTTGTGGCCTATCTGGGCGCGATCGGTCTACTGATCGTGGTCGAACTGTTTGGAACGATCGGCATGGGGGCGCAGCGCTGGATTGATCTGGGCTTCATGCGGCTGCAACCCTCAGAAGTAATGAAAGTGGCGTTGGTGATGGTGCTGGCCGCTTATTACGACTGGCTGCCGGCGCACAAAACCTCGCGCCCGCTCTGGGTGATTATCCCGGTCATTTTGATTCTGATCCCGACATTCATGGTGCTGCGCCAGCCCGACCTAGGCACATCGATCCTGTTATTGGCTGCTGGTGGTGGTCTGATGTTCCTTGCCGGGGTGCATTGGGCCTATTTCGCTGCCGTGATTGCAGCGGGGGTCGGCCTGATCGCTGCGGTGTTCAACAGCCGAGGGACTGAATGGCAGTTGCTCAAAGATTACCAGTTCCGACGCATCGATACGTTTCTGGATCCTTCAACCGATCCGTTGGGAGCGGGATATCACATCACGCAATCCAAGATCGCTCTGGGTTCGGGGGGCTGGAATGGGCGCGGTTTCATGCAGGGAACGCAATCACGTCTTAACTTCCTGCCCGAAAAACACACCGATTTCATCTTCACCACCTTGGCCGAAGAGTTCGGCTTTGTCGGCGGCATCACACTGTTGATCCTTTACGGTTTGATCCTGATCTTCTGCATGGTCACGGCGCTGTCGACCAAGGATCGTTTCTCGTCTCTGGTGACACTTGGGATCGCGCTGAATTTCTTCCTGTTCTTTGCCGTCAATATGTCGATGGTGATGGGGCTGGCCCCAGTGGTCGGAGTACCGCTGCCGATGGTCAGTTATGGCGGCTCGGCCATGCTGGTCCTGATGGCCGCCTTTGGCATCGTTCAAAGCGCCCATATACATCGTCCCCGCTGAAAGGTTTCCCATGCCCGTGAATGTCCTGTTTTCCGCGCGCCCTGAGTTGTGGCCCGAGTATGAAGCTCTGATGCATCAATACTTATCGGACGCAGGGCTAGATTTTCATCTGGCCACGGACATCCCTGCAGATCAGGTCGACTACATCGTTTACGCCCCGAACGGAGGGGTACAGGATTTCACGCCCTTCACACGGCTCAAGGCGGTGCTGAGCCTCTGGGCGGGGGTTGAGAAAATCTCGGGCAATGAAACCTTGACCGTTCCGCTGGCGCGTATGGTTGACGGGGGGTTAACGCAAGGCATGACGGAATGGGTTGTGGGCCATGTGCTGCGCTATCACCTTGGGATGGACCAACACATTACGCTACAGGATGGGGTCTGGACACCTGATGCGCCACCACTGGCCCAGCAACGCACCGTCTGCATCTTGGGTTTGGGCGCATTGGGTGAAGCATCGGCCCACGCGTTGGCAGCGTTGAATTTCCATGTCATCGGTTGGAGCCGTACCGCCAAGACTATTCCCGGCGTGACCTGTCTGCATGGTAAGAACGGGCTGCGCGATGCACTGTCCCAGGCCGAGATAGTGGTTTTGCTGCTGCCAGATACTCCGGCGACCGAAAACACGCTCAACGCCGAAACACTGGCGCTGTTGCCGGAAGGGGCCAAGATCATCAATCCGGGTCGCGGGCCGCTTATCGATGATGAGGCCCTGCTGGCCGCGCTGAATTCAGGGCAGGTCGGGCAAGCCACGCTGGATGTCTTCCGCACCGAACCCCTGCCGACCGAGCATCCCTATTGGGCACATCCCAGTGTGACGGTGACGCCACATATAGCCTCGGAAACCAGACCTGTTACCGCGGCTCAGGTGATCTGCGAGAACATTCGCCGAGGTGAAGCGGGTGAACCCTTTCTCCACCTCGTCGACCGAAAGCTTGGGTACTAGGCCGCGATCAGCCCGCGGCCTTTGAGCAAGGCTTCGACGCCAGGCAGACGTCCACGGAAGGCCAGATACAGCTCTTCCGCCTCGCGGGATCCGCCAGTTGACAGGATGTGTTCCTCCAGTGCCTTGGCGCGTTCGGGATCAAACGCACCGCCCGCTTCTTCAAAGGCGGCAAAGGCGTCGGCATCCATGACTTCGGACCACATATAACTGTAATAGCCCGAGCTATAACCGTCGCCCGCAAAGACATGGGCGAAATGCGGGGTGGCGTGGCGCATTCCAATGGCCCGAGGCATGCCGATTTCGGCCAGCACCTCGGCCTGTTTCTCCATCGGATCAGCGGGGGCAGCCCCCTCATGAAACGCCAGATCGACCAGGGCCGAGGCGACATATTCCACCGTCTGGAACCCCTGATCGAAATTGGCGGCCTGTAGCACCTTCTGCAACATCTCTTGCGGCATCGGTGCGCCGGTTTCGGCGTGGGTCGCGAACTCGGCCAGTACATCAGGCACTTCCAGCCAGTGTTCGTAAAGCTGGCTGGGCAGTTCAACGAAATCACGCGCCACCGAGGTGCCCGAGATGCTCTCATAGGTCACATTGGACAGCATCTGGTGCAGGGCATGGCCGAACTCGTGAAACAACGTTCGGGCGTCATCATAGGACAAAAGCGCTGGTTCACCTTTGGCAAAGTTACAGACGTTGATCACGACCGGAGCCTGTTCTTTCGGGTATTTCGCCTGCCCGCGCATTGCGCTGCACCATGCACCCGACCGTTTCGATCCGCGTGCAAAGTAGTCACCGATGAACACCGCAATATGCTGCCCGTCACGGGTCACCTCCCACGCACGGCAATCGGGATGATAGAGCGGCACATCAAGCGGCGCGAACTCCAGCCCGAACAGCCGTGTGGCGCAGGCGAAAGACGCCTCGATCATTCGGTCCAGTTGCAGGTACGGCTTCAGCGCCGCTTCATCGAGATCATGTTCGGCCTTGAGGCGTTTCTCGGCATAGTAGCGCCAATCCCACGCCTCCAGCGGGCCATTTACGCCATCCTCTTGCATCATTGCCGTCAGCACCTCGGCATCTGCGTCGGCGCGGGATTTGGCGGGCTCCCACACATCCAGCAGCAGCTCTCGCACGCGATCTGGTGTGCAGGCCATCTCGGTCTCAAGCTTGTAGGCGGCGAAGCTGGCATACCCCAGCAGCTTGGCGCGTTCTTCGCGCAGGCGCAGGATGTCCGCCGCAATCTCGCGGTTGTCGGTCTCACCTCCATTTGCCCCCCGTGCAGTCCACGCGCGATAAGCCTTTGCACGCAAATCCCGGCGGGGCGAGAATTGCAGAAAGGGCACGATAATCGACCGAGAGAGGGTCACCACCGGGCCATCCGCCCCCTTTTCCTGACCCGCTGCGCGCGCTGCATCGATAACAAAATCCGGCAAGCCTTGCAGGTCTTCTTCGGTCAAATCCATGAACCAGTCGCGTTCATCCGCCAGCAAGTTCTGCGTGAAGGACGTGCCCAGAGACGCCAAACGGGCCTTGATCTCTTGCATTCTCGCATCGTCGGCGCCGGTCAACGCCGCCCCCGCCCGCATGAACCCGCGATGAGACAGCATCAAAACGCGCGCCTGTTCATCGGTCAGGTCTAGATTATCGCGCCGGTCCCATAAATCCGCCACGCGCTTAAACAGTGCTTTGTTTGATGAGATGCGCGAGTAGTGTGCCGCCAGCTTGGGCGAAAATTCGCGTTGCAGTTCTTCACGCTTGGGGTTGCTGTCCGCACCTGCAACGGTGAAAAAGACCGACAGAACCTTATCCAACTGCTCGCCTGCAGCCTCCAGCGCTTCGATCGTATTGGCGAATGTGGGCGTGTCCGGACTCGCTGCTATCGCCTCAATCTCGGCATCATGTGCGTGCATCGCCTGTTTCAGCGCGGGGGAAAAATCATCATCCGAGATTGTGTCAAACGGTGCGATTTCGAAGGGCGTGTTCCAGTCAGAAAGGATCGGGTTGGTCATTGAGGTCTCCTTTGACCTCATAGCTAAGACCGCCCGACACAATGATCCAGAGCTAGTCTGAACTTTGAACCCCTGACCCGCAAATCGGGCAATCTGCGCGGCGCGCCAGGGTGATCTTGCGGCTTTCGCCGTAAAGCGCATCGTAGATCAACATCTCACCCCGCAACGCCTGCCCAGCGCTGGTGATGACCTTGATCGTCTCAATCGCCATCATCGAACCAACCACGCCGGGCAGTGGGCCGATCACCCCTGCCTCGGCGCAAGAAGGCGCAAGGCCGGGGGCGGGTGCTTCGGGGAAAATGCACTGATAACATGGGCCGGTGGTGGCAGGGTCAAAGACGCTGAGCTGCCCTTCCCACTGCGACAGCGCGCCAGATATCAGGGGTTTTCCCAGTGCAACCGCCGTACGGTTTGCAAGGTAGCGGGTGTCGAAATTGTCAGTGCCGTCGAGGATCAGATCAAAATCAGCAAACAGATCTGCTGCAATCTCTTCGGTCAGGCGACGGTGGTACGGCAAGACGACCACGTTGGGATTCTGCGCCACCATCGCCTGCTGGGCCGAGAACACTTTGGGCATGCCGATATCTGCGTCGCGGTGGATCACCTGCCGCTGTAGGTTGGCGTTTTCGACCACGTCATCGTCGATCACGCCGATTGTTCCCACTCCGGCGGCAGCCAAATATTGCAGGGCGGGCGCGCCGAGCCCCCCCGCACCGATTACCAGCACGCGCGCCTGTTTCATTCGCTTTTGGCCGGGACCGCCCAGTTCACGCAGAACGATGTGGCGGGCATAGCGTTCAAGCTCGGTCTCGCTGAACTGATCGGATGGCTTGGCGGGCTCCGACGTCTGGCCGGACGCGGCGCGATTTCGCAACGCCTTCAAACCCCGCCCATAAAGCAGCACCAGCACAGCCGCTCCAGCGAGGATCAGCCACATCGCTGCCGACCCGCCGGTTGCCTGACGCAACGGGTTACCCTCGGGCAGCAGAAGTTGAGCAATAATCACGCCTGTCAGGAGCGCGCCAACAGAAACCAGCCGCGCGCTGCGCGACACCCCGGCAATATAGCCAACACCCCAAAGCCCGGCAGCAAGGATCAGAACCAGCAGCATCAGCCCCGCCCGGTTGAACCGAACCCGCCCGCGCCGCGATCAGTCTCGGTCAGAGCCTCAACGTCCTGGAACATGGCCTGCACCACCGGTGCAACGATCAGTTGCGCGATACGTTCGCCATGCGCAATCTCGAAGGGGTCCTGACCCGCGTTCATCACGATCACGCCCAATGGCCCAGTGTTATATAGAGTTGGAAGGCGATTGAATGTACAATTCAAAGCGTATTCCATGTGTAAGCGCCTTCATTTCCGATTGCACGATGCATAGGACTATGCCCAGTGGCGTCCAATAGGTCTATGCATCTTCTTGAAAAGATCAAATAGCACGAAACGTTCATTGTTCATGAATTCATACAGGCCTCCGCCGCGCCCGCAAGATCAATCATAACCTGAAAGCGGACGCGTTTGCAGCCGTTCACAGAACGTGGAAAGCCATGAAGTGGAAGCCCTTTTTTCCCAAAGTTTGAGAACTTGGACAAATGCGGTTCCAGCTGAGCGTAACTCCAGTCAGCCCGTCGATTTACATTGGGGAGTATGCAGCAGTTTCATCACGTTCATAGTGGGTCGGCGAGTTGAATGCCGTCAGCAACCAACCTCTTTCTACATCGTGCTTGTAAAGTCGCTCCGGTGCCAAACGCTCTTGCAAGAGACACGTGACCTTTTCCTCGTACTTCGGGGATTCATCAAGCAGACCCAAGTAAGTAGTCTTTGAACAATCAAACTCGACCTGCTCGATCATCGACATCAACCCAGGCCGTCCTTGAGTGTTACTCCAATCCCACCGCGAAAACAGAACCCCTTTTACCGAGCAGATATCGGAACGGAGTTCAAAACGAACCCGCCCATTCTTCTCATTGAGGACCAAATTGCCATTGACGATTGCATCAATCAGAAGTTTGATCAGCCGTTTATGTGTGTTCATCGCTTTCCCTTAAATATTGCTGTTGGCTTGAGGGAAGTGTGTTCACATCAAAAAGTAGCAAAAAAGTTTGTTTGCGAGGTCAAGTTTTGGCCAATGATTGCAGGCCTTGCTGCTGATTAGCCAACGCTCGCTCCTTAAACTGGAACGCAAGAGACCTTAGGGGCCTGTCGCTCGCTACAACTTGCACCAACGGACCTTAGCGGACCTCAGATTTCTAAACTGTGTCACAGTGCGGCTGGATAATCCGCAAATTCGCTGCATGCGCCTATCAATTGCTCACGGCGCATCATTTCTGAGCCCTGAAACCCCGGAAGCTAAGGGATGTTCACGCCAAGATTTTCGTCGGCTTAGTAGATTGAAATCAGGAGAAAAACTCATCAGAAAGGCAAGGGAAATGCGGGAGGGACGTTCAGAAAGGACTAATACGCTTCTGAGTATTGGTCCGCACTGTCCCGAAATGCTGCCTACAAATGCGAAGTTCAGGAATTGGTATGCAAATAGACTTTAAGAAGATCAGGGCTATCGATGGCAAAAACTCTACCGGCTTCGAAGAGCTTGTGTGTCAGCTCGCAGCCTTAGAACCACGCCCCGATAGCGCACGATTTCATCGAAAGGGCCCAGGAAAAGACGGTGGCCTTGAGTGTTTTGCAACCTTCGCCGATGGCACCGAACACGGATGGCAAGCCAAATATTCTTGGTCGTTTGACAACAACTTAGAACGTAGCCTGAACGCATCAATCCAAAGCGCTCTAAAAAAGCACCCAAATCTTGTTAAAATCTTCGTTTGCATTCCGTTTGATCGGTCCGATCCTTTCTCGAAAACCCAGACGCAACTTGAGGCGTTCGAAAACTGGCGTACAAAAACAGCGGCGGCGACTACCTCACAGGGTCGGCACCTTGAAATTGATCTTTGGGACGCCTCCGCGCTAAAAACGAGACTGACACACCAAAGCGGCCATCATGCTGGACGCATACTTTATTGGTTTGACACTCAATTTCTCTCAGCCAGTTGGTTTCAGGACCAATTTGAGCGTAGCAAGGCGGCGTTAGGCCACAGGTACACGCAGGAAACGAACGTAGAGCTTCCTATTCGCCGCGCTCTCCTCGGAGCCGCCCGAAATCCCGAGCTTCTGACTGAACTGCACGACCATCGCGACAAGCTGCGTGAAGCTTGCACAGAGTTCCTGAAGAACTTTGCCCTCTCCAATGAAAACTCCGCGACAATTGCCGCCCTCGGTTCGCTTTTGGATGATGTCAACAGACTGCCTCGCGGGACTTGGCCGGTCGGCCACTGGCGAGCCATGCTTGCTAAAGGTATAGAGATTGTAGAGCGCACCTACAACGCCGAGCTCCGTTACGCATACTCCAGCAAAAACGATGAGACGAAAAATAGACGGAATCAATCTCATGATGCGCGCCGTACTCTCGAGGGATTAGAACAAGTTAGCACGGCATTGCAGGCGGGTGAATGGGACATGGCCCTCAGCCCCAACCTACTGATCACCGGTGAAGCTGGTTGTGGCAAGTCCCACCTTCTCGCCGATGCGTGCAGGCATCAGTTAGATAAGAAGCGTCCCGCCGTTCTTCTGCTTGGCGGTCAACTGAGTGATGCAGAGATCTGGCCTCAGGTTTCCAGCCAGTTGGGCCTGCCCGCCCACTACACTCGAGATCAGCTGCTTGGAGCACTCGACGCAGCAGGCGAGGTCGCGGGTGTCAGGACCTTACTTTGCATTGACGCAATTAACGAACGCCGAGGACGTGATATCTGGCCGGACCGGATAGCGGCATTCTTAAGAGACGTTGAGGATTACACAAATGTGGTCGTCGTCCTGTCCTGCCGTTCAACGTACCTGAAGCAGATCGTGCCACCACATTTGGACGAAGCCAAACTGCCGCGCCTCAATCATTCTGGTTTCTCGACGCGTGACGCCCGAAGGTTTCTGACGTTGCGGAATATATTGTTGCCCGATCAACCCTTCCTGCCCGGCGAACTGCGCAATCCCCTATTCTTGAAAGTTTGCTGCGATGCTCTGGATCGCCAGGAAGCCCGACGCTTTCCTAAAGGGCTACAGGGCGTCACGGAGATTTTCGCGATGTATCGAACATCGCTCTGTGATGCGATTGAAAATCGCCTGAAGCTCCCGCATCGCCGAAAATACCCTACCAAGGCGATAGACATCCTCGCAAAAGAAGTCGCGAGAACCCACGATCCTGTCATAGAGTATGATCGGGCTGCTGAACTGCTCGCTCCATTGTGCGGGACCAATCCTAACCTCGATAGTGACTTGCTCGAAGCGCTTGGCGATGAAGGCCTGCTCGCAATTGAACCAATTCCTACTAATGGGGAAGTTAAGGAGTATGTACGCTTCAGCTTCGAACGGTTCGGTGATCATGTGGCAGCACAATCAATCCTCGACACAACGCTTATCGAAGAATCTCTTCCTCGACCCCTGTCAGCAGACGCCCCGCTTTCAATGGCATGCTCCCGCCACGGCGCGTCACAGGGAGTTCTCGACGCCCTCGCAATTCAACTGCCTGAGCGAACAGGTGTTGAACTTCCGGACGCGATCAAGAGCGCGACGCGCTGGCTACATTTCTGCGTTTCTCGGGAAAACATTAGCTTGCGCCGCCGCGAGAGCGTAACTGCTCGGAGTCTTGAACTATTGGCAGATTGGGCCGATCCCGATGAGGAATGGCACGCCCGCATCCATCTTGCGCTCGGAACGGATGGGCCATATGGCCTCGACGAATTCCACCAGCGGCTTCTTGGGCAATCGATGGCTGAGAGGGATGCTACGTGGTCAATCTATGCCGGTGAAGCTGCCGACAACGGGCGAGATGGAGAATACTATCTCGACACGCCGCTCAACGACCTGATGGAGTGGGCCATGGATGCGAGGCGTGGTTCGTTGGAGAACGAAGCTGCCAAGAACGCAGCGGTTATTCTTGTTTGGTGCCTTTCTACGACTTTTCGGCGCGCGCGCGACCGTGCTACCAAGGCCTTGGTATCTTTGCTGATAGCTGCCCCTGAATGCGGTCCAGAACTTCTTCGCCGCTTCGATGATATTGATGATCCATACATCGGCGAGAGACTTGCGGCGGCGATTTATGGTGCCGCAATGCAATCTGCATGGTCCGACACAAGCTTGTCTGCAATTGCGCAGACGATTGCAGACCGCCACTTTGTTCAAAATAGCCCGCCTATAGATCTTCTTTGGCGCGATCATTTGATTGGGCTTCTCGATTATACAAGACATCGCTGCGGTGTTCTCAACATACCTGCTGAGACGCGTCTCCATCCTCCTTTCGATAGCCCTTGGCCTCTCGAATACGCGCCAGACATGGAGCGCGAAAATGATCCAAACAGTTCTGAAACGTCTTGGGACATTATCGACTCAACAGGAAACCACGGCGATTTTGCGAGATATGTGATCAGGTACGCCATTCAGAATTGGGCCGCAGGTAATGAGAGTTCTACCCTTCCATCTCCAGCGGATCTCTATCAAGCGTGGAGAATTGAGTTCGACGCATCCGCTACCGAAAGCGAACGCACCCTTGTCGATGAACTCATCGCGCTAAGATCATCATCAAGAGACTGGTGCTATCCCGGCACAGAGGAGGGGCGGCATCATAAGGCGTTGGAAGCAAAATTCCACCAACTTCTTGGCGACCAACGTTATGAGGCCTATCGCGTCCGAGCAGGCTATTGGGCAACAGACCTCGTAGGAAGCAGGAGCACAATCCGTGCTGCGGAGTTTGACCAAGGCTGGGCGCAGCGCTGGATCTGCCAGCGAGCGCATGGCCTTGGCTGGAGTGCGAAATTGCATCAAGATTTCGACCGCAACTGCGCGAGCGACAGAAACAATCACACGAAGGAACGTATCGGAAAAAAATATCAATGGATCGCGTTAAGAGAGTTGATGGCGCGCATTTCAGACCATTGCGGAGCTGTGGAACGGCAAAAACCGCAGCTTCTTCGCGCCACCGTTCGACACTTGCGCGACATGGATCCGAGCCACCTCATGACGAAAAGCCATGATTGGGGCTGGGCAAAGTTCAGTGAACCTACCTTTTGGATGCCCAAGGCTCCACTATTGTCGCCAAGCTCGGTTGAAGAGGCTTGGGAATGGCTCGAGAGTGAACGAGATTTTCTTGATGGCGAAGAATTTCTGGACCTTCAATCCGATGCAAAAGGCCAGAAGTGGCTGCCTCTTCGAGACTTTCACAGTTTCACTGGTTCAGGCGGCTCTGCTCAAGCCGCCCATATCAAAACGAAGACATGGCGACGGTTAACATGCTTTATCGTTCGGAAGTGTGATGTTTCTGAAGCTGTCAAGCACCTCAACGGCCAAATGTTGACAGCCGATCACGATCTTGGATTCTCGAACGAAGGATTATCAGAGGACTTTCTTGGTGAGATTGGTTGGCGAACAGCAACTTGCGAGGAATGGACAACCGAGTGGGCTCGAAAATGGGTCGAAAAGCCGAAACCCGCCTTTTTCACCGCCCCCATTGAGGGAATTTGTCCAACATTCGAACTTCTACAGGAAGCAAGTGGATACAACTTCAGCTTGGTGCAGGACTTGAGCGTAGTATTGCCTTGCCCTTGGCTGGTGCGAGACCTGAATATGTCGCTCAAAGATGGGCGCGATCTGATTTACACCGATCAATTTGGTGGGAAGATTTTCATGGACCCATCGGTCTCGACACCCGGGCGAAGTGCCGGCCTTGTCGACAGGGATACTTTCCTGCGCTTTATCTGTCAGAAAGATTTGAGCCCAATTTGGGTAATTGGAGGTGGGAAAGAGTTACATTCTGAAAGAGACAAAGCATTTGGTCAGCGATGGTTCACAAACACATGGACGATCGAGGATGGCGTTTTTCAACGATGCACCCAAACTTCCGACGAGGCACTTCGGTACCCTGGCGAGAAAATTGAACCAGAAATTGGACGCACCGACGCTCCATGAACCACCAGTTATTGCCTTCGAGCAATGGATTACTCCCGCAGCAATCGATAGTACTCTCCCGGCTCCCCGGGTGCTTAAAACGTCCCTTAACAGGCACAAAACACTTCATTTTGAAGTTTCACTCCACCTGTGAGACCAGACGTTGGGCTAAAAGTTGTTGGTTTTTGCGTAACCACAGTAGACACCAACAACAGTATCTACGGCTGATTGATCGGTGGAGAGTGTAGCATTAGGTTGTATGGCCGAAATTTAAGGTTCATTCTCATTCAAAGTTAGATTGATAGAGAAAAGTTATTATGTCGTCGCGAATCCTTAAACTGAAAATTAGAAACTTCAGGGGAGTTCAAGAGCTTGAATGGTATCCCGCACACGGTATGAATTTCGTTTTGGGCGGCGGTGACACAGGGAAAACAACCGTGCTTGAAGCCATAGACCTGCTATTCTCGCCATCCACCTCCTTTTCCGTTTCTGAAACGGACTATTGGATGCGGGAGACCTCAAGCAGTATTACAATCGAGAGCGTCATTCGTCTGGATGACAAGATTGACATAAGTACCCAACCAAACATGGCATACCCTTGGCATTGGGATGGAACGGAAGCCGTAATCCCTGATAACAACGAAGAGAACGCTGGGAATGATGAGGTTTACAGAGTCCGGTTTACCGCAAATGATCAGCAGGAAACCTTGTGGGAGGTCGTGCAGCCGGACGAAAGCACAATCCGTTTTTCTGTCGGGCTAAGAAGGCAAATAGGTTTGGTCTCACTTCCAAGCGACGACCGAAACGACAAAGACCTCAGATTGGTCTATGGGTCTGCTTTGGATCGGCACATTGGCGACGTATCTTTGCGTTCCCGAATAGGTAAGCAGGTAGCTGCTATCAACCTTCAGGACGAGTTGTCGGATGAGGCAAAGGAAGCGCTCATGTCACTCGACGCAAAGTTCGAAGAAAAGGCTTTACCCGGCGGTGTTTCAATTGGATTGTCGAGTTCCAAGGGTATTTCAATTGGGGCTCTTGTCGGTTTGCTGGCTCAAAGAGCCGAAGGAACGCAACTTCCACTTTCGAGCTGGGGAGCCGGAACCAGGCGTTTGGCAAGCCTTGAAATCGGGGCTGCCAATAGCATGGCTCCCTCCTTCATCACCGTTGATGAGATCGAACGCGGTCTTGAGCCTTACCGGCTTCGACAGTTCCTCGCCGACCTTTTGAAGCAAGACGGCCAAAAGTTCATAACTACACACAGCCCGATAGCGATAGCTTCTGCTCCAGAAGCACAGCTGTGGTATATGGATAGCTCTGGACAGTTAGGTTCACTTCCTCCTGAATTAGTTGTTAAACAGCAAAGAAATGACCCTGAAACTTTCTTGTCTCGTGTCGCAGTCATCGCAGAAGGCGCAACCGAGGTCGGTTTTCTCAACCACCTATTGGAAAGGGCACTCGGTTGCCCACCTTTGGACTACGGAATTCGGGTCTGCAACGGACAAGGCAACGACCATACTCGAAGACTTTTGAAGGCCCTTGATGAGGCTGGCCTCAAGTTCGCAGGTTTGGCTGACAATGAAGGTGTCAAAATCGAAAGTTGGGCAGAGTTGAAGAAAGGAATGGGCGACTTGCTGCTCCAATGGAAGGAAGGTTGCACAGAAGAAGCCGTAATTTCTGCCATTCCCGCCGACCAAATCCCCGCTTTGATCGGGCCCGACGAGAATCAGATAGGCGCACGCCTTCAACACTTAAAAGTTCGCTCCGGTGCTGAAGAAAGGTCTCTGGATAGCATTGGTGCCGCATTAGAGCGTTCTGGGAAAACCCTTAAACAGCTTGTTATCGAAGCGGCAAGCGGGAACTCGGACGATGCACCGAAAGAGGACAAAAAAGCTTGGAAGAGTCATTCATCCAGCTGGTTCAAGTCGGAAGCTGGCGGCGCCGAACTGGCCCGAAAAGCGATCTCGCTTGGTGGATGGGATAGTCTTTCGGAGCGCCTACTTCCCTTTGTTAAAGCCATTTTGGGATCTGTTGGGCTCACCGTAGTCGGCAGTTTTTCGGATGACTGATCAATCAGTATTCGATTTGCTAAGAAGCGATGAACCTTTGGTCGTAATTGAAGCGCCTGCGGGTTGTGGCAAAACTTATCAGGGAGCCGAATTTGTCCACGACATCGCACCGACACTCTGCAATGGCCGGGTGCTCATTCTCACGCATACCAACGCGGCATGCGACGTATTTGGAGAGCGAACACGGGGTAATTCTGGCAACGCGGTCGAAATTAGAACCATAGACGCGCTGATATGCCAGATCGCAGCTGCATATCACAAAGTGCTCGACCTTCCGCCCAACCCGATAGTTTGGGCATATACTCACAATGGTTTCGCTGAGATTGCGGCTCGTGTAGCAGAATTCCTTGGGAAAAACCCTGTTGTACCTGCAACTCTGGCGCGCCGGTACCCGATCATTGTTTGTGATGAGCATCAAGATGCGTCTCCAGACCATCACCAAATCGTCATGGCGATACACAGGAAAGGTGCGAAGCTGCGCATCTTTGGGGATCGAATGCAGAGCATATACACAAGCAATGCCAACGCGGCTGAACAACACCGACGGAGATGGGAGGCGTTGGTTGCAAGCGCAGCTCATGACGAACTAAGTCATCCACATCGTTGGGCCGGAAACGCGGAAGGTTGTTCGGAGTTGGGTGACTGGGTTCTGGCCGCTCGCCAATCCCTCTTAGCAAATGAACAGCTCGATTTGACATTGGCATTGCCCCCATCTGTTAAGGTGATTGTTGCGGAGAATATCTCACCCTCTCACGGAGGCTACCGTGTCGCGGGATGGCAACGAAAAACACTGGACACACAGTTGAGTGTTCACGATGAGGTTTTTGTCCTTGCGAGTGGAAACGATCTCGTAAGGAGTTTGCGCTCGTTCTGGAACCGGAAGATCCCGATATGGGAAGGCCACACACGCGACGCTTTGTCTGTCTTAATTTCCGATATCCAGTCTCTGGAAGGCAATGCAGTCAAAGCTGGAGAAGCGCTTACAAGGTTTATGTCGTCGATCGCCAAAGGGTTTACAGCTTCAACACACGGCAAAATGTTGAAAGCCGAAATCGAATCCGGTTGCGCTAAGTCACGGAAAGGTAAGCCCAGGAACATACAGGTTCTTGCCGGGATGCTGCTGGAGGCACCAGACCACATTGGGATCTCAAAAACCATTGGGAAGATTGACGAATTCATTACAAGGTCTGCGCCCGGATTCTCCGACGTAAAAGTCGATCTGAAGCGCGAGTTTTGGGAAGCTCAAAAACTCTCGCAGTATGAAGACTCCTCTCAAGGTTACGCGGAGATAACCATGCGGCGGAGCGTTATGCGTCCAAAACCGCTGCCTAAGACACTTTCAACAGTTCATAAGTCTAAGGGTCTGGAATGCAGTAACACAATGATCATGCATTGTGATCGTGGCAGTTTTGGTGACACAATGTACGGAAGATGCAAGTTATATGTAGCCATAAGCCGTGCAAAGTCATCGCTGACAATCGTCGTGCCGGAATCAAATCCGAGTCCGCTATTCAAACTTGGATAGCTATTCACGTTGAACGTCTGCTTTTTCCAAAATCCAAGTTTCTTGATCGCGCAAAAATCGACCCGCTTTCTGCCTACATCTCAGGTGTATTAGACGACCCGAACCAGCAATTGCTTAATGCACCTTCGGGCTCTGATCTTGTCGCGTTGAGGCTTCTTCGAGACGTGTTTTGAGCCGGTCAACAACATGTTGCGCTGTCGCAATATCATCTGGCGACAGGCCTTCCGAGAGTTCATTCACCCATGGGATTTGCTTCGCAATCGCGGCTTCGTATAACTCCTGCCCCTTTCGAGTCATGACAACCAAGTGCGCACGCTTGTGGTGTGGGTTCGGCTGAAACTCCACCATGCCTTCTTTGCTCAATTCATTTATGATCCGTTGTACGCCCTGCCGGTGAACGCCCATCGTCCGTGCATGCCAGGCAACGGATTCCGGTCGATCAGAATAGGCGATGGCACCAAGAATCTGCCATCGGGCACTTGTTAGACCGAGTTCTGATACCAGGCGATCACCGGCAAGCTGCAATCGACCGTTCAACCGAAACACATCCAGTATCAAGGCTGTCACGGCTTCTCCTTCTTCAGTCCTTCGCGCATCCGGCATGTCGATTCCTCATTTCATTTGACAACGTGTTGTCATTGTGTTTGATGCTTCCTGAATATGACAACATGACACCAGATTGAAACTACTTTCAAGGAGTACCGAAATGGTAAGTTTCAAACCCCTCGACCCGGAGTTTCCCATTGAACGGCAATTGGACATCGACGCTGGCCCCGTCGTTCTCGTCAATCTCTTCACAGTCGATCCCGTTGACCAAGTCGCCTTAGTAGAAGCTTGGAAGAGCGATGCCCAATGGATGAAAAAGCAGGCGGGTTACATCAGCACCCAGCTGCATAAAGCCCTTGGTGACGGCAGTATGTACCTGAACTACGCGGTCTGGGAGACTGTCGCGGATTTTCGCGCTGCGTTTTCAAACCCCGAGTTTCAGCAGCAGCTCAGCCACTATCCCTCAAGCGCTGTGACCGCACCCCACCTGTTCGAAAAGGTTGCAGTGCCGAATTGCTGCACGGCCTGATGAAGCCCTTTCCAAAAGCCAATTTGAAGGAACCGCAATGAAAACAATGATTCACGCCATCGCGGGTGTCATCGGCTTTGTGATGATCCTCCTCTTCTGGACATCGACGGCCACCAGCGAACTCTTTGCGAGCCATGAAACAGTCGCAACCGTCAAGGCATTGATCCTGTACGGCATGTTCATCCTCATCCCGGCAATGGCCATCGCTGGCGGATCGGGAATGGCAATGGGCCGAAAGCGCAAGGATGCGCTGACCAAGGCAAAGAAAACCCGAATGCCTATCATTGCGTTGAATGGTTTGCTGATCCTCGTACCAGCCGCCTGGTTTCTGGCTGGAAAAGCCGCAGCCGGTGATTTTGACAGCACATTTTATATGGTTCAGGTGGTTGAGCTGATCGCCGGGGCGGCCAACCTCACGATGATGGGCCTGAACATTCGTGATGGCTTGCGAATGACCGGCAAAATTCGAAGGCCGCGCTGAAGATGTGGTTCCAATCCAAGTAGGGGCCAAATTGCCGACCATCGAGCAAACGCTGCGAATTGGTGCTATGTCCGCAAACCGTGAGTTCGATCTGTGTCCAGTTTCGCGTTCGCAGCGAATGTCCGGATCAACGGGCCGCGCCGCAGCATCGTGACGAGCTTGTTGAGGTCGGCTTAGGGCCGTTTGCATGCGAACGAAACTCCCAAGATTGACCCAACCAATCAGTCTTCAATCAGAGAAAAATTGTCGCCATCGCCCGATTTTCTTTTTCGATTTCTGGCTTTCCCGGGTCTTGGGCCTTTGGGAATATAATTGTCGTTTAACGCCTTCTCTACCAACCATGTAGCAGGGTGATCAGGGAAACCTTCGCCATAGTGGCGGATCAGATCGATATATTTGAAACCAAACGCAGAAATCTTTCCGATCTCCTCGCCGGTTGAGGCGTTTTTGATCACAAGGCCGCCGCCCTTGGCCGCCAGCGCTATATCTCTATCTTTCAACGCTGCCGAAAGATCATCCCAGGAGCTTGTGTCGTCAATAGATTTGCGGATGAGTGCTTTGAGGTCGAGTTTCGGCGGACTATCAATCTCCTGTGGTTCTGGAACCGAGATTTCCAATGCCTTTGCGGAAGGGTCGGCTGTTTGTCGATATGGATTTTCCCTGACACGGTCCGTCTGATCATACTCTCGGGCTGTTGGTGTCGGCTGACTATGCGAGGCTTTGGTATTATCATGTCGGAAGATCAACTCTGGTAGTATGGTCTCCCAACTATCGCGCCTATGGTAGTGGGCGTAGTCTTCGCCACTATCGATCTTGCGCCAGTTGATGATGGCCCCGATCTGGCCAGTGGCAAATACATGCCCGCCGGGTGGTTTCCACGATTTGGCCATACGTCCGACAACACGTTTTTGGGCGTCCAGCAAAACCCAATGAGGTTGTTGAAACACAAGGAAAAGGGTGTCCCCTACATTCGCTGTGCGCACGGCGTTGTGGACTTCATGTGCATCCCTTTGGCGACCGGCGAATGACAAATCTACAATATCGAGCGCGGGCATCTGGTATTTTGTTGCAGGCAAAGAGGTTTCGTCGAGATCGGGCGTCACATGCCTGATAAGAACTGAATCTGAACCCGTTTTCAGAAAGGGGTGCGTTCCGGATGTCAGCACTGTGAGGCTTTGCTGCGCGCGGGTCATTGCCACATAGAATAGGCGACGAGGGGCTTCGTTATCCTCCTCTTTCGAGACTCGGGTCCAACCGCCGTTTAGAATGGCGACATGGTCAAATTCAAGGCCTTTGGCCCTGTGCGCCGTCAGCAACAGCAGTCCACGTTGTTCACCGCGTGTATCCCGAGACCAGTCCGCGATCCATTCAATGATGTCAGGTACCGGCATAGTTTTGGTGCCCAACTCCCGGGCCAGTTCCGCCACACCTTCTGCCAGCAAATCCACCCATTTGTTGCGAGACTGAACATTCAGGACCGTGAGGATATCCTGAATACCCAGAAGTGCGCCTTGTTTCTCGCGCAGCCCGGACACCAGACGTTGGGTCTCCCTAAGTCGCCAAACATTTGGAAGGTCTTCGTTGGCCATATCCACGCGCAGACCTTGTGCTTCGGCATAGGTCCGAACTGCATCCAGTGATTTCCAGTCTCGGGAAATCACAGCAACGCGGGACCAGTTCCAATTGGGGTCCAGGCGAGAAAGGCGTATCAGCTCGTCGATTGCTGCTGCAGATTGCGGCATAGCGCCAAGTGGGACGTCCAGCAACTGCACTCGGCCATGGGCAACGGAATCCTTCCCCTCCAGACGTCCGCCGCTGGGTTGAGAGAGCCGCGCCTGATTGATAGTGATTTGGTGATCCATTTTCATTCGTTCAGGCGCCTTGGATATGACCTGATTGGCGGCTTCGATAATATGTGCTGTCGACCGATAGTTTTCGATCAGAAAAGATGGTCTGGCCTTATAGTCCTCTTCAAATCTGCGGATGAAATCCACGGAAGCCCCATTGAAGGCATAGATATTCTGGTCATCATCGCCCACGGCAAACAGGCTAAGTTTAAGTTCGGCATCTTCCAGAGAACGACCTGCCACGGCGGAGATCAGCGCGTATTCCTCCGGGCCAATGTCCTGATACTCATCCACCAATATCCAGCGAAACCCCTGAATCAGGCTCTCGCGCTGCGCCTCTGCTTCGGCTTTTGTAAGGCCTTCGGGGTTGAGCTGGCGCACCGCCTCCATAATGACATTGTCGAAGTCTTCTGTCGCGGCCTGAACCCCCGCAAAACTGGCGCCAACCAGCTTCATCGCAAGCGAATGGCAAGTCGAGATCGTAACCCCCGCCGCATCATCGCCCACCAGCGCTCGTAGGCGAACACGGATTTCAGCAGCGGCATGGCGATTATAGGCCAGTACCAGGATACCGCGCGGGTCTTCGCGCTTCATCCGTAATAGATAAGCGATCCGGTGGACTAAAACACGGGTCTTCCCAGATCCGGGACCGGCCAAAACCAATACATTGGTTTGGTCCCGATCGTCCGCGACAATGTCCTGTTGGACCTTGTTGCCCAGATCTTCGACAATGGCGGTCCAGGATTTGCTGGTTGTCTGTCGCTTGACCTCTCGTGCCATGCCCGGCATCCAACGTTTCATGAACTGCTCTTTGTTGAGCAGGAAGTAATCCTCCGATAGGCGTTCGGCGTCTGTGATCTTCTCGAGGCCGGTTTCCGCGTAAGTTGCCATGACATGGGTTTGAAGCGTCTGTTCGGCGTAATGCTCTTCCAGAGGGAGGAAGTCCGATTGCGTGAACTGACCACCTTCGGGATTGAGGAATACGGTCATGGCGGGGCGGAATACGGTCAACCCTTTCCCCAGGGTCAAAACGCCCTGTTCATGCATCCAAAGCAGGGAGCGTTCCAACAGCTTGGTCATATCCCGCAGACCGCTGGATTTCAGAACGGCATCCTGTGTGAGCTGCGCCAGAAGGTCACCTACGGTAGTTTCGACCTGCAGATCTTTGCCGCGCGCGCCTTTGTCGAGTCGACCCGTCAGAAACTTCAAAAGAATTCCGGCAGCTTGCCACCGAACCTCAGCGGTCTGGGCAATGACTTCCCACGTTCTTATACGCGTCACGTTTAGAGTGTTTCGGCTGATCTTGCGCAACCGGATATTGCCAGTGCCTCCATCCTGCCCCTTGCCATCCCGAGCTATGCCCCGGATCAGTTTGTCGATTACATCAGGGCGGGCATCGGCGTGGTCCTGATTGCGCAGATGCTGGCAAGTTTCCTGAAGGTTCAGCGGTATTGGAGTCTCTTTGTCTGCATCCGGTGCCAGCTCTCGCATCGACGCGATCAAATCCCGTTCCAGATTTGCGGCCTCTGTGAGTCGCCCGGAGGAAGACTGCGCCACACCGACATGGATGAAAAGCGTCATTGCAACGTCGTTGCGCGCGATGCCAAAGCTTTCGAGATTGGCCATCGCCTTGGTCAGTGCGCCAGGTGTCAAACCGCTAACGCCACAGAGCTGATCGGTTGAAACCCCTTCATCCGCCGGGGCCAAAATCAGATGCTGTACGATGGCCAGCAATTGCTTGCGATGCGCTTGAGTGATCTCCGCATCTGCAAGCCGTTGTTTCGCCTCGTCCAGTGTGCGGACTGTTAGCGACGAAGGAAAAATACGAACACGGTTCTCCTCTCGCGAAACAAGTGTTGCTTCTTCAAGCCAAGATACGGCCGTTTTGACTCGTGTATCATCAGTCGCGCTGTCCCGTTCAAATTCTTGATCCTTTTCGAACCGGACAATTTCACCCGCAGTGGCGACGATCTTGCCAGTTTTGCGTGTGCGCTCGTCGATCCGGCGCAGGGCTTTCAGAATGGCTCCGATTTCATGCCGTGCCAAACGCGAACCCGCGGACAGCCTGAACTGGCGTTCTACATCATCCCCCGCGTACAGAAGCACGCAATCGGCGATTTCCCGGTCGCGTCCGGCGCGCCCTGCCTCCTGCAGGTAGTTTTCCAAGGACCCTGGGATGTCTGCATGCACCACCAGCCGGATGTCGGGTTTGTCGATGCCCATGCCAAAAGCGTTGGTGGCTGCGATCACCCGCAGGTCTCCGATCCGGAAGCGTTCCTGGACGTCGTGTTTGTCATCGGACCCAAGTCCAGCGTGGAAATGTGCCGCGTCCATACCCTGTGATTTTAGAAACTCGGCGACGCGCTCGGTCTCTTTACGCGTCGCGCAATAGATTACAGCGCCGGATCGGCCTCCAGCGGGCAGCAGCTCTTCGATCACGTTCAGGACATCGGTCAGTTTGCTGTTCTTAGTGGTAGGCCTGACATCAAATGTCAGGTTTTTCCTCGATGCTCCACCATCAAGGGAGAGCAGCTCGACCCCGGCGCGAGACTGGAAATGCTCGACGATATCGGCGACAACCTCTGGTTTGGCGGTGGCCGTTAGACATAGGATTGGGGCAGGGTCTTGATCGCCCGAGAACTCTTTGATGAACCTGCCCAGATATCTGTAGTCAGGCCTGAAATCATGACCCCATTTCGACACGCAGTGAGCCTCGTCAATTGCCCACAGGCCAACCTCGCGCTGAGCCAGTACCGACCGGATTGATGTGCTACGCAATTGTTCGGGCGAGATTATCAAAATGCCCGCATCGCCCATGCGGACCTTGTCCAGGGCGTCTTGCCGCTCGGGCATGGACATCTGACCATTCACTGTCACGGAACAAGAAATTCCTACGCGCTCCATACCCTGAACCTGATCTGCCATCAGCGCGACCAACGGAGAAATGACCACAGTCAACGCCCCGATTTTGTCGAACCGCGACAAAGCGGGCACCTGATAACACACGGACTTTCCAGTGCCTGTTGGTAGGATGCCGAGCAGGCTTGTTCCGGACATGGCCTCATCGACAATGCGTTCCTGCAGAGGGCGACCATCTGGGTCCACAGGCTGTGGACGGAAACTGTCGAAACCGAACCACCTGTTCAGCGCACGGACCGGATCATTCTGTTCAGCACACCACTGGCAGGCGGAATCTTTGCAGGACGTATCCCTGAGATGCCGGACAATCAGAGATGCCTCGCGAAATTGCGCCCGAACCCATGGCGGCATGACCGAGTCCCCACCCGCTACGGTGATCCAAGATAGCGCATAGGCCATAGGCCATCCGTTTCGGGGGTTGCTAAGCCTTCCCAGAGTCTGTTCGACCCGTTTACTACAAGCCCGACCATCCAGCATCCGACGGATGGCGGCAACGGCTTCATCCTGCGACGGGCAACTGGCTTTTCTTAGGTACTTGAAAACCGCATCAAACCCTTCCGATTGTTCAGTTCGGGTGGTCAGGAAGTGATAGGCTACATGCGCATCCGGTTCGCTTTCGGCAAGGTTTTGAAAGGCATCGAGCTGATTAGCGAACACCTCAAAAACAAGCCGGGCGTCAAGTTCTGGATCATTGATATGCCCCGCAGCCAGCCGCCCGTCCTGATAGTGTTTGACCAGATGGTGGTACGGGTTGCGTGGGAAGGCCAGCGGGTTCAGCCACAGTGTATCAATTGGTGCTCGCATGATCTGGGTCAGACGTGGTCTGGCAGCGATTAGGTGTTCCATATCGTGGTGCAGGAAATTGTGACCAATCGGATGTGGTACACCTGCGATAGCCTCTTCCAGGCGGTCGAGATCTTTCTCCAGCGTGCTGGATTTCGATTTCAAAGCCGGTTGCTCGTCGTTTCGGACGGCGGCAAAGGCAAATACCTTCGCGGTTTTTGGATCCACCTCCAAATCGATGGACAGACAATTGGAAAGTAACTCGGTATGTCGACCGTTCATTTGTGATGCGCAACCATTCAAACACTGCAGTCAGAGAATACCTTTTTGAGACTATGCACAACCCGGGCGGGAAGTGATGACTGAGCCCATTGGTTGCAAAGCCACAAACGATGGCGAACTATCAATGCCTGGATACAGTTCTGGCGGAATGGCTCCACTTGCCCAGACTCTTTTGCATTTCGCCTTTAACCGTTTTCGGGAAGCTGCGCTGCGGTATCGCCGGTCGCAGTGAAAAGGGCGCCCAAAGCCGAGAAATCCGGAACAAAGGAAAGCCGACATTGATAGAGGCGCATCGAATGTCGGCTATATAGTCCGCATATCGGACCAACACGGTTTGCGGACACCTCCTTTCGTTACCCTTTCAACATCCCGGCGCGCCACGCATACGCAAGATCAGCCGCATCAGGGCCGGCTCGGTGAGTTGTTGGACGGTTCGCTTTGGTTTTGTAGACGCGAGACAACACCGAGGATGCTCGATTGCCTTTGTCTGAGAACGTGTTCCAAGCCGCTTGATCAAAATCCATGATCTGTGGCCCCGGTCGGCTGAGCAGACGATCAAGCCATCTCTGATCGAAGTCTGGAGCATCAGAAATCAGGGCGTTTTCCTGAACGATATCCAGCAGCCAGTCGGACACTTCATCCGCGTCTGATCCGGAAGTAATAACGGTTGAGTACTGCAAGCCATGCACCTTTTCTGACTTCGGATCCCAATCGTTTGGATCCCACTCCACGCGCGGGGTGATCAATCGGCTTTTGACGACAACTCTTCTGCCTTCGAGCCAAGCCAAGCCAATCTCTATTGGCCAACTTTCCGGGCGCAGCGACGACGCTTCGAAATCAATGAAGATGTTCATTTGGTTAGAGTCCGTGAAATCGAAAAAGTATGCGTTCGTCGGTCGCGCAGTGTTCGCGGTAGGCCGCCAGTTCTTTTCGGTATACCATGGATGAATGGAAAGTGAGCGCATGCAGAACAAGGCTTTGGGCGCTCGAAGTGTTGAAACCCAATTGGTCTTTGCGGTGCTGCGTCAGCAGGATCGTAGTGTTGTGCGTTTGACAATAGAAATCTCAGCCGAGTGAGGGTTCGATGAGCAACCAGAATGAATGGGCGTCTGAGGCGCGCGATGGTGTTCAAGAAGAGCAACGTCGTCTCAATGAGAATGGGCCTTCGCTTGAGCGATATCGAAAAGCGAGGCTCAACGAAAACCGTCTCGCCTTTGTCGCAAAGGCAGAATTGTATAAACGGCACGCGCACCCGCTTGCTGAGAGAAAAGAAAAACAAGATCGATGAGGCCCAGGCGTGAACCAGGGATACCAGACCCTTTGCTGTTCGCGTATCGCCTGTGGCTTCAGTTTGATCCAACAAGTGCTTTGACGCGGGCCTTCAGTGCCTCACCAACGGTCGCGTATCCAAATTCAATCCAATCAGAATTCCAGAACCAGTATCCAATGCTGCGGTAGATATTATACTGAGTCACCTTGGTGCCGTCTGGCACTGGTTCCAATAACCAGCTGTGGTTAAAGGTTAGGATGCCCGGGGAGGGCGATTGGTCTATCGCGATATTGATTGTCGCTATTCCGCAACCGGGCGTAGCCGAGTAAGAAAGCAATTGGTCTCAAACAGTAGGGCCGAGTCAAAGCAAGAATCTCGGGAGTTTCCTGCATCAGTGAATCTGTGCTACTCTGTTTCCATGACACCCGATCAGATGATGAAAGAACTCTTTGAGAAAAAGCCGGGGCTTGAGCAGAGGTTTCGTCGTCGGATGCTCTGGCGGTACCCTCTCTTCAAGCTGCAGATGCGCCTCCAGCGCCTCTTCCGGTAGTTCTCCAAAACAGATCCATTCTTCCATGTTTGGCTTGAAACGCGTGCTCCTTCTAAGCAGGATACTGTTTCGTGTTCGGTCAGATCGCTGGGTGCGATTAGTCCATCGATAGCAACTTTGACGCGCTCACCGAAATCTGACCCACGTATCAGATTTCCATCTTCATCGAGACCGACGCCAAGACCCTTCCGCCGTCATTCTTCAAAAAACGCTCGCTCTCTCGGCCCTGGATTGGACATCTTCTCCATGAACAACGCAGCCCAAACCTCGTGTTCCTCATCGGAGAGTTCACCAGGTGACAATTTGCCTTCAAGGGCAGCCTTAACGCGCTCATTTGGATCTGGCCCACGCATAAGTTTCCCGCCTTTGTCGCGGCCGACGCCAACGTCAAAAATCATCATCAACTTCTCTGTGTCGCGCTTGAAATGCGCGCTGCTGTAGAAGAGCGTTCTTTTGTCTTTGTGCGTGCAACCGCGGGCTAACAAATCGCGGATCATACTCTTCGGGCTCATACAGAGGAACGCTAAGAATAGCGGCAACTGTGAATGTCTCGCCGATTGGCACGCTCAAATCTCCGGCTTCAATCTGCTTTACTTGTAAAGCTGATAGTCCCGCTTTTTCGGCAAGCTTTTCGACCGAAATCTTATGCTGAATCCGCACTGCCTGTATCATCAGACCGAGCATCTCAGCTGCTTCTGCAGCCATTTCATTGTGTCTGCATTCAGTAGGTTTTTGGGTATCAATAAAGTCAGGAGGATTTCCAAGTTGCCCGTCAAGAATGCCAAGCTTGAGCTTCTTTTCGGTCTGATATGGCATCTCAATCTCCGTTTCAGCTATTCGTCAGATCAAAAAACCTCATTCGCTCGACTTAAGTCAAAAACGTCTACACATGACCTCTTTTGCCCATCTGTACTCCACCATGGGGACTGTTCCTGCCGAATGCCTTTGTCGGTTTGATTGGCACCACTTCGGAAATGCGGAAATTGTTTAGCTCCGCTGTTAATTAAGACGACGCGTTCAAGCAAAGCCGGGTCTGGGATCTCAAGTGCTGTTTCGTAGAGCGCCCGAGACATACAGATCCCAGCTCCTTGATCGACACATACATATCCCTGAATGGCCTCTCTAAACAGGTGCATCCAACGGTTCTCTTCCAATCCCACTTGCTCCGCTGCCAAGGTTGTCCAACCCAATGGGGATATCTCCAAAGCCTCGCACTCTTCACCTCGAAACTGCTGGCTTCGGCATCGGAACTTCGTGGCGTGAGCAAGCTCCTGCCCTACCAATAGAAGTGCTCCTTCAAAGCTGGTGCACCCATTGATTTCAAGTTCCAAAAGCGGGCGCAGGAACGGGCGATCGAGAAGACTCGTTACAAAACGGCGTGCCAAAGGCTGCGGAATGCTCTTAACGATGACTTCGTCTCGGGCCTTTCTTGCCGCCAAATCCGCCAAGGCTATGAAATTCAACGAACCACCTTCAGGCATTCGTGTCGCTCCAGGTCATATTATCTACTTTTTAGATAATCTAAAATCCAGATTAGGGATCGTCAAGCACACAAATGTTTGGCGGTCATGTCAAAAACTATAAGAAGCAGTGGGCACAAAGCTTTGTGCCAAGCCATTGTAGACGCAAGAAAGCGTTCAGGATTGTCCCAGGAGCAATTGGCCGAAAGACTACATTGCCAGCAATCCTTAGTTGCTCGAATAGAAAGCGAAGAACGCCGTATAGACGTCGTTGAGCTTATTGTTATTTGTAGGGCTTTAGGCGTCGACCCCGAAGAAGTTCTGAAAGTTACAGAATCCGCCACGCAACACGATCACTACCTTTGAACCTGCTCAGCAAATTGTTCTGTTTTGCTCTATTCTCTACCTGTTGAGCCAAAACCACCTGATGCGCGGCCAGTTAAAGATAGTTCGTGCGCTTCGACAATTGAAGCCCGTAGTACCGGCGCGATGATCGCCTGCGCAAAACGATCACCATGATTCAATGTAGTTGGCTCACCTCCAAGTTGATAGAGACCGACGTACACGATACCTCGATAGTCTTCATCAATCGTGGCAGGACTGTTCGGGATAATTATCTTTCGCTTGATGGCAAGACTCGAGCGAGGTCGAATTTGCATCTCTGTGCATTGAGGTAGCTCAACGTAGAGGCCAGTTGAAATCAAGCTTAGCTCACCTGGAACAAGATCAATTGGTCCGTTAGGTAGAAACGCGCGGAGATCCATTCCTGCCGAGCCCTCTGTCGCATAGCTGGGAAGCGGCAAATCATTACCATCAACCCTCTTGAATTTAACGATTTTCGTCACGAGTGTTTTCCTTGTTAATTGGCACAACATTAGAACCGGCGAGTTTTTGTTCGTTCAGATTCTCACGCAGGAAATCGTTCTCCGACGATAGAGCCTCATTTTCAACTCGCAGCTTGTATACTTCAGCGCTCATCTTAGAAATAATTTCCTTGAGAGAAGCGATTGTCTTTACTGTTTTCGCCCTCTCTCCACCGGTTTCGATGGCGGTGCTTATTTTTAGTTCGCTAAGCCAGTGCTTGACGATGTCTCGAGTTTCATGGTGATGCGGATTTCGGAGGGTCGTCTGACCTATGTTTGCTCGGCGGCAAACTTCCCGCTGGTTCAGTTTTCCATTGTTTTCAAGATAGGTTCCGTGTTGGGAGATCTCGTTTTCAATTGTTCGAAGAGCTTCTAACACTCGCACTCGTGTTTGCTCGCGTTGCGCCTTCTTAAACTCCATCAATTTTTCGAAGTGCTTAGCCATTCGACGAACCTTTCACCCACCCGAGGCGTGCCTTCAGATCTTCCTGCACATTGCTCCAAATATTGGGGTCACACGCACGCAATTCTTTCTCAAGAGGGGCCGCCATGTTCCGATCATCGAGGATTTCTGGGAAAGCGTTCAAACTTGAGACGAGTTGGTTCTGCCAAAATGCGACCTCAAGTTCGGAAAGAGCGTCTGCGTTCAGCTTCCGCAAGACGTGTTGAATCTTTGTGATGCGATCCGAGCGATAAGCCGCCAATTCAAGTCTGTGACCACAACTCGTAGAACATGCCCCTATATCCCGAAGTCCCAGACTCGAAGAACATGCACCTCGTTCAAGCTTCTGAGCTGTACATAGAACTCCTGGGCGTACAACTTCTACATCGCCTAAGAGGCTTGCGGCCGCCGCGATGTCATCGACATCAAGATCTAATTTCCCTGATCTTACCAGCATCTCCTTTTTTGTGCGCCGCAATAAGCCCGCTGCAGGGCCGCCATTACTTTCCGAATTGTCAAGAATCTCCTTTGCACGCACGACCAACACTTCAGACTGAATGCGATCAATTTCTTCTGCAAGTTCGGGATCTTGATGTGCATATCCCAGTGTTACCTCCACATCGTCATGCCCCAGAACGTCAAAAAGAACCTGCGAAGCGTTAGTAAGGGACAGAGCTATCAGGCGAGCGATCGTATAGCGGAAACGATGCGGCGTTACCTTCCCATCTATTTCGGACAGCTTTTGTTGCTTTTCTCTCGCCACACGTTTTGCAAACATGGAAATAGCATTGTCCAAAACTGGCACTCCGGTAGTATTCTTGCCCCCTCCGAATGGTACCCACAGTTGTTGATCATCCAACATCGCCCGAGACAACTCTTGTTGGTTGGAAAGAGCGTGGGCAGCAACTTTGGGTAACGGCCAATGCCTGTTTACACCTGAGCCATCATCATTGTCTTTGAACGAGGGACCAGTCAAAAAACTCCGCCCATCAACTATTCTGGCGCAATCAAATGGCAGGGACGATAGCTCTCCCACTCGCATTCCTGTGGTCAACAATAAAATTGCGTTTGCAGTCTGACATAGATGCAGCAGCGACTTTGCCCCCCTAACGGTCGGGAGTGGCCAAGATTCAAACGGCTTAACTACGTTGTCCTCACCCGCAACCCAAACTGTAAACCCGAACTGAACTTCTGGCGCAAGGCGCGGAGACCGCCAAGACGAGAGCACCCTCTTTTGTTCTTCTTGCAGTACCGAAAATCGCTTCCCCCTGGAATGGGCCTGACCATAGATGACCGCTCGCCTGAACGCGGCCAGTAACTCTGGCTGCATATGAGAAAGCAAGATTGCGCAGTGAATAATCTGAGTGAAAGCCTCGTCTGATAGGTGATCACTTGCTCGACTTCCTGTCCGTTTTGCAAATTTCTTCACACCTACGTCAGCACTTGGCCAATCGTCGAATAAACCTGCGGCGAATAGTGCATTGAGACGGGAGACCGCGGCGTTGCTCCACGTAGGAAATCTGGTTTTCAAATCTTCCATTTCGCCCGGAGATAGCCCCGCAAAAAGCTTAAGCCCTGCGCTTGATCTAACAGCGGTTTTTGCAGTCATTGCACTGTTTTCAACTAAGTACCGCGCGACTGCGATCGTAGACCGCCATCTTCTCACCCATGTCAACGAAGTGGGCGGTTTAATAAGATGTTGCTTTCCTTTCCTCTTAGCTCTCACAGTCTGAAAGCGGTCGAGAACTGCAATCCGCTTCAATGTCTCTACGAAATGTTTGGACCTGCTGGGTGCACAATCCAGAGAAACTGCATTCCGAAAATCAATTTTTCGATAACATAACGCCCGTTTAGATGGGGGGCACCATTCCGCGGGAAGCAGCCAGACGTCGTCTTTCACAAGTGTAGGAACGTTATCGTTGGACAATGATACTGGCGAAATTGGGTATTCAGCCAGCTCCTCCCAGGCGATTGACCATGCGAGATCCAGACTAAACGAACTTGAAAATTGCCGGTAGTAGTCGTTTGAAATGGCATTTTGTAGAGTTGCGTCCATTTTTAAACCTACAGCGAAGGATCATCAAAGATGAACTCAGTTCCCGCCTCCAGGCGTTTCAGCCGAGCTTCAGAATGATCTCGAAATTCAATCTTCACATCACTAAAGGCTATTTCTCTTGCGAGCTCTATTGCTTCGAGCTCCCAGGAAAGAGTCGATGTCGACCACCGATTTGGAGAACTCGCTTGTCGAATCCAGATCAAATCTGCGTGGCGATCAGCGAGCCCCTTCCATGCTTCAGTGAAGATCACACCATGACGGCACAGGATGCATCTTTGTGTCTCACAAAGTGCTCCAGAGCGCGAAGAAATTACTGGGTCTGGGTTGTTTGGATCTGTGCACCCCATTCCAAGGCGCGTTCTATATAGTCTAAGCCTCTCACGATCTTCATTCGTGAAATCTGCATAGTTTGATCGCAAAAAAAGTATAGTGGGATCTAAAGTCCTTCCTTGAGACACTTCTTCCAATGCGGCTGAAATAACTTTTCGAAAATCATCAAAATGCTCACGTATGAGCCTGCGTTGTCGGAGGTAGCTGCGCGTAACCCGAACGTCATTGTGATTCAACGCGCGTTTAACCAAGAAAACGTTTCCGCCACTGGCTGCATATATGTGAGCCGCAAACGCGTCTCTGAGGTCTGACCAATTTAGGGTGCGTATACTCTGAGCGACTTTTTCATTAGCCTTCTTGCGCACACTTGGCAGTTCAAGAGCTCTTTTTCGAATAATGGGCAACTGCTCATTCATCAATTGTGCAAGTCTGACTCTGCTGACAGCCTTCACTCCAGATTGCCGCGTATTGAGATAGATCCATGGGGAACGCAATCTATAATCAATCTCTGCCAAAGCCGCGGCTTTTTCCAAGCTGTCCGGCTCTTTTTCGGTCATCTTCCGTTTCTCCCTGAGCAGCGTTCTTAGGTATTCGGAACGTTTCTCAAGCATTCGAATTATTCGAAAGGAACGAAAACGAGGTCCGGCAAGGCCTACCGATATATGTGGCTTTCCAGTTTTGGGTCTAATCGCCTTTAATATGACACTGTCCGTTTTTCTCGCTTCGGAGCCATTATCTGCGTGCCGCACCTCAAACCAGTCAGTGGAAAGATCAACGGCATCGACAGTATCGATCCAACCTGTTTCCATGCTTACAATCAGAATTGAAGCTGCTACCTCTAAATTTGAAGGCGCAATAGCGTGCTGAAGATCGGTATATGTGACGCCTGCCCAGGTGTTTCCACGACTGAGGTGGTTTCTCATCTTTGTAAGATCTTGCGAACTGAACTTGCCTGATTTCAGAACTTTTTCGCGGAGATATTCGCGCATAAGTACAGCAAGGTTGGCGTGGCTATACCAGTTTTGGTTTTTTACAGAACCCCGAGACCCTTTTTCCCAAAGTCGCCGCGGGCCGGATTGAATTCTTGGATCCACTCCATTCGAAAGCCAGGCAAGCCCTCTCCGGTGAGACTGATCAGCCTGTTCAAGAATTCTTTTACAAGCGTTGTAGATCGCACGTACAGCCTCAGGGTTAACGTCCTCCTGGATCTTGATTGTGCGCCCATGTTCAATAGTTGGCCATTGCAGAGACGACGCACCAGTACCACGTGCTCTTGTGATAAAGCTGTGGACGGTTGAGAGTGATTTTCCTCTTGCTCGCAAATTACCGGGCTGAGAGATAAGATACTGCTTGAGGAGTTCACCATCCGCGTTTGTGAACATGAAAACACTGGTTGGCGCCTCACCTGTTTCTCGGTACAAATAAGACAACCACTTTACCATGACTCCCAATGTTTTTTGCAAATATGAGTCTATTGAAGCTTTTGTGCGCGGAGTACTAAGGAAGCTCCGAACAACAGGTAAAACTTCTGCTACAATTTGCGGGAATCCAACAAGGTTCCTCTCTGCTGCACCATCACGATAAGCGCGAAGATCGATTTCTATATAGCGACCACTTCTTTCTCGATACTGTATTAACAGGGGATCAGTTTCAGTGAACTGCGTATCGTTGCAGTCGTGATGATCCAAATTCAGCGGAGCATCTTGGTTTTGCAGTGTGTGTTTGCCAAACTTACGCATCTTCGAGAAAGGAGACCCAACTGTCTCTCAAATTCAGTAAGTCGGCATCATCTGAAAGCCACGCCAGGTACATGTCACTTGTTCGCGTATCGATATGCCCAAGTTGTGGCCGCAAGTACACATCAACTAATGTTTGATGGAGGTAAGGAGCCACCTGAGAAACCAGTGCATCTGAGGAGGAAATCTCAATCTCTCGCTGAATCTTCTCTTTTAGTGTGAAGCAAGCCCAGATGTGTCGAGCAAGGTGTGGACTAAACCCGTCGAAAGGCAGAGGTTGAGAAGCAACCCAAACCTTGTAAAACCAGTGGTATGATAGCGTGGTCCCCGCTGTGTCAGTTAGGAATAGCTTCTTAGGTGCTTTCTCGCCTGGATTTCTCTTGCGAAACTTTGCTAAGAGCTTCTTTCTCCTCACACGAGCATAAGCATGCAACTCTATGAGAAGATCTACGGGTACGTTAATTCGACGCGGCTTTCCTTTCTTCTCAGAGTCACCAATACGGCGGCCGCCCTTTGTACCAAAAATGATTGTCATCTTGACGGTAGCTCTACTCCGATCAATTGGAATTTTTGGTAGCCCGTTGAGCGGAAGATTGACGACTTCATCAGGACGCAATCCAAGACGGATAGCCGTCTTTGCGGCGAGGGCAATACTCGGTCCAAACCGTTTTTCCATGCCACCAAGCCATTTGCCGATTTCATTTGGTGAAGGTAATCGAAGATCCCGCGGATGTTGGCGCACTCGACCTGCCCTTGCCATGAGAAAATCTTGCGTTGGATGGAAGCGAATTCGCCTCCTTTCGGTTTCAAATGGTAAACGCAAACCGTGCAATGCAGAATACTCCAGAAAATCTGAAACATAGGCCATTCGCCTGTTAATCGTGCTTGGCGACAAAGGCTTGCCCACAACCCGCAAAGACCAATTTCCAGAGCACATCTGACCTTGGTAATGTTGGCACAGTTGGCTGTAGGAAATTTCTTTCCAGTCGATGTGACGGGTTTCGCACCAATCAAAAAAATTAGTCAAGTCATTTGCGACAGCAAGAATGGTGTTCATCGAAGGCCGAACAACACTTGCATATTTCGAACGCCTGCCTCCCGCCCAGACACCAATTGCTTTATGTCGAAGATAATCGGCAGCTTCGACATACGGGGTCCAGTCTCGAGACCAGATGACACCGATTCCATATCCCACCAATTCATGGAGCCCAAAACTCGTTAGGTGCCGATCTTCGCAACGAACGAAATGCGCCAATACACCCAACTCCAACTCAACATAAAAAAAAACAATAGAGATGAAGATATTAAAAGCGTCAAGACTCCCGTTTGGGCGCAGAGACGAGACGTCTCCGCAACCACGAAACACTTATTCGCAAGCAGATTGGCTCCAAGACTCGGTGGAAATTTCGTTCCTCAGTACGAAATGGCCCTTCGGGCCATAGCGCCTTGGCACTCGCTTGCTTTTTGGGGAGCGCGCGCGCCAAGGCGCCCCTCATCACTCGAACCCATCCGCTACTCGACGGGAAAAATAGTACCGTAGGATCAATCCCGTTTAGAAAATTACGAAGTTCTGTGGGCATTGCCCCAGTCAGAAAAACACATAAAGTCGCTTTTCTCTCCGGTCCTAATAACCGCGATAGTCGCTGTCGATTGTACCCGGAGTGTTGGGCAAGGTGATCCCGTGTTTCAAGGCAAGGCCCGATCGTGGACGCACCTGAACCTCGAACCCCTGCGGAATTTCGATCCTAAGGCCTGTCGGTATCAGCGCACGACGGCCCGGTTCCAGAATAATAGACGTACCATCCGGCAGATTGGCGCGCACATCCGCCCCGGCAGCACCCGCGGTTTCGTATGAAGGCAAGGGCACCAACGGGTCAGCCCACTCCTCTCGGATCACGCGAATTGCCACCATACCTGTACCTCTTGTCTTTATGGCTGTTATCTGGTCAGCGCGCCAGCGATCTTGGCTGCCAGCCGCTTTGCCACATCATCCTTGCCCATACGCGGCCATTCTTCGGCACCTTGCTCTGAGATCAGGATCACCGCATTCTCAGAACCGCCCATGATACCTGTCGCGGGGCTGACATCATTCGCAACGATCCAGTCACATCCCTTGCGGGCACGTTTGGCCGTAGCATGTTCGATCACGTTGTCTGTTTCGGCGGCAAAACCCACTACCAAAACGGGCCTGCCACTTCCCATTCGCGCGATGCGCTTCAAAATGTCGGGATTCTCGGCAAACTCTAGCGCGGGCACCCCGTCGCGGCTTTTCTTCAGCTTCCGGTCCGAGGCACTGGATACCCGCCAATCGGCCACTGCAGCTGCAAATACCCCCGCATCCACTGGAAGCGCTGCGTCGACCGCATCCGACATTTGCAGCGCGGTCTCTACACGCACGACCTTCACGCCGTCTGGAGGAGGCACGTCAGCCGGACCCGTGATAAATGTAACATCGGCCCCCAGCGCAGATAGCGCGCGTGCAACAGCTGTTCCCTGAGCGCCCGACGATCGGTTGGCGATGTATCGTACCGGATCAATTGGTTCATGTGTCGGACCCGAGGTCACCAGAATACGTTTGCCAGCCAAAGGCCCATCCCCGAACTGCGCCTCGATCGCAGCGACAATTTCAAGTGGCTCCGACATGCGGCCCGGACCGTATTCACCGCAAGCCATATCGCCTTCGTTGGGGCCGACAAAACGCACGCCGTCTGCTTCCAGTTGCGCATGGTTACGCCGGGTTGCGGGATGCTCCCACATGCGGACATTCATCGCAGGCGCACACAGAACCGGCGTATCGGTCGCCATCAAAAGGGTCGAGGCCAGATCATTAGCCAACCCGCCTGCCATCTTACCCATCAGATCGGCCGTTGCCGGAGCAACCACGATCAGATCAGCCGAACGGGAAAGCTGAATATGACCCATCTCCGCTTCATCGGTCAGATCAAAGAGATCTCGATAGACCTTTTCACCGGCCAGGGCAGACACGGATAACGGAGTTACGAATTCTTCGGCAGCACGGGTCAAAACCGGCGTGACCGCTGCACCACGTTCCCGCAACCGCCGGATCAGGTCCAGCGACTTGTAGCCCGCAATCCCACCGCCGATAATCAGCAGAATACGTTTCGATGACAGCATGGCTCACCCTTCCCGTCCCGGTCGGCCCTGACATTAGGCAACGCTGGCGGGCAGTTCCAGCAGTTAATTCTGCGCCTCAAAGGCTTTGCAGGGGTCTTCTCGCTCGACTGTGGGGCTATCGATAACAGCATCAAAATCCCCGCTCACGAACCCATCTTCGGATTGTCCGAGTACAAAGACCTTCAAACCGGGGCGCAGTCGCGACAGAAAAGTCGGAATTCCGCGATCCTTACGGGCATGGCCATTGCCAGTGATGACCGCGACAGGCCCACCAGTTTCGTCGGTGGCGCGCAGAATGGCTCGGGTCAACACAGCGTCCCTCAGACGTTGAATGGCGACCATCTGCGGTAGAACTTCAGCGGGCAATGCGTCGCAATGTGCCGCCAGTTGATCAGCCTCGCGTGCGGCTTGATCTTCATCCGACAGGGGTACAGTCAATCCATATCTGGCCGCATCAGCCCCCAACGCTGTGGCCGCCCCGCGTTCCATAGCAGCGCGGGCCGCTTCACGCGGAACCATCGCGCCATACACCGGCACATCCGCGGCCTGAAAAATGGGGTAGTACATTCTGAGAGGCGGCCAACCGGATTCTGCCCAGCGCAGAATTCGGGACAGCTCCTCGGGATTGGTTGCCGCTTTTTGAGCCAACCGCTGAGCACCTTCTTCGGTCACCATCTCCCAGACAACCGCCGTGGGCGTGATTGCCTCAACTGCTTCGGCTTGGACCAGATGATGCTGAGGGTTGTCATGAATCTCGCCCAGAATGACGACATCCGCGGCCCGCATGTCGGCCAACACGTCCTGAGGGATAAATTCAGCAGCTCGAACCGTTTGAGGCAAAGTGGCGAGCAACACAAAAGCTGTAAGAATCGCAAGAGGTTTCATGCGAAGAAGTGTTGCACCTCGCGCGATTGCGCTTCAAGGTTCTTGCGCATCTTTGTGAACGCTGCCGCCTCGAGCTGGCGCACACGCTCTTTCGACAGGCCAAGCTCTTTCCCAAGACTTTCCAGCGTCCGGGCAGGCTCACGCAGTTTTCTTTCGCGAACGATAAACCGCTCGCGATCGTTCAATGCTTGCATCGCCGCCACCAGCCATTCGCGCAGTTGCTGGTTGTCGTGGCTGTTCTCTACTACCTCGGCGGCTTGTTCGCTGTCATCTTCCAGCGCATCAATCCACTCGCGCCCGTCCTCATCTGCAGACTGCACCGCATTCAGCGAGAAATCGGACCCTGCCAGACGGCCTTCCATCATCTCGACATCACGCAGCGGGACTCCGATTTCGGCGGCAATCTTCTGATGCAACTGATGGCGATCCAGCTCCAGCCCCTCAGTCGCGGCTTCGCGCTCCAGACGCGCCTGTACCCGACGCATGTTGAAGAACAGCGATTTCTGGGAAGAGGTCGAACCAGTGCGCACCATCGACCAATTGCGCATCACGTAATCCTGAATGCTGGCCTTGATCCACCACACTGCATACGTTGAAAACCGCACACCCCGATCCGGATCGAACTTGTCGGCGGCTTTCATCAAGCCCAGTCCCGCCTCCTGAATCAGATCATTCATCGGCGCGCCGTAGCGTTTGAATTTCGCCGCCATTGATATCGCCAGCCGCATGTAAGCCGTAATGAGGCGATGCAGCGCCTGTTCATCGCGTTCATCGCGCCAGGCATAGGCCAGTTTCAGTTCTGTCTCGGCATCCAGCAACTCGGCCTTCATTGCCTTACGGGACATCGAAAAATCATGTGCGTTGTCGAGTGCCATGCAATTCTCCCCTTTTTTCACAGGCGATGAGCCGGGCTTGCCTTGCCGACTTGTGGTCGATACGCAGGACAAAACCGGGTGGATCACCAGAAAGGTAATAAAAGTGCATGCCGATTTAACCTTTATCCTAGGCGGCGCTGCATCCGGAAAATCTGCTTTTGCGGAGCAACTTGCTGTTTCAACTGGGAAAAGTCGCGTTTACCTTGCGACATCACAAGTGTTTGATGACGAGATGCGCCTAAAAATCAGGCAACATATTGCACAACGCGGCAGCGGGTGGACGACGATCGAAGCGCCATTTGATCTATCGCCGGAACTCGCCAAGCTGACAAATGATCAGATTTGCCTGATCGATTGTGCAACCATGTGGCTGACAAATCACCTGCTGGCAGAGAATAACCTAGAGGAAGCACAGGCCGGGCTGCTTGAGGCGATGAAGACCTGTGCCGCCCAGATCGTCGTGGTATCAAACGAAGTCGGCCACGGGATCGTCCCCGACAACGCCTTGTCCCGTCGATTCCGCGAGGCGCAGGGACGGCTGAACATCGCTCTGGCTGCGCAGGCAGATCGGGTGGTGCAGGTTACGGCCGGGCTGCCGCTGGTTCTCAAAGGGCAACCCCTATGACGCGCCTGCATTTGGTACGGCACGGCCCCACCCATGCTAAAACTATGGTAGGCTGGTCCGACCTTCCTGCCGACTTGAGTGATAAGGCCGCGATTGCACGGCTTGATGCGCATCTGCCTTCCAATGCCGTCGTAATCTCATCAGACTTGTCACGCGCCAGCGATACGGCCAGCGCCATTCAAGGCACGCGACTCCGCCTTCCGCACCACCGCGATCTGCGCGAAATTAATTTCGGCAACTGGGAGATGCGCCCCTTCGCCGAGATCGAGGCCGAAGATCCCGAGCTTTGCTTTGCCTACTGGGATAATCCGGGCGAGGTCAGGCCTCCAAACGGGGAAAGCTGGAATGAGGTCCGCGCGCGTGTCGATAGGGTCGTCGACACCCTGATCGCGGCCCATACCGGATGTGACCTAGTCCTGGTCGCCCATTTCGGAGTGATCCTGACTCAGGTCCAACGCGCTCTGGACGTGGACGCCCAACACGCGTTTGGTCACCGCATCGATAACCTGTCCGTCACCGAGATCACGCGCCATAACGATGGTTGGACTGTAGGTCGGATTAATCACCGACCGTGATAAGGGTGCGCACAAATCTCTGATTTACCGACGCGTCTCTGTCCGACATCGTTGCCGCATGACATATGAGCTCTTTATCGGTGACCGGTTATTTTCCAGCTGGTCCATGCGCGGATGGCTGATGCTTGAGAAATTCGGCCTGCCATACCGCACCCACATGATTGGCCTTTATTCCGGCACCATGGCGGCGGATATAGAACCACTGGCCCCGGCGCGCCTTGTTCCTGCGCTGCGTCTTCCAGATGGAACCGTGGTCGGCGAAAGCCTCGCGATGGCAGAGACATTGGCAGAACGCCATCCCGAAGCAGGGCTTTGGCCGTCAGACCCCTCCGCCCGCGCCACAGCCCGGTGGCTTTGTGCTGAAATGGTTGCCGGTTTCACAGCGCTGCGGGGGCAATGCCCCATGCAGTTGAAACATTGCTGGGAAGGGTTCAAACCTTCACCTGAAACGATAACTGATTTGCAGCGGATTGAAACCCTCTGGGCCCATGCACGGAAGGTCTCTGGCGCCGCGTCGGGCCCGCTGTTTGGTGCCTATTCTCTGGCTGATGTTTTCTACACGCCGGTCGCTGCGCGAATTATTGGCTACGGACTGCCCGTCTCCGAAGACAATCGCGCATACTGCATGCACCTGCTCTCGGATATCGCAGTTCGACAATGGCGCGCCATGGGCATGACGATCGCGTATGAGCCCTTCCCGTACCCGCAAGACCTTCCCGCACACAGCTGGCCAATTGGTGGGGATTCAGAGGCATTGGCAGTCAGCACAGGCCCCTCGGTCAACACAGCCTGCCCCTATTCCGGCAAGCCTGTACAAGAATATCTGGAACTCGATGGCAAGATTTGGGGCTTTTGTAATCCGTTTTGCCGAGACAAGACCATTGCCGACCCTGAGGCGTGGCCGAAATTTACGGCGATGGTTGCTGACGTTAACGATTCTTAAACTGCAGCCATGGCAGCAACGTCCTGTTAACCAAGAACAGGATTGCCATGGTCGCCCGCGCCCACACTGTTGCCTTTCAAGGAGTCGATGCCCGCCCGGTCGAGGTGCAATGCGCCGTCTCACCGGGCCTTCCGGCCTTTTCCATCGTGGGATTGCCTGACAAGGCAGTCTCCGAAGCACGGGACCGGGTACGCAGCGCGCTAAGTTCGATGGCGATCGCGCTGCCGTCGAAACGGATCACGATTAACCTTTCGCCTGCCGATCTGCCCAAAGAGGGCAGCCATTTCGACCTGCCTATCGCCGTCGCTTTGTTGACTGCGTTGGAAATCATCCCAGCGGATGCTGCCGAGGGCGCTGTCGCGTTGGGCGAGTTGTCTTTGGATGGTTCTCTGGTACCCGTCGTCGGCGCGCTGCCCGCTGCCATGACAGCAGCCGCCGATGATCGCAGCTTGCTTTGTCCCAGCGCCTCGAGCGCCGAAGCCGCGTGGGTGGATGCCACGCAGGTGATCGGAGCGGGCTCGTTGGGGGATGTAGTAAGGCACTTTACCGGTCAGTCTGCGCTGCCCGCTGCGACACCGGGCGAAGTGAAACTATCACCCAACGCACGGGACCTGCGGGACGTGAAGGGGCAAGAGCGCGCCAAACGCGCCTTGGAAATCGCCGCAGCCGGGCGGCATCATTTGATCATGATCGGGACACCGGGTTCCGGCAAATCCATGCTGGCGGCGCGTCTGCCGAGTATTTTGCCGCCTCTGAGCCCGGTCGAAGCTTTAGAGACATCGATGATCCAGTCGCTTTGCGGCTTACTGGACGAAGGTGGCATCAGCCGCGCCAGACCGTTTCGCGAGCCGCACCATACCGCTTCGATGGCCGCGATCGTGGGCGGTGGCAAAGGCGCGAAACCCGGTGAGATTTCACTGGCGCATAACGGCGTCCTGTTCATGGACGAGTTTCCCGAATTTCCGCGCACAGTTTTAGAAACCCTGCGCCAACCTATTGAAACCGGCAAGGTAATGGTCGCCCGCGCCAACGCCCATGTGAAATACCCATGCCGCTTTATGCTGGTAGCCGCCGCGAACCCGTGTAAATGCGGATACCTGACGGACCCGTCCCGCGCCTGTTCACGCGCACCGGTCTGTGGCGAGGATTACTTGGGGCGTATCTCAGGGCCGTTGGTGGACCGGTTCGATCTGCGCATCGAAGTCCCTCCGGTCGGATTTACCGATCTCGACCTGCCGCCTACCGGCGACAGCTCTGCGACCGTCGCAGAGCGGGTCGAAGCGGCGCGCGCCATACAAGCAGATCGCTTTCGCGACACGCCAAATACCCGTCAAAACGCAGATGCAGAAGGCAATGTGCTGGAGGAAATCGCCGCCCCTGATGCCCAGGGCAAAGAACTATTACTGAAAGCCGCGGAACGCTTTGGCCTGTCGGCCCGCGCCTTTCACCGCATCCTACGCGTGGCCCGCACCATTGCCGACCTCGAAGGTGAGCCGGATGTGCGCCGCCCCCATGTCGCAGAGGCGCTGAGCTTTCGCATCAGCGCCAAAGCAGGAGCTTAAAGTTTCGCCTCAATCGCTTGCCAGATTTTCTCGGCGATGTTCACGCCATTGAAGCGCTCAAGCTCCTGAATACCAGTGGGTGAGGTCACGTTGATCTCGGTCAGGTAGTCGCCAATTACATCGATCCCCACAAAGATCTGACCACGTTCCTTCAATAACGGTCCAATCGCAGCGCAGATTTCCATATCTCGCTCGGACAGGCCGATTTTCTCGGGGCGCCCGCCCACATGCATGTTCGAGCGGGTCTCGCCCTCAGCCGGAACGCGGTTGATGGCGCCCACCGGCTCACCATCGACAAGTATGACCCGCTTGTCGCCATTGCGCACGTCCGGCAGGAATTTCTGCGCAATCAATGGCTCACGAGAAAAGCCGGTGAACAGCTCATGTAGCGATGTCAGGTTGCGGTCATTCGCATCAAGACGGAACACGCCAGCACCTCCGTTGCCGTAAAGCGGCTTGAGGATGATATCGCCATGCTTTTCCTTGAACGCCTTGATGGTTCGCAAATCCCGCGCAATCGTGGTGGGCGGAGTCAGTTCAGGGAAATCCAGAACCAGCAGCTTTTCGGGATAGTTTCGCACCCAAAACGGATCGTTAACCACCAGGGCCTGCCCCTTTAGCCGGTCAAGCAAATGGGTCGAGGTGATGTAGTGCATGTCAAACGGGGGGTCTTGGCGCAGCCAGACGACATCAAATTCAGCAAGGTCCACTTCACGCTCAGGGCCCAACACTGCCGGGTTGCCAGCGACTCGTTGCACCGTCATGTCATGGCCGCGCGCCGTGGTCTTGCCTTCCTGGTAAGCCAGTTGATCCGGGCCATAAAAAAACAGCTGGTGGCCGCGTACCTGAGCCTCTTCTGCCAGACGGAAAGAGCTGTCGGCGTTGATATCCACGGCCCCGATTGGGTCCATCTGAAAGGCGATCTTCATGGTGTATCCCTCAATTCCACGCTCGATACATGGCGCAGAGGCTTGACGGGTTCAATGGGGGTCAGTCCAAACCAAAGGCGTTTTCGATGATTTGAACAGTTCCAGTGTCATCAACCAGTGCCGCATCAAACCGAGTATTCGTCAGCTGACCAGCAGGCTCCTGTTCAAGAAACTGGGCAGCGGATGCGCAAATTCGATCCATCTGTCGGCGACTAATCCGAGCGGCTGCACGGTCAAAACTACGGCTTTTCTTAACCTCAATGAAGACCAACCCATCTGCGTTGCGCGCGATCAGATCTATTTCACCGCCAGCACCGCGCCACCTGCGTCTTGCGATTGAATAACCCCGTCGCTCGTATTCGGCGGCCACGCAAAGTTCGGCGGATTGTCCAGCGTGATAAGATACAGAACCCCGAACGGATCTCTGTGCCATATCATCCCTTTCCCAGCTTCAGAGCCATCTGATAGATCGGGCGGCGCGGCAGGCTGAACATCTCTGACACCAGATCAGCCGCATCACGCACCGAATGCGTTTGCAATGCTTTTATCAATGCCTCTTCTACGTCAGCGTCCTTAACAGATTGCGAATGGGCGCGATCCACAAGCAGAACCACCTCGCCCTTTACCGATGCGCCCTCGTACTCTGTTGCCAGATCAGCGAGCGTCCCTCGGCGAGTTTCTTCAAACTTCTTCGTGAGTTCACGGCACAGGGCCGCCTGTCGGTCTCCACCCAAAATATCCGCGAGATCAGAGAGGCAGGCAGCCACGCGCTTCGGCGATTCATAGAAGACAAGCGTTCCGGGGACGCTGCGCAGGGATTCGATTCGTGAACGCCTTGCGCCAGAGGCATTGGGCAAGAACCCGGCAAAGAAAAATGCATCCGTGGGAAGCCCCGCCAATGTCAGCGCCGTCAAAACAGCAGACGGTCCCGGTGCACATGTCACGTTGTGCCCAGCCTCAGCCGCCTGACGGCCCAAATCATAGCCGGGATCGGCGATCAGCGGCATTCCCGCCTCGGACGCGTAAGCCACCGATTGCCCTTGTTCCAGCGCCTCAAGTATTTTGCCCCGCGCGCCCGCGCCGCTGTGATCGTGGTAGGCCAATATGCGGCGCCCTTCGAGCGGCACGCCATGGATTTCCATCAAACGTCGCAAGCTGCGCGTATCTTCGGCAGCAATCATGTCTGCCGAGGCCAAAACATCGAGCGCCCTGAGCGTAATATCGCGTGCCGTCCCGATTGGGGTGGCAATAAAGTACAGCCCAGTGGCCAATCTGATCTTTTGGAAATTCAAAGCTGGACCCTCACAGCGTGACGTTTATTATCGCGGTTCAATAGACCAAGGTGCCCTCAGACGCCGGATCAGGGAGTTTTCTTTTAGATGTTTACCGTTTGCAAGCCCGCACGCAAACTGGCGAAATCCGCCATTGTACTGGCCACGGCCGCTTTTCTGGCCGCCTGTGAAGTCGGCGGCATCAGCGGAGGCCCCTCGATCGACACCTCTGACCCGGTTCCGGTGGCCCTGTTGGTCCCAAGCGGATCACCTCAGTCTGGCGATGCGGCCCTTGCACGAAGCCTTGAGAACGCGGCACGGCTGGCCATCGCGGATTTGCCGAACGTCAAGATTGATCTGCGCGTCTACGACACGGCCGGAAATGCCGGAACGGCTTCGGCGGTTGCACAGCAAGCTGTAGCGGACGGGGCCAAGATCATTCTTGGGCCAGTGTACGCACAAGCCGCAAACGCGGCAGGACTTGCGGTGCTAAACAACAATGTGAACGTGCTGTCCTTCTCGAACAACACCAGCATTGCGGGCGGCAATGTCTATGTGCTTGGCCCCACTTTCCAGAACACGGCCAACAGGCTGGTGAACTACGCCGGACAGCAGGGTAAAAACAGTACTGTCATTGTGCACAGCAATGACTCAGCGGGCCAGCTAGGCCAGTCTGCCATCGCTGCCGCGCTCAGCAACAGCCGCGTCAACAATGCGGGCACAGTTGGATATGACCGGTCACAGCAGGGCGTGATCGATTCGGTTTCGGCGATCAAAGCAACGGTCGATTCGACCGGCGCGGATTCAATTTTCCTGACCGCGACAACCGCAGGCGCGCTGCCGCTTTACAGCCAGTTGTTGCCCGAGGCTGGTGTATCTCCTGCGACAACTCAGTATATCGGCCTGACACGCTGGGACATTCCGGCCCAAACGCTGGAATTGCCTGGCGTACAAGGTGGCTGGTTCGCACTTCCCGATCCGGCAAAGGCACAGGCTTATCGCCAGCGTTACAACAACACCTACGGTGAGGCACCACACCCGATCAGCGGGCTTGCCTATGACGGAATCGCTGCGATCGGAGCCTTGGTCAGCCAGGGCAAATCGAACGCGTTGACAGGTGCAGCATTAACCCAGAACGCCGGTTTTCAGGGTGTCGGCGGTATTTTCCGCCTGCGACCGAACGGTACGAACGAACGCGGTCTGGCTGTTGCCACGATCCAGAACAAACAGGTGGTTGTGATTGACCCTGCCCCACAAAGCTTCTCTGGCGCCGGATTCTAATCGACCGGCGCAGGGCTCTGCGCCCGATGTCAATCTGATCTGCGCGGCTGACGAGATTTTTAACAACGCCGAGGTCAATGCCAACCTGTCCGCCGCTGTTGAAAACAGTTCGGACAACGCAGCCTTGCGCGCCGAGACGGTGCGCATTCTGCGAGAGGCGCAAAAGACAGGCCGCAAGGCGATTGCGGACGCCTTTGCCGAGCGCCCATTTGATGCACTGCCGCTGACGCATTCCTATACCTATCTGACGGACCAGATGGTCGGCACAGCAATGCGCATCGCCAGCGAGCATCTGCATCCGCTGGCAAATCCCACGCAAGGCGAGAAAATCGCTGTGCTGGCAGTGGGAGGTTATGGCCGGGGTGAGATGGCCCCGTCATCCGATGTAGATCTGCTTTTTCTGACGCCGTACAAAATCACCGCCTGGGCCGAGAGCGTGATCGAATCCATGCTCTATATTCTCTGGGATCTGCGGCTGAAGGTCGGTCACTCTTCACGCACGATCAAAGATTGCCTGCGTCTGGGGGCCGATGATTTCACCATCCGTACCGCCATGCTGGAACAACGGTATCTCGTCGGGGATCAGCCCCTTGCGCAAGAACTTGAAGCGCGCCTGAAGACCGATCTTTTCAAAGGCACCGAGCGGGAATTTATCGAAGCCAAGCTGAAAGAGCGCGATGAGCGGCACCTGAAGCAGGGTGAACGCTATATGGTCGAACCCAATGTCAAAGAGGGCAAGGGCGGCTTGCGCGACCTGCAATCGCTCTACTGGATCGCAAAATATATCTATGGCGTAACGGATGTGGCCGAACTGGTCCCTATGGGCCTCTTTACGCCCGAAGAGTTTGACGAGTTCGCGCAAGCCGAAGAATTCCTCTGGGCCGTCAGGTCTCATTTGCATCTGGTGACGGGCCGCGCGACGGAACAACTGACCTTCGATCTGCAGGTCGAGGTGGCCGATCGTATGGGATATCAAGACCGCGCCGGTCGGCGCGCCGTCGAGGTGTTCATGCAACGCTATTTCCGCGAAGCCACCCGTGTGGGCGAATTGACACGGATTTTCCTGACCAAACTGGAAGCCTCGCACATGAAGGGCGCGGCCTTGCTGGAACGTATTTTCCGCCGTCGCCCCCGCGTCAAGGCCGGTTACCGCGTGGTCCATGGCCGTCTGGATATCGCGGACCCTGACACGTTCCTGTCAGACAAGGTCAACCTGTTACGGTTGTTCGAAGAGGGTTTGCGCACGGGTATGCTGATCCATCCCGACGCAATGCGGTTGGTAACGGCCAACTTGAACCTGATCGACGATGAGATGCGCAACGACAAAGAGGCGCGGCGCATCTTTCTTGATCTGATGCTGAAACACGGCAACCCCGAACGTGCCCTGCGACGCATGAACGAGTTGGGGGTTCTGTCAGCCTTTTTGCCCGAGTTTGAGCACATCGTGGCGATGATGCAGTTCAATATGTATCACAGCTATACGGTGGACGAGCATACGATCCAGTGCATTGTCAATTTGGCGCAGATCGAGCGAGGAGAGTTAATCGAGGAACTGCCCTTGGCGTCATCCATCCTGGAGGGTGGTGTTAGCCGAAAGGTTCTATACGTGGCTCTGTTGCTGCACGACATCGGCAAAGGACGCCCCGAAGATCATTCGATTCTGGGTGCGCAAATCGCACGCAAAGTGGCACCACGATTGGGGCTGAGCAAGGCGGATTCTGAAACCGTCGAATGGCTTGTACGCTATCACTTGCTGATGTCCGATATGGCGCAAAAACGCGATATCTCAGACCCGCGCACAATCCGCGATTTCGCGAAAGCTGTTGCAACCGTCAAACGGCTGGACTTGCTGACGGTGCTGACAGTCTGTGACATCCGCGGTGTCGGACCAACGACCTGGAACAACTGGAAGGCTACATTGCTGCGCGCTTTGCATGCTGACACCAAACACGCACTGGAATCCGGGATGGAGGCGCTTAACCGAGCCAATCGTGGAGATGGGGCTAAAAAGCGGTTGCGGGCCGAATTGGAAAACTGGTCCAAATCTGACCTGAAAACCGAAACCGGGCGGCATTATGATCCGTATTGGCAGGGACTGAACCTTTCGACACATGTCGAATTCGCGGAAATGTTGAAATCGCTGGAGGACAGCGGCGATCCAGGTGCCGTAGAAATCCGTCTGCATCCGGATGAGGATCGCGACGCCACCCGCGCGTGTTTTGCCATGGGTGATCATCCGGGTATTTTTTCTCGCATTGCAGGGGCACTTGCCCTTGTCGGAGCCAATGTGGTTGATGCCCGCAGCTATACGACGAAAGACGGATATGTAACTGATGCGTTCTGGGTTCAGGACGCCGAGGGCCATCCCTTCGAGGCCACGCGCCTGCCTCGGCTGACCCAGATGATTCACAAGACACTCAGGGGTGAGGTGGTCGCACGGGACGCATTGAAATCCCGCGACAAGATCAAGAAGCGCGAACGCGCCTTCAACGTCCCGACCCATATCACCTTCGACAACGAAGGTTCAGAGATTTACACGATCATCGAAGTCGACACCCGCGACCGGCCCGGACTGCTATATGATTTGACGCGCACGATGGCAGCCGCCAATGTCTATATCGCGAACGCAGTGATCGCCACTTATGGCGAACAGGTGGTCGACACGTTCTATGTCAAGGATATGTTCGGCCTGAAATACCACTCTGAGGCCAAGCAACGCGGGTTGGAAGCCAAGCTGCGCGCGGCCATCAGGGAAGGTGCCGAGCGGGCCGCATCATGAAGCCGATCCGCCTGATTTCAGGCTTTTTTACCGTTGGGTTCTGGACCTTGGCAAGCCGCATTCTGGGCTTTTTGCGGGAAATCCTGCTGACCGCTTATATCGGGCCCGGACCGGTGATGGACGCTTTCGTCGCAGCCTTCCGACTACCCAATATGTTCCGCCGCTTCTTTGCCGAGGGAGCATTCAACGCAGCCTTTGTTCCAATGTTCTCAAAACGCCTTGAAGGCGGTGAAGACGCCGAAGGTTTCGCACAGGATGCGTTTAACCTGTTGGCGGTGGCGGTGTTGGCGCTAGTCGGTCTGGCGATGGTCTTCATGCCCGCGTTGGTTTGGATAACCGCCGAAGGATTCTATGGTGATGAACGCTTCGATCTGGCGGTGGATTATGGTTACGTCGTGTTCCCCTACATCCTGTTTATGTCCCTCGCTGCGCTGTTTTCCGGAGTATTGAACGCTACCGGGCGCTTCGCCGCTGCAGCCGCCGCTCCTGTGCTGCTGAACATATTCGCCTGCTCCGCGTTAATCTTTGGCGCGATATCTGGTGGAGACATCATACGCTGGCTCATCGCGGTCATCCCAGTCGCAGGCATCGCGCAATTGGCGCTTGTCTGGATTGCGACTGAACGCGCCGGAATTCGCATTCGGCTCGGTCGGCCAAAGCTCAGCCCGGAAATGCGCCGCATGGTGCGGATCGCGGTTCCTGCGGCGTTGGCCATGGGCGTAACGCAAGTCAATCTTGTAGTCGGACAGCTTGTGGCATCAAAAACCGAAAAGGCAGTCAGTTGGCTGTTTGCCGCAGATCGTTTGTATCAACTGCCGCTCGGAGTGGTTGGCATTGCCGTCGGCATCGTGCTGTTACCCGACCTGTCGCGCCGCCTGCGCGCAGACGACAAAGATGGAGCACGCAACGCCTTTTCAAGAGCCGGAGAGTTTACTCTGCTGCTGACCTTGCCTTCGACAGTTGCCTTTATGATCATCCCCGGCCCGTTGGTCTCGGTCCTGTTCCAACGCGGCCAGTTCAGCGCCGAAGATACAGCGGCGACCGCCTTGGCCGTGGCCATCTATGGTATCGGGCTGCCCGCATTCATGCTGCAAAAGCTGCTGCAACCGTTGTTCTTCGCCCGCGAAGATACCAAATCACCGTTTCGATACGCAGTGGTTGCGATGGTGGTGAATGCCGGACTTGCCTTTGGGCTTTATCCCATTGTCGGGTGGATTGCGCCCGCAATCGCAGCGTCGACTGCTGGCTGGGCCATGGTTGCGCTGCTTGCAATCGGCGCGCGCAGAATGGGCGACGAAGCCCGATTTGATGACCGGTTCAAACAGCGGATCTGGCGGGTCGTGGCGGCATCGGCTGGCATGGGGGTGGTGTTGTTTACGGCCATTAACCTCTTCGGCTGGACGTTCGGCGTACCAGGCTGGCGTTACCTTGCGCTGATCGTGCTCATTGTAACTGCGGCGGTGGCCTACTTCCTTTTGGGGCACCTCTTGGGGGCCTTCAGGATTTCGGAATTCCGAACAGCGCTGCGCCGTAGCTAAAGCGCATCAATCCCGCCGGGTTTTGCTAAGGATACGCGCCCATCCACCCGGAGCCAGAAAGAAAGACAAACCAAACCCGGTGGCAAAACCGCCCAGATCGGCGACCCAATCCGAGGTCCCACCGAAGATCAGACCGAACAGCAACTGAATGCCCATAAGAACCGCGATCAGGCTGAATGCGCGCGATTGGTTTTCACCCACCAGAGAAAGCTTGCGCCATAGCAACCACGTGAACGCACCGATTAGCCCGTAGACCGGAGGAAACCCACCAACCAATGGATATGGCGGGTTCAACAGCACCGCATAGGCCAACGCTCCGCCGACACCGGACAAGACGAATATGATCAGCATGGCGACGCTGCCAAAGACCTCAGCCACCATCTTCCCCATCGCCAGAACAAACACGCAGACAAACACAGCTTGTGTGAAATTGGCCTGAACAAAGGGATATGTGACAAAGCGGATCACATGTTCGAACGGCCAGCGCCCGTTCTGGACCATCCAATCGAATATATCGGGCGAAAAGGTATATTGCTGCAACGCATCCAAGCGCCAACCAACAGCAGTCGGCCCTCCGACCAAGCCCCTGCTGCCAAGCAAGAAGATCAGTTCAATCCCGATGATGAACAGAACCAGCGCCACCACGACCGGCGGCAGAGGGTTCACGGGCGGTGTATAATGCTCACTGCTCATTGGGCTGGCCTTTCGCGGCTGTTGACGTCCCTTGGCCTCATGGGTAAGCGACGGGGGCTGATTTTTCCAGACAGGAGTTTCCTTCGATGACCGAGACCCAATTCACGCCGCGCGTGTTTTCCGGCATCCAGCCTTCAGGAAACCTGCACTTGGGTAATTACCTGGGTGCACTTAAACGTTTCGTGGATATGCAGGGGCCGGAATACGAGACCGTCTACTGCATGGTCGACCTCCACGCGATTACTGTCTGGCAAGATCCGGATCGTCTGCGTGAAAAGACCCGCGAAGTTTGCGCGGGGTTCATTGCCGCTGGTCTGGATCCCGAGAAATCCATCCTGTTCAATCAGAGCCAGGTGCCCGAGCACACACAGCTGGCATGGATCTTCAACTGCATCGCCCGTATCGGCTGGATGCAGCGAATGACACAGTTCAAGGACAAGGCCGGTAAGAATGCGCAGAATGCTTCGCTGGGTCTGTTCGCCTATCCTGCCCTGATGGCGGCAGACATTCTGGTCTATCACGCGACCCATGTGCCTGTTGGTGAAGACCAGAAGCAACATCTGGAACTGACGCGCGACATCGCAATCAAGTTCAACCATGACTATGGCGTCGATTTCTTTCCGGTAACCGAACCGGTCATCGGTGGGCCTGCGCCCCGTGTGATGAACCTGCGTGACGGGTCCCGGAAGATGTCGTCGTCAGACCCGTCTGATATGACGCGGATCAACATGACCGATGATGCCGACGCCATCGCCAAGAAGATCCGTAAAGCCAAGACCGATCCGGACGCTTTGCCATCGGAGGTCGATGGCCTTGAAGACCGTCCCGAGGCGCGCAATCTGGTGAATATCTATGCCGCGCTTAGCGACCAGACGGCCGCACAAGTGCTGGCTGAGGTCGGCGGGAAGCAATTCGGTGAGTTCAAGCCATTGTTGGCAGAACTTGCGGTCTCGAAACTCTCGCCCATTTCAACCGAAATGGCGCGCCTGATGGGCGAAGAGGCCGAGATTGATCAGATTCTCGCCCGAGGTGCTGAACGGGCACGTGCAATCGCGGCCCCGATTCTGCAGCAGACCTACGAGATTGTAGGGATGGTCGGTGCGGGCAAGTCCTGACCACGCGATCGCAATCCAAAAAGAACGCCGCCCTTTCTCGGGCGGCGTTTTTCGTTCCGTCGGCTCTTATGCCGCCTGCAGGCTCAGCATCTCGTGCACGATGGATTCCGCAACTTCGTGCGGGCTGACCGCTTCGGCTTTGGCCCGTGTCAGGATGCGATCCATCGTCTGCTCCAGCGCCTGCAACCTACCGGCGACCCAAGCTTCACGCTCTGCGACACGGAGGATTTCCGTCGCCACATTCACGATACCACCGCCATTGGCGACGAAGTCAGGGGCGTAAAGAATGCCACGCTCGTGGAGCAACTGCGCGTCCCGATCGCTGGACAACTGATTATTTGCCCCTCCGGCCACAGCGCCGACTTTCAGTAATGGAATACTCGTTTCGTTCAGGATGCCGCCGATCGCACAAGGCGCAAAGATATCCGCTTCAACGCCGTAGATCGCATCGGGTGCAACGACCCGTGCCGCAAACCGTTCGGCCACGCGGGCCGCTTGCCGGGTGTCGATGTCAGTTACGATTAACTGCGCACCAGAATCGTGCAACAACTGGCACAAATGCTCGCCTACATGGCCAAGACCCTGAACCGATACCGTCAGGCCTTTAAGGCCAGAAAGCCTGAACCGGTGCTGCGCTGTCACCCGGACAGCATTGAATATCCCGCGCGCCGTTATCGGAGACGGATCACCGCTGGCGAACTCACCTTCCGCCAGCCCAGCCACAAATTCGGTTTCAGACCCGATATGCGCCATATCTGCAGGCGTCATACCCATATCTTCTGCCGTCCAGTACAGACCGTTCAAACCTTGAATCACGCGCCCAAAGGCCTGCAAAAGTTCAGGTGATTTATCCTCATGAGGATCCCCGATAATGACAGCCTTGCCTCCCCCGAGCGGCAGATCTGCCGCGGCGTTCTTGAACGTCATGCCCCTTGCCAGTCGCAAAGCATCGTCCAGGGCCTCGGCTGGGTGGCCATAAGGGCGCATGCGCACACCGCCCGCAGCGGGGCCACGTTGCGTTGAGTGGATCGCGATGTAGCCCAATAGACCAAGTGAGTTATCTTTGAATTCGACCACGCGCTCGTGCTCTGGCGCGTCTACGATGGTGATGTCCATTCTTCTCCTCCGGAATGCTTCCGAGAGTTTGCCACCTATCGTCGAGTGATTTTCACCCTTTTGTCACTATATTAGGGAAATTTTTGGTGCTAACATCTAAAATTGAAAACTTTTGTGGAGTTTTTCGCCATGGATGATATCGATTCCAAGATAGTCCGCGCCCTTCAAAACGATGGCCGTATGACTGTCATTGATTTGGCGGAGCATGTCGGGCTGTCCCCGACACCCTGCGCACGGCGTTTGGATCGGCTGCAGCGGGACGGGATTATCACCGGCTACGCCGCACAGGTCGACCCCGAGCGGCTTGGATTCGGCGTCACAATCTTTGTGTCTGTCGAGTTGGAGAAACAGGATCGCAACGCCATCGATTCCTTCGAAAAGGCCATTCGTCGCTGCGACGAGGTGATGGAATGCTACCTCATGACCGGATCACGCGACATTCTGCTGCGCGTGGTTGCCAAAGACCTCAATGCGTTTGATGCATTTCTGGAAAACCGGCTTATGAAAATTTCGGGCATTCGAAACCTACGATCAAACTTCGCTTTGCGCACAATGGTCAAACGCGAAGCGCTGCCCCAGCATCACGGATAATCTGCTGGACCTTGCGTCAGCCCCAACCTAGGTTTCCCCGAAGCTTGAGGGAGGGCGCAATGGCAGTCGGCAAAAACATCCGCACCTATTTCAACGGCCAATGGCATGACGGGGACGCACCGATCATGCGCGCTGCTGACCATGGCGCATGGCTGGGCTCATCGGTGTTTGACGGTGCCCGGTACTTTGATGGAATGACCCCGGATCTGGATGCCCATTGTGCCCGCGTGAACCGTTCAGCCGAGGCGCTGATGCTGACACCTTCTGTAACAATCGAACAGATGGTCGATCTGGTTTACGAAGGGTTACAGAGTTACGCACCAGACACCGCCGTTTACATTCGCCCCATGTATTGGGGCATCGACGGGGATCACACCGCCATCGTCCCTCAGGAAAACAGCACTGGCTTTGCCATCTGTCTTGAAGAAATCCCAATGGCACCCGAAACCGCCTCGGCGACGCTGACAACCACTCGGTTCCGCCGTCCTGTCCTGGAATCCGCTGTGGTCAATGCAAAGGCAGGGTGCCTGTATCCGAACAATGCCCGGATGTTGCAGGAGGCACGCAGCAAGGGCTTTTCGAACGCCCTTGTGGCCGACGCGATGGGGCATGTGGCCGAGACTGCGACCGCAAATATCTTCATGGCGCGCGATGGTGAGGTTTTTACTCCAATCCCCAATGGGACATTCTTGGCCGGGATTACACGCGCGCGGCATATTAAAAACCTGCGCGCCGACGGGGTAACCGTGCATGAAACCGTGCTGAGTTTCGATGACTTTCACGACGCGGACGAAGTGTTCATGAGCGGTAACATGAGCAAAGTGACGCCAATCACCGCGCTGGATGACACCCAGTATCAGGTGGGCCCAATCGCCCGTCGCACACGCGAGATGTACTGGGATTGGGCTGCAAGCAATTGCTGATCTGCTCCTTTTCTGTTTCAGTTGCCACTGCTTACCCTGTGGGGCATGATCCCGAAAACAAACGAGGACAAACATGCGCAAGTTCCTAGTCGTTCTGGACGACAGCCGTGAATGCCTGAACGCCATGCGCTTTGCCGCTATGCGTGCGGCACATACTGGCGGCGGGGTTACGGTTCTTTCGGTAATTCCACCGGACGAATTCAACCACTGGATCGGTGTTGCCGAGGTGATGCGCGAAGAAGCGCGTGAACGTATTCACGCCCATTTCGAGGTGTTCGCCAAATGGATGCGCGACAAACAGGGTGTCGAGCCCGAATTGGCAATCCGTGAAGGCGATCCGGTGGCCGAAATCATTGAACATGTCCAATCCGATGCCGAGATCGGCGTATTGGTTCTGGGTGCAGGTACCGACAAAAAAGGCCCCGGACCGTTGGTGACACAACTGACCCGGAACTCTGGAAGCTTGCCCATTCCTATTACCATCGTGCCCGGCGATCTGAGCAAAGAGAAGCTGGAAGCCATCACCTGAGGTGAATTTATGTCCGCGAAGCTGCAGTTCTGGTTCGACTTCGCATCGACCTATTCTTATCTCAGCGCGATGCGTATCCAGCAGGCGGCTTCGGAATATGGAGTTGCCATAGAATGGCACCCATTCCTTCTGGGGCCGATCTTTGCTGAACAGGGATGGAACAACTCGCCGTTCAACCTCTACCCGGCAAAAGGTCGGTACATGTGGCGAGACATGGAACGGCTTTGCGCCGCGCGCGATTTACCATTTCGGCGGCCCGAGCCATTTCCACAAAACAGCTTGAAAGCAGCAAGGCTAGCGCTGGCGATCGAACCAGCTGATCAACGGGCAGCCTTTGTACGCACTGTCTATTCTGCGCAGTTTGGTTCCGGTCGTGATATATCGAATCCGGCGGTTCTGGTTGAGTGCCTTACCAAATCTGGCGTTTCGACTGATCTGATGGATCGGATAAGCGACCCCGCGATCAAGGCTGCCTTGTTCGAGCAAGTTACTCAGGCCAAGGCTAAACACATCTTTGGTGCGCCGAGTTTCGTTATTGGGGACGAGCTATTCTGGGGTGATGATCGTCTGGATGATGCGATTTCTTACGCCGCCGCAATTTAGAACGGTTCCAAATCTTGACTTCCTCCGCACGGACGCGCATATCAGGTGCATCTTAGACGGAGCCGCGCCATGTTCATTCAAACCGAATCCACACCCAACCCGGCCACACTAAAATTCCTACCCGGCCAGACGGTTCTGGAAGCAGGCACCGCTGATTTTCCAAGCGTCGACGCTGCAGAAAAATCTCCGCTCGCCAAACGCATATTCGGTGTAAACGGCGTAACAGGCGTGTTCTTCGGCAACGATTTTGTCACGGTAACCAAATCTGATGACGTGCAGTGGGATCACATCAAGCCCGCAATTCTCGGCGCTGTGATGGAGCATTACCAGTCCGGCCAACCGGTTATGGGCGCAGGCGCAGAGACCGCCTCGGGCCACGCTGAACACACCGGCGAAGATGCAGAGATTGTCAACCAGATCAAAGATCTGCTGGATAGCCGCGTGCGTCCTGCTGTGGCTCAGGACGGCGGTGACATCACCTTCCACGGCTTCGACCGCGGCGTTGTTTATCTGCACATGCAGGGAGCCTGCGCGGGCTGTCCGTCCTCAACCCTAACGCTGAAAATGGGGATCGAGAACCTGTTGCGTCACTACATCCCCGAAGTGACCGAGGTTCGCCCTGTTGCCGTCTGAACCGACGATTTTGGCATTCGATACATCGGCCGCGCATTGCGCGGCCGCTTTGCTGCGAGAGGGCAAGATTATCGCATCGCACGCCGAGGCGATGACTCGTGGGCAGGCGGAACGGTTGATGCCCTTGCTTGAAGAAATCCTGACCCGGAACAATTGCACATGGCGGCACCTTGATACGATCGCCGTCGGAATCGGTCCTGGCAATTTCACCGGCATCCGTATCTCGGTATCCGCAGCGCGCGGATTGGCTCTTGGGCTCGGCGTGCCAGCGGTCGGGGTGTCGGGGTTTGATGCAGTTGCGGAAATTGCTCCCGACGGACATCTCCCGGCGATTGTCGCACCGCGCGATCAGGTTTATCTGCAGCCTCAGGGGGAATTGCCTTACCTGACCTCACGTCATGCTGCGTCCGATATTGGGCCACTGTATTTCTGCGATGACCCTGAACAGCAGATTCGTGCGATCGCCCAGGTGGCCGCTGGTCGTTGGACGACAGTTCAAGCGCCACCCGCTCCGCTTTATGTCCGCCCTGCAGATGCGGCCCCTTCAAGCGATGTCCCACCGGTGCTTTTGGACGAATGACACCACAGGACATGGCAGAAACCCACGCCGCAGCTTTCACACAGTCACGCCCGTGGAGCGCGGAAGAATTCAGCAATCTGATTGCCAATCGCTTTACCCATGTTGTTGGCGACAAACGGTCTTTCGCCCTCATTCAAGTGATCGGCGAAGAGGCCGAGCTGCTCACGATCGCGACACGTCCAGACTATCAAAGACGCGGGCTGGCGCGGCGCATCATGGCAGACTGGCACGCCAAGGCACGAGAACTCGGTGCAATCCGTGCATTTCTGGACGTTGCCTCAGATAACCATTCGGCGATATCTCTGTACCAAACCAGCGGATACACGCCATGCGGCAATCGCGCAGCCTATTATCATCGCAAAAGTGGCCCAAACGCCGATGCGATCGTCATGGAACGCCCCTTGAGCGAAAAATATCCGCTTTTTTAGACCATATGGTCAAAAATGTGTTGACCGAAGCTGTTGCAAACAGCTTCAATTCCCGCCATCACAACAGGTATGCTCGCTCTGAGTGGGTACCGGGGGATTAAGCCCCGGACCGATAACAGCCAACGGGAGTAACAAATGACATTTATGAAATCCTTGATGGGCGCAGCCGCTGCGGTTGCACTAACAGCAGGTGCTGCTATGGCAGAACCGGCCCTTATCTTTGATCTGGGTGGCAAGTTCGACAAATCGTTCAACGAAGCCGCGCATAATGGCGCTCAGCGTTGGGCGGAACAGACCGGCAAAAGCTATCGCGAGATCGAGCTTCAGTCGGAAGCGCAACGCGAACAAGCGCTTCGCCGCTTTGCCGAAGCGGGCGCAAACCCGATTATCACAATGGGCTTCGCCATGGCCGATCCATTGGCTGCAGTGGCAGGTGACTATCCGGATACCAAATTCGTTGCGGTCGACGTGACCTGGCTGGAAGCCCCGAACATTCGCCAGATAGGATTTGCCGAACATGAAGGATCATACCTGGTCGGCATGATGGCGGCGATGGCGTCCCAATCCGGCACAGTGGGCTTTATCGGTGGTATGGATATCCCTCTGATCCGTCACTTTGGTTGTGGTTATGCACAAGGCGCGAAGTCCGTGAACCCGGACATCAACGTTGTTGCTAATATGACAGGCACCACCCCTGCAGCATGGAACGACCCGGTGAAGGGCTCGGAGTTGACCAAAGCACAGATCAGCCAGGGTGCTGACGTGATTTACGCCGCTGCGGGCGGTACCGGTGTTGGCGTTCTGCAAACCGCAGCCGACGAAGGCATCCTGTCAATCGGTGTCGATAGCAACCAGAACCACCTGCACCCGGGCAAGGTCCTGACCTCGATGCTCAAGCGTGTGGACGTTGCTGTATATGACGCCATGAAAGCTGGCGAAGACGTCCAGACCGGTGTTTACACCATGGGTCTTGCACAAGATGGCGTTGGCGTTGCGATGGATGAAAACAACGCGGAACTGGTGAGCGAAGAAATGAGCTCGGCCATTGAAAGTGCCCGTCGCGACATCATCGATGGCAACGTAAGCGTTGTCAGCTACTACGAGAACGACAGCTGCCCTGCACTGCAGTTCTGATGTAACTGGGGGCGGGGGCCATGGCCTCCGCCCTGCACCACTCTGCCGCATGCGGCCCTTTCGGCAACCCAAGGACAAGATATGACCGTCCCCGCCATTGAACTCAAAGGGATTTCCAAAGCCTTTGGGCCGGTTCAGGCTAATAAAGATATTTCCATCAGCGTCGCCCGCGGAGCGATCCACGGGATCATCGGTGAAAACGGAGCGGGCAAATCCACGCTGATGAGCATCCTCTACGGATTTTACAAAGCCGACAAAGGCGAAATCTGGATCAACGGCACCAAGACCGACATCCCTGACAGCCAGGCGGCGATCGCCTCGGGCATCGGGATGGTGTTTCAGCATTTCAAACTGGTCGAGAATTTCACCGTTCTGGAAAACATCGTTCTGGGTGCGGAAGACGGTGGGCTGTTGGCTCCGTCGCTGGCGAAAGCCCGGAAAGAGCTGAAAGACCTAGAGGAAGAATACGAACTGTTCGTCGACCCTGACAAACGCATCGATGAGATCGGTGTGGGCATGCAGCAGCGGGTTGAGATTCTCAAGGCGCTCTACCGCAAGGCCGAAATTCTGATTCTGGACGAACCCACGGGCGTTCTTACCCCTGCCGAGGCGGACCAGTTGTTTCGCATTCTCGACCGGCTGCGGTCCGAGGGTAAAACAATCATCGTGATCACGCACAAGCTGCGCGAAATCATGGAGAACACTGATACGGTTTCGGTTATGCGCCGTGGTGAGATGACCGCCACCGTCAAAACAGCTGATACCAATCCGCAGGCACTGGCCGAATTGATGGTTGGCCGCAAGGTCTTGCTACAGGTTGATAAGGTGCCTGCACAGCCGGGCAAACCGGTTCTGGAAATCGAAAACCTCAGTGTCACCGATTCGGCCGGTGTCGAGCGTGTCAAAGGCATCGACCTAACCGTTCGCGCGGGTGAGATCGTTGGCATCGCGGGCGTTGCTGGCAACGGGCAGTCCGAGCTGCTTGAAGTTTTGGGCGGTATGCGACCCGGGGTAGGCTCGATCAAACTGAACGGCGAGCCTCTGGCGTTGCACGGCCCCGGATCGGACGGGCAAGCGCGGCGCGCCCGACATATCGCTCATGTCCCCGAGGATCGGCAGCGCGAAGGCCTGATCATGGATTTTCACGCGTGGGAGAACGTGGCGTTCGGCTACCACCGCGACCCTGCTTACAAACGCGGGCTGTTCATGGACAACGCCGCCCTGCGTGCCGACACCGAAGCCAAGATCGAGAAGTTCGACGTACGCCCGCCCAATGGCTGGCTGACGGCAAAAAGCTTCTCGGGCGGCAATCAACAGAAAATCGTCGTTGCACGAGAAATCGAGCGCAATCCCGATCTGCTGCTGGTGGGCCAGCCCACACGCGGCGTGGATATCGGTGCCATCGAGTTCATTCACAAACAGATCGTCGCCTTGAGGGATCAGGGCAAAGCAATCTTGCTGGTCTCGGTCGAGCTGGAAGAGATCTTCTCACTCTCGGACCGGATCGCGGTTATGTTTGACGGACATATCATGGGCGAGCGTCTGCCCGCCGAGACGGATGAAAAAGAACTGGGCCTGCTGATGGCCGGTGTTGCAGGAGAGGCCGCCTGAACCATGGAAAAAATGCCCAAATGGGCCGATGTGGTACTGATCCCGCTAATCAGTCTGCTTCTAGCCACAATCCTTTCGGCAATCGTGATCCTGGCCATCGGGGAAGATCCGCTTGAGGCGGTAAATCTGATGGTCACTGGGGCCCTAGGGTCAACCTACGGCTGGGGCTATACACTTTATTATGCAACGAACTTCATCTTCACCGGACTCGCGGTTGCAGTTGCCTTTCACGCGCGCTTGTTCAACATCGGCGGCGAGGGTCAGGCCATGCTGGGCGGACTGGGCGTTGCCATCGTCTGCCTATCGGTTCCTTGGCCGCATTGGACAATAGCTTTGCTGGCCGCCTGTGCTGCTTCGATGATCTTCGGTGCAGCCTGGGCCGCGATCCCGGCCTATCTGCAGGCGAAGCGGGGCAGCCATATCGTGATCACCACGATCATGTTCAATTTCATCGCTGCCGCTTTCCTGAATTACATGCTGGTCAACGTCATGCGCCCGCAAGGGTCGCAAGATCCAGCAACGGCTCGTTTCCCCGAGGCAGTGCATCTCCCGACTTTCCAGTCGATGTTCTCGAGCGCCGAAAACATCGTTTTCCGAGGTGCGCCTGCCAACATCTCGTTCTTCGTCGCAATCCTTGCGTGTTTTGTTGTCTGGGCGCTGATCTGGCGAACTCGGCTGGGCTATGAAATCCGCGCCTACGGCCATTCGGAAACCGGTGCCGTCTACGCTGGTATCTCGCCTGTACGTATCACGATTATTGCCATGCTGATCTCGGGCGCTCTGGCGGGCCTGATGGCAGTCAACAACGTGATGGGCGAAGCCGAGCGGTTGGTGCTGAACGCAACCGAAGGCGCGGGTTTCATTGGAATTGCCGTGGCACTGATGGGTCGGTCGCATCCATTCGGGGTATTTCTAGCCGCTGTTCTGTTTGGGTTTCTGTATCAGGGCGGTGCCGAACTGGCGCTTTGGACATCAATTCCGCGCGAACTGATCGTGGTCATCCAAGCGTTGGTCATTCTGTTTACCGGAGCACTGGACAACATGGTGCGCATGCCGCTTGAAAAGCTGTTCATGGCGCTTCGGAAGGGGTCGGCCTGATGGATTTCTTCCTGACACTCATCCAGGTTCTGGATTCGACCATCCGACTGGCTACGCCTTTGCTGCTTGCCTGTCTGGCCGGTCTATACTCCGAGCGCGCGGGCATCTTCGACATCGGCCTTGAAGGCAAGATGCTGATGTCAGCATTCTTCTCGGCTGCCGTCGCCGCCGTAACCGGTTCGGTGTGGCTGGGATTGCTGGCCGGGATCGCGGCATCTCTGGTCCTTTCGGCGCTACACGGGTTTGCGTCGATCACGTTCCGGGGCAATCAGCTTATCTCGGGGGTTGCGATCAACTTTCTTGCCTCAGGTATGACCGTTCTTGTCGCCCAAAGCTGGTTCAAGCAGGGTGGTCGTACGCCATCATTGTTCGGTGAAGGGCGGTTTGAATCTGCAGAATTCCCTTATGCGATCGGTCCGGCTGACGCCGAACTGACAGGCCGTCCGGTTTCCGAGCTGATGTCTGAAACCAATCCCCTGCATATGGCCTATTCCGAGCTTCTGTCTGGCCATTCCATTCTGGTGTATGTGGCTTTCCTTATGGTGCCACTGACTTGGTGGATTCTGTTCCGCACCCGGTTCGGGCTGCGTCTGCGCGCGGTCGGAGAGAATCCTGCGGCGGTGGATACTGCTGGAGTTTCGGTTGTAGGTCTCCGCTACGCAGCGGTTGCGATTTGCGGCGTACTTTGCGGCATCGCAGGTGCCTACCTGGCCACCGCGCTGCAAGCAGGCTTTGTGAAAGAGATGACCGCTGGGCGCGGATTTATCGCACTGGCTGCTCTGATCTTTGCAAAATGGCGTCCGTGGCACGCGATGTGGGCATGCCTCTTGTTCGGGCTGTTGCAGGCCATTGCCTTGCGGTTCCAGAACATCGATTTGGGCGGGGTCGTGATCCCGGTGCAGGTCATGGACGCTCTGCCCTATATCCTGACCGTGGTGATTCTTGCCGGGTTCGTCGGCAAGGCCATACCGCCACGCGCAGGCGGCGAACCATATGTAAAGGAACGCTGATAGAGCCAGTTCAGGACTGCCCCTCAGTCCTGTTTGCTGCAAAGCGGCATACAGAGTTGATTTTGTATGCCGCAACCGCTCTAAGGGGGTATGGACGTGTCCCGCATCAGTTCCGCAGCCATGCTATCGACTATTTTCAGGTTGAGCCACGGAAACAACTAGATGGCCCCACCTGGCACGCGCGCTTCGTCTGTTGAGATTTATGTTACCAATGGCTTTGCCACACCGCGTGGTACGGCCTCTCCTGTCTAGAAGAAGCCATGCAGATTTACCTCCCGATTGCCGAAGTATCCGTAAACGCGTTTCTACTGTTTGGACTGGGTGGAATGGTGGGCATTCTGTCTGGAATGTTTGGCGTTGGCGGTGGGTTTTTGATGACTCCACTGCTGTTCTTCATCGGCATTCCGCCTGCGGTTGCGGTCGCAACCGAGGCAAACCAAATTGTTGCTTCATCATTTTCTGGGGTGCTGGCGCATTTCAGGCGCCGAACCGTGGACCTTAAAATGGGTACAGTCCTTTTGGTCGGAGGGCTGACAGGCGCTGCGTTGGGTGTTGTTGTCTTCAACTATCTCAAGAGCCTCGGACAGGTCGATCTGCTGGTCAAACTTTGCTATGTCGTATTTCTGGGCATCATCGGCAGTCTGATGTTTGTCGAAAGCCTGAACGCGATTAGAAAAACGCGGAAAGGCGGCACGCCGCCTCCGAAACGACGCCAGCGCGGTTGGGTGCACGCCATGCCGTTCAAGATGCGGTTTCGGACGTCGGGCCTGTACATCTCGGTCATTCCACCGCTTGTCGTAGGCCTGTTTGTCGGTGTCCTGTCTGCTATCATGGGTGTCGGCGGCGGGTTTATCATGGTGCCCGCGATGATCTACCTATTGGGCATGCCGACCAAGGTTGTTGTCGGAACTTCGCTGTTTCAGATCATCTTTGTAACCGCCTTTACCACTATGCTGCACGCCACCACCAACTATACCGTTGATGTCGTGTTGGCGGTTCTTCTGCTCGTCGGTGGCGTAGTTGGTGCCCAAATCGGAACAGTCATCGGTGCCCGAATGCCGGCTGAACAACTGCGTGTTTTGTTGGCGGCTCTGGTACTTGTTGTCTGCGGCAAGCTGGCGCTTGATCTTCTGCTTCAACCCGCCGAGTTGTATTCGCTTGGCGATGCAGGAGGGCATTAAGATGCTGCGTCTGATTGCTCTTCTTTGTCTGATCTGTCTGCCAGCCTACGCAGCCGAAGAACAGGTTGTTCTGGGCCTAAGTCAGGATCGGGTGTCGATTACCGCCAATTTTGACGGGTCCGAAATACTGGTTTTCGGCGCGGTAAAGCGCGAAGCTCCAATCCCGGACGGTCCACCGCTTGAGGTCATCGTATCGGTAGTCGGCCCATCCGAACCAGTCACCGTACGCCGCAAAGAGAAACGGTTCGGTATCTGGGTGAACACCGACAGCCTTGTTGTTGATCTGGCACCAAGCTTCTACGCCGTTGCCACCAGCGCCCCGTTTTCCGAGGTTCTGACCCAGACCGAAGACCTACGCTATAAGGTTTCGATCGAGCGTGCCATCCGGTCGGTCGGTGCGGACATGAGCATTCAAGGCGCACAGGATTTTTCCGAGGCGGTCATCCGCATCCGCGAAGATGAAGGGCTGTACTCGATCCGGGAAAACACAGTGGCTGTGGACGAACAGACGTTGTTCCGCACATCAATCGACATGCCGTCGGACCTGACCGAAGGCGACTACAGCGCCCGTATCTTCCTGACACGAGACGGAAAGGTGGTCTCGACCTTTGAAACCTCGATAGGAGTACGCAAAGTCGGGCTTGAGCGTTTCTTGTACGCGATGTCGCGTGAACAACCCATTTGGTACGGGCTTATGTCACTGGCCATCGCGATTGCCGCCGGTTGGGGCGCTTCGACAGCCTTCCGCCTACTGCGCGAGAACTGATCGTCACCCGCGACCGATATATGGCATGGTCGTGGCCATAACGGTCATGAACTGCACATTCGCCTCAAGCGGCAGTTCGGCCATATGCAGTACCGAGCGGGCGGCATCCCCGACATCCATGGTGGGATCAGGGTCGCGGCCTTCGGCAAGTGCCTCATCGACCAGCCCTTGCACCATCGGGGTGCGCGCATTTCCGATGTCGATCTGACCACAGGCAATTCCAAAACTCCGCCCGTCCAGAGACAGGCTGCGCGTCAGACCGGTAATCGCGTGTTTCGTCGCAGAATAATGCGCCGAGTTCGGGCGCGGCACATGAGCAGCGATTGAACCGTTGTTTATGATACGCCCCCCCTGCGGCGCCTGAGCCCGCATCGCAGCAAATGCAGCCCGTGCACACAGGAACATGCCGTTCAGGTTCACATTGACCGAGCCGTACCAATCCTCAAGCGCGATCTCGTCGATGGTGCCACCAGAGGCAAAAATCCCGGCATTGTTGAACAGCACGTCCAGTCGCCCGGTCTGTCGGGTGAATGCAGTAAAGGCGTTTGCAACGGCATCCGGGTTAGTCACATCGGCAACCAGCGGGATCGCCGAGGCGTTATGCTGTGCCATAGCAAGAAGTTTGTCAGCGCTGCGGGCCAGAAGCCCGACAGTCCATCCTTCTGACAGAAACAGCTCGGCGGTGGCGCGGCCTATGCCCGAGCTTGCGCCGGTCACGATGATCGTCTTCATGTCTCTTCCGGCTCCAATGTCAGGGATGGTGCCGCAACCGCACGCAGGTCATCCACACGCAACGGGTGGGTCGGTTTCGACAAGCGGTTCCGCACAACCCAGATTAGCCTCTCCTGTGCGCGGGTTATGGCGACATAAGCTAGGCGCTTCCACAACGGTTGCCCGGCCTCAGTACGGCCCATGCGGGCGGCTGCGTAGATGTCTGGCGCAAAGACCTGAACCGTGTCCCATTGCGACCCTTGCGCCTTATGGATCGTCACAGCGGCACCATGCAGGAACGTTGCCCCCATACGGGCAGCATAGGGAATGAACGGCTCCTCCTCATCGGGCTTTTCAATCTGCACGATCGACGCCGCCGAGACCTGAGGGTCTTCGGCCCCCATTACATGCAACCGCGAAAAACCCGGCTTGCGACCAGGGCCAAGATAGATGACCTGTGCACCCTTGATCAGCCCGCGCGCCTCAAGGTCCAGCCGCTTTTTGCGGTGCTTCAATGGCAGCTCAATACCGTCGCAAATCAGCGGCTCCCCTTCCAGCAATTCGGTCTCCGGCGCGCCATGCACGGTACGAAACGCCTGGATCAGCCGGATTCGGGTCGCATTGCGCCAGACAAGAACCGGGCTGCGCGCCATCAGATCAACTTCGACCCGTTGCCCCCAGACAACGCGATCATCTTTGCGGGCGGTTTCTTCGATCAAGCGTTCGAAATCCTCAAACCCCATGACCGGATCGGACAGCGCATGGGCGAGGTCTAGGATCGGGTTGTCCGCAGTTTGCCGATGCACGCGATGCAGGATTTGCTTGCGCGGCTCGGGCAATCCGTCAAACACCATCGAGCCTGATTGATTGACCGGTGCCAATTGCGCCGGATCACCAAATAGCAACAAGGTCGGGAAGATTTCCTTCAGATCCTCGAATTGTCGGTCGTCCAGCATCGAGGCTTCGTCGACAAAGCCTATATCCAGCGGCTCATCCCGACGTTTCCAGCCAGTGATGAAATCGGAACCACGTAACCCAGCAGCGGCCAGCGCGCCGGGGATGGATTTGTTGTTGGCGTAAAACGCGGCTGCACGGTCGAGCGCTTCATCCGTCAGCCCTTCGATCTCGGGCCGTTCGTCATTGCCCGCCAGCCATTCGGCGATGCGCTCGTATTCGGGGTCATAAACAGGCGTATAAAGGATGCGATGGATTGTCGTCGCGGGCACCCCACGCAGCCGCAATACGCTGGCGGCCTTGTTCGTCGGCGCAAGGATCGCAAGGCTGCGCTTGTCGCGGGATTTGCGACTTTCGAAATCACCCGAGATAAGGTTGACCCCCGTCTCGGCCAGGACTTTGTAAAGCTCTGCCAGCAACAGGGTTTTGCCCGATCCGGCCTTGCCAATGACTGCCATCACGCCAGACTTTCCGTTGCCAGGCAGTTTCAGCAGCGCGTCGTCTTCAAGGTCTACGCCAGCTGTGCGCAACATCTCGGCAATGTTGTCGAAAGCGGCGGCCTGATCTTCGGAAAAGTTGACTTGGGGCAAGGACATGGCGCGACCCTACAGGGACGCGCCGCGCGCTGCCAGATGCCGATTGGTTTTTCCGCGCGCTTAGGCCGACAAAGCGAACCGGTGCTGTGCGCCATGGCCAAATGCCGTCTTGAACCACAGGCGCGACAACTCGCGCGGGATACCTGCGCGGGCCGCGACACGGTTGCAGTCTTCCGCTGAATATGGCCACAGGCCAACCGAGATTTGATCGCGCCCTTTTCCTTCGGTTCCCAGAACCACTGGGGACGATCCGATCATTCGATAAATCCGGATCATGCGGGCATCAAAAACGCCTGCTATGTGGGTCAGGCCAAACCCTTCCATCACCTCACCTCCGCTCAGCATGATGGCCCCGGCAGTATGAGCGCTGGCGTTGCGCGAGAGGCAAAAGCGGGTGACTTCCCAGATCAGCGGGCTGCAAATCGGGCTGCCTCCGGTCAGATGTCCGAATACCTCATTCACCATGACCGGACCGGTCGTCGGCAAAATCCGCATGGAACCACCATGGCTGCCATCCGCCTCTTCCCAGATCACGTAGAGCGGGTTGAGATCATCGTACTGGTCCCGCTCTTCCCCCTTTTCATTAACCTTAACGTCCCAGCCAAGGCGGGTTTTGAACTGATCAGCGCGATCCCTGAACATTCCCTTGGCCAATTCCGGAAATTTATGCAGCTCATCAGCATACAAATAACGCAACATGACGTGTTCCCCTTATCGTCCACAGTTGGAACAAAGGGGGTACGAACACGTGGTTAAATTAAGGTGAGACCACCGTACGGTCGTTAAACGACTATTAATCCTCTACTGAGTGCAGTGGCGATTGCATGAGTCGTATTTTGCGCACCGAGTTTTGAGCGTGCGCTTTCGATATAGGCCCTGAGCGTATGCTCAGAAATGGAAAGCGAGTGCGCCACCTGCGCTCGGCTATACCCCAGCGCCAGCAATGTCATTGCATCGATTTCGCGGGGCGAGAGCCCCCGCATGTTGTCCGGCTGCCGTTCTTTTGCAAATTCCAGCGCTTTTCGATTGAGGAAATGCGCCACCAATATGAGATCGCGGCCGTACGTTTCGACAAATGCCTGCCATGCGATGTCATCACAGCTGTTGTTGACCGTAAACAGCGCGAATTGCCCGCCTGGCCCCCGCAGCGGGATCGAATAGCCCTGATTGCCGACGCCATGTTCCTGCGCGTCCTGCAGGAAGGCCTTTACTGCTTTGCCCGACCAATTCAGCTGTTTCCAGTCCACAGCGTGAAATCGCTGAAAACAACCCAGAATAACCGGATCAATACGATGATAATTCCTGTCTCGATACCGTTCATCCCAGGCATCCGAATAAGTCGTGAACCCGTATTGATCCCCGGCCCCATCAACCCAGTGATATGTCATGTGGTCAATTTGCAGCTTGTCCCGCAACTGGACTGCTACGCTGGTCAGCTCATCAAGCGTGCTGGTGCTTTCCAAATCCCCTAGGATCTGGCTCAAATCGAATTTTCTTCCCATTCGCGGGCGCGCAAGCCTCATCCTTTGAGGACGCAATCTCGGCCGCGGCGATCAGTCTTGTGTCGTCAAGCTGCTCGGCCAGCGCGCTCAACCCATTCGCCACAGCAAAGGCGTTGAGGTCCGACAGAACGTCCAAAATCCACTCATTTTGCGCCATCAGGGTGTCCCCGAAATAGTTAACGAAGGGTTAACACAACCATAACATGTGCAGACTAATTCGGCCTACTCGCTGCTTTCTACTCCCCAGAAATAGCGGGGCGCGATTTCTTAAAGCATTGAAAATGCATAATCATCGATAGAAACGATGAACACCCGCAAGGCGTGTTTGCGCCCTGCGGGTGTTGCAGCTGCTGTTTGCCTGAGACCGTTAGTCGCGGGCAGCCAATACTTCTTCAAGGGTGCGCATGCCTGTATGCGGAGCCTGAACCAGCACCGACATGTTGCCCGGCTTGTGTTCGTTGCGCATCATCTTCATGTGCGCCTCAGGCAGATCCTGCCAAGTGAACACTTCGGACATGCACGGATCCAAGCGGCGCTCGACCATTAGCTGGTTTGCAGCCGAGGCCTGTTTGAGATGCGCAAAATGCGAGCCCTGCAAGCGTTTCTGGTGCATCCACATGTAACGCACGTCGAAGGTCAGGTTGTAGCCAGTGGTCCCGGCGCAGATCACAACCATACCTCCCTTTTTCACGACAAAAGTGGACACCGGGAACGTGCTTTCGCCGGGGTGCTCGAACACCATGTCGACGTTCACACCTTTGCCGGTAATATCCCAGATGGCCTTGCCAAACTTGCGGGCTTCTTTGAACCATTCAGCATATTCCGGAGTATTCACCGTGGGCAGCTGGCCCCAGCAGTTGAAATCCTTGCGGTTGATGACGCCTTTGGCGCCAAGGTCCATCACAAACTCACGCTTGCTTTCATCCGATATCACGCCGATCGCATTGGCACCCGCAGTGTTGATCAACTGTATCGCGTAAGAGCCCAGACCGCCCGATGCGCCCCAAACCAGGACGTTCTGGCCCGGCTTTAGATCGTGCGGTTCGTGCCCAAAAAGCATCCGATAGGCTGTTGCCAAGGTCAGCGTGTAGCAGGCGCTTTCTTCCCAGGTCAGGTGCTTGGGACGCGGCATCAGCTGCTGTGCCTGAACATTTGTAAACTGCGCGAACGAGCCATCAGGTGTCTCATATCCCCAGATGCGCTGGCTGGGCGAATACATCGGATCACCACCATTGCAGTGTTCGTCATCGCCATCGTCCTGGTTGCAGTGAATCACGACTTCATCGCCGACTTTCCAGCGCTTCACTTTGTCACCAACCGCCCAGACGATGCCCGACGCATCTGAACCTGCGATGTGAAAGGGTTGGCCGTGGCCATCAAACGGGCTGATCGGCTTGCCAAGCGATGCCCAGACGCCGTTGTAGTTTACACCCGCCGCCATAACGAGAACCAGCACTTCGTGGCTGTCCAGCTTCGGGACATCAACGACTTCCAACTGCATCGCTGTGTCTGGCTCACCGTGGCGCTCTTTCCGGATGGCCCAGGCATACATTTGCTTGGGAACATACCCCATAGGGGGGATTTCACCCATCTCGTAGAGGTCCTTTTCCGGCGCCTCATACGACGCGATACCGCTGTCGACATCCAAAGCCATGCTGGCCTCCTTTTTCCAACTGTTGCCGCGCCGCAGAATCGCGGCTTTCCAAAGACGAAATATTAGTCCCTGAGTAATATTGCAACCGTTTTTGGTATCTATTTTGTAATTTTATGACCCAGCGGTTGCAGAAATACTTTCTGCACCTGCATCATTCTCAGCCCGAACAACGGGTTCTGATGCTGCCGCGTAATAAGCAAGCAGCTCTGATCGCTCGCCTGATGGGCGCAACACTCCAGCCTCGCGACGCAGAATCCGTCGCTCGACCAACTGATTGATGGCATCGTCAACAGCCTCTCCATCATCCTGGGCAACCGCGTCGCCGCCCAACGTCAGCAAACGCGCCTTCAACTCCTGCTCTGACATCTCACCTTCTTCCTGAACCAGCCGACACGCTGCAGGCACTGGAACAAAGGGAATTGCGGCGCCGATCCTGCGCATCAACTCGCGGGCCAGATCGGTCGTTAGGTCCCGTTCGTGCGCGACTCGAAATTCTTTCAGTGAAATCGGTGTCGCATACCGCACCGAGGCAATCCCGAATCTCTTGTAGCGCCCGACAAGCCTGCGCCAAATCTGCTTGAGCGACCAGCGGGTGATAACCCCGATCCGCGCGCGGAAGCGGCGTTCACTATCCTTCGCTGCCGCTGTTAATACGGTATCTTCAAGCACCCGATCATAGTTCAAAGCAACCGGAACAAACACCACATCCCGCCCCTGCGGTTCGACTCCGTCAAGGATATACTTCAACAATCCCAGCTTGGGGCGCCCCAGTTTGCCAGTCAGACTCAGCCCGCCCTCAGGGAACATGGCCTGCGTCACGCCCGCTTCGGTCGCGTGTCTTACATAGCTTGCAAGGACCTGTCGATATAGGTCGCTACCCGACTTGCGGCGAATGAAATAGGCCCCCATCGCGCGAATCAATCGACTTAGAGGCCAGACACGGGCCCATTCGCCCACAGCATAGGATAAGGTCGAATGATCTGCCGCCAGATAGGTGACCAGCACGTAATCCATATTGCTGCGGTGGTTCATGACATAAACGACCGTCGCATCGGGATCGATGCTGTCCAGCGCGGCTTTGTCCTCGTAACCCAACTGCACCTTGTAAAAGGCGTTGCTCAGCATGCGGGCAAAACGGATCGCGATGCTGAAATACGCCACTGTCGAGAATGAGGGCGCAATCTCGCGCGCATAACGCCGTGCTAATTCTGAGGCAACAGCGTCAGGCACACCTTCTTCTTTGGCATGCTGCTGCACCGCCCGGCTTACTTGCGGGTCATAGATAAGCCGTTGAATCATGTCATGCCGCCCCGCCAACTTGAACGGTTGGATCGGACGCTGCAGTCGCTTGTTCAACCGTGCGACGGCGCGCTCAAGGCGGCGGCGGAAAAACCAGCGCACCGACGGAAACAAAAAATGCGAGGCAAATGTGACCGCGGCAAACAGCACGATCAGCACAAACAGCCAAAGCGGGATTTCCACAGTCTGCATCATTCGGGCACAGTGCCATCAAACGCGACCACCCACAATCTGCAGAAACCGTCGATGCCGCAACGCAGCGAATTGACATGTACTGAAAATTACTATTTACCACCATAGAACGTAATTTTGTTACCCACCGATCCGCGAGGCCCGACCCATGACGCAGTTGCAGAAAGATCGCCCCTGGCTCATCCGTACATATGCCGGTCACTCAACGGCCAAAGCGTCAAATTCGCTTTATCGTGCGAACCTAGCCAAAGGTCAGACCGGCCTGTCCGTGGCCTTCGATCTGCCAACCCAAACAGGGTATGACAGCGATCACACTTTGGCGCGCGGCGAAGTTGGAAAAGTTGGGGTTCCGATCTGCCATCTGGGGGACATGCGGGTTCTGTTCGATCAAATTCCGCTGGAACAGATGAATACCTCGATGACGATCAATGCGACTGCTCCTTGGCTTTTGGCGCTATATATCGCAGTTGCCGAGGAACAGGGCGCGGATGTCTCGAAATTGCAGGGGACCGTCCAGAACGACCTGATCAAGGAATACCTGAGCCGCGGCACTTATGTGTGCCCACCCAAGCCATCGCTGAAGATGATCGCGGACGTGGCCGAATATTGCTACGATAACGTGCCCAAATGGAACCCGATGAATGTGTGTTCGTACCACCTGCAAGAAGCAGGCGCGACGCCCGAGCAAGAGCTGGCCTATGCTCTGGCGACTGCCATTGCAGTGCTGGACGAACTTCGCCCGCGCGTTCCGGCTGAAGACTTCCCGGCACTCTGCGGGCGGATTTCGTTTTTTGTGAATGCGGGCATCCGGTTTGTCACCGAAATGTGCAAAATGCGCGCCTTTGTGGATCTTTGGGACGAAATTCTGCAGCAGCGCTATGGCATTGAAGACCCCAAGTTCCGCCGATTCCGTTATGGCGTTCAGGTAAACTCGCTGGGACTGACCGAACAGCAGCCGGAAAACAACGTTTATCGCATACTGATTGAAATGCTTGCGGTGACGCTATCCAAACGTGCCCGCGCACGTGCGGTGCAGTTGCCTGCATGGAACGAAGCGCTCGGCCTGCCTCGTCCATGGGATCAACAATGGTCGATGCGGATGCAACAAATCCTCGCCTATGAAACCGATCTGCTGGAATATGGCGATTTGTTCGACGGCAATCCGGTTGTCGACGCCAAAGTCGAAGAACTTAAAAATGGCGCACGGGCCGAATTGGCTAATCTCGAATCGATGGGCGGCGCGGTAGCCTCGATCGAATACATGAAATCGCGGCTGGTCGAGTCCAATGCCGAGCGCCTGAACCGTATTGAACGCAATGAAACCGTTGTCGTTGGCGTAAACAAATGGACCGAGGGCGAAGCCTCACCTTTGCAGACCGAGGATGGCGGCATCATGGTCGTCGACCCGGCGGTTGAACAGGAACAAATCGGGCGCTTGAACGACTGGCGTGCGGATCGGGATGACGCCGCCGTGGCTGCGGCGTTACAAGCCCTGCGCGAAGCAGCGAAATCTGGTGCCAATGTGATGGCACCTTCAATCGCTGCGGCCAAGGCCGGTGTCACAACTGGCGAATGGGCCGAGGAAATGCGCAAGGCCTACGGTACATATCGTGGACCAACCGGCGTCTCGGGATCTGTTTCGAACAAAACCGAAGGTCTGGAAGACTTGCGCGCGGCCGTAGATGCGGTAAGCGACCGTCTGGGGCGCAGGCTGAAGTTTCTTGTTGGCAAACCTGGTCTTGACGGACACTCGAACGGAGCCGAACAGATCGCCTTCCGCGCACGCGACTGTGGCATGGATATCAGTTACGAAGGTATTCGTCTTACGCCCGAAGAAATCGTAACTGCGGCACAAGAAGACAAAGCGCATGTGATTGGTCTATCGATCCTCTCTGGCAGCCACCTGCCTTTGGTGAAGGACGTGATGACACGGCTGAAAGCAGCAGGGCTAAGCGATATTCCCGTCATTGTTGGTGGGATCATCCCCGATGAGGACGCGGATCAATTGCGTTCCATGGGTGTATCGAAAATCTATACGCCGAAAAATTTCGAATTGAATGCAATCATGGGCGATATCGTCACATTGGTTGACCCAACGGAAATTGCGGCTGAATAGAAAAGCATATTACAGAAATCTCCATTTCTATTTCCGGTAAAATGGGAATAGATAGGTTCGGGTTTATTCAATTTCCCCTGCAATAAGTAGGGGAATAGCCGAAATGGAGAAGATTATGGCGATCGATCTTGAAAAAATGTCGCGCAAAGAACTGCTCGAATTGCGCAATCGGGTCGAAAAGGCGCTAAAAGCCGCCGAAGTGCGTGAGCGAAAAGAAGCGTTGAAAGCCGCCGAAAAGGCGGCGGCGGAATATGGGTTTTCGTTGTCTGAATTGTCAGGAGACAGCGCTAAATCGGTAAAATCATCTAAAGCGAAGTATCAAAATCCGAACAATCCGTCGCAAACCTGGACCGGGCGGGGCCGCAAACCGCAGTGGGTTCATGACGCCATAAAAGCCGGTACCGATATTACTGATCTGGAAATCTGATCGGGGGCAAGTGGCAAAATGACTATCCATATTGGAGCCCAAAAAGGCGAGATTGCCGAAACCGTTCTTTTGCCCGGCGACCCGTATCGTGCAAAATGGGCGGCCGAAACGTTTCTTGAAGACATAAAGCTGGTAAACGAAGTGCGTGGCATGCTGGGGTTCACCGGCACCTGGAAAGGAAATCGTGTTACCATTCAGGGTAGTGGCATGGGGATGCCGTCTCTGTCGATCTACGTGAACGAATTGATCCGTGACTACGGCGCCAAAACTCTGATCCGGATCGGGTCATGTGGCGGGATGCAAGACAGTGTGAATGTGCGTGATGTTATTCTGGCGATGACGTCGACCACACTCAGCACCCCTTCGCGCGGGATCATGAGAGAAATGAACTTCGCCCCTTGCGCGGATTGGGGTCTTTTGCAGTCTGCAGCATTGGCTGCACAAGCCAAAGGTACGCCAACCCATGTTGGCGGCATCTATTCATCCGATGTCTTTTATGACGAACGCCCGGACCTGAACGAACAAATGGTTCGGCACGGTATTTTGGGTGTCGAGATGGAAGCGGCAGAGCTTTACATCCTTGCCGCGCGTCACAAATGCCGCGCATTGGCGGTACTGACAGTCTCGGACCACCTGCTGACCGGCGAAGCCCTGCCCTCCTCGGACCGAGAAAGCAGTTTTGGCGACATGGTCGAAATCGCGCTGCAGGCGGCGTTCCTGGACAGCTGAATTGCGCGATATCTAGCGCCCGTGCGTGCGGTCATATCCGTTGCGCGCGGGGCTGCGCCATCCCTCAAGAGCACCTTCAGCCGGGGCAAAGGTTTCTACCAGCAGGGGATAACAGGCTGCGGTATCCGATGAATGCTCGGACGAGCAATCACCGCCCGGGCACGCGCTTAGATTTCCCAGCAGGTCAATCTCGGCGAAAAACTCAAGATAGTCTCCCGGACGGACAGGTGAGGCTTTCATGAAATACTGCCCGGTATCACGCGTGAAACCGGTGCACATGAACACGTTCAATACATCATGTACCGCAGGCTCGGCTTCGGCCAAAGAGACGCCCAAATGATCCGCCAGCGCGCGTGTCAGATTCGAATGGCAACAGTGATGGTACTGGGATCCAGCTAGCAGATTACCGGTATAGGGATCACATCGGGTCCCGATCACATCGTGCACCGACCCGCCGAAATCATCGATTCCGTACCACCCCAGCGTATCTGCAATGATTGTCGCCATCGGTCGCATATGTGGAAAGCTCGACCACATGCGCTCACCCACGGTGATATGTGTGCCATGCAACGCGCGCGTCTTGCCGGAATAGAACCGCTCGGAAAGGTCGTTGAGGTTCCACAGGTTTAGATCGCCAACTTGCGATCCTTCAACAGAAGTGATCCTAAAGAAATGCCCTGCAGGCACCTCAAAGCATCGCGCATCTCGCGGTGGCACCAACACCTCACCCGTTTTGTGCGCTGTATCACGCGCAGTTTGATAGAGCCCTAGATCGGGTTTTGGTAGCCCTTCATTCGGGTAGCAAATAACGGGCGCAATCGCGCGGCGCGCATCTGCATCCATGGGTGGGCGGGGAGTATTCCGAGATTCTGACATGGGCCGAGAGTGGCGCAGTTCGGCCCGGTGGGAAACCCCCAACAGCAGCTATTGTCCTTTCAGACACTGCGTGGGCTCAACATCAGATTTTGACACCGCGCCACAGTAAGCACAGCGCCACTGGCCCTCGCTCCGATGTTGCCGCCACCTGCAGTCGCGCGTCAGAGACGACGTGCGGGACCGCCAGAAAAAATAGGCAAAAACGCCAGCGGCGAGCAGAAGCAATAGAACGGGCATAGCTCTGCATTGCCTATTGTGTCGTAATTTTCAAGCCCGCGCGACACGGTCAGGCCGCGTTCGCATATTCAAACAATTCTGGTGTTTCGTCTTTGGCCGGAACTTTGGGCTCGGGCGTATAGTAGGCCCAGGCTTGCTCCAGAAATTCCAGCGCTTTGGCCGCGTCGTGTTTTTGGTTTTGCATGTTCATCGGAGTGACCTCTTTTCGAACTCATCACTCCTCCCTGCGCCAACTTTAGATCCGCGCTCGTACAAGCGCATCGCATAGTTTTGCAGAGGCGGCATGCACTTGCCGCAACCCGGCAAGTGCTTTGTTTTGGTGCGTGATCAGACCGCGCGGTCCACCATCATCTTCTTGATTTCTGCAATCGCTTTGGCCGGATTCAGACCCTTGGGACAGGTCTTGGCGCAGTTCATGATGGTGTGGCAGCGATACAGCTTGAACGGATCTTCCAGCTCATCCAAGCGCTCACCGGTGGCCTCATCCCGACTGTCGATGATCCAGCGGTAAGCATGCAACAGCGCGGCAGGGCCGAGATAGCGGTCGCCGTTCCACCAGTAGCTGGGGCACGAGGTCGAGCAACTGGCACACATCACACATTCATAGAGACCATCCAATTTCTTGCGGTCTTCGATGGATTGCTTCCACTCTTTTGCCGGGCGATTGGTCTTGGTCTCCAACCACGGCATGATCGAGGCGTGTTGGGCGTAGAAATGAGTCAGATCAGGGATCAGGTCCTTGACCACCGGCATATGGGGCAGCGGGTAGATCTTCACGTCGCCCTTGATCTCATCCATCCCATAGATACAGGCCAGCGTGTTAATCCCGTCGATGTTCATCGCGCAGGACCCGCAGATGCCTTCGCGGCACGAACGGCGGAAGGTCAGAGTCGGATCGATCTCATTCTTGATCTTGATCAGAGCGTCCAGAACCATCGGGCCGCAAGTGTCCATGTCGACGAAATAAGTATCGACACGCGGGTTCTGGCCATCATCCGGGTTCCAGCGATAGATCTGGAATTTGCGCACATTGGTCGCGCCGTCGGGCTTGGGCCAGGTTTTACCGGTGGTGATCCGGGAATTCTTGGGGAGGGTCAGTTGTACCATAAGTTCCTCTCCTTAGAACGTCCGCGCCTTGGGCGCGATTCTTTTCATGCTTATGCCGCCCTCGTCTTCGGTCGTCAGCGGATCAACGATAACCGGACGGTAGCTAAGCTCTACTTTATTGCCATCGACACGGCTGACCGTGTGGACGCGCCAGTTCTCATCGTCGCGCTCTGTGAAATCTTCATGGGCGTGCGCACCGCGGGATTCCTTACGCGCTTCGGCACCAACGATGGTGGCGAGCGCGCTTGGCATCAGGTTGGTAAGCTCGAGCGTCTCCATCAGATCGCTGTTCCAGACCAACGATCTGTCAGAAACCTTCAGATCATCCATCTTGGCGGCGATCGCAGTCATCTTCTCGACGCCCTCAGCCATGGTCTTCGAGGTGCGGAAAACCGCCGCGTCCTCTTGCATGGTGCGCTGCATCTCAAGCCGCAGATCTGCGGTTGGAATTGCACCGCTGGCGTTGCGCGCCGCATCGAACCTGTCAAACGCCTTATCGACAGAGGCTTGGTTCAGAACCGGGTTCGACGCGTCGGCATCCACAACTTTGCCCGCTCGGATCGCCGCAGCGCGGCCAAAGACCACGAGGTCGATCAGCGAGTTTGAACCAAGACGGTTTGCCCCGTGAACCGAGGCACACCCGGCCTCGCCCACAGCCATCAGACCAGGCACCACGGCGGTCGGGTTGTCGGCTGTCGGGTTCAGAACTTCACCCCAATAGTTCGTCGGGATACCGCCCATGTTGTAGTGCACGGTCGGCAGAACCGGGATCGGTTCCTTGGTAACATCAACCCCTGCAAAGACGCGCGCAGATTCTGAAATGCCCGGTAGGCGTTCCGCCAAAGCTTCGGCTGGCAAATGGCTGAGGTTCAGGTGGATGTGGTCGCCGTTGTCACCATGTCCGCGCCCTTCGCGAATTTCCATGGTCATTGAACGGCTAACGTAGTCGCGCGGCGCGAGGTCTTTGTACTGGGGCGCATAGCGCTCCATGAACCGCTCGCCTTCCGAGTTGGTCAGGTATCCGCCTTCACCACGTGCACCTTCGGTGATCAGGCAGCCCGATCCGTAGATGCCGGTTGGGTGGAACTGAACAAACTCCATATCCTGCAGTGCAAGACCCGCGCGGGCCACCATACCGCCACCGTCGCCGGTGCAGGTATGTGCCGAGGTTGCACTGAAATAGGCGCGGCCATAGCCGCCGGTCGCCAGAACAACCATCTTGGCGTTGAAGACGTGCATCGTGCCGTCGTCCAACTTCCAGCACACGACACCCTGACACTGTCCGTCCTCAGACATTATCAGATCAATGGCGAAATACTCGATGTAGAACTCAGCGTTGTTCTTCAGCGATTGACCATACAGCGTGTGCAGGATCGCATGACCGGTCCGGTCGGCGGCGGCACAGGTCCGCTGCACAGCGGGGCCTTCGCCAAATTCGGTGGTGTGGCCACCAAATGGGCGCTGATAGATCTTGCCTTCTTCGGTCCGGCTGAATGGCACTCCGTAGTGTTCTAGCTCATATACGGCTTTGGGTGCTTCACGCGCGAGGTATTCCATCGCATCGGTGTCACCCAGCCAGTCCGAGCCCTTTACGGTGTCATACATGTGCCACTGCCAATGGTCTGGCCCCATATTCGACAAGGACGCCGCAATGCCGCCTTGGGCGGCCACTGTGTGTGAACGGGTCGGGAATACCTTCGTCACGCAAGCGGTGCGCAAACCCTGCTCGGCCATGCCCAATGTTGCACGCAGACCCGCGCCACCGGCACCGACAACCACCACGTCATATTCGTGGGTTTCGTATTCATATGCTGCTGTCATTGTTCTTGTTCCTTACTGCGCATATCCGAGGGCCAGACGCGCGAGCGCAAACAGACCCGCAGCAATGAGTGTGTATGCAAAAGCTTGCGCGGCCATCAGCGCCAGCTTTTCCGCGACGCCATGCACGTAGTCCTCAATCGCTTCCTGGGCTTCGCGCAACAAATGCGGGACGACAACAACCAGTGTCAGACCCATGATAATCGCCGGGAACGGGCGGCTGTAATAGGCCAGAGCCTCTTCGTAGGTTCCGCCTAGGGCGTGCCCGAAGGTAAATACAAACAGCGGAACAAGGATGACCAATGCCGCCGAGCTGAGCATCATTTGCCAGTGGTGATGTGTACCTGCACGTCCGGCCCCCATGCCCTTCGCGCGTTTACGGTCTGTGAGAAACTGCATCGCGAACCTCCCCTTAAAGCGCTACGGCTGTGATCAGAGCCAGAACAGTTGCCAGCACGAACATGCCAATGCCCATCTTCTCGGACACCTCAACATCCACGCAATATCCCAGATCCCAGATGACGTGCCGCAAACGGCCCAGCATGTGATAGAAAATGGCCCAAGCCGCGCCGAACATGATCAGATCACCCAGGAAACTGGTCATCAATCCATTGATCAGCTCAAAGGCGCTTTCCGATGTGGCCGCAGCAAGTAACCACCAGACGACCAACAAAGCCAAACCAAAAGACGCAAGACCCGTGATGCGCACCATAATCGAAGATATGGACGTCATCTGTGGACGATAGATCGTCAAATGTGGAGAAAGCGGGCGGTTGCCTCGATTTACATCGGCCATGTTGGCTCCTTTTCGGTTGGCTACCGAACGTTTTACTGTTTTTTACGACTCTGTCACGCGCTGCAGGTGCAAAATCCAGTAAATTTAACGCAAAATCGCTGATAAGCCGTGTTTGTGATCACACAAAATATTCTCGTGATCACAAATCACATTCGATACCGCCAATGTTAGCGTTTTCAATGAAAAAGCAATGTGATCACGAATCTATTATTGGAGCGGCGTCAGCCCTGCAGTCTGCTGTGTCACCTCGCGTAAAAGCTTCTTGCGAATACGTTCGGGATAATCCGCGAAGCCTGCTGCAGAGACGACAAAGGCCCCCTCGCCAACGATGACGTTCTCGAAGAAATAGGCTGTCAGATCGGGTTCACTTTCTTCTATCGCGATCGCGTTCACTGTGATGCCGCGATCCCGCAGTTTGGCGTGGATGGTCGACGGCTCGATTCCTTCATTCGAAATTCCGTCGCCCGAAAGATCAATAAGATGCCTTTCGCATTCGGGCACGTCGTCAAAGCTGGCAACCGTCATATCGAGCGCCTCACCTATCGCAGTTGAGAAGTTACGCCAGACACGAGGATCAGCTGCGACCTGATCAGCAAAACTGTCCAGGGTGTTAAAACTATCGATCCGGGTCCAGGGGATCGTGATCCTCTGGCGAGAACTACCTGTCCATTGCACAAGCATCAGCCGAGCCTGTCCGCGCACCAAGGCCTCGGATACGATGGGGTCCCGCAGACCTGCGGCAAGACCGTCCATTTGGATACGATATTCCTCGGAATCAACCGAGCCTGAAACGTCTACGGCCAAGGCCAGAGCCAAATCACAAGCATAGGCCTGAGATGCCAGATACAGGCTGGCGGCGAGCGCACGAAACATCATCATGCGCCAAGCGTAGCATGGATTTCGCGGACCGCGATCACTTGAATGTCAGCCGCCAGAAGGCATTGGCTACATTGGCATAATAGCCCAATAATCCAAATCTAACAAAACGTTAGGAAGATATCTCCCCTCGTCATTGCGCAGAACGAAGGGCTCGCCGCCTTTGGTCGCAACCAAGCGCAAGCGGATGGCACCGATTCCGGGAGTTCCAGTCTCGGCCTTGTCCAAAACCTCGGACCAGGCTTTGATCGTATCGCCCGAGAAACAAGGGTTGGCGTGGGCACCGCCGTTCAGGCCAACGATCATCTGCGCATTCGCCAGGCCATTAAACGACAAGGCACGCGCCATCGAGATAACGTGGCCGCCATAGATCAACCGCCCCTCTGGTCGGAAGGTGAGGTCGAAATGCACTTTGGCGGTGTTCTGCCACAGGCGGGTGGCCAGCATGTGCTCGGCCTCTTCGAGGGTCACGCCATCGACGTGATCAATCGTTTCTTCCGTGTTGTACGCATCCCAGCGGTGGTTTTCGCCGGATTGTACAAAATTGTATTTCGAGAAATCGAGCCCCTGTGGTACCACCAGATCGCTGACATCAAGCGCCTTTTTCAGATTGGGCACCACCGTCTCTGGTGCAGGCGCATCGAGGTTTGATTTGCGCACCATGACCCAGCGAACATACTCGATCACCACTTCGTCGCGTTGGTTCAGCCCGCGGGTGCGGACCCAGACGACACCGGTTTTGCCGTTCGAGTTCTGCTTGAGGCCGATCACCTCAGATTCAGCGCGCAGCGTATCACCGGGGTAGACCGGTTGCAGCCAGCGCCCTTCGGCATAACCCAGATTAGCCACCGCATTCAGCGAGATATCGGGAACCGTTTTACCGAACACCACATGGAAGGCCGCCAGATCGTCAATCGGACTTTGCGGCAGGCCACAATTCCGGGCGAACTCATCCGAGGAATAGAGTGCGTGTCGCGCGGGATAGAGCGCGTGATAAAGCGCGCGCTCGCCATCTGTCACCGTGCGCGGCACGGCGTGATGCAGGATCTGCCCGACTGAATAATCCTCGAAAAAGTTACCCGGATTGGTTTTTGCCATTATTGCTGTCCCAGTTTCATGTCGGGGGTGTAATCAGCGGCGACCTCTTTGGTCACAGCCTGCGCGCAACGCATCACGTTATTTGCGGCGTCAAAGGCATAAGACGGGTCGCCATAAAGCTCCCATCCCTTTGCCAACGCGTCCGAGACCTTGTGGCAGAAGGCTGATGTGTCTTCCTCGGTCAACAAACGATAAAGTTTCGCCATTGATTAGGCCCCTTATCCACCAAACGGAGACGGACCAACCAGCCCGTGAATATAGCCCACGACGCCCAGCAGCACGATGGAGCCCACAAAGAACATGGCATCTTTGCCGTATGTGCCGGGTTCGCCCGGTGCCCAGTCTGGTTCGGATTTGTTGATCACGATCACTTCGACAATTGCCCAGGCCAGCAAGCCACCAAACAGGATGATCGAGGCCAGATCACCGTTCACCAACAGGTGCGCAAATGCCCAGAGTTTAAAGCCACCCAGCATGGGGTGACGGACCTTGTTCAACAGGCGACCTTTGGTTCCCGCAGGGCTGGCCAGATAGAACGCGATCAACACCAGCAGGTTGTTGACGTGAATCAGAAAGGTTGGCGGCGCCCAGACATATATGAAATCGGTCATGCGATAACCGAAGATCATCAACAATACCGAGGCCACCAAGGCGAGCGCCACGACGCCCTTGCCCGCGTCGCCCATGGCGGCACGTCGTTCCGGCATCGCGCGCTTAAAAAGATGTGCGACCCACCAAAGTGCCACACCAAGGATCAGAAGAACAAAGCCCATACTGGCTTACCCCGCTTGCAAAGCTACTATCGCCTCTGCTTTTGCCAGAGTTTCACGGGCAGTTACAACGTGTAGGTTTTCAACAATCTTGCCATCGACAACGGCGACCCCCTGCCCCTGAGACTCGGTTTCCTCGAAAGCGGCAATCTGACGGCGAGCCAGATCAATCTCAACTTCGGAAGGGGCAAAGGCGGAGTTTGCGATGTCGACCTGGGCCGGGTGGATCAGGGTTTTGCCATCAAAGCCCATGTCGCGGCCCTGGGCACACTCGGCGGCCAGACCGTCGGTGTCCTTGAAGGCATTGTAGACGCCATCGACGATGATCAGCCCCTCGACCTTGGCCGCCAACAGGCACAGGCCAAGCGAGGTCATCATCGGCAAACGGTCGGGGCGGAAGCGCGTCTGCAGCTCTTTCGCAAGATCGTTGGTCCCCATGACAAAGCCTGCCATCAGCGGATGTGCGGCAATTTCGGCTGCGTTCAGCATCCCGCGCGGCGTCTCCATCATCGCCCAGATCGGCAGGTCTCCGGTGATTGAGGTCAGCGCATCCACATCCGCAGCAGAACTCACCTTTGGCAACAGAACGGCATCTGCATCCATCTCGCGCACGGCTTCGGCATCCGCGCGCCCCCATTCGGTATCAAGCCCGTTGATCCGCACAATCTTGACCCGAGCACCATAGCCTCCGGCGGCCAAAGCCGCCTTGAGGGTCTCGCGCGCGTTCTCTTTCTCATCAGCCGCAACCGCGTCTTCAAGGTCAAAGATGATGGCGTCCACCGGCAATGTGCGGGCCTTATCAAGCGCGCGTTCACGCGAGCCGGGGATGTATAGTACCGAGCGATAGGGGCGTTGGCGCGGGTCCACTGGACTCTCCCATTGAAATAATGTTGCGCGGAATGGGGCATTTTTTGACGGAAAGTTCAAGAACAAAATCGCCGCAGCGCAGCATTTCCTGCGCTGCGCAACGTGCGTTGCCTTAACGCGATGTCCTTTTGCCTACGGCACGCTGCTTTGAGGAAGAGCTTGAAAGGGGTGACCAATGAAAACGATTATGCTGAAAATGACGATTGGCTTGGGCATCATGGTACTGGTAGCGCAACAAGTCAGCGCACAGAATTGTGCGCCACGCGAGGACGTGATCAAGCGATTGGCAAAGTCCTACGGCGAAACCCGACGAGGCATCGGTATTGCGCGTCAGGGAGCGGTGATGGAGGTTTTTGCCTCGGACCAAACCGGCAGCTGGACCATTGTTGTGACCTTGCCGGAAGGTGTGACCTGCCTGATCGCCTCGGGCCAGTCTTATGAAACACTGGCCGAAACGCTGCCGCCCAACACCTAAACCAGCGCATCCCAGATCAGTTTGCTTCCCGTCAGGGTCAGCAAGACATAGGCAATGTTGAAAAACAATCGTTCGGAGAGCATGAAATGCGCCCGGACGCCCAGCCAGGCCCCGAGGATCGCAAACGGGGTCAGCAACAGGTCTGCCAAGGCTGTGTGCCAAGTGAAGAGGCCCAGATAGGCGAAGGGCACGAATTTGACGGCGTTGATTACCCAGAAGACCAGCACGGTCGAGGCTTGAAATTCGGTTTTCGTCAGGCGTTGTGACAGCAGGTACACGGCGGCGGGTGGGCCGCCCGCATGGCTGACAAAGCTGGTGAATCCGGCGATAAGCCCGGCAAACAAACCGGCCGATGGAGGCAATTGGTTGGCAAAGCCCCGTACCCAGCCTCTGGTCAGGGCAACGTGCCAGATCACAAAACCGACCGATATTCCGCCAATCAACAGACGTAGCAGATCGTCATCCGTCGCACGATAAAGCCACGCGCCCAGCGCGATACCGGGTACTGCGCCCAACATCAGAAGGCGCGAATCTGGCCAGCTCCAGCGTTTCCAATACGGCTTTAACGTCGCCAGATCGATCACCATCAGTATCGGCAGCATTAGCGCTAGCGCCTGTCCTGGCGTCAGTATCAGAGCCAGAATCGACGAAGATGCAAACGCCACTCCCGAGCCGAACCCACCTTTCGAGATGCCCGCGAAGATCACCGCCGGGATCGCCACTGCAAAAAACATCAGGTTCATGTCGAGCATCAGGCACCCCGGAAATATGCATGATTCACAGGCGGTTTAGCGCAATCGGCGGGGTGTGTGCAAACGGTATGCGGTGGCATGCCGCGCCGCAGAAGGCTTGCGTGACGCCGCTTTTGCGACTAGCACAACCGCGATTTCAAAACCGACCGGAGATATTCCAAATGGCCAGACCCAAGATCGCGCTGATCGGCGCAGGTCAGATCGGCGGCACGCTCGCCCACCTCGCTGCAATGAAAGAACTTGGTGACGTCGTGCTGTTCGACATCGCCGAAGGCACCCCGGAAGGAAAGGCGCTGGACATCGCCGAATCCGGCCCCTCGGAAGGCTTCGACGCCAAACTGAAGGGCACCCAGTCCTATGAGGACATCGCCGGTGCCGACGTCTGCATCGTCACCGCTGGCGTGCCGCGCAAGCCGGGCATGAGCCGCGACGACTTGCTGGGCATCAACCTGAAGGTCATGAAATCGGTCGGTGAAGGCATCGCCGCAAACGCTCCGGATGCGTTCGTCATCTGCATCACCAACCCGCTGGACGCGATGGTTTGGGCGCTGCGTGAATTCTCGGGCCTGCCGCACAACAAAGTCTGCGGCATGGCGGGCGTTCTGGACTCGGGCCGTTTCGCACACTTCTTGTCAGAAGAGTTCAATGTGTCCATGCGCGACGTCACCGCCTTTGTTCTGGGAGGCCATGGCGACACAATGGTGCCTTCGGTGCGCTACTCGACCGTTGCCGGTATCCCGTTGCCCGATCTGGTTGAGATGGGCTGGACCACGCAGGAAAAACTGGACGCCATCGTTCAGCGCACCCGTGACGGCGGCGCAGAAATCGTTGGCCTGCTGAAGACCGGCTCGGCTTTCTATGCACCGGCGACTTCGGCGATCGAAATGGCCGAAGCCTATTTGAAAGATCAGAAGCGCGTTCTGCCTTGTGCTGCCTATTGCAACGGCGAACTGGGTGTCGACGGCATGTATGTCGGCGTGCCTACCGTAATCGGTGCAGGTGGCATCGAGCGCGTCGTCGACATCAAGCTGAACGAAGAAGAACAGGCCGGTTTCGACAATTCGGTCAATGCCGTTAAGGGCCTGATCGAAGCATGCAAGGGCATCGACAGCTCGCTGGCCTAAGTCACGAACCCTAGAATCAATGAACCGGCCCTCTTCACGGGCCGGTTTTCTTTTACACGGTGCCAAGCTGGCTAAAAGATGTTCGCGCAAACGTCGCAAAACTCATCTATGAATGTGTTTTGTGGGCATGATCCCGGATCATCGAATCAATTTCCACGCCCCGCAATTTTTGTGATCACACCCCAAAAACCTGTGATCACAAATACTGAAAATCTTCGACAATTTCCCGTGACCCGTCAAAAAACTCTTTAATTTTGGCGCTTAGACACCCCTATAACGGTGTAATCGTAGTCAGACGGGACAATTTCGATGAACATTCACGAATATCAAGCCAAAGCGCTTCTTCGCAGCTATGGCGCTCCGGTCTCCGATGGTCGCGCAGTTCTGCGCGCCGAGGAAGCCAAAACCGCAGCCGGTGAATTGGACGGGCCGCTTTGGGTCGTCAAGGCGCAAATCCACGCGGGTGGTCGCGGCAAGGGTTCCTTTAAAGAGGCCGACGCCGGTGAAAAAGGCGGTGTCCGTCTGACCAAATCGGTGGAAGAAGCCGCCGAAGAAGCCAAGAAGATGCTTGGCCGCACGCTGGTCACCCATCAGACCGGCCCCGCAGGCAAGCAGGTGAACCGCATCTACATCGAAGCCGGTTCGGGCATCGAACGTGAACTTTACCTAGCCCTGCTGGTGGACCGCCAGACCAGCCGTATCTCATTCGTATGCTCGACCGAAGGCGGCATGGACATCGAAGAGGTGGCCGCTGCGACGCCTGAGAAAATCCTGTCCTTCTCGGTTGATCCCGCCACTGGTTATCAGCCCTATCACGGCCGCCGCATCGCGTTCTCGTTGGGACTGGAAGGCGCGCAGGTCAAACAATGCGTCAAGCTAATGAACCAGCTCTACAATGCCTTCGTCGAGAAGGACATGGAGATGCTGGAGATCAACCCGCTGATCGTCTCGGACAAAGGCGACCTGAAAGTACTGGACGCAAAAGTCGGCTTTGATGGTAACGCGGTATACCGCCACCCGGATATTGCCGAGTTGCGCGACACGACCGAGGAAGACCCCAAGGAACTGGAAGCGTCCAAATACGACCTGAACTACATCGCGCTGGACGGTGAGATCGGCTGCATGGTCAACGGTGCTGGTCTGGCGATGGCGACGATGGACATCATCAAGCTTTACGGTGCCGAGCCTGCCAACTTCCTGGATGTTGGCGGTGGCGCGACCAAAGAGAAAGTGACCGAGGCGTTCAAGATCATCACCTCGGATCCGAACGTCAAAGGCATTCTGGTCAACATCTTCGGCGGCATCATGCGCTGTGATGTGATTGCCGAGGGCGTCGTTGCCGCGGTGAAAGAGGTGGGCCTTCAGGTCCCGCTGGTCGTGCGTCTGGAAGGCACGAATGTCGAGAAGGGCAAAGAGATCATCAACACCTCGGGCCTCGATGTGATCGCGGCGGACAACCTGAAAGACGGTGCCGAGAAGATCGTGAAGGCCGTCAAAGGCTGAGTGTCATCCCGTAGGGTGGGCGTCAGCCCGCCTTTCCCAAGATTTTGGCGGGCAGAAGCCTGCCGTATAAAGGAGAACGCCAGATGGCAGTCCTCATCGATGAAAATACCAAAGTGATCTGTCAGGGCTTTACCGGCTCGCAGGGCACATTCCACAGCGAACAGGCCATTGCTTATGGCACCAAGATGGTCGGCGGCGTGACCCCCGGCAAAGGCGGGATGGAGCATCTGGGCTTGCCCGTGTTCAACTCGGTCCACGAGGCCAAGCATGTGACCGAAGCCAATGCCAGCGTGATCTATGTACCACCGCCCTTCGCAGCTGACTCGATCCTCGAAGCGATTGATGCCGAGATGGAAGTGATCGTCTGCATCACCGAAGGCATCCCGGTTCTGGACATGATGAAGGTTAAGCGCGCGCTGGAAGGCTCAAACTCGCGCCTGATCGGGCCGAACTGCCCCGGTGTCATCACGCCGGATGCCTGCAAGATCGGCATCATGCCGGGCCACATCCACAAGCGCGGCTCGGTCGGCGTTGTGTCCCGTTCCGGCACGCTGACCTATGAGGCCGTCAAGCAGACCACCGATGTGGGTCTGGGCCAGTCCACCTGTGTGGGCATCGGCGGCGACCCGATCAAAGGGACCGAGCATATCGACGTGCTGGAATGGTTCCTGGCTGATGACGAAACCGAGTCGATCATCATGATCGGTGAAATCGGTGGCTCGGCCGAGGAAGAAGCTGCGCAGTTCCTTGCGGATGAGGCCAAGAAAGGCCGCAAGAAGCCCACGGCAGGGTTCATCGCGGGCCGCACGGCCCCTCCTGGCCGCCGCATGGGCCACGCGGGCGCCATCGTCGCCGGCGGCAAAGGCGGCGCCGAGGACAAGATCGAAGCCATGCGCTCGGCTGGTATCGTCGTGGCCGAAAGCCCGGCGCAGCTGGGTGAGGCTGTGCTGGAAGCCATCGGTTGACCAGAATTTGACTGCTTTGGGAGGAGCGGTAAACATGACTTTCGGCGAAGCCATTAAAACCTGTTTCTCCAAGTTTTTCACCTTTTCGGGCCGTGCCTCGCGGCCCGAATACTGGTTTTTTTTCCTGTTCATCATGATCTGGAGCATCATTGCCGGGATCATCGACTGGCAGTTCTTTACTCAGGTCGCAGTGACCGAAACCGAAACATCCAAATCCGTCACGGCTACCTCGACAGGCCCGGTCCAAAGCATCGTCAGCCTGATTGTCTTCTTCCCGCATCTGGCCGTCGCGTGGCGGCGGATGCATGATACCGGGCGCAGCGGGCTTTATGCTCTGCTGCCGATCCTGCTGATACTTGGTGCGCTTGCCGTCCTGATCTTTGGCATCGGCCTTGCCAGCCAGTTCCATGGCGGCACGTTGGATATCCTGTTCACCCGCGCAACTCTTCTTATTGTCATTCCGACACTTCTTGTCCTGTTTGTGTCGCCCCTCCTGGTTCTGTGGTGGCTGACCCGCCCCAGCGAACCAGGCACCAACCAATACGGTCCCAACCCATATGAGGTAGCCCAATGACCGAACACTCGCCCAACACCGCCTTTCATGCCTCAAGCTTCATGCAGGGGCATAATGCCGAATATCTGGAGCAGCTTTATGCCCAGTACACCAAGAACCCCGGTGCGGTCGACGCAGCCTGGGTCGAGTTCTTCAAGGCCATGGGCGATGACGCGCCGGATGTGCAGCGCGAGGCCGAGGGCCCTTCGTGGGCGCGCAGCGATTGGCCTCCGATGCCTGCCGATGATCTGACGGGTGCGTTGACTGGCGAGTGGGCCGAGATCGACGCCAAAGCAGCGGGCAACAAAATCAAGGATAAGGCGGCGGCCAAGGGTGTTGAGGTCAGTGATGACCAGATCAAGCGCGCGGTGCTGGACAGCCTGCGGGCGCTGATGCTGATCAGGGCCTATCGTATCCGGGGCCATCTGGCAGCTGATCTGGACCCGCTGGGCATGCGCGCCGCCAGTACGCATCCCGAGCTGGACCCGAAGACTTACGGGTTCACCGATGCTGACATGGATCGACCGATCTTTATTGACAACGTGCTGGGCCTGCAGATGGCCAGCATGCGCCAAATCGTCGAGATCGTGAAGAGGACCTATTGCGGCACCTTCGCGCTGCAATACATGCATATCTCGAACCCGGAAGAGGCCGCGTGGCTGAAGGAACGCATCGAGGGGTTCGGTAAGGAAATCGCCTTCACCAAGGAAGGCCGCAAGGCGATCCTGAACAAGATGGTCGAGGCCGAGGGTTTCGAGAAGTTCCTGCATGTGAAATACATGGGCACCAAGCGGTTTGGTCTGGATGGTGGCGAGGCGCTGATCCCTGCGATGGAACAGATCATCAAGCGCGGCGGCGCCTTGGGCCTCAGCGATATCGTCATCGGTATGCCACACCGGGGTCGTCTGAACATTCTGGCCAATGTGATGGGCAAGCCCTATCGCGCGATCTTCAACGAGTTTCAGGGCGGCAGCTTCAAGCCCGAAGACGTGGATGGATCAGGCGACGTGAAATATCACCTCGGCGCGTCAAGCGACCGAGAGTTCGATGGCAATAGCGTTCACCTGTCGCTGACCGCAAACCCCTCGCACCTTGAGGCGGTGAACCCGGTGGTTCTGGGTAAGGTCCGCGCCAAGCAGGACCAGTTGAACGACGAAGACCGCACCAAGGTGATGGGCATCCTCCTGCACGGTGATGCGGCCTTTGCCGGTCAGGGCGTTGTCGCCGAAGGCTTTGGCCTGTCGGGCCTGAAGGGGCACAAGACCGGCGGCACCATGCATATCGTGGTAAACAACCAGATCGGCTTTACCACCGCGCCACATTTCAGCCGTTCCAGCCCTTATCCCACGGATATCGCGCTGATGGTTGAAGCTCCCATCTTCCACGTGAATGGCGACGACCCCGAGGCGGTGGTGCATGCCGCCAAGGTGGCGACCGAGTTCCGCCAGAAGTTCCACAAGGACGTGGTGCTGGATATTTTCTGCTATCGCCGGTTTGGTCATAACGAGGGCGACGAGCCCATGTTCACCAACCCGATCATGTACAAGAAGATCAAGACGCATAAGACCACGTTGTCGTTGTATACCGAGCGCCTTGTCAGGGACGGGCTTATCCCCGAAGGCGAGATTGAAGACATGAAGGCGGCCTTTCAGGCACATCTGAATGAGGAGTTTGATGCCGGGAAAGACTACAAGCCAAACAAAGCCGACTGGCTGGATGGGCGCTGGTCGCATCTGGACAAGCACAAAGACGAATACATGCGCGGTGAAACCGCAATTACACCAGAGACGCTGGCCGAGATCGGCACCGCTCTGACCAGCGCCCCCGAAGGTTTTGCGATGCACAAAACCGTGGGCCGGTTGCAGGACCACAAGAAACAGATGTTCGAAAACGGAACCGGCTTTGACTGGGCAACGGGCGAGGCTCTGGCGTTTGGCTCTCTGCTGACCGAAGGCTACCCTGTACGTTTGGCCGGACAGGACGCGACGCGTGGCACATTCAGCCAACGCCATTCCGGATTTGTCCATCAGGAAACCGAGGAACGGTATTACCCGCTGAACAATATCCGCAAGGGCCAATCACATTATGACGTGATTGACTCGATGCTGTCCGAATACGCGGTGCTTGGGTTCGAGTATGGCTATTCACTGGCCGAGCCCAACGCGCTTGTTCTCTGGGAGGCGCAGTTTGGCGATTTCGCCAATGGGGCACAGATAATGTTCGATCAGTTCATCAGTTCGGGTGAATCGAAGTGGCTGCGGATGTCTGGTCTGGTCACGCTGCTGCCGCATGGGTTCGAAGGGCAAGGCCCAGAGCACTCATCCGCACGGCTTGAGCGGTTTCTGCAAATGTGCGGTCAGGACAACTGGATCGTGGCGAACTGCACAACGCCTGCGAACTATTTCCACATCCTGCGCCGTCAATTGCACCGGACCTTCCGCAAGCCGCTTATCCTGGTGACGCCGAAGTCGCTGCTGCGCCATAAGCTGGCTGTCAGCAAGGCCGAGGAATTCACTACAGGCTCGAGCTTCCATAGGGTGCTGTGGGATGATGCTCAACAGGGCAACTCGGACACTAAACTGGTGGCAGATGACAAGATCAAGCGGGTCGTCATGTGCTCGGGCAAGGTCTATTTTGATCTGCTTGAGGAACGCGATGCGCGCGGCATCGATGACATCTACTTAATGCGGATCGAGCAATACTATCCTTTCCCTGCGCATTCGCTGATCAACGAGCTTGAGCGCTTCAAGGGGGCCGAGATGGTCTGGTGTCAGGAAGAACCCAAGAACCAGGGGGCCTGGACCTTTATTGAACCCAATATCGAATGGGTTCTGACCCGCATTGGCGCAAAACACACCCGTCCGGTCTATGCCGGTCGCGCAACTTCGGCCTCGCCCGCGACGGGTCTGGCCAGCCAACACAAAGCCCAACAAGAAGCGCTGGTGAACGAAGCGCTGAGCATTGAAGGAAAGTAAACGATGACGATTGAAGTTCGTGTTCCCACGCTGGGCGAGTCTGTCACCGAAGCCACCGTTGCGACTTGGTTCAAAAAACCCGGCGATGCAGTCGCCGTAGATGAGATGCTATGTGAACTTGAGACCGACAAGGTCACGGTCGAGGTGCCCTCACCCGCTGCTGGCGTGATGGGTGAGATCGTTGCAGCCGAAGGTGAGACCGTGGGCGTCGATGCCCTGCTTGCCACGATAGCGGCGGGCGAAGGGGCTGCGCCTGCTCCGGCAGCGGCGGCCCCGGCCCCGGCGGCAGCGGCACCCGCAGCATCAGGCGGCAGTGTAGATGTGATGGTGCCGACATTGGGTGAATCCGTCACCGAGGCTACAGTCTCGACATGGTTCAAACAGGTCGGCGACAGCGTTGCACAGGATGAAATGCTGTGCGAACTGGAAACCGACAAGGTCTCGGTCGAGGTCCCTGCCCCGGCGGCAGGCGTTCTGGCTGAAATCGTTGCGCCTGAAGGCAGCACGGTCGATGCTTCTGCCAAATTGGCGGTGATCTCGGGCGCAGCCGCAGGTGCGGCAGCGGCTCCGGTGGCGGCCGTCGCCGCTCCGGCTGCAGCCAGCACAGGTAAAGACGTGTCCAACGCTCCATCGGCTGAGAAAGCGATGGCCGAAGCTGGTCTGTCTGCGGATCAGGTCACTGGCACCGGACGCGATGGTCGTATCATGAAAGAAGACGTGGCAAAGGCAGTTGCAGCAGCTACGGCCCCAGCGCCTGCGGCAGCTGTGCCCGCCCCCGCTGCCCAAGCTCCGCGCGCGCCTGTGGCTGCCGAGGATGCGAGCCGCGAAGAGCGCGTGCGCATGACCCGTCTGCGCCAGACCATCGCCAAGCGCCTGAAAGACGCGCAGAACACCGCCGCGATCCTGACCACCTATAACGAGGTGGACATGACTGAGGTGATGGCCCTGCGCAACCAGTACAAGGACCAGTTCGAGAAGAAGCATGGCGTACGTCTGGGCTTTATGTCCTTTTTCACCAAGGCCTGCTGTCATGCGCTGAAAGAAGTGCCCGAAGTGAATGCCGAGATCGACGGCAATGACATCGTCTACAAGAACTTCGTGCATATGGGTGTGGCCGCAGGTACGCCGCAAGGGCTGGTGGTTCCAGTCATCCGGGATGCGGACTCGATGTCTTTCGCAGCGATCGAGAAAGCCATCGCCGAAAAGGGCAAGCGCGCCCGTGATGGTAAACTCTCGATGGCGGAAATGCAGGGCGGCACTTTCACGATCTCGAACGGAGGCGTCTACGGCTCGCTGATGTCTTCACCGATCCTGAACCCGCCGCAATCGGGCATTCTGGGCATGCACAAGATCCAGGATCGTCCCATGGTCATCAATGGTGAGATCAAAATCCGCCCGATGATGTATCTGGCGCTGTCCTATGATCACCGTATTGTGGACGGCAAGGGTGCTGTGACATTCCTTGTCCGCGTAAAAGAGGCGCTGGAAGACCCGCGCCGTCTGCTGATGGATCTTTAAGATGGCGACTCATGTACTGTGGCAAGCCGATGTGGCCGATTTCGATGCCTGGCTGAAAGTGTTCCGCGAGGATCAACCGATGCGCAAGGCCGCGGGTATCCGCGACCTGCATGTCTGGCGCGATCCAGATCAGCGGGATCATGCGATAGCGATGTTCGAAGTTATGAATCTGGATAAGGCAAAGGCGTTTTTTGGGTCGGAAGAGTTGGCGATGCATCACGAGCGGGGCGGGATAGCCCATATCTCGATCAAGCTGCTGGAACCCGTTTGAAATATAGGTACCCGACCCACCACACCGGATCGGGACGCTGCCGGATCACCCGGTCGATTTAGGAGAATGTAATGGCAAATTATGACGTCATCGTAATCGGCGCCGGACCCGGCGGCTATGTCTGCGCCATCCGTTGCGCCCAACTGGGCCTTAAAACCGCAGTTGTCGAGGGGCGCGAGACGCTGGGTGGGACTTGCCTGAACGTGGGCTGCATCCCCTCGAAAGCATTGTTACATGCCAGCCATCAGTTGCACGAGGCCGAACACAACTTTGCAAAGATGGGTCTGAAGGGGAAGTCACCTTCGGTCGATTGGAAGCAGATGCAGGCCTACAAGGACGAGGTGATCGATGGCAACACCAAGGGCATCGAGTTTCTGTTCAAGAAGAACAAGATCGATTGGCTGAAAGGCTGGGGCTCAATCCCTGCTGCGGGCAAGGTCGAGGTTGGTGATGCGGTCCATGAGACCAAGAACATCATTATCGCGTCGGGCTCTGAGCCATCGGCACTGCCTGGCGTCGAGGTTGACGAAAAGGTCGTGGTGACTTCGACCGGCGCATTGTCTCTGGGCAAAGTTCCCAAGAAAATGATTGTGATCGGTGCCGGTGTGATCGGGCTTGAATTGGGCTCGGTCTACAGCCGTTTGGGCGCAGAGGTGACGGTGATCGAGTTTCTCAAGGAAATCACGCCGGGTATGGACCCCGAGGTTCAGAAGACTTTCCAGCGTATCCTGAAGAAACAGGGTTTGAAGTTCGTCATGGGCGCTGCGGTGCAAAAGACCGAAGCCACCAAGACCAAAGCCAAGGTAACGTACAAGCTGCTCAAAGATGACAGCGAGCACGTCATCGATGCTGATACCGTGCTGGTGGCCACCGGGCGCAAGCCCTATTCGGAGGGTCTGGGGCTGGATGCTTTAGGCGTCGAGATGACCCCGCGCGGCCAGATCAAGGTCGGTAGTGATTGGCAGACCAACGTGCCGGGCATCTACGCCATCGGCGACGTGACCGAAGGCCCGATGCTGGCCCACAAGGCTGAGGACGAGGGCATGGCCGCAGCCGAGCAGGTTGCAGGCAAGCATGGTCATGTGAACTATGGTGTCATTCCTGGGGTCATCTACACTTGGCCCGAGGTGGCCAATGTGGGTGAGACCGAAGCGACACTCAAAGAACAGGGCCGCGCCTACAAGGTCGGCAAGTTCATGTTCATGGGCAATGGCCGGGCCAAGGCGAATTTCGCAGCCGACGGGTTCGTCAAGATTCTGGCAGACAAAGAAACCGATCGCATTCTGGGCGCGCATATCATCGGCCCCGCGGCCGGAGACCTGATCCACGAGGTTTGCGTCGCCATGGAATTCGGCGCATCAGCCGAAGATCTGGCCCTGACCTGTCACGCTCACCCGACCTATTCCGAAGCAGTGCGCGAGGCGGCGCTCGCCTGTGGTGACGGGCCAATTCATAGCTGACCCAACCTGAGCAGGTCCTCTACCTAGTCTCCTTGAGCGGCACCCCGTGTCGCTCAAAACCATTTGCGGCAGGTGATCAGACGCGGTTTACTGACTCCATTGCTTTTGGAAAGGAAGTCAGATGAGCGTCAGTTTACAGGTGATCTATCCCATAGGTACAGAAACACATTTCGATTTCGACTACTATGTCGACACACATCTTCCGCTTGTCGGCGAGCACATGGGGTCACATATCGAACGTACGGTCGTAACCAAAGGCATTGCGGGAGGCCCGGATGAGGCGGCGGGTCACTACGCGATCGCAACAATCATATTTGAAGATCAGGAAGCGATGAACGACGGTATGTCAAAGGCAGGCCCTGTACTGGCTGATCTGCCAAACTTCACCAATGTCAAACCGCAGATGCTGATCGGTGAGGTGATCGGCTGAATCAGAGCCATCCTTGCCTACCACATGGTTTTAGCGGCGCGGGCACCCCATTCCTGATCATATTGTGCGCCGCCTTCTTCTCCTGACGTCATCTCCGAGAGGATCTCGCCGACGGTTGGCAGCCTATCGGATTCATCCCGCCCGCTCCATGTTTGCGCGCGCATCAAGGCGCGGGCACATTGGGTGTAGATTTCGGAAATTTCGATCACGATGACGGTCGCGGGGCGCTTCCCGTTTTTCTCGAACCGGGCGCGCAGGGCTTCATCAGCAGTTAGTTGAGCGTTCCCATTTACCCGAACCACATTGTTCGAACCGGGTATCATGAACAACAATGAGACGCGTGGATCGAGTACGATATTTCGCAGGGAATCCAAGCGGTTGTTTCCCCGCCAATCCGGCAGTGCCAGGGTGCCTTGGTCCAGTTCCAACACAACTGGCCCTTCATCTCCACGCGGGCTGCCATCGACACCTTCGGAGCCGACGGTGCTGAGGATACACAAGCGTGAGGCCATAATCCATTTGCGGTAGAGCGGTGTTAGCCGCCGCGCCACTTTGCGTATGGAGGCTGCGCCGGGCGTGCCATACAGAGCCTCAAGGGCAGTGATATCCTTAACGAATTCCATCCGGGTCAAACCCCACTTCTCGCATCAGTTCGTTGGACCGTGTCTCAATAACGTTTTCCAGCCGTTCCAGAAAGTCATTCCGCGCAACGCCGGGTTCGATTGGATTTAGGAAATCGACAATCGCCGTGCCGGGCTTGCGCATGACACCGGTTCTGGGCCAGAAGACGCCCGCATTTGTGGCAACGGGTACGCACGGGAACCCGAGCCCTTCATACAGAACCGCCGTTCCAACCTTGTAGGGCTTGTGCACCCCAGGCGCGACGCGCGTACCTTGCGGGTAGATCACCAACTGACCGGGTTCGCTGAACTCGCGGGCGACATCCTTGACCATCTTCGCAACCGCCGCCCCGCGTTTGCCGCGATTGACCGGGATACATCCCAGACGGCGCGCATACATTCCGATGACCGGCGTCCACAGAAGCTCTCGCTTCATGATGAATTTGCCGTGTGGGATGGCGTCGAAGATTATGATGATGTCCAGAAACGACTGGTGCTTGGCGCCGATCACAACCTCGCCATGTGGGACTTCTCCGCGCACTTCGCAGCGAATACCAACCATCCAGCGGGCCAACCACTTGGTTGTGCGCGCATAGGTTTTGCATGCTCGCAATGCGCCACGCTTGGCGAACAGCGCATAGGGGGCAAAGACAAGCCCCAGTACCAGCATCCAGGCATAGATGGTGATCATGAAGATCAGCGACCGGACCCATTGAATAGCCATGAACATCACGAAAGCTCCTTCAACTTGCGCTGCGCGGCTGACCATGTGGCCAGAAACGCAACGGCCGCGCCCAATACCGGGATCAGCACGGGCAGGATCCAACCGATACCCTGAAACCCAAGGCCAGTGAGAAAACCACCCGCATCCGAGGCTTCGGGGAGCAACAATACACCCGTCATACCCAGCAAAGTGCCAACTGCTGCTCCAAACAGCGCCCGGAACGTAAAGCGGCGCACGAACGCTCCGGCGATGAACCGGTCCCGCGCGCCGACCTGACGCAGAACCTCGATTATCTGCGCGTTGGCGGCAAGCGAGGCGTTGGCGGCAAGCGTGATCATGGCGGCAGTGGCGCCACCGATCAGCAGGATCGAAATCCAGCCCAGACGCCGCAGTGAATTGGCCGCATCAACCAATGGTTCGCGCCAGCGAGTGTGATCATCCAGCACTGCGCCCGGCACCTCAGCCCCTAGCCGCAGCCGCAGGCCAGCCGCATCAAGACCCGGCTCACCTTCGATAATCTCTATAAGCTGCGGAATTGGTAAAGTGTCCAGAGGCAAGTCCGGTCCGAACCAGGGTGACAGCAGTGTGGCCTGCTCTTCGCTCGTCAACGCGCGAGCCGAAGCCACACCCGGCGTTTGCTGGAGGACATTCAAAGCAGCCTCGGTTTGCGCCGCACGTTGATCTGCAGGGGCATTGATCCGCAAGGTCGCTGCCCCCGCCAACTCTGAAGCCCAACGATCCGCCACACGGCCCGAGGCTAACGAAAGAGCCAGCGCAAAAACCGCCAGAAAGGCCATTGCACCAGACACGAACAGGGTCAATTGCGCGGTAAAGCCCGTGGGTGGCACCACCCGGTCGGCGCGGCTGTCACGGCGCAGCAAATTGCGGATCGTGCCCTTGCTCATAGATCCGCCCCCGCAAGCTGCACCCGGCGCTGCGCGATACGCAGAACGCGAGCCTGAACCTGGCTTTTGGCGGCGCGGATCAGGCTTAGGTCATGGGTGGCGATCAGCACGGTTTTTCCCATCCTGTTCAATTCGACCAGCAGGCGCAGAAGTCGTTGCGACATCTCCCAGTCCACATTGCCGGTGGGCTCATCCGCAAGCACCACATCGGGCGATAGGATGACTGCGCGGGCCAATGCGGCACGCTGGCGTTCGCCCCCCGATAGTTCAGGCGGGTGCGCCTCAAGCCTGCTGCCAAGCCCGACCCAGCCCAGCAGTTCGGTCAGATCGTCCTGCTGCCCATTTTCAGAGCGCCCCGAGACCATCAGCGGCAACGCGACATTCTCGGCCAGCGTCATGTGATCCAAAAATCGGCAATCCTGATGCACCACGCCAATTCGGCGGCGCAGCAGCGCCATCTGATCGCGGTCCATGCGGGCGATATCCTCACCAAAGGCCATCAACCTGCCCGAGGTTGGCAACAACGCGCCATAACAGAGTTTCAGCAATGTGGTCTTGCCCGCACCCGAAGGCCCGGTCAGAAAGTGGAACGATCCGGGCTGTAATTGCAGCGAAACATCGCTTAGCAACTCACCACCGCCGTAGGTATAGCTGATATTCTCCAGCTCGATCACGCCTGCCCCCTTTATTCTGCTCACCTCTTGCCCGAGCGCAGCGGTGGATTCAATGCCTTGGGCGGGGCCAATTGGCGACACTTGGCCCGCGAAACCGAAAACACGCTTTGCTGTTGGGTCTTAACGGAATATCATCCCTGAAAAAACTATTATCAGGCCAGCCTTGAAGGCCAGGAGGCAGAATGCGTTTAACGTGTCCGAATTGCAGCGCCCAGTACGAAGTCCCGGACGAAGTGATCCCCGAGGACGGGCGCGAAGTTCAATGCTCGGCTTGCGAAGAGACCTGGTTTCAGGAAAAGTATCCAGTCGCCAGCAAAGCAGAGCCGGAAGCGAAATCTGCAACTGCAATCCAGGCAGCCTTTGCCGAACCGGAAGATGTTAAGTCAGAGGATGCGCCAGAACCCGATACGGCCAAGGCCGAGCCAGAAAAGGTTAAGGCAGAAGACACACCAGAACCCGATGCGCCCGAGGAATTGAGTGTTGGAAACGTAGACCCGGCGGTATCCAGCATCCTCAAGGAAGAGGCTGCACGCGAGGCAGAACTGCGCGAGCGTGAAGGCAGCAATCTGGAAAGCCAACCTGATCTGGCATTGGATCCGCCTGAAGAGCCCAAAGTCAAACCGAAACGGCCCTCGGCCACTGAAACCGCCGCTGACGCAGGTCAGAAAGATGAGCTGCCGGATGTTGAGGCGATCAACTCGGGTCTGCGCAGCGACTTGACATCGGACGAAGCTGAAGCCGTTGCTCCGGCCCGCAAATCCGGTGGGTTTCTGCGTGGCTTTACCTTGATCATTATCATCGGCGTCATTCTGTTTCTGATATATGGAAACGCCAATCAGATCAGCGAGGCGGTTCCTCAGGCTGATCCGATGCTGAAATCATATGTCTCACTGGTCGATCAAGCGCGCCTTTGGCTTGAGACACAGACCGGGGGCGCAGGGCAGAACTAGAACCTTTCGAGCAATCGCTTGAGGTATTCCAACTCGATCTGAGGCCGATCCTGTTCACCGGTCCTACGGCGGATTTCATCCAGCAACTCGCGCGCACGGCGATATACATCTTCGCCTTGCAGCAAGTTGTCGTCGGTCGAGATTGATCCCGCGGAACCTGGCGTACGACCCAATGGATCGCGGTTATTGGCCTGCATGTCGCCGGCCTCGGTCCCTTGACCCGGCTGGTTCTGCTGGTTCTGCGCCAGGGCTTCGCCCAGTGAACGCATGCCTTCGCGCAGGGCTTCCATCGCCTCGGATTGACGGTCAATCGCCTCGGCCAGATCATCGCTGCGCAAGGCGTCTTCGGCGTCGTCCATGGCCCGGCCCGCACGGCCCAATGCTTCGCGCGCAGCGTCGCCTTCGGGTGTACCACCGCCGGGCAGACCCTGTTGCTGCCGATTCAACTCATCCCGCAGCGCCTGCTGCCGATCCGCCAGTGACCCCTGACCTTGCTGACCTTCACCAGCCTCATCCTGACCCTGGCCCTGACCGCCCTGGCCTTCATGGCTCTGGCCGCGTCCCAGACCACCATTGCGGCCCTCATTTCCCTGACTTTCGCCCGCTTGCGCACCGGGGTTGAACTGTTCCTGCAGGTCGCGGAATGCCTGATCGCTGAGGCCCTGTTGTTCGCGCAGGGTTTCTGCCAGCCCTTCCATGGCCTGCTGTCCTTCGGACTGGCCACCTTGGCCCTGCCCTTGTGTGACGCGCATGTTTTCCATCATTTGCTGGAACTCTTCCAATGCCTGCTGCGCCTCGGCCATGCGGCCTTGTTCCATGAGCTCCTGAATGCGGTCCATCATTCGCTGCAGGTCATCCTGCGTCATCTGCAGGGTTTCGCCGTTCTGGCCCTGCTGTCCTTGCTGCGTCTCACCGTTTTCCTGCGCCAGACGCTGGAGTTGCCGCATGTAATCCTGTGTCGCTTCGCGCAGCTCCTGCATCAGTTCGGCAATCTCTTCGTCGCTGGCACCGTTCTGCATCGCTTCGGTCAGACGCTCCTGCGCACGGCGCATCCGTTCCAGTGCGTCGGCCAGCGTGCCATCCTCGATCAGAACCGCCAGATCCCACAGTGCTTGCGCAATTTCTTCCTGCTGTTTAACGTTCAGTGCGCTGTATTTGTCGAAGGTCTCCAGCCGCCGCAGGATCACACGCAGACGTAGATACGCTGTATCTGAGCGGAACAGGTCCTCGGGTAGGTGCGAAACCGCACGCAGCAATTGCGATACACGCAGCGCATTTTCGCGCGACCAGAGCAGATCGCGCCGCTGTTCGATCACCGCAGCAGCCAATGGGTCAAAGAACCTACGGGCTGGCAGTTCTGTCAGATAAGGTTCTGCCACCGTCTCTTGATCTGCCGCGTCGATAGCCATGAGGGTTATTTTTACCGGCAAATGTGCCCAAGGGTGCTGCGAGAAATCCTCGATCAAGTCTTCGGTGACATCGGTCCGATCGCCTGTAATCGGCATTGGCAACTCGACCGTAATGATCTCGCGCGGTTCAGGCTCGGTCGCAAGACCGAATTGACGGTTGACCGCTGGCAGGTCCAATTCAATCCGGGCTGTGCCGGAGACGATTCCATAGTCATCCGCAGCAGCGAAAGGCAGCTTCATCTGTCCGCCAGCCTCTGATTGCGCCACTCCTGCCGTCGCGATCCTGGGCGCAGTGTCTGGAAGGATCTCAAGCGCCCAATCGCGCCCGGCCGGGCCATCGATCCGCATCTGACCCGAGCGTTCGGCAACAAATTCCTGTTCCGGTTCTGTCGCGGCTTCGGTGCCCAGAGGTGTCGAAGATTCTGTCAGGCTGTGTGCGCCGACCTCGCCATAAAATCGTAGCGTGATGCGGCTGCCTTTAGGCACCGTCAACGTCGGATCGGTCTGATCGGCAAGGTAGAGCGTTGGCAGCCCGGTGTAGCGCGGCGGTTCAACCCAACCCTCCCAAGTCGGGCCCTGCCCCGCCTGAGCGGTCCCCGGCGTCATGTCAGCGACCGAGCCTATCCGCCAGAACGAGCCGAACAGAGCCGCAACGACGAGTGCCAATAAGGCAGCATAGCGAAGCGCATAGGGATCGCGAGACGCCAACCGCAAGTCGGGTTTCACCGGATCGGCCTTTGATGCACGATCTGCCATGCGCGTCTGGTGCGCATGCCACAGTGCCACCGAATCCGCATCCATCGCACCGATTGCCTGATCGTCCATCAGTGCTTGTATCGGGCGTCCGGGTAGGGTTTCATCCAGCCGAACCAGCGCCTCGGCCCGGGTTGGCAGACGGAACCGTTTGATTCCGAAAACCGCTGTCGCAATCAAAGCAATCAATCCGATCGCTGCAGAAATCCAAACGGCTTCAATGCGCACAAGATCGTGCAGACCCAGCATCAGGGCGGCCAGCAGCGCCATAAGAATAGAAAAGAACGGCCAGAAGGCGCGCATCACCTGCTCAGCCAGCATACCCCCGTGCGTCAGCCACAGGGACAGTCTTGGAATTGGCAAGGTCTGGTTGTCGCGCAAGGCGGGCCTCCTGATCGGCCCGACGCGCCTATCGCGTCAAAGCCACTCAGGTATGGTATCGCGGTTTATGATTTCGTCAAAGCTTGGGCGTTCACGAATTACGGCAAATTGATCCCCGTTCACCAGAACCTCAGGGATTAGGGGCCGCGTATTGTATTCGCTGGACATGACAGCACCGTAGGCACCTGCACTGCGGAATGCGATCAGATCGCCCGATTTCAAAGCCGGCATGTTGCGTTGTTTTGCAAAGGTATCCCCGGATTCACAGACCGGACCAACGATATCATACGGGCGCTGTTCGACCCCTGCGGCAGGTTCTTCGACCGCCACTATATCATGATACGCCTCATACATCGCGGGGCGGATCAGGTCGTTCATCGCGCCATCGAGGATCAGGAAATCGCGGTCTTCGCCGGATTTAACATAGACGACCTTGGACACCATCAGACCCGCATTGCCAGCGATCAGCCGACCGGGCTCAATCTCGATCTCGCAGCCCAGATGGCCCAGTGTTTTCTTGACCATCGCACCATATTCAACCGGCAGCGGAGGCGCGTCGTTGGAACGGGCATAGGGAATACCCAAGCCACCGCCCAGATCAAGGCGGCGGATGTTATGTCCCTCAGCGCGCAGACGCTCGGTCAGCTCAGCAACCTTGTTATAAGCCAGCTCAAACGGTTCCAACTCGGTCAGTTGTGAGCCGATATGAACGTCGATCCCAATCACCTCCAGTCCCGGAAGGCTTGCGGCCAGTGCATAAACCTCGGACGCACGCGAGATTGGGATGCCGAACTTGTTCTCGGACTTGCCGGTGGCGATCTTGGCGTGGGTTTTTGCATCCACGTCCGGATTCACCCGAACAGTGATCGGCGCAACCTTGCCCAATTCCAGTGCAACCGCATTGATCACCTGCATTTCGGGCTCGGATTCGACGTTGAACTGACGAATTCCACCGGTCAGAGCGGTACGAATCTCATCCGCTGTCTTGCCGACGCCCGAAAAGACAATCTTGTCTCCGGGCACGCCCGCGGCTTTGGCGCGCAGATATTCCCCGCCCGAAACCACATCCATTCCCGCACCTGCCTGCCCCAGCGTCTTCAGGATGGCCTGATTGCTGGCCGCTTTCATCGCATAGCAGACTAGGTGATCAGTGCCCTCAAGCGCGTCATCGAACAGCTTGAAATGCCGTAACAGCGTCGCCGTCGAATAGACATAGAACGGGGTTCCGACCGCGGCTGCGATTTCGGAGATTGGCACATCCTCGGCGAAAAGCGCGCCGTCGCGGTAGAGAAAATGATCCATGCCTGCGCGCTTAGACCAAAAGAGGTATGTGGATCAAATGATTCCGGTAGGGTTGTGGTCACCGTCGCGGTTCAGAACGTCTTTGACGCGCCAACCCTCGCATATCCTGAAACCGAGACCCCGGACCCGCTAGGTGCGGCCGTTGGTTCCGTTCGGGGTGCGCCTGACGGGTCGCAAGCTGCAAGTACGGCGAGGCAGAGGATCAGGCCGACAGGTCTCATGCATTTTCTCTTTGTCATTCAGGACGTGTCAGATGCAGATGGGTGTGCGATCAGCAAATTGCAATTTTGGAGTTCAGAGCCCCAGATAAACGCCCAGCCCACCGCGTCTGAGACCAACGCCAACACCGCCATAGGTGCCGCTGCTGCCTACGCCGACGCTTGCGCTCATGGTGGGCTGTATGGGTTCGCCATCGGCACCACACCCGGCCAAGGCCGCTGCGACCGCAATCAATAGCACCACCCGTCGTATCTGCATTACACCAGCGCCTTCCATCGCTTGATCTGGGCCCGCACCTGATCCGGTGCGGTGCCGCCATAGGATTGGCGAGAGTTTACCGAATTTTCGACGGTAAGAACAGAATAGACGTCGTCGGTGATGTCCGCGTGGACCGATTGCATGTCCTCCAGCGTCAGATCCGGTAGGTCGCAGCCCTTGCTTTCAGCCATGGCCACCAGCGATCCAGTGACATGGTGCGCGTCGCGGAAGGGCAGGCCCAGCACGCGGACCAACCAGTCGGCCAGGTCGGTCGCAGTTGAAAAGCCAGACCCGGCAGCGGCAGCCAGGCTTTCGCGATTGGCGGTCATGTCCTTGACCATGCCTTCCATCGCGGCAAGTGCCAGCATCCAGTTATCTGCCGCATCAAATACCTGTTCTTTGTCTTCCTGCATGTCCTTGGAATAGGTCAGCGGCAGCCCCTTCATCACCATCATCAGGCCAGTATTCGCACCAAATATGCGGCCAACCTTGGCACGGATGAGCTCAGCTGCATCGGGGTTCTTCTTTTGCGGCATGATTGATGAACCAGTCGAGAAGCGATCAGACAGTGATACAAACCGGAATTGGGCCGAGGACCAGATTACCAATTCCTCGGCAAAGCGCGACAAGTGCATGGCGCAAATCGAGGCGGTCGACAGGAACTCCAACGCGAAGTCGCGGTCGCTGACAGCGTCCAATGAGTTGGCTGCGGGGCGGTCGAAGCCCAGCGCCTCAGCTGTCATCTGGCGGTCGATTGGGAAAGAGGTCCCGGCCAACGCGGCTGCGCCCAAGGGGGATTCGTTCATCCGGGCACGGGCGTCGCGCACGCGGGACAGATCGCGGCCAAACATCTCGACATAGGCCATCATGTGGTGACCCCAGGTTACTGGCTGCGCGGTTTGCAGGTGGGTGAAACCGGGCATGACCCAGTCTGCCCCGGCCTCGGCCTGCGCCAAAAGCGCGCGGATCAGAGCCAGAAGACCGGATTCTGCGGCATCTAGCTGGTCGCGAACCCAGAGTTTGAAATCGGTCGCCACCTGGTCGTTTCGCGACCGGCCCGTGTGCAGACGGCCTGCGGGTTCTCCGATCACCTCTTTCAGTCGCGCCTCGACATTCATGTGAATGTCTTCCAGCGCAGTCGAGAACTGAAATTCTCCGTTCTGAATTTCTGACAAAACGGTGAGCAGGCCTTCCCGAATGGCGTGCGCATCACTATCAGTAATAACGCCTGTGGCAGCCAACATGGCGGCATGGGCGCGCGAGCCTGCGATGTCCTGGGCTGCCATCCGCTGATCGAACCCGATCGAGGCATTTATCGCCTCCATGATCGCGTCTGGACCAGCGGCAAAGCGGCCGCCCCACATCTGGTTCGAAGATTGATCGGTCATGAAAGAAAACCCGGAGTTGATATGCGCCTGTTACGTCTGATCCCCCTTTATATGGCCCTAGCGCTGGGTGCAAACGCCGCTTTGGCAACAGATGCGGCAACGCTTGGCCCATTGCGTGAGGGCAGCCTGAAGCGGCTGATCCTGCATAGTGAGCCCAAGCCGGTCAAAGTGGTCGATTTTGAACTAGAAGATGATGGTGGCACCGGATCGCTGGCCGACTACAAAGGCAAGTATGTGCTGCTGAACTTCTGGGCCACATGGTGTGCGCCGTGCCGCAAAGAAATGCCTCAGATCGCTGAACTGCAACAGGAGTTTGGCGGTGACAAATTCGAGGTTCTGACCCTGGCGACCGGTCGCAACACACCTGCCGGGATCAAGAAGTTCTTTGACGAAAACGGCATCGACAACTTGCCGCGCCATCAGGATCCGAAACAGGCGGTTGCACGCGAAATGGGAGTGATTGGCCTGCCGATCACTGTGATCATCGACCCCGATGGCAATGAGATCGCACGCCTGATCGGTGATGCAGAATGGAACTCGGACAGTGCCAAGGCGATAATTTCAGCGCTTGTCGAAGGCAATAGCTGAGGTCCCGCGCGCTCTTGCAGAAAATCTGTGTTAGAATGAGACCGGCCCCAACGGGCCGGTTTTCGTTTGCGACCGGAAGAAAGGGAGACTCCGATGAAACCGGTAGTTCTGTTGATTGGGCGGTTGCCGAATGTAATCGGCAACGTGGCACAACAACTGGATCACCTGCCGATTCAGTGGCTGGGCGCGCATGATCAGGATGAGGTGCGGCGGCAGCTGGACGCGGAACCGCGCATCGCCTGTGCGATCATGGGCGCGGGTCTTGATGACAAGATACGCGGAGAAATGGTTGGCATCATCGCCGCGCGAAGGCCCGATATCTGCATCCATCTCAAAGATCGGGCCTCTGGCCCTGACGGGTTAATGCCGTTTGTCGCACGCATCGTCCAGCATGAGATTCTGGAAAGCCTGGAAAGCGGCTGACGCCACGCCACCTTTGACAGACAAATCGCCCGCTTGCAGGTTATCTGCAGGAGGATGGAATGCCGCTGGAAATACTATTGATCCTCGTCGTCGGCGGCATTGCCGGGGTCGCCTTGCTGCTGCATCTGACGGGCAAATCACGCCTGCAAGTGCTGACACCCAAGACAGCACAGGAACAGTGGCTGCGTCACTTTCCAGATGATTCAATCATTGACGTAACCGTTGCCCATGATAGTCACGCCGCCCTTATCCGAACCGAAACCGGAGCCGGTCTGCTGTGGTCCTTTGGTGCCGATACCGTGGCCCGCCATTTACGGGATTTCGATTGGCTGGATCATCCCGAAGGCTTTGAAGTCCTGTTCCACGATTTCAGCACTCCTCGGGTCATCGTCCACCTTGATGAGACCGAACGCCAGCACTGGCAATATCTGATGGATCCCGCATGACCGATCACGTGAGCTTTCCCGACGCGGTACAATGGGCCGTGCCCTTCTTCATCGCGGCCATTCTGGCCGAATTCCTTTGGATCGCGATCAAAGGCCGGGGCGGTAGGTACGAAACCCGCGATGCCTTGACCTCGCTGATCATGGGGGCAGGCAATATCGCCTCGGGCTTTTTGCTGGGCTTCATCGCATATGCGTTTTTCATGTGGCTGTGGCAGATAACACCGCTCAACCTAGGGACCTCGATCCCGGTCATCATCTTGTGCTTTGTACTGGACGATCTGCGGTATTACTGGGTGCACCGCTTTGGGCACCGCATTCGCTGGGTCTGGGCCAGTCATGTGAACCACCACAGCTCACAGCATTACAACCTGACAACGGCGCTGCGGCAGACCTGGACCTATACATTCACCTTTATGATGGTGGTACGTGCTCCGCTAATCTTACTAGGCTTTCACCCGGCGATGGTGCTGTTCGTCGGAGGTCTGAACCTGATCTACCAATTCTGGATCCATACCGAAGCGATCGGCAAAATGCCGCGCTGGTTCGAAGCCGTCATGAATACGCCCAGTCACCACCGCGCCCATCATGGGCGAAATGCGCGATATCTTGATTGCAACTATGCGGGTGTCTTTATCATCTGGGACAAGATGTTCGGCACATTTGTCCCCGAGCAAGAAGATGACAAGGTCGACTATGGGCTTGTCCACAATATCGGCACGTTCAATCCGCTGCGCGTGGCGTTTCATGAATGGGTTGGAATCTGGCGGGACGCCACCCAACCGGGCCTGACCTTGCGCCAACGTCTGGCTTATTGTTTTGCCCCTCCGGGCTATAGCCACGATGGCAGCCGCGACAATTCCCAACAGATCAAGGCCAAGCACCTTGTCCGCCATCCGCAAGATCACGGCACACCGGGATTCGAGCAGTTCGGCACCAAATCACCTGCTTCCACAGCCAAGCGGGCCTAGGTCTCAAAAAGACCTTTTCTTTGCTTGAAATTTGGCACAAGCGCTCCATATCCCCTGAGATGTTTTAAGAGTGCATTTCCGGAGGCCCGCATGTCAAAGCTGATGAGAATTTCTACGATCACAGGTTTGCTGGGCCTCGTCATCACAATGACAGCCGCACTCAACGGAGCAATGCCCGCGCTATTGGGGCTGGGATTTGTCATGGCCGCGCTGGGACTTTTAGGAGCGCTTATCGGTGCAGCTGCTTCGCTGCGTCATGCATGGCAATCAACACACTGATCTTCCGCCCCACCACCTGCGATAAAATTTTGAGCGTTAACCCCGGTTTTACCTGTCTTCCCTGAAACTGGCCCCGGCCAAAATCATCGGGATCAGGGGAACGGTACGTCATGGGAAACAGGAAACGCGCAGACCTGCCCGAGGGATCGGACGACCCTTTGAGCGCCGCCGTCACTTCACGGGATCGATCGGTGGTACAGATGGCGACCGAAGCCGTAAAGCATAGACAATGCAGGCTGGCGTTCCAGCCTGTCGTTCAAGCACATCCTCCTCAGGGAATCGCGTTCCACGAAGGGTTCATCCGTGTATTGGATGAAACCGGCCGCGTCATCCCCGCGCGCGAGTTCATGCCACAGGTTGAGAACACGCCAATTGGCCGGGACCTTGATTGCGTCGCGCTTGAAATGGGGCTGCGCACTCTGATCCGCAACCCTGGCATCCGCCTGTCGATCAACATGTCCGCGCGGTCCATCGGTTATTCCAACTGGTCGCGTGTGCTGGATAGGTTTCTGAAAAAAGACGCAAGCTTGGGCGAAAGGTTGATTCTGGAAATCTCAGAATCTTCGGCGATGCAGGTGCCCGAACTGGTGGTGGATTTCATGGATCGCCAACAAGCCCGCGGTATCGCCTTTGCGCTGGATGATTTTGGGGCCAGTAACTTTGGCTTTCGCCACTTTCGTGAATTTCTGTTCGATGCCGCCAAGATCGATGGGCAGTTCATCAGGGGCATCAGCAGCAATCCCGACAATCAATCGCTGGTGCGCGCACTGATTGCAGTTGCGCGGGAATTCGAAATTCTTGTCACCGCCGAATCGGTCGAAAGTGACGAAGATGCTCATTTCCTGATCGCAAACGGTGTCGATTGTCTGCAGGGCTTTCTGTATGGAGCGCCTTCAGTCACTCCGCCCTGGAGCTCGGAAAAAGCTGCAAAAACGGGCAGTTGATAGCAGCTGGTCGCGCGGAACACCGCCAAGGCTCACTCTGAGACAAGCTGTCCGTTGCTGCAGATGCAGCATTGCGCTATTGCAGAAGATGCTTGAGCGGGGGATCACGAGGCGCTCTTGCACCCGGAGAAGACTTCTCCTCACACCGCGCCGTCAGATTTCCCACAGGACCATGACGGTAAAGGATTGACTTTATGACCAACGTAGTAATCGCATCCGCCGCACGTACGGGCGTCGGTAGCTTTAGCGGTTCGTTTGCGAACACCCCCGCACATGATCTGGGCGCTGCCGTCCTTGAAGCAGTTGTCGAACGTGCCGGGATCGACAAGGGCGAAGTAAGCGAAACCATCATGGGCCAGGTCCTGACTGCCGCCCAAGGTCAGAACCCAGCGCGCCAGGCGCACATAAATGCCGGCCTGCCGCAGGAAAGCGCGGCTTGGGGCATCAACCAGGTCTGCGGTTCGGGTCTGCGTGCTGTTGCTCTGGGTGCACAGCATATCCAATTGGGCGATGCCGACATCGTTGCGGCTGGTGGACAAGAAAACATGACCCTGTCGCCCCATGCCGCCGCCCTGCGCGCCGGTCATAAGATGGGTGACATGAAATACATCGACACGATGATCCGCGATGGTCTGTGGGATGCCTTCAACGGCTATCACATGGGTCAAACGGCTGAGAACGTCGCCGAGAAATGGCAGATCAGCCGCGATATGCAGGATGAATTTGCGGTCGCCTCGCAAAACAAAGCCGAAGCCGCCCAAAACGCTGGCAAGTTCGCTGACGAAATCGTGCCCTTCACCATCAAGACCCGCAAGGGCGACATCGTGATGGACAAGGACGAATACATCCGCCACGGCGCGACAATCGAAGCCATGGGCAAACTGCGCCCCGCCTTCGCCAAGGACGGTTCTGTCACGGCCGCAAACGCTTCGGGCCTGAATGACGGTGCCGCTGCCACCCTGCTGATGTCGGCTGAGAATGCCGAAAAGCGTGGGATTGAGCCCTTGGCCCGAATTGCATCCTACGCGACCGCCGGACTTGACCCGTCGATCATGGGCGTTGGCCCGATCTACGCTTCGCGCAAGGCGCTGGAGAAAGCTGGATGGTCGGTCGGTGATCTGGATCTGGTCGAAGCCAACGAAGCCTTCGCAGCGCAAGCCTGCGCTGTAAACAAAGACATGGGTTGGGATCCGTCGATCGTAAACGTCAACGGTGGTGCAATTGCCATCGGACACCCAATCGGCGCGTCCGGCTGCCGGGTTCTGAACACCCTGCTGTTCGAAATGAAGCGCCGGGATGCCAAGAAAGGTCTCGCGACCCTCTGCATCGGCGGCGGCATGGGTGTCGCCCTGTGTGTGGAGCGTGACTAAGTGCGCTGAAAACTAAATACAAAAGGGCGTCCACTGGGCGCCCTTTTTTGTTACAATCGGATCATACCCCATAGATGCGACAATATCGCCGGACAGAAAGACAAGATCGATCACGAAACGATATTGCGCATCCTTAACGCTCAGAGTAACAGAATTACCAAGACGACTAAATTTGGAGGAGTCCTAAATGGCACGTACAGCACTCGTAACCGGCGGTTCCCGCGGCATCGGCGCAGCAATTTCCAAGGCGCTGAAGGCCGAAGGATACAATGTTGCCGCCACTTATGCAGGCAATGACGAAGCCGCCGCAAAGTTCACCGACGAAACCGGTATCAAAACTTATAAATGGAATGTTGCGGATTACGACGAATCCAAAGCGGGCATCGAAAAAGTCGAGACCGAGGTTGGCCCGATCGACATCGTGGTCGCCAACGCCGGTATCACCCGCGACGCACCGTTCCACAAGATGACACCTGAACAGTGGCATCAGGTCATCGACACCAATCTGACTGGTGTTTTCAACACCGTGCACCCGGTATGGCCGGGTATGCGCGAGCGTAAATTTGGTCGTATCATCGTGATCAGCTCGATCAACGGTCAGAAAGGCCAGTTTGCGCAGGTCAACTATGCCGCAACCAAAGCGGGCGATCTGGGCATCGTGAAATCTCTGGCGCAGGAAGGTGCGCGGGCCGGTATCACGGCCAACGCGATCTGCCCCGGTTATATCGCGACCGAAATGGTTATGGCGGTGCCGGAAAAAGTACGCGAATCGATCATCGGCCAAATCCCGGCTGGTCGTCTGGGTGAACCGGAAGAAATCGCGCGTTGCGTCGCCTTCCTGGCATCGGACGATTCGCAGTTCATCAACGGCTCGACCATTTCCGCAAACGGTGCACAGTTCTTCGTCTAAACCGACGACCTGAGAATGAAAACGGGCCGGTCCATCAAGGACCGGCCCTTCTTTTATCCCGTAAGATCACGCGCGCTGCGATCAGCGGGAACCGAATAGCCAGGACCAGAATCCTACAACCGCCTTGCCGCGCTCTTCATGCGCGCGGTGAATGGCGTTCTGAATGGCTGGGTTTGTTGTCATCTCGATCATGCTGAACCCTTCTCAATCAAGTTGGTTTTGTCTTGCCATTAACATGGCCTTTGATTTTAAATTGCACAAACGAGAGTTTTCGATCCTTCAGTTCAGAAAAACTTAACCGTCATGACCGACCGCCTGCCTCCGCTGACTGCTTTGCGCGCCTTCGATGCCGCCGCACGACATATGTCGTTTGCCAAGGCGGCGGAGGAGCTGAATGTGACACCTGCGGCCCTGTCCTTTCAAATTAAGTCGTTAGAAGAGCATCTGGGCCACCCCGTGTTTCGCCGGCTCAATCGCGCCGTCGAGCTGACCGAAGCTGGGCGCACATTGGCACCCGGAACAGCAGATGGCTTTGCCGCCCTGCAAGCCGCGTGGCAAGCGACGCGGAGGCTGCAGGATGAAACAAGCCTCACGGTTACAGCAGGCCCTGCCCTGACAGCAAAATGGCTGGCTCCGCGCCTTTATGAGTTCGCCCGTGCAAATCCGGGGATTGACCTGAAATTCTCGGCCACTCTGCGCAACATGGACCTTGAACGCGATGACGTGGACGTGGCGATCCGCTTTGGCTATGGGCCGGATGAGGGGCTCTATTCGGTTCCCGTCCGCAAGGAGTGGCTGACACCGGTTATGACCCCGGAGCTGGCCGAACAATTCCCCACGCCTGCGTCGTTGCGCGACGCCCCCCTGATCCACGACGATTCGATCAGTTTCCTCAAGCCGCGTTGCGACTGGCCCGCGTGGTTCCGTGCGGTTGGATTGGATTTCACTCCGACCCATGGGGCGCATTTTTCGAACGCCGATCACGCCATCGACGCTGCCGTGGCCGGGGTGGGCGTGGTTCTGGGGCGGCGCGCCATGATCCTGAAAGACCTGACCGAAGGGCGACTGGTCGCGCCGTTCAAAGTGGCACTGGAGACCGCCGGGCGATTTCGTTTCCTCTGCCTGCAAGGGGCAGAGAAGCGACCGCAGATCGCAGCGTTCCGCGACTGGTTCATTTCCGAGATTGAAAAGACCGCGCATATATCGGATGAGTTTGAAATCATCCCTGTTGAGAAGGTAGCTGGTGAATGAGCAGAATGGGCGCGACCGCGATTGGTTTTGTCGCCGTTTTGCTGTGGTCTCTGCTGGCGCTGTTCACTGTGGGTTCGGCCCCGACGCCGCCTTTGTTGTTGAACGCGATCTGTTTTACCATCGGCGGTACGCTGGGTCTGATTTGGACATTCGCCAGCGGCGGGCTGGTTCAACTGCGCCGGGTCGCGTGGACGACATACCTGCTTGGATCAATTGGCCTTTTTGGCTACCACGCGCTGTACTTTTCAGCCCTTCGCATGGCCCCTGCAGCCGAGGCTGGGCTTATCGCTTATCTCTGGCCTTTGCTGATCGTTCTTCTGTCAGGTCTGCTGCCCGGAGAACATCTGAAACCTGGTCACCTTATCGGAGCCTGCCTTGGCTTTGCTGGAGCCGCCGTCATCATCACGGGTGGTGGCAGCGCAGGGTTTCAGGTCCAGCATCTGCCCGGCTACGGGCTGGCCTTGCTGTGCGCGCTGACATGGTCCAGCTACTCGGTTCTATCGCGACGGCTGGGTGATGTGCCGACAAGTTCGGTCGCGGTGTTCTGCATTTTGACGGCGATCGCCTCATGGGCCTTGCATTTCACGGTGGAAGAAACGATCTGGCCGCAAGGCACATTTGGCTGGGCCTCGACCTTTGCACTTGGCCTGGGACCGGTTGGGCTGGCGTTCTATGTCTGGGATATCGGCGTCAAGCGCGGGGACATTCAAATACTGGGCACCGCCTCATACGCGGCACCTTTGCTATCGACGCTTGTGTTGGTTCTGGCCGGGATCGCCGCCCCGTCCTGGGGCCTGGCGATCGCGGCCTTGTTTGTCACCGGTGGCGCTGCCATCGCGGCCCGCGCCAGCCTGAAGGCCTAGAACCTTAGGTCGACAGGCGCTCGATCTCTTCTTTTAGCTTCAGCTTTTGCTTCTTCAGCTGTGCGATATGGAGATCGTCAATACCAGGTGAGCGTTGCGCTTCTTCCACTTCAAGACCGAGAATTTCGTGTTTTTTCTTCAACTCCGTCAGATGTGCGCTCACGCTCATGGCGGTCCTCCTTCTCTGGTTTGTAAGTGTCACGTAAGAAGTTGATCACATCATTTCCAGCCTGTCACGCTGCAGACGCACGAAATCTATAATAAATCCGACAAATTCGGCTGGTCATTGCCGATCAGGCAAAGTGCCCGGTCAAATCCGCCGCATCGCGCAACACCGCCGAAACCACAGGAGTATAGCTTTCACCGTCTTCTACGTGCTGTTCACCGAGGTGCAGAATCAGCGGAGCGTGCAGCCGAAATGCGGCGCGTCCGCCCTTTCTGGCGCGCAAAACCACTAGCTCAGCCCCGCGATCCACACGGGGGGCCAGAGGTAGCACCTGAATCGAGCCCAAGCGGCCCGCGCACCCCGCAAGCATATCGGGCAGCCGGTCTGCCCTCTGGATCATGTGAAGATAACCGCGCGGCGCCAGACGTCGGGCGGCGACATTGATCCAGTCCTCAAGCGGCGTGTCTTCACCCAGTGCGATCTGCCGACCCGCGTCGGTGGCAGGGCTATGCGCGCCTGCCCGGTAGTAGGGCGGATTGGCGATCACATGATCGAACTGTTCTTGTCGCAGATCATTCGGTAGTGCGTTCAAATCCGCCTCAACCACGGTGATCGCTGCGTTTTGTTCCGAATTGCGGCGGGCCAGATCTGCATAGCCTGCCTGCAGTTCAACCCCAGTTGCCTTCAGGTGCGGCACTCGCGCCATTAGGCACTGAATAGCAGCCCCTGCCCCGCAGCCCAATTCCAGCACCGACTGGCCAGCTTGTGCCGGGACCGATGCCGCCAGTAAGACCGGATCGACCCCTGCACGATATCCTGAGCGCGGCTGCCACAGACGCACACGCCCGCCCAGAAAATCATTGCAGGTCAGATCACTGTCGGAAAAGCTGCTCATCGCCCCAGCGGGATCTCGTTATCGCGCATGACCCGTTCGGCGCGGGTCAGATCATCTGCCCGCACCATCAGGCGACGGGGAAAGATTCCGATGCCGCCTTCTAGGATGCTCATATTTACGTCCATCTGAAAGCAGTCTATATCCTCGCCCTCAAGGAGAGCCGTTGCAAAGGCTAGGATTGTCGGATCGGTGCTGCGCAATAGTTCTTTCATGGGGATGGATGTAAGGGCAAGGTGACAGGGATGTCGAGCCTTGTATCAGGAGAGTGATGAACGTCAGCACGATCTCGAAACCGCATGAGCGTCTGGCAGAGATGCTTGCGGGCGAAATGGCAGCAGTAAATACGCTGATTCGGACGCGTATGGCATCGGAACATGCCCCGCGCATTCCCGAAGTGACCGCGCACCTGGTCGAGGCGGGCGGTAAGCGTCTGCGCCCGATGCTGACCCTGGCGGCGGCGCAGCTGTTCGGCTATTCAGGCGACCATCACGTCAAGCTGGCTGCAACGGTCGAGTTCATTCATACCGCAACCCTGCTGCATGACGATGTCGTCGATGAAAGCAGGCAGCGGCGCGGGCGACCCACGGCAAACCTGCTATGGGACAATAAATCCAGTGTTCTGGTTGGAGATTACCTGTTTTCCCGCAGCTTTCAGTTGATGGTCGAAACCGGTTCGTTGCGGGTTCTGGATATCCTTGCAAATGCGTCGGCCACAATTGCCGAAGGCGAGGTGCTGCAGATGACAGCGGCCACCGATCTGGGCACGGATGAAAGTGTCTACCTGCAGGTTGTGCGCGGCAAGACAGCGGCGCTGTTTTCTGCCGCAACCGAAGTGGGTGGTGTGATCGCAGGCGCGACCGAGGCGCAGGTCAAGGCGCTGTATCACTATGGCGATGCGCTTGGAATCGCGTTCCAGATCGCTGATGATCTTCTGGATTATCAAGGCGATAGTGCGGCCACAGGCAAAAACGTCGGCGACGACTTCCGTGAACGCAAATTGACCCTGCCAGTGATCAAAGCCGTGGCTCAGGCAACTGCCGAGGAACACGCGTTTTGGGAACGGACGATTGGTCGCGGGCGGCAGGAAGAGGGTGATCTGGATCACGCTTTGTCGCTGATGGCCAAATACAGCACGCTGGATGCAACCCGCGCGGATGCGTTTGGTTGGGCGGCCAAGGCCAAGGCTACGCTGGCGCCTCTTCCGGATCACGAAATCCGCACCCTGTTAGGCGATCTGGCCGATTACGTCGTATCGCGCCTTAACTGAGCGTCGTTGCGCGGTGCCACCAGCCGGGTTGGGCCGCGCCGATCTCATAGGCGGCAAAATGGGCTGCTTTGAGCGTTGGATAAAGTGCGAAACAGGTTGAGCCTGAACCCGACATACGAACCATCAACGCGTCTCGGGTGCCTTCCAACGCCGCTATGACCTCCGCAATGCCCGGCGCTACAGATATTGCAGGTGCCTCTAAATCATTCCGCTGAGCCCTCAACCAAGTGGCGCAGTCTTCCGGTGTTTTGAATGCAGGGATCTCAGCAGGCATCGGTGCGTTGTCTCTGCTGTGCAAAGCGGAAAACACCGTGCCGGTGGGAACTTCAATACCCGGATTGACCAAAAGCGCCGGGAGGGGCGGCAACGCCATCGGCTCAATCTGTTCACCAATCCCGCGCATACGCGCTGCAGCAGCATGTATGCATACTGGGACATCCGCGCCAAGCGACAGCGGCACGCTATCGGGCCACTCTCCCCCCTTCGTCGCAGTGCGCAATACCGCCGCAGCATCCGAGGAGCCGCCCCCGACACCGCCACCGTGCGGCAGTTGTTTGTTCAGATGAATGCGACCGGTCCAGCCTGCGGCCTCGGCGGCCTGCCAGACCAGATTGCGATCATCGGTCGGTACGCCATTCGAAAACTCACCCGTGACCGACAGAGACAGCTCGGGGCCGGAACTGAGGCTCAACTGATCCCCAACATCGGCAAAGGCAACCAACGAATCAAGCAGATGATAGCCATCCGCGCGTTGGCCGGTCACATGCAGGGTCAGGTTGATCTTGGCGGGGGCAAATGCCTCAGCCTTCATTGGCGACCTTCAGGGGTTCGGCGCCTTCCTCGGCCAGAACCGCATCCAATCCGACTTCGATCTTGCGGCGGATGCGTTCAGGATCGGCTTCGCCGTCGGTATCTTCAGGATCAATGAAAGACAGTGCTCGTTTCCACTGGAACTCCGCTTCACGCCCACGACCTACGGCCCAGTAAACATCGCCCAGATGGTCATTTACCACCGGATCGACCGGCATCAGCTCAACGGCGCGCTCCATGTGGTCAACTGCTTCGTCGTACCGGCCCAGGCGGAACAACACCCAGCCCAAGCTGTCAACGATATAGCCGCTGTCAGGGCGCGCTGCGACGGCGCGTTCGATCATATTCAACGCTTCGTCCAATTTCTCGCGCCGCTCGACCAGCGAATACCCGAGATAGTTCAGCACCTGTGGTTGGTCCGGGTTCAACTCAAGCGCGCGGCGGAAATCGGCCTCGGCCTCGTCCCAGTTCTTCAGACGTTCATGCGATATCCCGCGGGCATAATGCAGGAACCAGTTTCCGCCTGCACCCTCTTCCGTCAGGCCAATCGCCTTGTCGTAAGAGGTGACCGCTGCCGCGTAATCCTCTTGCTGGCGCCGCAGGTCGGCCAGGGCTACATGCACACCGGGCAAATCGGGGCTTTGAGCGGCAAGGTTTTGCAGGACCTCGGCGGCAGCTTCTTTTCTGTCAGAGCGACTTAGGACCTCGGCGCGCCCCAGCTCGGCGGCATGATAATCGCTGCTGTCCGGAGGCACCTGCCGATAGACATCAACCGCCAGATCATATTGTTCCAGCCCATCCAACAATTCAGCGCTTAGCAAAAGCGCATCAATATGGTCAGGCCGCAGAAAGGCCGCGACGCGGGCATATAGCAGAACATAATCCTGCGCGGCCTCGGCACTCAGCGCAGCGCCAACGGTGAAGAAAACCTCGGCCATGCCATCCTGTGCAGAACGGACATGGGTAAAGGGCAGCGTTTCGCCATCAGACAGCCGGGTGACGTAACCTTCGATGGTCGGATCACTGCCGGCGGCAAAGACGTTATCCAGAAATTCCAGCGCATCGTCGTTGCGATCCAGCTGCGACAGCACTTCGGCACGCGCCAGCGCAGCCCGGCGTGAAAAACGGGCGACCAGGCCATCATCTGCAGCAAGGATCGCCTCGGCCCCCTCAAAGTCTCCGACTGACGCCAACGCCATGGCCTTGTGATAAAGTGCAAATTCTTTCAGACCTTCCTGTGTGGTAACAACGTCAAATTGTTCCATCGCTTTGGTCATGGCGCCTTGCCCCATATGAGCCCAAGCAATCATCAGGCCATCAACCAGCGGTCCAACCCCTTGCGTTTCAGGATCGCGGGCCAGAAATTCATCCAGCTTGCCATCTGCCACCAGATTGGCGGCGATCACCATCCGAGCGGCCTGGCTGGGCAGTTCATTTTCCTCGATAACTTCGGCGACGGTCAGGGCCCGCTCAATCTCACCCAAGGCGAGCCGGGCGACGACCACGTTTTCCAGCAGTTTCGGATTTTGGGGATCAGCGCGAAGCGCCTGCGCATAGTAACTCTCGGCAGCGGGATAGTCGCTCTCATAAATCGCCTGACGCCCGGCCAGATACGACCCCGATCCGGTATCCGATACCGCAGGAAACGCGATTGAAGAACTGAGGATCACGGCCAGAGCCGCGCGTCGAACCAGGGAAACCACTGATAATCTGCCTTGCTGTCGTTGACTGACCGACAAGCTAGGGCTTTGCTGGGCGAGAGGCAATGGCAGAGCCTTCACGACCCTGCCAACGCTCGTGTTCTTGCCTACATATTGGGGTAGTTCGGCCCGTCGCCGCCCTGCGGTGTAGTCCATGTGATGTTCTGGCTGGGATCCTTGATGTCACAGGTCTTGCAGTGAACACAGTTCTGGAAGTTGATCACGAATCGCGGCCCGTCTTCATCCTCGACCATCTCATAGACGCCTGCGGGGCAGTAACGCTGTGCCGGCTCGTCGAATTTGGGCAGGTTGACCTTAACCGGGATGTCCGGGTCGGCCAGTTTCAGATGACAAGGCTGACTTTCCTCGTGATTGGTGGCCGCAAACGATACGTTCGTCAGGCGGTCAAAGGACAGTGTGCCATCGGGTTTCGGGTAGTCGATGGGTTGATGCTTGCTGGCATCTTCGGTCGATTCCGCGTCGTTCTTGCCGTGGCCCAGCGTGCCCAACAGCGAGAAGCCCAGCGTGTTGGTCCACATGTCCATACCGCCCAGTACCAAGCTGGCGGTCAGGCCGTATTTCGACCACAGCGGTTTGACGTTGCGCACCTTCTTCAGATCCGAGCCGATTGCACCATCGCGAACGTCGGCCTCATAAGCGGTCAGTTCATCACCCGAACGCTCGGCCTTGATGGCATCATAGGCGGCTTCGGCCGCGGCCTTGCCCGACAGCATCGCGTTGTGGTTGCCCTTGATGCGCGGCACGTTGACCATGCCCGCCGAGCAACCCAACAGCGCAACACCCGGTGCGACCAGTTTCGGCATCGACTGGTAGCCACCCTCGGTGATCGCGCGGGCACCATAAGCCACACGCTTGCCGCCCTTAAGCAGGTCAGCCACCATCGGGTGATGCTTGAAGCGCTGGAATTCCATGTAGGGGTACAGGTGCGGGTTTTTGTAGTTCAGGTGAACCACAAAGCCGACATAGACCTGATTGTTTTCAAGGTGATAGATGAACGACCCGCCACCCGCGTTGCTGCCCAGCGGCCAGCCCATGGTGTGCGTGACGCTGCCTTCTTTGTGCTTGGCCGGGTCGATCTCCCAGATCTCTTTCATGCCGACGCCGTATTTCTGCGGCTCTTTACCGGCAGACAGGTCGTATTTGGCGATGACTTCCTTGGACAGTGAGCCGCGCACGCCTTCCGACAGGAAGACATATTTGCCATGCAGTTCCATGCCCGGCTCGGTGTTGGGGCCGTAGGATCCGTCTGGCTCCAGACCAAATACACCGGCTACAACGCCTTTGACTTCACCGTTCTCACCGTAGACCAGCTCGGAACAGGCCATGCCGGGGAAGATTTCGACGCCTAGTTCTTCGGCCTGCTCTGCCATCCAGCGGCAGACATTGCCCATCGAAACGATGTAGTTGCCGTGGTTGTTCATCAGCGGCGGCATCGGGAAATTGGGGATGCGGATCTTGCCAGCCTCGCCCAGCATGTAGAAATTGTCTTCATGCACAGGCACGTTCAGCGGGGCACCCTTTTCCTTCCAATCGGGGATCAGAGCATCCAGACCACAAGGGTCCAGCACCGCACCCGACAGGATATGCGCACCCACTTCCGAACCCTTCTCTAGAACCACGACGTTCAGGTCGGCATCCAGCTGTTTCAGACGGATGGCCGCAGACAGGCCCGCAGGGCCAGCACCCACGATCACCACGTCATATTCCATCGCTTCGCGTTCAATCTCGGCCATCGCGGGCTCCTTAGCTAACTTTCCGAATTGGCGCTTTCTTCATGCGGTCGGCGCAATATTGTTTCACGGCTGATTACATGGTCATAAAGACTTTGGTCAATCGAAACACGGCGTAACAACGCCGCTATTCGACACTTCAGGCTTCGGGTGCGTCCCCCATAAGGTATCTGGGACCGCTACCATGGGATTTGGCCCTGTCATCGGGGTTGTAAAGCTTGCATTTCGGCAGGCTGAGGCAGCCGCAACCAATACATCCATCCAGATTGTCGCGTAGTCGCATCAGCGTATCGATTCGCTGATCCAGATGCGTGCGCAGCCGTTCGCTGATACTCTTCCAGTCCTGAGGCGTCGGTGTGCGGTTTCCTGGCAAGCCCGACAATACCTCGCGGATCTCGGGCAAAGTCAGACCGAATTGCTGCGCGATCATCACAAAGCTTAGCCGTCGGATATCGGCGCGCTGATAACGCCGCTGCCCACCCGCGTTACGCCATGGAGATATCAAACCTTGCGCCTCGTAGTATCGGATCGCCGACACCGCCAACCCGGTGCGCCGGGCCAATGCTCCAATCGCCAGACCTTCCGAAACAACCATTACATCCTCCCAAAGAAATCTCTTGACCTAAAGTTAGGTTTAGAAATTACAGTGAGTCGGGACAAGCCTCAAATTGGAAGGAGAATCCCATGATGGCGACGCTGGAACATACTAATTTCACGGTCCGCGACCCAAAGGCATCTGCGGCGTGGATGCAGAAAGTCTTCGACTGGAAAACACGCTGGGAAGGCCCTGCCATTGCCGGTGGCTATACGGTGCATGTGGGCAGCCCTCATACCTATCTGGCACTCTACGCCCCCGGCGATCCCAAGCCATCAGGCGAAAGCAGCTATGATTACGTGGGCGGCTTGAACCATGTAGGTGTGCTGGTCGAGGATATCGACGCCACCGAGGAAAAGGTCCGCAAAGCGGGATTTGAACCGCACAACCACGCAGACTATGAGCCAGGCAAGCGGTTCTATTTCGAAGATGACAATGGCATCGAATTCGAAGTGGTTCAGTATGATTGAGATGCTGTGGCTTGGGCACGAAGCCAGCCGTTGGCGAAGTGGAGAATTGTTGGGACAGCGCCACAGGCGCACCCGCCCCCCGGAACGGCGGCGCTAAGTTGCGAGTTTACTGACAACGCACACCTCCCCTCTTGCAATTCACGCCTCATTTGGGTCAGGTAAATGCCAACCCATCCTTCGCCCCGACGCTATTGTGCGGCGGGGCGTAACAATTTCTGCGTGGACGACAAGACAATGGAAAAGATCCCCATGACGCCTTCGGGCAATGCCGCGCTCGAGGCAGAGCTGAAGAATCTGAAATCCGTCGAGCGCCCGGCGATCATCGAGGCGATTGCCTCAGCCCGCGAACTGGGCGACCTGAAAGAAAACGCCGAATACCACTCGGCGCGCGAAAAGCAGGGCTTTATCGAAGGCCGCATCAAAGAGCTTGAAGGCATCCTGTCGCTGGCAGATGTCATTGATCCGGCCAAACTGTCAGGGGCTATCAAGTTCGGCGCGAAGGTCACGTTGGTGGATGAAGATACCGACGAAGAAAAGACCTGGCAGATCGTGGGTGAGTATGAGGCCAATATCGAAGCGGGCCTTCTGAACATCAAATCCCCCATCGCCCGCGCCCTGATTGGCAAAGAAGAAGGCGACAGTGTCGAGGTCCGCACCCCCGGAGGCGTGCGCTCTTATGAAGTTCTGAATATCGAATACGCCTGACCGGAGCGTTTGTCATGTCAGGGTCTGAACCTGAGCAAGAACCCGAGAAACCAACCTCGCTGGGTATCTACGACCGTCCGGCGCACCGTTCGGTCACCGAGATCGAGATTGCAGCAGTTGTTCTCAGCCTGATCTGGCTGGTGGTGTCGGTCGTGTTTCTGGTACTGCCCGGCGGGCAACAAGGAGGGTTCATCGTCACCTTCCTGGCGGTGTTCATGCCGGTCGCAATGATCTGGGTCGCAGCCCTTGCGATGCGCGCCAGCCGAGTGATGCGCGAAGAAAGCGCCCGCCTGCAGACAGCCATCGATGCGATCCGCAACAGCTATGTCGTTCAGCAACAACGCGCGGCCAGCACGTATGAGCCGACGGTCGGCAAGAAACTGGATGAAATCGCCGAAAGCGCAAAAAAGACCGAGAGCGCGCTGGCGACATTCTCGACCAATCGCGGTGAACCCGGGCGCACCCAAAGGCCCGCGCCGGACATGGCCAATCAGACTTCGTTGGAACTTGGCACCTCAGCGGAAGAAATTGCGCCCCCGTTGCCCACCGACATCTTTATCCGCGCCCTAAACTTCCCCGAGACGCAAAGCGATGCCGAGGGATTTAACGCGCTGCGGCTTGCATTGAAAGATCGCAAGACCTCGAAACTTGTGCAGGCCTCACAAGATGTTCTGACCCTTCTCAGCCAGGAAGGCATCTATATGGATGACCTGCGCCCCGATTTGGCCCGACCCGAAGTCTGGCGGCAATTTGCCCAAGGCGCGCGCGGGCGGTCGGTGGCTGCCTTGGGTGGCATTCGGGACCGTTCGTCACTGGCGCTGACTGCGGCGCGGATGAAACAGGATCCGATCTTTCGCGATGCCGCACACCATTTCCTGCGCCGCTTTGACCATATGATCGTCGAGTTCGAACCTAATGCCAGCGATGCCGAGCTTACAGCCCTGAGCGAAACCCGCACAGCGCGTGCCTTCATGCTGGTGGGGCGTGTCGCAGGGACGTTCGATTAAAGCCCAAAACTCCCGTAGGGTATGAACCTCACCAGATCGCCGGGCTTGATATCGCGGGCACCGTCCTCGATTTCGACCAAGCCTTCGGCCCAGCTCAGCCCGCTGATCCGGCCAGATCCTTCCGAATGGAATACCTCGGCCTGTCCTTCACGGATGCGCGCCCGCAGGTATTCTCGACGACCCGGTTTCTTGTGCTTTTCGAACGCGGCGGGCACGTCGAAGCCTTGCGGCTCTTGCCATCCTGCACCCGCCAACAGGTTCAGTGCCGGGCAGGCAAAGATCAACGTGCAAACCAGTGCTGCCACCGGATTGCCCGGCAAGCCAAACACCGGCGTCTGATCCCACATGCCCAGCGCCAAAGGCCGCCCGGGTTTTAGTGCGATGCGCCATTCCTGCATCGCCCCGGCCTCTCGCAACAAAGCCGAGACGTGATCTTCATCGCCGGCGGAGGCGCCGCCACTGGTAAGGATTACATCCACTTGCTGAGCCGCGCGATCCAAATGCTGTTTCAGCGCCGCGCGATCATCCTCGGCGCGCCCAAGATCAACCGATTTGAATCCAATCCGCTCGGCCAGTGACAGCAGCATCGGACGATTGGCATCATAAATCTGCCCCAGTCCGGCGCTGTCACCCGGCTCGACCAACTCATCCCCGGTCGATAGCACTCCGACCCGCAAAACCTTGCGGACGGAAACCTCAGCCAGACCAACCGCCGACAAAAGCGCCAGATCCGTTGGTGTTAAACGCCGCCCAATTGGCAAGGTCAGCGCGCCTTCAACCACGTCTTCGCCTGCCTTTCGCGTGTTCGCGCCCTGTTTCAACGGACCTCGGAATGCAATGTGCCCCTGATCAAAGGTCACATCCTCTTCCAATATGACCGTATTAACACCCTTTGGCAGTGCAGCTCCGGTAAGAATGCGTATCGCATGGCCCTCTGGGACCTCACCGTCAAAGGGTACACCCGCAGCCGCCCGGCCCTCTACCAAAGGCATGACACAGGGTCCGTCCGGCACCGGACCGGCAAATCCGTACCCATCGACAGCGGTGTTGGGCTGAGGCGGGTTTGATCGTTTGGCCGACACGTCCACCGCCAGAACTCGGCCCGCCGCCCGCATCACGGGCACGTTTTCAACCCCAGCTACCACCGACAATCTGTCTCGCAAAAGCGCCAGAGCCTCATCAACGGGCGTCCAGTTCACCCCTGCAGGCAAGGCGAAACAATCATTGCGCAAGGGCGGAGGTGAGATATCCGGCGTGCTCATAATCTGACCTCTTCCAGGATGAAATCTGCAATGGCCGCCGTATCATCCAGATCAAACACCGGGCAATCCAATTCCAAAAGCGTATCACTTGCAACCGCGCGAACCGTGTCATCATCCGTGGCGATCAGCGGATTTCCGGGTTCAGCGCGAAACGCTTCGATCTTGGGATGACGCTCGCGCTTGAAGCCTTCGATCAACACCAGATCGACCGGAGACAAACGCGACAGCAAGGTGTCCAGCTTCGGCTCGGGCGCACCGCGCAACTCCTGCATCAGTGCGATCCGCTGGCCGGATGCCAACAGCACTTCGGACGCACCCGCCGCGCGATGCCGCTGGCTGTCGGTACCCGGCTGGTCGACGTCGACGGAATGATGCGCATGTTTAACGGTGGAAACGGTATACCCACGTCCGGTGATTTCAGCCACCAGCCGTTCCACTAGGCCGGTTTTGCCCGCGTTTTTCCAACCGGTGACGCCGTAGACCCTCATACCTGCTCCAACAAGGTTTCAGCGCGGGCCAGATCATCGGGAGTGTTGACGTTGAAGAACGGATCAAACGGCTGGGCCGAAAACAGCGCCTCTCGCCCATCATGCTGGTCAGTCCACAGGACAACCTTGCGCAATCCAGCGTTCAACGCCTCCCTCAGATCATCGCGCAATACTACCGGCCAGAGCCCAAAGGTCGGATGCCGATTGATCCGCTTGCCGCCGCCGGATTTTAAAGCCTCGTCACTCGTGCGCGGGGTGGTTGCCAGAACAAGGGGGTATTTCTGCCCTTTGGATGCGTTCACCAGTTGCGCCACAAGATCATGCGGAAAGAACGGAGTATCCGCCGCAACCGTCACGATAGAGTGCGCGCCCTGTTCAGCGGCCCAATCAAGCCCGGCCAAAACACCGGCCAGCGGCCCTGCAAAGCCCTCGATCGAGTCCGAAACAACCGGTAAGTTCAAGCGAGCAAACCGTTCGGCATCGCCGTTGGCGTTCAAAGCCAGCCCGCCGACCTGAGGGCGCAGCCTGTCTATCACCCGATCCAGCAGGCTCTGCCCGCCGATCTGCAACAGCCCTTTATCGCCGCCTCCCATTCGCGTTGCGAGGCCGCCTGCCAGAATAACCCCCAGCGGTTTTTGCGACTGTTCAGCCATCGGCACTTTTCCTGCGATGTTTTTTGTCCTCAATCGCCACGCTCGACGGATCGACATCGCGCACCAATCGGTCTTCGCCCGACAAACACACGAACCGCTGCCCGCGCATCCGGCCGATCAGAGTCAAACCGACCTCGCGCGCGATCTCGACACCCCAGGCGGTGAATCCCGATCGCGAAGCGAGAACAGGGATGCCCATCATTGCCGTTTTGATCACCATTTCCGAAGTCAAACGACCGGTCGTATAGAGGATCTTGTCAGACGCAGTCGCACCCTCGGAGAGCATCCAGCCTGCGATCTTGTCGACCGCGTTATGGCGGCCCACGTCTTCCATATAAACCAACGGGTGGCTTTCATGACAAAGCACCGTGCCATGGATGGCACCCGCCTCAAGGTACAGAGACGGGGTGCGGTTGATCTTGGACGCCAACTCATACAGCCACGAGGTGCGCACCGAGACCGGTGGCAGGCGCACGTCCTCTAGCCCCTCCATCATGTCTCCGAACACAGTGCCTACTGCGCAACCGCTGGTGCGGGTCTTCTTCTTCAGCTTGTCCTCGTATGAGGTCTCACGCGCGGTACGCACGACCACGGTTTCCAGATCGTCGTCATAGTCGACCCGAGTAATTTCATCATCTGCAAGCAGCATCCCCTGATTACGCAGAAACCCGAGCGCAAGGTATTCAGGATAGTCGCCGATGGTCATTGCCGTCACGATTTCCTGTGAGTTGAGGAAAATGGTCAGCGGGCGTTCCTCGACCACTGAGATCTGACTTATCTCACCATTCTGGTCCACACCCTCGACACCGCGCGTCAGGCGGGCAGCCCCCGGATCGGGCGCAATGAGGTAGTCTGACAGGTCGATCTCCGTGGCCAATTGCAACCCCTTCCCAAGACGGCTACTGCTGCTCGCGTCACCATAGGATTTAGCCATGGCCTCTGCCACATCCAAGTCGTACTTCTGGAAAGGTTTTCGCGACGGGACGCCGTTTATCTTCGTCGCCATGCCCTTTGGCCTTCTGTTTGGTGTTTTTGCCACAGAAGCAGGGCTGGATATCATCCAGACGATGGCCTTTTCCGCCACGGTGTTTGCCGGCGCCGCTCAGTTCACCGCATTGCAATTGCTCCAGGACAATACACCAACGGTTATCGTTCTGATCTCGGCCCTGGCTGTGAACCTGCGGGTGGCCATGTATTCGGCTTCACTGACCCCTTATCTGGGGGCGGCTCCGCTGTGGCAACGGGCCCTTGGAGCCTATCTTATTGTTGATCAGTCTTACGCCTGTTCGATTGTCCGATTCGAGAAAGAACCGGATATGTCCGTGCCTCAGCGCATGGCGTACTTTGTCGGCTCGGTCACGCCGATCACGCCGCTTTGGATACTCGCCACTTATCTGGGTGCTGTTCTGGGGGCGCAGATTCCGGAAAGCTGGGCTCTGGATTTTGCGCTGCCGATCACGTTCTTGTCCATGATCGGACCGATGATGCGCACCATGGCGCATGTTGTAGCCGCGCTGGTGGCGATTGTTGTCGCCCTGCTCTGCGTGGCAGTGCCGTTCAATCTTGGACTGTTGATCGCAGGGATAGCCGGGATGATGGCAGGTGCACGGGCTGAATTGATGTTAGAGCGGAAAAAGTCATGACGCAGATCGACCCGACAACCATGTGGATCATCATCGTAGGTCTGGCGATAGGCAGCTATCTTCTGCGCTTTACCTTTATCGGGCTGGTTGGCGACCGCCCGATGCCGCCCTGGCTTCTGCGGCACCTGAGGTACACAGCAGTGGCGATTCTGCCTGCCCTGATCGCACCTTTGGTAGTCTGGCCCACGGCCACCGAAGGACAACCGGATATGCCGCGCATGGCGGCTGCGGCAGTTGCGTTGACGGTGGGAATTGTGACGAAGAACGTCATAGCGGCCATCTTTTCAGGGGCCGCCACGCTTTACGGTCTGCTGTACCTAGTTGGTTGAGACCGCTTCAAGCTGATTGAGGCGCGCATTGTTTTCCGCCAGCCCCTGCTGAAGATCAGCCGAGTCATTCTCACGATAGTCCGTGGTGACAACGCCTGGAATCTGACCAAACTGATCGGATAGCTTCACCGGGTAGAATGTTGTTTTGATTTGCTCGAACCCCGGGACCTGTTGCAGCAATTGCGAGGTCGAATTTGCACAAAAAGCCTGCGAAACCGGGCCCATCTGCTTGGCCAATTGCAGCGCGCTCTCGGCCTGCTGTGGCGTCACTTCGATCGTCTGAATACGGGCATAATGCGTCTCGCGCGCATGACTGCTACGATAGGCGCGTTCAACATTTGGCGTGATGCCATAAAGGACATCATTCTTGATCGGCACCACATCCGCCCGGAACGATCCGGCAGGATCAAATATGACCCGCTCGCTGCCGCTGATCATCAGCGACGTGTGTGCCCCCGATCCGGTGCGCGTGCTGATCATCGTATAGAGCGTCAGTGTCGATGGCCCCGGATCACGATAGGACCGAGCCACGATTTCCGAGGGATCAGCCTGCGGGCGCTGCGATCCCGCGCAACCCGCAACTGTCACTGCCAGCAGGCAGGCAATCAGAATCCTGAACAAGAGATGCGCCTCGTGTACCGTTTAGGCCGCAAAGACCGCCAGGAACAGGCAAAGGAGTACAATTGCCACCACGCACCACGTGGTGAATTTGATGAAACCGTCAAAGGTTTTTGTTTGAACGGTGATGTCCATCTCGCCGTGCTTGTGATCAGCCATGTTTATTAGAATCCCAATTCGCGTATTTGAAATGTTGGATAATGCAAAACTCAGGGCCTGTCACGACGTCATTCGCGCGCAGTTGGTCCAAAAATCGTGCAGCCTGGATAACCAAACCCCCAGCGCCAGGGCAACCCGCTGCAGGGACCACCCCCAAAACGCACGGCCAGAAACATCGCCTCGGAGGTGATCGAATGAACCGAGCGGATTTGATCCGGCGTCATATCATAGCGTTCGGCATATTCATCAGCATGGCTTTCGCCGTGGGTTTTGACACAGGTGCGCAGCGCGTCATCGGCAGCGAGCCGGGCGTCAAAGCTGGCCTCGGCCTGCGATGCGCCGCCTGCGTTGTAATAGGCGCGATCGTGAGTAACGCAGCAGTACTCCCATGGCGGGTGTTCTTCATAAAGCAGACTGAACTTCGGAAAGGTCTCGGCAACCATACGCCAGCTGGAAGATAATCCGCCCGAACAGCCATCCGTTTCAAAGGGGGTCAGTTCAGCGCCTTCTATCGTGTCGGCCAACGCCCGGTGAGCGGGCATTTCCACGCTACGCATCAGGTCCTGCGCAGCTGCAGGCAGCGCGCAACAGGCCAGAAGGGCGGCCAGTCTATGGTTCCGCATCACGCATCTCGGCAGTATCAATGGACAATCCGAATGTCGTCGCCAACCATAGCATCAGACGCTCGCCCGGTCCCATCTCGGCACGAACACGCAGTACTTCGCGAGCCATGGCAGGACGATCGGTGATCAGCCCGTCGACCCCCATCGATGCCATGGCCGACATCTGTAGCGGGTCATTCACCGTCCATACATAGATGTCCTTGCCCGCCTCATGGACCGAGCGGATCAGACCCGGAGATACCGTCGCCGCGTTTACGGCCACAAAATCGCCCTCAAGCCCCGACAGATTGCCGATGGCGGTTGCGGCCAGAACGCCTGCCCGCCAATCGGGGCGCAGCGCTTTCATCTTCTGTACTGCCGGGTATTTCAGCGACATGGTGGCGATGTCGTCCTGCATCCCCATCTCTTCGACAATTGTGGCGACTCGGTTTTCCAGGTCGACGTCATGGCCATAGTATTTCAGCTCGATGATGACCTTGGATTTGCCCTTCGCAGCTTCCAGAACATCGCGCAGCGTGGGCGTCCGTTCCGAGGCATATTCGGGGCCGAACCAACTGCCGATATCGATCTCGGCCACATCCTCCATGGTCGCGTCCCAGACCTTGAGCGGCACACCAGCCAGTTTCATGAAATCGCTGTCATGCGCGATGATGACCACACCATCCGCGGTCTCCTGAACGTCGATCTCAACCCAATCGGCGCCATCTTCGATAGCCTTCAACACTGCCGCCATGGTATTTTCCGGCCTTATCGCCGCCGCACCTCTATGACCAATGACATCCGCATGATCGGGGGCCTGAATGCGGACCAGCAACTCCTGCCCGGACCAGAGCCCGATCAGCAGGGCGATTGCCGCGCCACCGACCACAGCGTAAAGCGGCGCGCGCAGGTTGCCTGGTTCAGGATGAGGGACCTCTCGGCCTTGTGTGTCGAAGAACCCATCCAGCAGAACCGCCAATGCTCCCAGAGCGACGGCTGCAAGCACAAGCCCAGCCAGCGACCAGAGGCCCGCTACGATCATACTGAAGATCAGCGCAAAGCGCAGGTTCGTGCTTTCCTGCAACGGTACCAGATCGAACAACAGTCCGGCCACAAAGGCAATCAGTGCGGCGATCACGAGACGCATCGCAAGCCAAAGGCCAAGCTCGATCTTGAGGCGACCGCGTTTGCCTTCCATTCGATCCGTGCTGGCGGAGAAGGCCTCGGCGGGTTTGCAGCCCTCAAATAATACAAGATGCAGCGACAGCGCCCAGGCCGAGAGCCTGCGGATCAGAACCCAAGCCAGACACAGCACCACAAATCCGATCAGCACTACCGCCACCCAGAATGAAGGCGGGTGGAAGGTGAGGTAATAGTTGATGTCGTATTCAGTCAGCATCCACCAGGCGATCAGGCCAGCCACGGCGACAAAAGGCAGCGCAAGTACCAGCACACGCAAAATGAACCGTGCGGCAAAGCCGAAAAGCGCAGGTAAACGCGTCAGGATCAACCGGATGGAAGCACTGCCCGCGCGCCAAGGGTCACGCTCACCCATCCGCAATGATCCGGCCATGACCGAGAAGACAAAGACCTCGGCCAGTAAGAACAGGCTGAGAACTACAACCGCCGCGATGAAGCCCGCTGGTGACAGCAGGAACATCGCAATGTCCTGATCCGTCAGCGCCGATTGATCAGACAATGAGACAGCAAGATTGACGGCGATGGCAACGCCCGGAGCGATCAGTGCAACCAGCAACAACCGGACGGCGACATAAACAGGCACAAACACGCGCCGCCGCGCCCATGCGCCCCGGTAGGCAGTTGTAACGGCTGAGAAATTGGTCACGCGGTTGCCTCCTGAATGGTCTATCCATTCAAGGCTGCGTAAGTGTGAATTGCAAGAGTGGGCGTCAGCTTTCTTCCAGATCAGCCGCCAGCCGGAAACCAATGCGGTTGGCTGGTTTATCCTCGATCGATTTCGGCAAGGCACGCAGCATCACATTCAACTGGCTGACATGCTGGACGAGCTGCGTTTTGGCGCCGCCTCCGTCCGAGCCATAGAAGGTAATCACATCCGGATCGAAATAGCCCATGCCCTCGATCCGCATTACACCGGCATCACCACCGGTGAATCCCATGGCAACCTCGTGATCGCCATCCAGAGTCTTCTCGAAATTCTGAATATACATGATCAGCCGCTCATAGGCCCATTGAGCAGGGCTTTTGCTTTCGACCGGCTTTTGCAATGGCTTGGGCAAGTCCTTGTTCCCCGATGCCGCTTCAGGGTTGGCGTGTACCTCATAGCACCGCGGCAACGCCGCAGATTCCGCTGCCTCGGCTGAGGTTTCGATCTTGTCCATTGCTCTACCCTTTGCGCTGATATTCCCAAGCTCCGTCCGCGCGCCGCGTCCGGGTGACCGCTCCAATGTGGTAGAGATGGTTCATATGTGCAACCGCCTCGACCAGCGCGAGGCCGTATTCCCCGCCCCTGATCTGGCGCTTGAACAGCGGGGCAAAGCACTCGGCGGCGGTTTTGGGTTGATCGAGATCGTTCAGCAGACGCTCAAGCGCGCCGTGGTGGTTATCGATCAACTGCCGCATGCGGATCGGCAACCCGGTGAACGGCAGTTTGTGCCCGCCCAAAACCAAATGATCGGGCCGGGCCAGCGGTTGCAGGCGTTCGCACGCCTCCAACCAGTCGGCCACCGGATCGGCCATCGGCTCGGAGGCATAGACGCCCAAGTTGGAACTGATCGAACTGAGGATCTGATCACCGGTCAGCACCAGATTGTCCTCGCGGCTCCAGAAGGTGCAATGCTCGGGCGCATGGCCGTTGCCCATGTGAACATCCCAGTCGCGGCCACCCATGCGGATCACGTCGCCCTGTTTGACACGGGTAAATCCCAGCGGCATAGGGTACACGGCGTCGGCAAAGTTGAACGGACGCTCGGCCATCCGACCGGCCAGCACGTCCGGATCCATCCCCGCGCTGCGGTAATAATCCAACGTTTCCTTCGGCCAATTCTCTTGCACATCCAGCGTCAGCATACGTGCGAACAACCATGCGGTACGACTGGTGACCAGTTCTGCACCATGCTCGGACTGGAACCAGCCCGCATTGCCGACATGGTCAGGATGGTGATGAGTCACGACAACGCGACGGACGGGTTTGCCAGCCAATGGCCCTTCCATCAGGGCCTGCCAGATTCCCCGTGTTTTCTTTGAAGAAAGCCCTGTGTCGACTATGGTCCAGCCGTCGCCATCATCAAGTGCATAGACATTCACATGATCCAGCGCCATCGGCAAAGGCAGCCTAATCCACAGAACTCCTTCTGCAACTTCGACCCATTCGCCAGGAGCGGGTGGTTCCTCCCACGGATATCGCATCACTTGCGGAGCCTCGCCATCCATCAAACCGCCAGTTCCTCTGGGCTGAGGGCATAGAGGTCATCCGCCCCGTTCTGCGCCTGCGCAAGCAAGCCCGTATGTTCAGGCAGCAGCACATTAATATAATAACGTGCCAACTTGGCGCGCGGTCCATCGGGATCGGCTAGCGCCGCTGACAGATGGTAATGCCCGCCCAGAACCCGCGCGAACGCTTTTAGATACGAAGCCGCGCCAGCAAACCGGTTGTTCATATCCGATTGAGCAACGAGCCACTCCGTCGCTTCCCGCAGCGACTCGGAAGCTTCCCAAACAGGACCAGCAAGTTCAGGCAACGTGGCGCGCGCCTTCTCGGCTTGATCCTCGATCTCATCCAGAAGGTTCGAGGCCGCCTCACCCCCATCCATCATCTTGCGCGCTACGAGGTCCATGGCCTGAATACCATTGGTGCCCTCGTAGATCGCGGTCACACGGACATCGCGATAATATTGTGCAGCACCAGTTTCTTCGATGAAGCCCATGCCACCATGCACTTGAACGCCGGTCTCGGAAACGCGCATGCCGGTCTCGGTGCCAAAAGCCTTGCAGATCGGCGTCAGCAGCGCCGCACGTGCCGCCCAATCGGCCTCACCCGTGGCCTGCGCCAAGTCGATTGCAGCTGCATTGGCCAGCATGATCGCCCGCGCCGCAAACACATCCGCGCGCATCGACATCAGCATCCGCCGCACATCCGCGTGGTCGATGATGGTGCCCGAGGGCGTCTTGCCCTGTTTACGCTCCAACGCATAGGCCAGCGCATGCTGGTAGGCCCCTTCGGCGACACCCACACCTTCGCCGCCAACGCCCAAACGCGCGTTGTTCATCATGGTGAACATCGCGGCCATGCCGCCATGTTCCTTGCCGACCAGCCAACCCTTGGCCCCGTCATATTGCATCACGCAGGTCGGCGAGCCGTGCAGGCCCATCTTGTGTTCCAGCGAAACCACCTTGAGGTCATTGGCCACGCCGGGGTTGCCGTTCTCGTCGGGGATGTATTTCGGCACCAGAAACAGCGAAATCCCTTTGGTTCCCGGAACACCGTCTGGCAGACGGGCCAGAACCAGATGGCAGACATTCTCGGCAAAGTCGTTGTCGCCCCATGAGATATAGATCTTCTGCCCGGTCACCGAATAGGTGCCATCGCCGTTATCCTCGGCCTTCGAAGTCAGCGCGCCCACATCCGATCCGGCCTGCGGTTCGGTCAGGTTCATGGTGCCTGACCACTCTCCCGCCATCATCTTGGGCAGATAAAGCGCTTTCAGTTCATCGCTTGCGTGATGCTCCAGCGCCTCGATCTGGCCTTGGGTCATCAACGGAGCGAGTTGCAGCGACAGGCAAGCGGCGCTCATCATCTCGTTCACGGCGGTGGTCATGGTCATTGGCAGGCCCATGCCGCCATATTCGGGATCACCGCTCATCCCGATCCAGCCGCCTTCGGCAATCGCCCTCCAGCCCTCGGCATAGCCCGGAGAGGTCCTCAGCACGCCGTTCTCCAGCCGCGCGGGTTCCAGATCACCAGGGCGCTGAAGCGGGGACATGATTTCTTCGCACATCTTCCCGGCTTCGGTCAGAATGGCGCTGACCACATCCTCGCTGGCTTCCGAGAACTTTTCGGTCGCGGCGATCTGGTCAAAGCCGATCACGTTGCGGAACAGGAATTCATAGTCTGAGATCGGGGCGCGATAGGGCATGGTTTCCCTCTGGTTCTGGCAAGTTGTCAGCGTGGGGTTGGAATCCCGGCCCCACGCCGGTATTCATCTGGGCTGGCACGATTACCTACCGTTACCTGAACTGCAAGCAACCAAAACGCGGCGTCACGATCCATGACCCTTCTCGGTACTCAAGACTTACCAGCAAACGCCGACGGGCTCGCCAAGGCCGCTGACCTGTTGCGACAGGGGCTGCTGGTCGCTTTCCCGACCGAGACCGTCTATGGACTGGGTGGCGATGCACGGAACGGCGAGGCTGTGGCCGCGATCTATGAAGCCAAGGGGCGACCCAGTTTTAACCCACTGATCGCCCATGTCGCCTCAACCGAGACCGCAAAACGCTTCGTCGAATGGACCGATCAGGCTGATTTGTTGGCTGATGCCTTCTGGCCCGGACCGTTAACTCTGGTTCTTCCTCTGCGCCCCGATCACGGGATTTCGTCGCTGGTCACAGCTGGCTTGGATACTCTGGCCGTTCGCGTGCCTGCGCATCCCACAGCGCACGCTTTACTGACCACTTTTGACGGTCCTGTGGCAGCCCCATCGGCCAACCCCTCTGGTCAGATCAGCCCAACGACGGCGGCCCATGTCCGAGCGGGGCTGGAGGGACGCATAGCCGCAGTTCTGGACGATGGGCCGTGCGGTGTCGGGCTTGAGTCCACTATTGTGGGTCTGGCCGGCACCCCTGCCTTGTTGCGTCCAGGTGGTGTCGCATTGGAACAAATCGAAGAGGTTCTAAAGGCAGAACTGCATCACCACCAACCCGGCGATCTGCTTACTGCGCCGGGGCAGTTGCAATCCCATTACGCGCCGGACGCGCCGGTGCGGCTGAACGCCCGGTCACGGCAGGGGGACGAGGTGTTGCTGGGTTTTGGCCCTGTTGATTGTGATCTGAACCTCTCCAGCACCTGCAACCTGCCCGAGGCCGCCGCCAGCCTGTTTGCCGCCCTTCACAAACTTAACGATACCGGTCGGCCAATCGCCGTATCACCAATTCCCCATCACGGATTAGGTGCGGCCATCAACGACCGTCTACGCCGCGCAGCAGCCCCTCGCGATTAGGCGCGGCCTGCACTGGCTGATAGGGTCAGCGGATCAACACCAAGCGTAGCCAAAGCCGCCTCCCATTTCTCGTCATCAGGGACATCAAAGACCAGTTTCGACGACGCATCAGTCGTTAACCAACCATTCATCGCGATCTCATCTTCCAACTGACCCGGCCCCCAGCCGGAATAACCTAAAGTCAGCATCGAATTCAGCGGCCCCTTGCCCGAGGCCAGATCCTCGAGCACATCCAGCGTTGCGGTCATGCTGAAATCTTCGGAAATCTGCATAGAATGCAGATTCGCCTCATAATCTGCGCTATGCAGGACAAAGCCACGCGACATCTCGACCGGGCCGCCAAACTGCACCAGCCGTTCGCCAATTACAGGTATCCGACACGGAATGTTGAGCTGTTCCAGCAAGGTCTTGATCCTCAAGTCCGAGGGCTTGTTCACGATCAATCCCATCGCGCCGTCATCACCATGGCTGCAGATATAGACGACCGAATGCTCGAATCGCGGGTCGCCCATTCCGGGCATCGCAATCAACAGTTTTCCCGTAAGGTCCATCAGCAGATATCTCTTGCGCCATAGGATATCCCTAGAATGACCCTGTGAACCGGGGAATGGCAAGGGATCAGCCGGGATTTCCGTGCATTTCACAGAAGTGACCGGAACGTGACTTGGCAATCCCGACCGGAATGCGCATGTTCTGCATATGAAAGCGCTTTGCAAATCTGCTGCAGCCGTGTTGGCCGTCAGCCTTTGTTTTGGTGCCCCCGCCACTGCGCAGGGGGTTGATAATCTGGTTCAGCTTGAGGTGTTGGACGGCGGCAAAACCGCCGAAGGTACCTATCAGGGGGCCTTGCGTCTAAAGCTCAAGGACGGGTGGAAGACCTATTGGCGCGCACCCGGCGATGCGGGCATTCCGCCACAGTTTGATTGGAAAGGCTCTCGCAATATTGCAGACATAGCCTTCACGTGGCCCGCGCCGCATGTGTTTGATCAGAACGGGCTGCGCTCGGTCGGGTATGAGGATCAACTTGTACTGCCCGTCGAAATCACGCCTAAGAACCCTGCCAAACCCGTGCGTTTGCGCGGCGAGATGGACTTGGGCGTGTGTAAGGATGTCTGCGTGCCGGGTCGGTTGCAATTCGATCACACAATGGATGCCGACGCTGCACGCAATCCGGCCATCGCCGCAGCCCTCGCCCAGCGCCCGTTTTCCGAACGCGAAGCAGGCGTGGCGGATGCGACGTGCCAATTGACTCCCACTGCAGACGGAATGCGGATCGAGGCGCGTATCACCATGCCTTCAGCGGGCGGGTCCGAATTCGCCGTCATTGAACCAGGAAACCCGGCACTCTGGGCATCGCAGCCCGATACACGCCGTCAGGGCAACACCCTGATCGCAAGCTCGGAGATTATCGGTGCCTCCGGCGGGCCATTTGCGCTGGATCGGTCCGAAGTGCGCATCACGGTTCTGGGGGCAAACCACGCTGTCGATATCCAAGGATGCAGCGCAGGCTGACCGGATGAGCCAGACCCCAAAGATCGGTGCCTTGGCTGTCGTGCTGCACGATGGCCAGGTACTTTTGGTGCAACGCAGCAAGCAACCCGATCAGGGGCTGTGGGGTTTTCCAGGCGGCCATGTTGAATGGGGTGAAACGGTTCTGGACGCCGCCACCCGCGAGCTGCGGGAAGAGACCGGTGTGATTGCTGAGCCTTTGGTCTATCTCGACAATCTCGACCTTTTGCTGCGCGATGATAGCGGGCAGACCCGGGCGCACTACCTGCTGGTCGGAGTTGCGTGTCGCTATGTAACCGGCACGCCTGTCGCTGCAGACGACGCGCAGGACGCTCAGTGGTTTCCGGTGGACCAGATCACCAGCGGCGACCTGCCAATGAGCGACCGCGTTCCCGATCTTTTGCGGCGAGCTTTAGAGATGGATCAAGCCTCGACCCGATCCGACAAGCGCGCATAAAGCACGCTGGACAGAACGACACCCAACAGCAGGATTACGGTCGCACCCGCCACGAATACACCAAAGCCCATTTGCAGCACACTTGGACCTTCGGCGGCTGGGTAGAGACCCGAGATCAGCGCCAACGGCGCACCTGTCACTACGGGCCAGATCATCGAGGCCCCCAGCCAGATCGCCAACGCTGCGCCCGTTGCGCGCACGGCCTTGCGCACCACCCTGTCCGGCGCGCGCAAGGCCCGTCTCATCGATGTCATCGGGCGTGAGATGTCGTTCAGGATGGCCAGCAACGCAGGCACCAGCAGCAGGATCAGGGCCATGCCAAAGCCCAGCCCATAGACCAGTGTGATCACGGTCGGTTTCAAAAACTGCGCCTGCTGCGAACTTTCGTACATCAAGGGCGTCAGCCCCAGTACCGTGGTCAGCGTGGTCAGCATCACAGGCCGCAAACGATCTGCCGTACCTTCTACGATTGACGGCACCAACCCGCGCTCTTTCCGGTATCCGTCGATTGTGGTCACCAGAACAATCGAGTCGTTGATGATGATCCCGGTCATGCCCAACAGGCCGACGACGGTGAACATGCTTAACGGCACGCCCCACAGGTAATGCCCCCAGATCGCGCCCACGAGGCCAAAGGGAATGATCGCCATGACCACCAAGGGCCTTGTCCAACTGGCAAAGACCCAAGCCAATACCAGATAAATTCCGGTCAGACACAGGATCAGGCCTGTGCGGGCCTCGGATAGGAATTCATCCTCCTGCTCACTCAGGCCAGCCATGCGCCATTCGACCTGCCGTTCGGCGGCGATGTTTGGCAATATCTCTTCGCGCATGGCGCGGGCGATTTCGGCAGCCTGTGCCGGGTCGTCCTCGGAAATATCACCATTCACCGAGATGACCCGAAGACCATTTTCGCGCCGGACGGTCGAGAAACCCGATTTACGCTCGACCGAGACGATATCGGCGAGCGGGACATAAACGCCATCCGGAGTCCGCATCAATGTGCGTTCGAGGAAATCAGCAGTCAGTTCGCCCTCGGGCAGTTCGATCCGAATCTCGGTGCTACGCGGACCATCCGGGAAGGTCGCGGCCTCAATCCCATTCAGCCGGTTTCGCAACACGCGGCCCAGTGTTTCGATGCGGAAACCCAGCGCCTGACCCTGCGCGGTGAGGTCCAGAATGAACTCTTCCTTGTCATAGGCGAGGTTATCCTCGAGCGCTGAAACTTCAGGGTATTTCGCGAGTTCCGCCTGGAGGTCCTCGGATGCAGATTTCAACGTGTTCACATCCGCACCGTAGAACTGCACGTCAATCGCATCGCCACCGGGCCCTGAACGCCAACCACGGAAGCTAAGCAGCTCAACCTTCGGGTGGCGCGGCACGAAATCCTGCAGCTCGCCCACAAATTCAAAGCTGGAATAGGGGCGCAAGTCGGCATCGATCAGCTCGATCGAGATGCCGCCCAGCAAATCGTCATCCTTGCCGTCCGCCGCGCGCAGCCCCCATCCGGCCGAACCGCCAACCTCGGCTAGAACGTATTCGATTGGATTGCGGCCATGGCGTTCTTCGTAAACCTGACCCAGTTCTTCCGTGGCTTTCTGGACCATGCGCATCATTTCCAGCGTCTCAGCACGCGTCGCGCCTTCGACCATGATGAAATTGCCCGTGACCGAGCCGCGTTCCGGTGCGTTGAAGAACCGCCAATTCACATCACCCCGAATGAACAGAGCGATCTGGCTGGCCAGTATCACCACCATCAGTGCAACAACCACATACCGTGCCCAGACCACCCAAGCGACCAACGGGCGGAACAGGTGGTCGCGCACCCATCGGAAGCCCTTGTTCACAACCCTGTTGGGCCAGTCATACCAATGCTCCTTAGCCGAATGCGCAATGGCATGGGCCATGTGGTTTGGCAGGATCAGGAAGCATTCGATCAGCGAGGCAATCAGGACAGCGATAACGGTGAACGGAATATCTCGGATCAGCTCTCCGAAGCGGCCACCGATGGCGGTGAGGCCAAAGAAAGCGATAACCGTGGTAACTGTTGCAGCAAACACCGGCATCGCCATACGGCGAGCGGCGCGTTCTGCAGCTACGATTGGCGCTTCGCCCAAACGGCGGGCGCGAAAATCAGCGTGCTCTCCCACGACGATGGCATCATCAACCACGATGCCCAAGGTAATGATCAGACCGAACAGAGACACCATGTTCAGCGACAACCCGCCCAGATACATCAGCGCAATCGCCGCAGACATTGCCACCGGAATACCGGCGGCCACCCAGAACGCAATGCGGGCATTGAGGAACAGGAACAGCAGGCAGACCACCAGCCCAAGACCCACAAGGCCATTGTCGACCAGAATATCCAGTCGGTCGGTGATCGCTTGTGCGCGGGTGCGGATCAGCTCAACAGTGATACCTTCGGGCAGGCTGGCCTGCATCTCGGCCACGACATCCTCGACATCGCGCTGGATACCTATGGCATCGCCAAGATTGGACCGGTCGACGCGGATCGACATCGCCGGATTGTCGCCGACGAAATAGCTGCGGTTGCGCGTGACTCCCTCGACCCGGATTTCCGCCACATCGCCCACAATCAGCTTTGAACCATCGGCAAAGTTGCGCAGGGCGATACCTTCGATCTCTTCCGGGGTGCGTTTCTCAACGCCTGTCCGAATACGCGCATTGGCACCTGTGACATCGCCCGCAGGGTTCGCGGTGACTTCTGCCGCGATGGCCTCGGCAATATCCGAAAGCGAGATATCATTGGCGATCAACTGTGCGGTGGGGACTTCGACCACCACACGCGGCGCGGCCAGTCCCCGGATCGTTGTCCGCGTGACACCAACCGCAAACAGGCGGCTTATCAATTCATCGGTGAATTTGGCCAGTTGTTCAGCTTCGATGGGCCCTGTTATGACAACATCCGTGACACGATCCCGCCAAGCGCCGCGCCGGATCGTTGGTTCCTCGGCGTCTTCGGGCAGGTTGGTGACGCTGTCGACAGCTGTCCGCACTTCCTCGACGGCGCGGGACATATCCCAGTTGGGCTCAAACTCCAGCCTGACCTGCGCCGTTCCCTCCCGAGAAGTTGATTCCGTGCTGGCAACGCCCTCAACCGCCAAAAGCGCAGGTTCCAGCAATTGGATGATGCCATTGTCGACATCCTCGGGGCCTGCGCCGTCCCATTGAACGTTCACATCGACGCGTTCGAGAATCACATCAGGAAAGAACTGTGCCCGCATGTTGGGGATCGCGGCGGCCCCCAGCACCAGCATGATCAGCAGCAACAGATTGGCCGCAGTCCGGTGCCGGGTGAAATAGCTGAGGATACCGCCCGCCGCGTTGGGAATGTCGCGGATCATCGCGCTTAGCCCCCGGCCCGGTTGTCATCAAGACGGCGTATTAGGGTGGCGGGCACTTTGGCCTCGCTCAACTGGCCCAATACTTGGGCTTTGTCTTCCTGAGACATCGCATCACTGGCCTCGACCTGAGCCACAAGCTGAGCGCGCTTTTCGTCCGAAAGCTCGACCATGCCTGGATCAGTTTCAGCGTTCGCCTCAATCCGTAGGGGCCGCACACGTACACCCGAACCCAGCAGAGGCGTCCGGCCAATCACAACCTCGCGGCCTTCCAGGCCTTCACCACGCAAAAGCACCTCATCGCCCTGACGACGGATCAATTGCACAGCCAACGGTTCCAGCCGGTCATCGGGGCCGAGAACAAGCACGTTGCCCGTGGCGTCCAGAACCGAGGATGGCAGACGGACCACATTATCGAGCGGCTGTTCTTCAATCGAAACGGTGACAAAATCCCCCGGCTTGAATCCCGGCGCGTCGTCGAGACGCGCATAGATCAGACGCCCGGTTTGCCCTTCACCCGCCGCGCCGCTATCGCGACCGATCCGGCCGGTGGCAGTGAGATCGGTCCCCGTGACCTCAAGCGATACAGTCACCGGGGCTGAGATCAGATCACCCTGCGCGTCCAGCAACCGCACGAATTGCGCGGTGGAAACCCGAAACGCGACCTCAAGCGCATTGGGGTCGACGAGTTCGGCCAGCTTTTCGTTGGCCGCGACCAAGCGGCCTTCAACCAAAGTGACCTCGGTCAGCGTCCCATCAAACCCGGCATGGATCGTCATATCCTCCAGGTCACGCTCGGCCCCTTCCAACGCGATACGAGCCCGCGCAAACAAGGTTGTTGCCTGATCCACACGAGATTCGGCCTGCGCCAAAGCGATCCTGCGCGCGAGAACTGCCTGATGAGCCGATGTTGCGGCCAGTTCCGCTTCTTCGACGCTTGCAGCAGCCCCGACACCTCGCGTCTGCAGGTCCTGCTGGCGCTGCAGCGCCCGGTCGCGAAGTTCGGCCTGTGCCTCGGCTGATTTCAACTCATCCTGCGCCAACAGCAGCGAGCGTTCGGCGTCCCGCTCTTCAAACTGGGCATCCAGAAGATCGGATTTGGCACGGTCCAGAGCCGATTGCATATCGGCTGGGTCCAGTTCGACCAGCAATTCTCCCGCCGTTACGGTACCGCCATCTTCAAAGTCTTCGGCCAGTGATACAACGCGCCCACCCAAGGCCGCGCGCAGCTCTAACCGGCGGCGGCTTTGAATCTGGCCAAACGCTTCCAGATAAGGAGTGACGGTTTCCGGCTCGGCGGTTCGTACGGTAACGGCGAATATGCGTTCCCGCGCCTCAGGTGCCTGATTGTCCCGCGTCAGCACATCCTGAACCGCGCCCGAGATCATCTGTGCGGCAACGATCAGCAGGCCCAGCGTCAGAAACGCCAGGAAGACCCCAACAAGGCTTTGCCGCAGAAATCGCATCGGTCACTCACCTTTGGTCGCACATGCTGCCTTCCGCAAAGGTAGCCGGGTCGCAAAAAATGCCAAGCCACAAAGCGGTTATGATCCATTAAACGCAGAACCAGTCTACTTCCGTCGCAGGTGTTCGTCCAATCTGGGCATTATTTCAACGAAATTACAGGGCCGGTGGCGATAATCGAACTGCTTCTCCAAAATCGCATCCCAAGCGTCTTTGCAGGCACCCGGGCTGCCCGGCAACGCAAACAGATAGGTTCCGCCTGCAACTCCGCCTGTGGCGCGGGACTGCACGGCAGAAGTACCTATCTTTTCCATAGACACGATGGTGAAAACGGTGCCAAACGCTTCGATCTCTTTTTCATAAACGTCCCGGTGCGCCTCGACTGTAACATCGCGACCCGTCAGACCTGTGCCACCGGTCGAGATCACGACGTCGATTTCAGGATCCGCGATCCAACTGCGCAATTGCTCGGCAATCTGGGCGCGTTCGTCCTGAATGATCTTGCGGTCCGCCACTGAATGTCCAGCCGTTTCGATCCGGTCGACAAGCGTCTGGCCCGAGCGGTCGTCGTCCAGCGAGCGAGTATCCGACACAGTCAGAACCGCAATGCGGACGGGGATGAACTCAATGCTTTCATCAATGCGCGACATATGTCGTCAAGCCCTTTCCATAATGGCAAGCCGGATGGCAAGAGCCGCGAATATCCCGCCCGTGACCCATCCAATGATACGTGAAGCGCGTGGGTTTGAGATCAAAATGCGCCCTGCTCCGCCCGCAAAGATACCGACCACCCCATTCACCAGAATGCTGCCCAAGGTGATAATTGCACCAAAGGTTAGGAATTGCAGCAGAACCGGGCCGTTTGCTGGGTCCACGAACTGAGGGATAAAGGCCAAAACAAACAGAATGACCTTGGGATTGGTCAGGTTCACCAGCAACCCCTCGCGAAACGCGAAATGAGCAGGCTTGATTGCTGCATCGTCCGACACTGCCCCTTTCCGGATTGCGCCCCATGCAAGGGCCAACAGATAAGCAACGCCCATCCACCGGATAACGTCAAACAGCCAAGGCAAGGCTGATACCAACGCCCCAAGTCCAAGCCCCGCCAGCAAAACTTGCACCATCAGACCCGTCGAAACACCGAGGCTGGCCATCATCGCTGGGCGTGACCCGGACCGTAACCCTTGCCCGAAACAGAACATCATGTCAGCGCCGGGTGTAAAATTCAGCACCAGTGCGGCTGGGATGAAGGCCATCAATGTCACTGTCTCGATCACGTTGTTACCTTGAACCAATGTGGTTTCGGACCCAGATTGGCAATCTGAGACCGCCCCAGCATGCCGCGATATCCCCAGCTGTCGTGGATATGACCGCAAAAGACAAAATCGGGTTGGATTCGTTCAACCGCGTCCCGAACTGCGGTCGAGCCGACCGACACATCTTGAGATGTCACATCCCCATATCCTTTTGGCGGAGAGTGCGCGATCAGAACATCCGCAGCCTCGCACCGGTCCAGCAGTTCCGATGCTTCAGCTTCAGTAAGATCGCAGGACCAGTCTCCAAAAGGCGTCACCGGCACGCCGTAGCCCAGCCCGAACAGGCGCAGACCATCCAATGTCATGCCCGTCCCGTGCAGAACATGCGCGCCTTCGGGCGCAGCGGCTGTCAGTTCCTCGGCGCTCTCAGCGTTGCCCGGCACCAGGATCAGCGGCGCTGCAATGCCCGACAGCATCTGCATCGCTTCATTCAGGCCCCGCCGCGCATTGCAAAAATCCCCCGCTCCGATGACAAGATCAGCCTCGGCGCTGGCGACCACCAGATCAGCGGCCCGGTTGCGCGCCATATGAAGATCGGAAAACGCCAGAACTCTCATCCCGCGCCTCTCAGCCGTGCTTGCAGGTCCAGCAGATCGGCCCAGGCCTGTCGCTTCATCTGCGGTTGACGCAGCAGGTAGGCCGGGTGGAACATCGGGATGACCGGCAGGTTCAGCGCCTGATCCCATTTCCCGCGCAGCCGCGTGATACCGCGTTTGCCCAGCAAGGCCTGACAGCTAATATTGCCCATCACCACCAGCACCTCGGGCTTGGCCAACGCCACATGCCGCTCCAGAAACGGCTTCATCATGCCAATCTCTTCCGGCTTGGGATCGCGATTCTGCGGGGGCCGCCACGGCAACACGTTGGTAATGTAGACATTCTCGCGCCGATCCAGATCAATCGCGGCCAGCATCCGGTCCAGCAATTGCCCAGCGCGCCCGACAAAGGGCTTACCTTCGCGATCCTCATCACGGCCGGGCGCTTCGCCGATGATCATTACCCGTGCACCGGGGGTGCCATCAGCAAACACCAACTGCCGCGCGCCGCGTTTGAGGTCGCAAAGATCAAACGCCTCCATCGCCGCACGCAAATCGACGAGCGATCCAGCGGTTTTCGCCGCCTGTTTTGCAACAGCTGCGGCATCGACCGGCTCTGGTTTTTTCGCAGGTTCAACCGCAGCTGGTTTCTTAGCCTTGGCCGCTTTGTCCGGCAACGCATAGCGATCCACCGGCGCGTCGCCGATCGCCTCGGTTGCGCCCAGCTCGATCTGCCATTCCAGCAGCGCCCGCGCGGTATGATGGTCCAAGCCCGATTCCATAACCCTCAATCTAACCAGCTTTTGACCGAGGGAAAGCGAATAGACCTTGCCATGGCACAGGGTCGCACCGACCATGGCAGGGTCATGCTGTCATTTCTGCGATTCCTTCTGATTGCTCTATTGCTGGCAACCTCTGGCGGTTCGGCGAGTGCGCAGCTGTTTGATCGGAATACACAATGCCGCGCCGGACAGTTGCAATGCGGGCGCGGTTGTTGCCCCGCAGGCCAGCGCTGCAGCTTTGATGGCCGCTGTATCCCGCCGGGACACACCTATTGTGGAGGTGGGCGCACCTGCGGCCCGTTCGAGCGCTGCGTGGCAGGAGGAACCCGTTGCGCCCCGGCGGGGGCGAACAAGTGCACCTCGCGCCTGGATTGCCCAGGTGGCAGCTTCTGCAACGGGCGCGGGGAATGCGAGCGCAGCCGACCGGATTTGGTCCCAGCTCCACCCACAACCTGCGCAGATGGTAGGAGTTGCGGAGCCGGTTCATCCTGCTTGCCGGGCGGCGGATGTTCGCGCCCCGGCTGGTTTCTGTGTGAAGAAACCGGTTCGCAATGCCGACCCGGATTTAAATGCTCGGCTTATCAGGGCTGTGTTCCGATCAAGGCCATTGATTGTGGCTATGGCAAGTGGTGCAAACCAGGGGAACAATGCCTGCCCGAAGGTGGATGCGAGAAACTGCCCGAAGGGTCGGAACCTTAGGTTGCCTTGGCCTGCATGGCTTCCTATAAGCGGTCCGATTGTCAGACAGGAGCCCGCCCATGCGTTTCGCCCATCGTCACCTTCTTGGCATCGAGCATCTGTCGCAATCCGATATCACCGCTATCCTTGATCTGGCCGAAACCTATGTCGATCTGAACCGACAATCGACTAAGCATTCGGACGTGCTGTCGGGCCTGACTCAAATCAACATGTTCTTTGAAAACTCGACCCGCACGCAGGCCAGTTTTGAACTGGCGGGCAAGCGGTTGGGGGCTGATGTGATGAACATGGCAATGCAGGCCAGTTCGATCAAAAAAGGCGAGACGCTGATTGATACGGCTATGACGCTGAACGCGATGCATCCCGATCTGCTGGTGGTACGGCATCCTCATTCTGGCGCGGTCGACCTGCTGGCGCAGAAAGTGAACTGCGCCGTTTTGAACGCGGGAGACGGGCGGCACGAACACCCGACGCAAGCCCTGCTGGACGCGCTGACCATCCGCCGTGCCAAAGGCCGCCTACACCGGCTGAACATCGCGATTTGCGGAGACGTGGCGCATTCGCGCGTGGCGCGTTCGAACCTGATCCTGCTGGGCAAGATGGAAAACCGCATCCGTTTGATCGGCCCGCCGACGCTGGTGCCGTCGCAATTCGCGGAATTCGGGGCCGAGATTTATGATGATATAAATGAGGGTCTGAAAGACGTCGACGTTGTGATGATGCTGCGTCTTCAGAAGGAACGGATGGACGGCGGCTTTATCCCCTCGGAACGCGAATACTATCACCGCTACGGTCTGAACGCTGAAAAACTGGCGCTGGCCAAGCCGGACGCCATCGTGATGCACCCCGGCCCGATGAACCGCGGGGTCGAGATCGACGGCACTCTGGCCGATGACATCAACCGGTCCGTCATTCAGGAACAGGTCGAGATGGGCGTTGCCGTCCGCATGGCCGCCATGGACCTGCTAGCGCGCAACGTGCGAGAAGCCGCATGAACGATCTGGCCATCGCCCCCCATGAGCGCGGCGTGATCCGCCTGTTCTCGCTGGACATGCGCCCGGAAGAGGCGAAATTCCTGCGCGAACCGGGTGCTGTTGATCAGGTGTTGGGTGTCGAGGGGCTGGACCCCGAACAGATCGACATTTTTCCGGTATCCGACCTCGAAGATCTCGGGCTTTATGGCTATCTCAGCGAAGGCTGCGGTGTCTCGGAAGACCAGTTGGACCGCACGAAATTGGAGGCCATCGAAGGCTGGGTGATGGTCCTGCGCAGTGCGGCGCTGGGTGGTCGATCTGCAACCCTTTCCCTCGATCCCCGCCTGCATCTGATTGGCCTGTTCACCGAAGAGGCTACCAACTGGTCCGGCGGCACGATTGAGACCGAAAGCGCAAAACCGTTCTCGGCCCCGCAAAGCCCGCCAGTGGATAATAAACCAAGCCGCATCGGTTCAGCCGTCATTGCCATACTGATTCTGATCGCCGTCGGAGGTGCCTTGTGGCTGATCCTGTAACATTCACGCCAGACAAGGGCGCTTATATCCGCACCAACGCATGGCTCGCCGCGTTTGCAATGGCGGCCGCGATGGTCTTGCTTTGGTTGATAGGCAACCCTTACGTCTGGACCGGCGCGCCCGCAGGGTTGGCCGCCATCACCATCCGCGCTTGGTATTTGGCTTCGGAAGAACTGGTCGCCAAGTGGGAAATGACGGGCACCACTCTCACCGGTCCTGGTCCGCGTAAGGTGGCGCTGAACCAAATTCAGGCGGTCAATACCATTGGCAGCTTTGTCCAGATCGTCACAAAAGGCGGCGACAAGCACCTGATCAAATATCAGGCGGACCCCGCCGCCACCAAAGCTGCAATCGAAAGGGCCATGGCATGAGCAATCTGATTTTTACTAACGCTCGCCTGATCGACCCCGAAGCTGGCACGGATAGCATCGGCTGGCTGCAGATTGCCGATGGTCGGATCGCAGCGCTTGGTGAAGGCACGGCCCCAGACGCTGACACGCAGTTGGTCGATTGCGGTGGGCAGTGCCTCGCCCCCGGCATTGTCGACATTGGCGTCAAGGTCTGTGAGCCCGGTGAGCGGCACAAAGAAAGCTATAAATCCGCAGGTCTGGCCGCGGCTGCAGGGGGTGTGACAACCATCGTCACCCGTCCCGATACTCTGCCTGCCGTCGACACACCCGAGACGCTGGAGTTCGCCACCCGCCGCGCGCAAGCGGACGCTCCGGTCAACGTTTTGCCAATGGCCGCCCTGACCAAAGAACGCGAAGGGCGTGAGATGACCGAGATCGGGTTCCTGCAAGATGCGGGAGCTGTGGCCTTCACCGATTGCGATCATGTCATCACCAATACCAAGGTGTTCTCACGCGCGCTGACCTACGCCAAATCCTGTGGCGCGCTTGTGATTGCCCACCCGCAGGAGCCGGGCCTGAGCAGCGGTGCCGCGGCCACCAGCGGCAAATTCGCCGCACTGCGAGGCTTGCCTGCCGTATCGCCTATGGCCGAGCGTATGGGGCTGGACCGCGACATCGCCCTGCTTGAAATGACCGGGGCCGCCTATCACGCCGATCAGATCACCACCGCCCGCGCCCTGCCTGCACTGGAGCGCGCCAAGCGCAACGGGCTGGACATCACAGCAGGCACGTCAATCCACCATCTGACGTTGAACGAATTGGACGTGTCCGATTATCGCACCTTCTTCAAGATAAAGCCCCCGCTGCGATCCGAAGATGACCGGCAAGCCGTGATCGAAGCAGTGCGAACCGGTCTGATAGACACGATCAGTTCCATGCACACGCCGCAGGATGAGGAAAGCAAGCGTCTGCCGTTTGAAGAGGCGGCCTCGGGCGCGGTGGCGCTGGAAACGCTGCTGCCTGCGGCGCTGCGCCTATACCATTCTGAACAGCTGGACTTGCCGACCCTGTTCCGCGCCATGGCCCTGAACCCGGCCAAACGGCTGAGCTTGGAGAGTGGTCGCCTGTCCCAAGGCGCGCCTGCCGATCTGGTGCAGTTCGACCCGGATGTTCCCTTTGTTCTGGACCGATTTACGCTGAAATCGAAATCGCAGAACACACCGTTTGACGGTCAGCGGATGCAGGGTAAGGTCACCGCAACCTTTGTCGCTGGACAAGAAGTGTACCGGAGAGCCTGATGCCCCTGATCGACAGCACAATGACTCAGCTCATCCTGTGGGCCGCGTTGGGATACCTGCTAGGCTCCATACCCTTTGGCATGATCGTCGCGCGCGTGATGGGTCTGGGAAATCTGCGGCAAATCGGGTCGGGCAATATCGGCGCAACCAACGTCCTGCGAACCGGCAATAAGGCAGCGGCAGCGCTGACATTGCTGTTTGATGCAGCCAAGGGTGCCGTTGCTGTTCTGCTGGCACGCGCTTTGGCTGGTGAAGATGCCGCGCAGATCGCCGCATTGGCCGCGTTCCTCGGGCATTGCTTTCCGGTCTGGCTGGGCTTCAAAGGCGGCAAAGGCGTTGCGACTTTTCTGGGCCTTTGGCTGGCACTTGACTGGCGCGTGGGTGTCGCCTGCTGTTCGACATGGCTGGTCGCGGCGCTGATCTGGCGTATTTCATCCGTTGGTGCGCTGGCCGCCGCCGCCCTATCCACCACCTGGATCATGGTGCTGACAGATGGCAGTACCTTCGTTCTTGGAATTGCTCTGACCTTGCTGCTCTACTGGCGGCACAGCGCCAACCTAGCGCGGATCAAGGCGGGGACAGAACCGAAAATCGGGAAATCGTGACAGCGCCCAGCGCGTTTCTGAAAGCGTTCCATGATCTGCCGGTCGGCACGTTCACCGGTTCCGTTGGGCCGCATCGATATTTGGTATCGCATCAGATCATGGCCTGCGGGAAATCTCACAAACTGGTGGCTCATCAATTGGGCGGGCCGGATTACATCAGCCTGAACCTTTATCTCACACAGAAAAGCGGCGCATTGCTTCGCCCCTGCGAAATGCCTGCGGAAAAGGTGGTCGATTTTGTCCTGGCGCTGGTGCCTGACGTGCAGGAATGAACAACCGGTCTTTGTGATTGCACAATCACAATTGATTGCTTTGAACGTGATCGGGCCATTCCCCAACTGGGATTTTGTGACGGCCAATTACAGGCGTCGCGACAATCAAATCCGGTTCGCCCGGGCAAAATTACAGTGCTCTTCAGCGAGCCTATTCACGAAAGGTGAAGTCATGAACACGTTCAAATCCATCATCAGCGGAGTCGCGCTGTCTGTTGCGATCGCAAGCTCAGCAATGGCGGCTGGCGTCGAAATCAACGCAAGCTCGACCGGATTGGCAATGCAGGGCTATGACCCGGTCGCCTATTTCACCGTTGGCGAAGCAACCAAGGGTGATTACAAAATCACCACGCTGCACAACGACGCCCTGTACCGTTTTGCATCAGAAGAGAACAAAGCCGCTTTTGAGGCGAACCCAGAGGCCTATCTGCCTGCCTACGGCGGCTACTGCGCATTTGGCACCGCAATGGGCTTCAAGTTCGATGGTGACCCGAACTACTGGAAAATCGTCGACAACAAGCTGTATCTGAACCTGTCACAAGACATTCAGGAGCGTTGGGAAGGCGACATTCCGGGCTTTGTTGAGAAAGCCAGCGCGAACTGGGAAGACATCGCCGACAAAGACCCGGCTGAACTACAGCAATAATTCGCTGACAAGACCTTTGTGCATCGGCGGCAGATCGTATCTGCCGCCGATCTTCGTTTGAAGGCATCATGTTTCACCCTATCTAGCATATGAGAAAAGAGCCCAACCTGAGTGGGCCCACGCCGGGGCACCGGCCAGAATAAATTTGTTCGGGACAGTCAAAACATCACTGATCCGGCCTAAGGGCCGGAACGTAGATTCAATCATAACGCTGCCATTAGATTTGATTGGCAGCAGGTTTCGAGCGAAAGGAATGAGACGATGACAGGAAGATTGGCACTGATCACCTCGGTCGCCGTATTGGCTGCGGGATCCGCCATGGCGCAATCCTCAGGCAACTGGACTGGATTCTACGGCGGTGCACAGTTTGGTTATGCGGACATCGACACAAACGTAGCAGGCGTCGACGGCGATGGTGCGATCGGCGGTATCATCCTTGGATATGATTACGATCTGGGCGATTGGGTCGTCGGAGGTGGCTTCGACTATGACTGGAGCGACGTAGACCTTTCCGGCGCCGCCACGGTCGAGAATGTCTGGCGGCTCAAAGCGCGCGCGGGCTACAAGTTGAACCCGCAGGGCCTGCTTTATGGCACCGCCGGTTATGCCGATGCGGATACCGATAATCTGGGCAGTGACGATGGCTGGTTCATCGGCGCAGGCTATGAGCAGATCGTAGCCCCCAATATCAGCGTTGGAGGCGAGATTCTGTATCATGAGTTCGACGACTTCAACTCATCGGGCGTCGATGTTGACGCAACTACAGTTCAACTGCGCGTCGCATATCGGTTTTGATGAGAAAGTAGGGCCCGGCTATTTGCGCCGGGCCCGTGCCGCTAGGGCACCAAGACTGTGCTGCCGGTGGTTTGTCGTGCTTCCAAAGCACGATGCGCATCAGCAACTTGATCCAACGGAAACTCCTGATCGACATGGATCTTGACCTCGCGCCCGTCCACTTTGCCAAACAAGCGTCGCGCCATCGCCTGACAGGTGGCGTGATCCGAGATATGCGTGAACAAGGTTGGCCGCGTCACCTTCAGAGATCCCCGCTGCGCAAGCATTCCCAGATCGACAGGCGGCACTGGCCCCGAAGCGTTTCCGAATGAAATCATCATGCCCAAGGGTTTCAGGCAATCCAGCGATCCCTCAAACGTGTCCGCACCGATGGAGTCCATCACCACATCAACCCCTTTGCCTCCGGTGATCTCGGCCACACGCTCGACAAAATTCTCGGTCCGGTAGTTGATGCAATGTGACGCGCCATTGAATTGCGCCAGGCTGCATTTCTCATCCGTTCCCGCTGTCCCGATCAGTTTGATGCCTTCGGATTTCGCCCATTGGCAGGCGATCAGTCCCACACCTCCGGCTGCCGCGTGGAACAACACGGTATCTCCGCGCCGCAGCGGCGTTGTGCGGTGAAACAGGTATTCAACCGTCATGCCCTTTAGCATCATGGCCGCTGCGGTGCGGAACGAGATACTCTCGGGCAGCGGACAAACCTGCGCTGCAGGCATCACGCGCGCTTCGGAATAAGCTCCTGATGGGCCTGCGGCATAGGCCGCGCGTTGGCCGGGGGCAAGATGCGTAACGCCTTCGCCTACCGCCTCAACGACTCCGGCCGCTTCCATTCCCAACGCATGAGGCAACTCCAGCGGATAAAGGCCGGTACGCTGGTACACATCGATGAAATTCAATCCGCAGGCATGATGGCGAATGCGCACCTCACCCGGGCCGGGATCGCCAAGCGGGCGATCCTCAATCCGAAGAACCTCGGGGCCGCCGGATTCGTGTATGACGACTGTGCGTGCTGTCTGCTGCATGAATGCCTCCCTTGCCTGTGGAAACAAAGCTAACACGCCTGTGCGGCAGAGCAATCCTTCCGGCTCTGCAAGGGTGATCGGGCAAAATTTCGCAATATGTGCTATAATGCAACGAGACGTTGTAATTGGGCAGACGTTGCCGGCTGATCCGGTCACGCGAATTGCCACGCCGGATGCATCCCGCGGCGCACCCACGCCAGAAAAGGGGATGAACATGGACAAGACAATCGGTAACCCAATCACCTGGGTCGCCCGAAATCTGCGGGCAACCAGCGATCATGTCACTGAATCCGTGACCGAGATCGGCAGCGCGGATGTTCAGGCTCTGCCGACGGTGCATACGCTGACCCTGCAGGATCTGCGCGAATGCCTGAAAGCTGGATATAACGATTTTCTCGAAACCCGGGCCGATGCGATCTTTGTCGTTCTGATCTATCCAATCGCAGGTCTGCTGATGTTCGGTATTGGGCTCAACAAAGACATGGTGCCCCTGCTGGCCCCGCTTGTCATGGGCTTTGCGCTGATCGGGCCGGTCGCCGCCGTCGGGCTTTATGAGATCAGTCGCAAGAGGGAACAGGGCGGAGACGTTCATTGGCTGGACGCGTTCGGCGTATTCCGTTCGCCTTCCTTCGGAGCCATACTGGCACTGGGCTTCTATCTGGTCATGCTATTGATGATCTGGCTGATGGTCGCGCAAGGCATCTACGCGCAAACCCTAGGGCCAGAACCTCCGGCCTCGGCCATTGCATTCGTGACAGAAGTGTTCACCACCGGAGCAGGCTGGAGCATGATCATCATCGGCACCGTCACCGGTTTCCTGTTTGCACTGGTCGCATTGGCGCTAAGCGTGGTCAGCTTTCCGCTGTTGCTGGATCGCAAAGTGGGCGTTCCCGTGGCCGTCGTAACCTCGGTACGGGTCTTGCGTCAGAACCCGGGTGTGATCTTGACCTGGGGGGCCATTGTGGCCGCGATGTTGGTACTGGGCGCGATCCCGATGTTGCTGGGGCTGATCGTCGTCATGCCCGTTCTAGGCCACGCCACATGGCACCTGTATCGCCGGGCGGTCGCCTGACTACATGGCAGCAGCTTAACCAGAGACCTTCAGAACGATCTTGCCAATATGGCCCGATGCTTCCATCCGCGTATGTGCAGCGGCGGCATCAGAAAGATCGAATTCTGAATCCATCACCGGTGCGACCTTCCCGGCCTCAAGCAATGGCCACACGGCTTCACGCAAGTCTTGCGCGATTCGCGCCTTGGCCAAATCGCTTTGTGGGCGCAAGGTGCTGCCCGTCAGGGTGAGGCGTTTCACCATCATCAGCGCAAAGTTCAGTTCGACCACCGGACCTTGCAGGAAAGCGATCTGAACCAGCCGCCCGTCTTCCGCCAAAGCCTTGATGTTGCGCGGGATATAATCACCACCGACCATGTCCAGAATCAGGTTCGCCCCGCCCTCGGCGCGCATCGCAGCCACGAAATCTTCGTCGCGATAGTTGATCGCCTTTTCGGCACCTAGCTTGATACAAGCCTCACATTTCTCAGCCGACCCGGCGGTTGCAAAGACGCGGGCGCCAAACGCATTGGCCAGCTGAATAGCCGTCGTGCCGATCCCGCTGGAACCGCCATGGACCAGAAACCGCTCCCCCGGCTTCAAGCCGCCACGGGTGAAGACATTGGACCAAACAGTAAAGAAGGTTTCGGGCAGGCAGGCAGCTTCTTTCAAACCCATACCCGCAGGCACAGGCAGGCAATGAGCGGCGGGCGTTGCGACATATTCAGCATAACCGCCGCCGGGCAACAGGGCGCAAACCCGATCGCCAACGACCAGACCTTCGACACCCGAGCCGATGGCGACGACCTCTCCTGACGCTTCCAGCCCCGGCAAATCGCTTGCACCGGGAGGTGGATCATACGCCCCTGCCCGCTGCAGCGCATCAGGGCGGTTCACCCCGGCGTACGCGACTTTCAGAACCACTTGACCCTCTGCCGGTTCCGGCATCGGGCGTTCCGTCAGTTGCAGAACGTCCGGGCCACCAGCTTCAGTGATCTCGACAGCGCGCATTGTCTGGGTCATGGGCATATCTCCTTTGCCCAATGCCTAGCAGGCGAAAACGCAGAGGCCCAGCGGCAAGTGGAAACGCTGCGACTATTTTCCCGATGACAGCGAACCGGGCAGGTTGTCGGGCAACTTCGTCGGAGCCTTCACCTGACCCGCAAGCCAGTTGGGGACGGCCAGAAACGGTTTCAGCAGCGGGTTGCCATTCACCTGCGACTTGAACTTTTCAAACTGCATTACGCCCTCGATCCGCCGATCCAGGAATTCCCATGTCGCCTGATAATCCGGGCTGTCATCACCCAGCCAATACAACAGTGTCGAAGAATAGACGCCCGACAGAGTGGCACGTTTGGTGTACCAGTTCACGTCGTCCGAAGTATCGCCAAGTGCTGTCCAGATCTGGTCACAGGTGCCCCAGACCGCCTTGGCCCCATCCGCGGCATGGATCGGCAACGCGAACAAAGTCATACCTCGGCGCACTGCTTCTTTGTCTTCGACCGCCTGCAGGCGGAAACGGACGGCAGCGGCGATCCTTTCACGGAATTTCAGACCGCTCAGGTCTTCGGATTTCAACCGCTCCAACATCGCGGCATCCCCGCGCGTATGAAAGGCCAGTGCCAGATCGACGGCACCACGCGGACAGATCGCTCGGGCAAGCGCGGGCTCCAGATCGCAATCGCTGATGGCCGCACGAAAGCTGGTTTCCGACCAGCCGTCGAACGGCACATGGTTCAGAATCGCATCGAGAAGCTGCTCTTTGGTGTCTTCATAGGTTGCTGTCATGTCGGGTCTCCGAGGCTGCGGGTCCAGTACTAGACAAGTTAGGCGTGCTTTGCTATACGGCCACTTCCTGCAAATCCTTGCAACTCTATCTAGAAAGGTGGTGACAACCACATGCAGGTTAGTGTTCGCGACAATAACGTCGATCAGGCGCTTCGTGCCCTGAAGAAAAAGCTGCAGCGCGAAGGCGTGTTCCGTGAAATGAAGCTGAAGCAACATTTCGAGAAACCGTCCGAGAAAAAAGCGCGCGAGAAAGCTGAAGCGATCCGCCGTGCCCGTAAACTGGCACGCAAGAAAGCACAGCGCGAAGGTTTGCTCTAAGAGCTTCCTGCGACTCGTCCAGCTTTGGATGACACTATTTGACGACCCCCGAGGCCCTGCCCGGGGGTTTGTCGTTTTTAGGGCGGATGATCCCGCCAATTCCCGGCTTTACCCTCGCGGCAACCTGCCGATTTTGATGCAATCGCCGCAGTCGGCATTTTACAGCGCAGCGAATCGCCGTTCGGTTGCATTCTGCCGCCGAAAAACGCCCATCGCCGTACCCGCCCTATTCAGCGTTCTTTGATCGTCTGTAAGTGAGGCCGTCCACTCAGACATAACCAAAAACGGAGGCACTGATGTCGACAGCAAGTACGGTCGAGCGCGAAATGCTCGCGCTGATCAACCAAGAGCGCACATCCCGCGGTCTTGATCCCCTGGAACTTGAACGCAACCTGAACGAATCTTCCGAGGACCACAGCAGCTGGATGCTGGACACCGACCGGTTCAGCCACACCGGTCAGGGTGGTTCATCCGCGACCCAACGGATGCAAGCCGCAGGGTTCGACCTGTCCGGGAGCTGGCGCACCGGAGAAAACATCGCCTGGCAATCCGAGCGTGGCGCACCCGGTATCAGCGATGATGTCGCCCAGTTGCACCAGAACCTGATGAATAGCCCCGGTCACCGCGCCAACATTCTGAACCCCGATTTCAAATATATCGGCATCGGGATCGAAGAAGGCGACATGCAGGGGTACGACGCTGTCATGGTGACGCAGAACTTTGCGGCGACTCAGGGCGATGTCGATCTTGATAACGGCGGCACCACCCCGCCGGTGACGCCTCCGGTTGAAGAAGTTGTTGAGCCAGAGGAGGAAGAGGTTACCACCCCGACCGAACCAGAAGTGCCGGAAACCGATGTGACCGAGACTGAGGAACCAGTTGACGAAACACCGGTAGCGGAAGTTCCCGATGCCGAAGAACCGGCAGAGGAGACCCCGGAGGAAGACGTCACCGAAACCGAAGAACCATCGGACGAAACACCCGACACCGATGTGACGGAAACCGAGCAACCGGCAGACGAAACGCCAGAAACTGAGGTTACCGAGACCGAGGACCCGGTTGAGGAGACTCCGGAAACAGACGTGACCGAAACTGAAGAGCCGGAAACGCCTGATACCGATGTGACTGAAGTTGAAGACCCGGAACCCGATGTGCCGGATACTGAAGTCGTCGAGGTCGAGGAACCCGAAACTCCGGAGACCGACGTCACCGAGGTCGAAGAACTCGAGCCAGAAACACCTGAAGTTGTCGTTGACAATGGTGCACCGGGCGCGGACTGCTTTGACGTTCAGGCCTTCCTTGCCGGGATCGAAGCGTTTGTTAATGCGCTGCAAGCCCAATTTGACCAGTTCGAATGGTCTCCGGTGCAGCAGGCTGACACGACCCCGGAGATGGATGATTTCGATCTGGTGTTCGACACCGACTTCGCTGACGACATGATCGAAACCGTTGAAGCCACAGTCGAAGACATGAATGACGACATGTGCGGCGTGTTTGTTTTCGAAACGAACTGCGGATTTGATTGGGGTTAATCAAACCGTTCAGGTGCGGGGATCCTTTTCCCGCACCACTTTCCTGCCAAATCAATATATCTTAGGCACGTGTAGCTCATCCGGCAAAATGCGCCGTTCGTATTCGGGGTTATAGCGCCGATCCGGCAGATTGACCTTTTCCTGCGGCACATCCTCATAGGGGATCTTGGTCAGCAGGTGCTCGATACAATTGAGCCGTTCGCGTTTCTTGTCGTTGCCTTCAACAATATACCAAGGCGCCTCGGATATGTTGGTGCGAAAGAACATATCCTCTTTGGCCTTGGTGTATGCCTCCCACCGGATGCGGGATTCCAGATCCATCGGTGACAGTTTCCACTGCTTCATCGGATCGTGAATACGCATCAGGAATCGCAATTGCTGTTCTTCGTCTGTAATCGAGAACCAGTATTTCAGCAGGATAATCCCCGACCGCACCAGCATCCGTTCGAATTCAGGAACGTCCTGAAAGAACTGTTCGACCTGATCCTCGTTGGCAAATCCCATCACGCGTTCAACACCAGCGCGGTTGTACCAGGACCGATCGAAGAACACGATCTCACCGGCCGCAGGCAAATGGGGCACGTAGCGCTGAAAATACCACTGGCTTTGTTCGCGTCGGCTGGGTGCAGGCAAGGCGACCACACGCGCTACACGAGGGTTCAAACGCTGCGTGATCCGCTTGATCACGCCCCCTTTCCCGGCGCTGTCGCGCCCTTCAAACAGAATACAGACCTTGGCCCCTGTATGGACCACCCAATCCTGAACTTTGATAAGTTCAGCCTGCAGCCGCAAAAGGTTGCGAAAATAGACCTTGCGATCCAGCATGTCAGGATGCTGGTCCTTGTAAATCTTGCGCACTTCCATCGAAAGCATGGGTTCGCTGAATTCGATCTCGAAATCTTCGTCCAGCGTGTCTTCCAGTTCAGCTTCCAGCCAATCTTTCGGCGTGCTGTTGTTTTCGTAAGCCAAGGTCTGCTCCTTATCGTTCATCGGGTTCGGACCGTACACGGCCAGTGTAACCACGGAGTGTCAGCGCAAAGTGCCGAGGTCGTACATAAGGTCGGAAACATGGATTTTGGCCCGACCGCACGACAGATACAAGCGGCAGAATTGACGCAAGGCTAACCCCAATAGTTGGTTTCAGACAGGCAAGGCCGTGGTTTTGAACACCGTGCGCAAAGCAAATGAGCTTTGCATCTGCGCCACCCCAGGCAAGCGCGACAGGTATTGCCGATGAATGCGAGCAAAATCCTCGGTATTTTCTGCGACGACCTTTAGAATGTAGTCCGCCGTGCCCGCCATCAAATGGCATTCCAGCACATCCGGAATCCGTGCTACGGCTTTTTCAAACGCCTCCAGCACTTCTTCCGCCTGACCCTGCAACGTGATCTCGACAAACACAGTGGTTGGAACGTTCAACTTCCGTGCATCCAACAGGGCGACGTAGTCCTTGATATAACCCTCAGCCTCAAGTCGCTGCACGCGCCGGTGGCAGGCCGAAGGGGATAGATTCGCCTGTTCGGACAATTCCGAATTTGACATCCGCCCTTTGCGCTGCAGGGCTGCCAGAATCTTCCGATCTGTTGCGTCAATCGTCATTTGCGCACATCCATTGCGTCAAGTTGCCTATACCTCGAATATTTTCCCGCAGATTGTGTGTTTAGCAAGTGGGGTTTCACAAAAATTGCGCCAATTTATGCCCATAATTTAGGCAGTTTATGAATGGAGTCTCACATGAAAATCGGCTGCCCCAAGGAAATCAAACCTCAGGAATTCCGCGTCGGGATGACCCCGAACGCTGCTGGCGAAGCTGTGGCCCGCGGTCACGAAGTCATTATCGAAACCGGTGCCGGGATGGGCTCGGGCTTTGATAACGATGCTTATGTAGCGGCAGGTGCCCGCATCGTCGACACTGCAGAAGAAGTGTTCGCCACGGCTGATATGATCGTCAAGGTCAAGGAGCCTCAGGCGGTCGAGCGCAAAATGCTGCGCGAAGGTCAGTTGCTGTTCACCTATCTGCACCTGGCACCCGATCCAGACCAGACCCACGATCTGCTGGAATCCGGCTGCACCGCGATTGCCTATGAGACCGTGACTGACTCCAATGGCGGCCTGCCGCTGCTGGCGCCGATGTCCGAGGTTGCCGGTCGCTTGGCTCCACAAGTTGGATCCTGGACTCTGCAAAAGGCCAACGGTGGCCGCGGCGTTCTGATGGGTGGTGTTCCGGGTGTAGGCCCTGCCAAAGTGATCGTCATCGGCGGAGGCGTCGTAGGCACCCACGCAGCGAAGATTGCCGCAGGCATGGGTGCGGATGTGACCGTACTGGACCGTTCGCTGCCGCGTCTCCGCTATCTGGACGATGTGTTCGGCGGAACCTTCAAGAACCAGTATTCAACCGCTGGTGCGACAGCCGAGCTGATCCAGGATGCCGACCTGGTCATCGGTGCGGTTCTGATCCCGGGCGCAGCTGCTCCCAAACTGATCTCGCGCGAACAGCTGTCGACCATGAAGCCCGGCGCGGCTCTGGTAGACGTTGCGATCGATCAGGGCGGCTGTTTTGAAACCTCGAAAGCCACCACCCACGCCGATCCGGTTTACGAAGTTGACGGCATCATGCACTACTGCGTCGCCAACATGCCCGGTGCGGTTGCCCGGACTTCGACCATCGCACTGGGCAACGCAACCATGCCGTTCATGCTTTCGCTGGCAAGCAAGGGCTGGAAGCAGGCCTGTAAGGACGACGCACACCTGCTGGCAGGTTTGAACGTCCACGCCGGCAAGCTGACTTACGAAGCGGTGGGCACCGCCCTTAACATCAACTCTGTCGATCCAACAACTCTGTTGAACTAAGAGCGCTCCCGCCTCTGAAAGCGTCCTTTTCCAAAGGACGCTTTACAGACTTGGGCCCAGTGCCGCGCCAATAGCGCGGCGCTGTTTTTTCTGGACCAAGGTTCGCGCAAAAAAGCACCGCGCCTTAGCGCGGTGCCCGGCCCAACCAGAGGATGGCATTTCAATGCCCGATCGACGGGCGGGAGGCTTACGCCTCTTTGTGAATCTCCACAGAATGCGGATACGGGATGGATACGCCTTTGGCGTCAAACGCTTCTTTGATCGCTTTGGTAAGTTCAAACTTCACATCCCAATAGTCAGCCGCTGCGCACCACAGGCGCGCGGTCAGATCAACCGAACTATCCCCAAGATTTGTCACGCGCACCCAGGGCTCAGGATCAGCCATGATACGATCGTCAGCTTTGGCCACATCCAGGATGATGTTCATAGCCTCATCCGCGCTATCGCCGTAGTCGATGCCAAACACCAGATCGACCCGGCGGGTGTCATGGGCGGAATAGTTGGTGATCACCGAACCCCAAGCCTGACCGTTTGGCACGATGATCTGCACGTTGTCCGGCGTCACCAGCTCGGTCGTGAACAGGTTCAGGTCTTTCACAGTACCCGCTGTGCCACCAATATCGACATATTGGCCCAGCTTATAGGGCCGGAACACCACCAGCATCACGCCCGCGGCCAGATCGCTGAGTGTTCCCTGCAGCGCCAAACCGATGGCCAGGGATGCGGCACCCAGAATGGCCACGATGCTGGTCGCCTCGATTCCGAAAATGCCCAGAACGGCGACAAAGACAATCGCCAGCAGCACCCATTTCACGAGGCTCGCAACGAAATTCCCCAAAGTCGGGTCGATATGTGGCGTGGCGTTGATCCGCCGCCGCACCAGACCGCTAATGGCTCCGGCAACGATCCAACCCAATACCAGAACGATCAACGCTTTGATCGCGCTCATGATCAGCGGACCAAATGCGCCCACCTGTGTTACGACATCTTCCACACGCTTCTCCTTTGCGCCAACAGCAAACCCGCGCCTTTTGGCGCGGGATCGCTGAAAAGTCTGGGCTAATTTTGCGCGCAGGTCTAGGTGCGGGATTTCCGAGTTTTCCCCCCTGCTGTTCCCCAGCAAACATCGACTGACCGATCACGCACAGAATTGGACCTTACAAAAGCGCCACAAATTACCAGATTGACCGAGACAGGCGCGATAAAAGGAGCCCATCATGCTGGACACAATCCAATTCCCGATCATGAATAAATGGTCCCCACAGTTCCCCGAGCGGATTCAGCTTTATTCCTTCCCCACACCCAACGGGGTAAAGGCGTCGATCATGCTGGAAGAAACCGGCCTGCCTTATGAGGCACATCGTGTCACACTGGCCGATGCAGATGTCAAAAGCCCGGAGTTTCTTTCGCTGAACCCGAACAACAAGATCCCGGCGATCATTGATCCCAACGGGCCCGACGATGCTCCGTTGGCTTTGTTCGAAAGCGGTGCAATCCTTCTGTACCTCGCTGAAAAGAGCGGTAAGCTGCTGGGTCAGAACAAAGGCGACAAGCACCGGGTCACCCAATGGGTTATGTTCCAGATGGGCGGTATCGGACCAATGTTTGGCCAGCTTGGGTATTTCCACAAATTCGCAGGGGCTGAAATCGAAGACCCCCGCCCGCGTGAACGCTACGTGTCCGAGGCCAAACGCCTGCTGAACGTTCTCGACCGGCAACTGGACGGCCAAGACTGGATCGCCGGAGAATTCTCGATCGCCGATATCGCAATCGCGCCGTGGCTGCGCGGTTTAGATTATTACGGCGTCAAGGATGTCATAGGCTGGGAAAGCTATGGCAACGTTACGCGCTATCTGGACAGGTTCCTGGATCGACCCGCAGTGCAAAGAGGACTGAACATCCCCTCACGGGATTGATACACAAGGCCTGTGCGGCGGGATCCAAATCCGCCGCCACGGGCCATCGGGTTACCCAGGCAGCGCGCCTGTTAGAACGTAGCGTAAGATCTCAACAACTTGCGCGGGTTCTTCAGCTACGGCGAGGGCTGCTGCATCTACTTCTTTCAGCGCGTGTTGATGATCAGCCCCGTGCAGAACAATGATCGACTTGCCCAGTGCTGCCGCATAGCCCGCGTCAAATGCCGCGTTCCACTGCTTGTATTTGTCCCCAAAGCGTACAACCACAACATCCGCGTCTGATATGCCCTTGCGGGTCCGGATCGCGTTGACCATGGCACCCTTGTGATCGTGCCAGTACTTGTTCGGCTCGGCCCCCAAGATCGTGACACCGCAATCGTCCGAAGCACCGTGATCGGTGACCGGGCTACTGAACTCAACATCCAACCCATCGGCGCCCGCAATGATCTGCTCGCGCCAATCCGTGTGAATCTCACCGGACAAATAGACCTTCAGCATTTTTCTCTCCTCCCGTGAAAAAGGGGCGCAATGGCCCCTTTATCATTTCAAAAATACTCCCGCCGGAGGCGAAAACCAACTCATCCCCGCAAGACGCCGCCAGTGGCTTTCATCACTTTTTCGACAATCTTGGTGCTGACCGCCTCGATATCCTTTTCCTTCAGGGTCGCGTCCGACGGCTGGAGCCTTACGGTAATGGCCAGAGACTTCTTGCCCTCGCCGACGCTACCGCCAATGAATTCGTCAAAGACGCGCACGTCCTCGATCAGAGCCTTATCAGCACCCGCAGCCGCATTGACCAACGTCAAAGCTTCGATATCCGCATTTACAACAAAGGCGAAATCGCGCTCGACCGCCTGCAGGTCGCGCAATTCCAAGGCAGAACGGGTCGCACCGGATTTACGTGGCATCGGCACCTGATCCGGCCAGATGGTGAACGCCATTGCCGGACCCTTGATATCCAACGCCTGCAACACGCGCGGATGCAATTCACCAAAAACGCCCAGAACCTTTTTGGGGCCCAGACAAATCTTGCCGTGCCGACCCGGGTGCCACCAGGCATCGCCGCCACGAAGGATCTGAACCTTGGCAGGCGCACCAATGGCGGCAAGCACCGCCTCTGCGTCGGCTTTGGCATCAAACAGGTCAACGGGACGGGAAGCACCATGTACGTCCTTGGGACCGCTACGCCCAACCAACAGGCCGGTAATCTGTGTCTGTTGATCCCCCGGCTCACCATCGTGGAACACCGGCCCGACCTCGAACAAGGCCAGATCGGCATAACCCCGCGCCTGATTGCGCGCCGCCGCTTGCAGCAGACCAGGCAGCAGATCAGGGCGCATATGGCTCATCTCGGACGAGATCGGGTTTTCCAACATGGTTGCTGCGTCACCGCCCCCGAACAAGGCTGCCGAGGCCTGATCGATGAAGGTATAAGACACACATTCATTGTACCCCAGCGCTGCACAGGTCCGGCGCGCCATCGACTGGCGGCGCTGCGTGGGTGTCATGACCGGTTTGGGGATACCTGCTGTCGTACGCGGCAGCGGGATACCCTGCAACTTGGTCAGAGAAGCGATCCGCGCAACCTCTTCCACCAGATCGGCCTCCCCCATGATATCGGGTCGCCAGCTGGGCACATGCGCCATCTCGCCATCCAGACGAAAGCCCAAACGGGTCAATGTCTGCCGCTGCTCGCTTTCCGGAATCTCCATCCCGACTAGGGACTGCACGCGCGCCGCGTCCAGTTTGTAGGCCCGCGCGTGGTTCGGCGCTTTGCCCGCCTCGACCACATTCGAGGCTTCACCGCCGCAGATATCCAAGATCATCTGCGTCGCATGCTCCAACCCTTCGCGCGTGTATTCCGGGTCGACGCCGCGCTCGAATCGATACCGCGCGTCCGAGTTTATCTTCAGCGCCCGACCTGTGAGGGCAATCTGCACATGATCCCAGAACGCACTTTCAAGGAAAACGTTCACGGTCTCCTCGGTACAACCGGTTTCCTCGCCGCCCATGATGCCCGCGATAGATTCCGGGCCTTCGTCGTCCGAAATTACCATCATGCCGGGCTGTAGTGTGTATTCTTTCTCATCCAGTGCAACCAGCTTCTCGCCACCTTTGGCACGGTAAACGCGTAGGTTACCCTGCACCTTGTCGGCATCGAATACGTGCAGCGGGCGGTTGTGATCGAAGGTCATATAGTTGGTGATATCCACCAAGGCCGAGATCGGACGCAGACCAATCGCCTTCAACTGGTCCTGCAGCCATTGCGGGCTGGGGCCGTTTTTGACGCCCCTGATAAGCCGACCGGTGAAATGCGGCGCGCCATCCAGCGTATCTTCATCAATCGACACTTTGATCGGGCTTTCAAAGTCCCCCGGCACGGGGACATAGTCACGCACCTTCAGCGTGCCCAATCCACGTGCAGCCAGATCTCGCGCAATACCCGCAACACCCAGCGCATCCGGGCGGTTCGGCGTGATCGCGATCTCGATCATCGGATCAACTTTTGACGGATCGTTCTCAGCCAACCAATCGACAAACCGATCACCGACCTCACCCGAGGGCAGCTCGATAATCCCGTCGTGTTCATCCGACAGCTCAAGCTCGCGCTCGGATGCCATCATGCCAAAGCTCTCGACGCCACGGATCTTGCCGACGCTGATGGTGATATCCAGGCCGGGAATATACATACCCGGTTTACAAACCACCACGGTGATGCCTTCGCGCGCATTGGGCGCGCCGCAAATGATCTGCAGATCGCCCTCGTCGGTTTCAACCGTGCAAACGCGCAGCTTATCGGCGTCCGGGTGCTTCTCGGCATGTTTCACATGGCCCAGCGTAAAGCCCGCCAGACGGTCCGCCGGGTTGACGATCTCTTCGACCTCAAGCCCGAGATCGGTCAGCGCTTCGGCGATCTCATCAACCGACGCATCCGTATCGAGGTGGTCTTTCAGCCAGGACAGAGTGAATTTCATTGCAGCGGGCCTTTTTCGGCAAACATTCAGTCGGCACAGGCAATGGCAAAGATTGCGCCGAGGTGCAAGCGCTGCGGCTCACGGATAGGTGGGGGTGCGACCCAAAAGCTCGTCCAGCTGCCAGCCGATCCAGCCGTGGGGAATAAAGTGCCCGCCGGGATGGGTGTCCAGTGTCACCTGCCCTTGCGCGCAATCGGTCCACTCTACCCGGCTGAGCGTCAGGAACGGCTTCACGCTCCAATCCCCGCGCGGGGTCGCGCCGTTGCAGTTGAACTTGGCCTTCCACAGCGCCACCGGATAGGTCGTATCGCCGTCCGGGCCAAAGGGAAAATCCATCACCGTATCGTCCAGCCCATGCACATGGCGCACCTCGCGCGGGGCTTCCGGGCAGTCCTCGGTCTGGCGGATCGAGCCCGCAACCGCCAACAGCGCGGCGATGTCATTGCCCGACTGGCAGACATAGCGCCATGCCATTGCGCCGCCATAAGAATAGCCCGAGACATAGATACGCTCAGGATCAATGGGATAGCGTTTGGCGACGTCCTCAAGCACGCGATCTGCGAACGGCACGTCTGCGGTATCAGCAGTCCAGAAGTTCCAACTTTTGCCCAGCCCATTCGGAGCCACCAACAGCACATCGCGCAGCTTGGTCGCTCCGGCGATGCGTTCATGGTTCACCACTACATCGCCCTGCCGCGCCCAACCGTGGAAGTGCAACAGCACAGGCAGAGGCGTTACGCCATCCCAACCATCGGGTTCCAGCACATGATACGAGCGGTCGCCAACCTCACAGGCGGTATCGCCGTGGCAGTCAGATTTCCACGGCCCCATCGCAAAGGCCGGAGTCGCGGTCAGCAGAAGAAAAAGCAGTCGATAGATCATAAGCCGGAGCCTAGCGACATCTGCCGCGCTGTCACATAACTTATTGGTGTAGGGTGGGGTTTCACCCCACCAACCGCCCCACGGCGGGGTGAAACCCCACCCTACAACGGATCAAATCACAAAGCCGCGCTATCGCCAGACCCCGGGGTGGCCATCAAAGGTTTGTGTTGAGTACTTTATGCCAGCCAAATCCGCGAAACGTTCAAACGGAGCGCTAACGGAGACAAATCGCCAGCCCGTGCGGGCGGTCTGGCGATCGCGCGGCGGCCAGTTGGCCTTAAATTCAGACGCTAAATTAGCTCAGAGCTTTGTTAGCGAACGCTTCGTCAGCCAGGAAATTGTCTACTTTTGTACCGGAAAGCAAGTCTGACCGCATGGTTGTAACCAGCTTCTGATATGCGTCGTGAAATTCCTGATCTCTTTCGCCAAGTTTCTTCAGGTCGCTATGATTGGCGAGATAGTTCTCCAAAACACTTTTATCGGCATCTACATCAATATCTGGCTCTTTAGCATTTGCTCTTTCCATGCCTCTAACCAAGGCTGCTCCAAACATTTTCTTGGACGCCTGAACAACGTCTTTTGGAGCCACCACTACTATCAAACTGTGTAGATTGGTGAGCCTGTTTGCTTGTTCAAAAAAATCTGTAGCCGAAACTGATGCTCTGCTCACATTGCGGTCCATAAGCACGGAGAGATACTCCGCATAAATGACTGATCTCTTCTCCCTCAGGTGTTGCTCTCGATCAGACCTCCGCTGAGCAAAAAACACGCAAATAGCACTAAAAAGCGCTACAAACGGTGGAAGTGTGATCTGCGCTATTTCCAGCCAAGACCAACCACCAGACACAGCGCCAATTGAAATTGTCACCGCGACAAACCACCATGCAGGTTCGGCATATCCAGCGCTGCAAAGCCGTAGTGCCGCAGCCAGCGCAGGTCGCTATCAAAGAACGCCCGCAGATCAGGAATGCCATATTTCAGCATCGCCAGACGGTCGATCCCAATCCCGAACGCAAAGCCCTGATAAACCTCGGGGTCGATGCCACCGGCGGCGATCACCTTGGGATGGACCATGCCGGAACCCAGAATCTCCATCCAGTCGTCGCCCTCGCCGATCTTCAGCTGACCATTGTCCCAGGAACAGCGGATATCGACCTCGGCCGATGGCTCGGTGAATGGGAAGTGCGAGGCACGGAAGCGCAGCTCGACATCGTCGACCTCAAAGAACGCTTTCACGAACTCTTCCAGAACCCATTTCAGGTTCGCCATCGAGATATCCTTGTCGATGGCCAGCCCCTCGACCTGATGGAACATCGGCGTGTGAGTCTGGTCATAGTCGGCGCGGTAGACACCGCCCGGGCAGATCACGCGGATCGGCGCGCCCTGCAGTTCCATCGAGCGGATCTGCACTGGGGAAGTATGGGTGCGCAGCACGTGCGGCGGGCGATTGTCGCCCTCGGCGCGGTGCATGTAGAACGTGTCCATCTCGGCCCGCGCGGGGTGGTGGCCGGGGATGTTCAGGGCGTCAAAGTTATGCCAGTCGGTTTCGATCCTCGGCCCTTCGGCCACCGAGAAACCCAGTTCGGCAAAGATCGCGGTTAGTTCCTCAGTCGCCTGGCTGACCGGGTGGATCGAACCCTGACGGCGGGCGCGGGTCGGCAGGGTGACGTCCAACCATTCAGTGCGCAGACGCTCATCCAGCGCCGCATCAGCAAGCGCTGCTTTCTTGGCCGACAGGGCCGAGTTGATCTCATCCTTCAAGGCATTAAGCGCGGGGCCTGCGACCTGACGCTCTTCGGGGGTCATCTTGCCCAACTCGCGCATCTTCAGCGCGACCTCGCCTTTTTTGCCCACGGCAGCGACGCGGATCGCCTCAAGCGCGTTTTCATCGCCAGCTTCGGCGATTTGGCCCAGATATTTTGCCTTAAGATCGTCCATGACGCCCTCTGAATTTGGTCGCCAACCTGCTATCGGCCCCGCCCCGCGAATGCAAGCGGGACGGTGGGGATCAATAGCTGTATTCGGGATAAATCCGGGTCAGGTCGCCATTCCAGTCGCCATTGTAGTGATCCAGCAACTCATCAGCGGGAACCTTGCCCGTATCGATGCTGTCCTTTAGCGCGTTCAGGAAATGCGTCTCGTCCTGCACCAGACCACCTGCGCCGGGGCGGGCGCGCGACGCCAGACCAGCCTCGGCAATCGAGACCACTTCGCGCGCCAGATCATGCATGTTGATGTTGCCAACCTGTGCTTGCAGACCATCCTTGGCAGCCTCAACCCGCAGCGCTTCGCGCGTCTCGGCATCCCAGCCTTTGACCAGATCCCAAGCGGCATCCAGCGCAGTTTGGTCATAGGTCAGACCAACCCAGAATGCAGGCAGAGCGCATAGGCGACGCCATGGGCCACCATCGGCACCGCGCATCTCCATGAACTTCTTGATCCGCGCTTCGGGGAATGCCGTGGTCAGGTGATCGGCCCAATCGGACAGAGTCGGCGTCTCGCCGGGCAGTGCAGGCAGTTTGCCCTGCAGGAAGTCGCGGAACGACATGCCCAGCGCGTTGATATACTGGCCGTCGCGATAGACGAAATACATCGGTACATCGAGCGCATATTGTACATAGCGTTCGAACCCGAAGCCTTCTTCGAACACAAAGGGCAGCATGCCCGTCCGTGCATCGTCCAGATGCCGCCAGATATAACTGCGCCAGCTTTTCTGGCCGTTCACCTTGCCCTCGAAAAACGGAGAGTTCGCAAACAGCGCCGTCGCGACCGGCTGAAGGGCCAGCGCGACGCGCAGCTTCTGCACCATGTCGGCCTCGGACCCGAAGTCGGTATTGACCTGAACCGTGCAGGTGCGCCGCATCATGGCACGGCCCATGGTGCCGACTTTCTCCATATAATCGTTCATCAGCCGGTAACGGCCTTTGGGCATCAACGGCATCTCTTCATGGGTCCAGATCGGGGCTGCGCCCAGACCAATAAAGCCTACACCGATCTCATCGGCGATATCCTTCACTTCACGCAGGTGAGTGTTCACCTCATCACACGTTTCATGAATTGTCTCGAGCGGAGCGCCGGACAGTTCCAACGCACCGCCTGGTTCCAGGCTGACGTTCGCGCCGTCCTTCTCAAGCCCGATTAAATGTCCAGCTTCACGCACTTCAGCCCAGCCATGGCGGTCTCGCAGACCTTCCAGCACGGCCACAATCGACCGTTTGCCTTCAAACGGCAGTGGTTTCAGAGTGTCTTTGCAATAGCCGAACTTTTCGTGCTCGGTTCCGATGCGCCAATCTTCCTTGGGCTTGCAGCCCGATTCCAGATATTCGGCCAGTTGCTCATGGCGTTCGATCGGTCCGCCGCCGGACTGGGGGATGGACATGTGACCCGTGCTCCGATCCTGATGTGTCTATCTTGGCGGTCAGTCCTGAGCGCAAACCGCGCCAGTGTCAATGCAGCCTAAGGTGCGCAGGCCGTGACGGCGTGCGTTCCCAGATCACCACCGGATGTGCCGCACGACCGTTGAGTTCCGACAGCATTTGCTCGGTTTTAAGCCCCGGAAGTGCTGAGAACACATCAAACAGCGCTTCGGCCCCTTCGGCGTTCACCGGAATGTGAAGGGTCGGTTGCCCCGGCTGATCCAAAACCCAATGCGCAGGTTGCGAGGTCGGATCCAACGCCAACCGCTCGATTTCGCGGGCTGCAACGATGCCGCCGTCGAGCGGGCCCAGATAGGTGATCTGGCCTTCATCAATAGTCACCACACCCGGTCCTCCCGCACCATTGCGAAAGCGCGCGCGTTGCACTCCGATCACCGCCAGTGCCATCGAGACGACGATCAGCAGCCACCCCAACCACGCCAGCAATCCGCCGGGGCCGCTGATCCAGCTGAGGCCGAGGATCAGAACAAACCCTGCAACCAGCACTTCGCGCCAGCGCCACAGGGCCAGTTTGGCTTCGGGTCGAAAGAAACTCATGCCACGTCCTCCGGGTTTTTGAACAGGATCAGCGAGTATTGACCTGCAGGCTGGAACCCAATGGATATATAGGCACGCGCGGCCGCATCGGAAGCCGCAAAGAGGACAGCTCTGGAAACTCCCGCGTCGCGCGCCTCAACCAGATGCAGGGCAACAGCCAAACGCGCATAGCCCCGCCCTCGTAAATTGGGTGGTGTGTAGACACCGCCGATCTGCACCACTTCAGGCAAGCGAGCGTTGAAGCCGGTCATGCTGACCGGTAGGCCGTTATGTAGCAAAACTCGATGCGAATCCCGCTCGATATAGGTCTTGATGTCCTTCCCAGCCTGCGTCTGTGCGCGCAAAGGATCAAAATCCATGGCTTCGATGAGGTAGCTTTCTCGCCAGTCTTCAAGGACCGAACGGTCTACATCAGTAAGCGGCATGAGATCTGCCCCACTGAAATCCGGTATTTGAAGTCGATCCAGCGCCAGGGAAAACCCCGGCTCATCGCTGTTCAGGGTCGCGGGTCGCCCTTCCCAACCTGCCAACCGGATTATCCGACGAGCCTGCGTTGCCTCAGCCGCGATGCCGAACAGGGCCCGGCCTCGAATAAGGTCAATCGCTGCGGCAAGTTCGGTATCCGAACAGTCGGGACATTGCAGCAGGATCATGCCTTCATTTGTTATGGCAAAGACCGCACGCAACGGGCTGCCAAGCGTCCATGCATTCAACGACCGGGGATGCGTACCGCACAGGCCAAAATCCCGTAGATTGGCCAAAGGGAACATCGATGTTTGGATATGTTGGGACAAAAACGAGTCGATCCTGGACAGGTCCGTTTCCTGCGCCAATTGCCACGTCACGTCCAATCTCCCAACGATTGCTGCCACATTGTCATCGCCGCAACGGCTGCTGTATCGGCGCGCAGGATGCGTGGGCCGAGGCTGACCACATGGGTAAATGGCAGCTCTGCCAACCGTTTGCGTTCGGGCTCGGAAAACCCGCCCTCGGGGCCGATCAGGATCGCCCACGGCTTGCCTTTCTCATTCTCTGCCAAGCGCAGGGCCGAGCCGGCTTCTGCCTCGTCACAGAACATCAATTGGCGATCATCGGGCCACGCGCCCAGGATACGATCCAATCGCTGGAGGTCAGCGACCTCAGGCACAAAAGTGCCTCCACATTGTTCGGCCGCCTCAATTGCGTGGGCCTGCAAGCGATCCTGCCGAATGCGCTCGGAGTTGGTGAATTCGGTCTGCACCGGTATGATCCGCGCGGCCCCCATTTCAGCTGCTTTTTCAACGATGAAATCGGTCCGCGCCTTCTTGATCGGTGCAAAGAGAAGCCACAGATCGGGCGGTAATTGCAGAGGTTTCGATTGCTCCACGCACGACAGAATTCCGCCTCGTTTACTTGCTTCTGCTACCTCTGCCTGCCACTCGCCATCGCTGCCATTGAATAGCGCGACCTGCCCCCCAACCGACAGGCGCATGACACCGAACAGATAATGCGCCTGCTCACGCGTCAAAGGAACCGATTGCCCCGGACCCAAAGGGTGCTCTACATACAGTCTGATCTTCGCATTCATGAGACCCTACATATGCAAGGCAATGCCCCAACACCAGACGGTCAAGTCGCCGATGCCGTAACCGGCAATTGGGTCGACACCCACGCCCCCGCCTTTGCCCGCCCTTACCTGCGGCTCAGCCGCGCAGACCGACCCATCGGCACATGGCTTCTGCTGATTCCCTGCTGGTGGGGTCTGGCCTTGGCCATCCTGAGCGACGGCGCACCACGATGGGAGGATCTTTGGATCGCAGTTGGTTGTGCCATTGGTGCGTTTTTGATGCGCGGCGCGGGCTGTACGTGGAACGACATTACTGATCGTGAGTTTGACGGGAAGGTCGAGCGTACAAGGTCGCGCCCGATTCCCTCAGGCCAAGTGAGTGTCCGTCAGGCTGCATTCTGGATGGTGCTGCAATGTCTGTTGGCCCTGGCCATCCTTCTGACCTTCAACCGGGCCGCGATTGCGATGGGGGTTCTGTCTTTGCTGCCTGTTACCATCTATCCCTATGCAAAACGTTTTACGTGGTGGCCGCAGATTTTTCTGGGGCTGGCCTTCAACTGGGGCGCATTGCTGGCCTGGGCTGCACATACCGGCACCGTGGGCTGGCCTGCGATCATGCTTTATCTGTCAGGAATCGCCTGGACTTTGTTCTACGACACGATCTACGCCCATCAGGATGCTGAGGATGACGAGCTGATCGGCATCAAGTCCACCGCACGGTTGTTTGGCACCGATACCGCCCGTTGGCTCAAGTATTTTCTGATTGGAACCGTCAGTCTAATGGCCTTTGCAATTATCGACGCGGCTTTGCCCGGGACATCGGTTCTTGCTTTGGCGGTCGCCCTTGGCGGGCCTTGGGCGATGGGGTGGCATCTGGCCTGGCAATTGCGGGGGCTGGACACGGAGGACAACGCCAAATTGCTACAGCTTTTCCGGGCCAATCGCGACACCGGCTTGATTCCGCTGATCTTCCTCTGCGTCGCCCTTTTCCTCTGATTGCACCTCTGTGCTGCGCTCTGTATGAGTCCCGGAACCAACCGCCCGAGGAGTCTCGATTTCGCCCATGCGTCTGCCTTACGCCCTAGCTGTTGCGTTGATTTTCGCGGTGTCCGCCGTGCTATCGCTGGTGGTCGCTGGATTTGCGGTCAGCAAGATCGAAGACGCCTCGGAACTGGCCGTGCGAAAGGCCTTGAACTTGCAGGGGCATGATTGGGCCGAAGTCGAATCCGACGGCCTGCGTGTCGTTCTGACCGGCACGGCCCCGACTGAGGCGACCCGATTCAACGCCCTGATCGCTGCGGGCACCGAGGTCGACACCTCGCGCGTCATTGACGAGATGGAGGTTGCTCCCACCGCCGATCTGACACCGCCCCGCTTTTCTACCGAGATCCTGCGCAATGACAGTGGAATTTCGATTATCGGGCTAGTACCTGCGGCACTGGATCGCGACGATCTGGTAGACAGGCTGCAACGCCTTGATCGGGACGCGTCAGTCTCGGACCTGATGGAAAGTGCCGACTATCCCAAGCCAGACGGATGGGATCAGGCAATCGACTATGCGATCGAAGCGCTCTCGGATTTGCCACGGGCCAAGATATCTGCCAGCCCAGGGTTGGTGCGTATCACGGCCATTGCCGATAGCCAGCAAGAGAAAGACCAGCTGGAACAAGACCTGAGCCGCGCCGCGCCACCAGGTCTGCGAATCGGCCTTTCAATTTCGGCACCTCGCCCGGTAATCACACCATTCACGCTGCGCTATTTGATAGATGAGGATGGCGGGCAGTTTGATGCGTGCTCGGCCCAGGATGAAGTTGCGCGCGACATCATCGTCGCTGCAGCACAAGAGGCCGGACTGACCGGCCCCTATTCCTGCACCATTGGGCTAGGCGTACCGTCTCCGCGTTGGGCGAATGCAGCGCAGCTCAGCATTCGTGCGCTATCCGAACTTGGTCAGGGTTCAGTTACTCTGTCGGATGCAGATATCACTCTAATTGCTACACAAGGGACTAACCCTTTGGATTTCGACCGCATCGTGGGAGAACTCGAAAATACGCTGCCCGAGGTTTTCGCCTTGCATGCAATTCTTCCCGAACCCGAACCGGATGACCCGACTGGGCCTATTGAATTCGTCGCAACACGTAGCCCTGAGGGTTTGGTTCAACTGCGTGGCCGTCTGAGTGACGAAACGCTGCGTGAAATGACCGACAGCTTTGCACGTGCCGCCTTTGGATCATTGCAGGTGCACACAGCCACCCGGATTGCACCGGACCTGCCCGCGGATTGGCCCATACGTGTCTTGGCCGGGCTGGAGGCACTGTCGCAACTGCACAATGGCGCCCTGACCGTTACGCCGGACAATGTAGCACTGTCGGGCATCAGCCATGATCCCGACGCCAAGGCCCGGATCGCCGGCATGCTGTCGGACAAGCTGGGCGAGGCGCAGGATTACACCCTGTCAATCACCTATCAGGAGCCGCCCGCACCCGCCGACGCGCCGCCCGACCCTGAGGTCTGCGAAGAGCAGCTGGCCGAGGTTCAGGCCGTCAGCAAAATTGCGTTCGAACCGGGATCAGCCACCGTCGCAGCAGACTCGCGCGATGCCCTGAACCAGATCGCGGACATCCTGCGTGAATGTGGCCCCATCCGGTTGGAGATTCAGGGCCATACCGACAGTCAGGGTCGTGAAGAGATGAACCAGCAGCTCAGCCAGTCGCGCGCGCAGTCGATCCTGAACGAATTGCGCGGACGGCGCGTGCCGACCTCAAGCTTCTCTGCGGTCGGGTATGGCGAGACGCAGCCCATCGCCGATAACGAAACCGAAGAAGGCCGCGAAGAGAACCGCCGCATAGAGTTTCGCCTGATCCGTCCTGAACCCGTGGCCAACACCCTGACCGGGCTTGAGGCGATGGAAGCCGAGGCCGAATCTGAGGCCGAAATCGAGACACCTGAAACCGACGCACCGGATGCAGGCTCAGAGGACCAGTAAGTTGAACAGAACAGAATTCATCATCGCCACAGCCATTATCCTGTTCGCAGCTTTCTGCATGGGTTGGTTCGCCAACTGGCTGGCCCATCGGCTGTCCCGTGTTCGCCAAAGCGACGTGGCCGATCTTGACCGCATGAGTCAGGAACTGCACGAGGCCGAAGAAACACGCGATCAGGCCATCACATATTTGCAGCAGCGTGAGGCAGAGCTAACCAACCAGCTGACGCAAACCGAAGCCGAGTTGAATGCCGCAATGGAAGGGCTGCGCGCGGCGCGGCAGGAAGCCGAAGAGATGCGCGGGCGGATCAACAACGCAGACTAGGCACCCTACCAGCGGGTCAGCGCGTCTTCATCCTCGTCCTTAGCAGCCACCCATTCTGCTCCGGACGTGGTGATTTCCTTCTTCCAGAATGGCGCGCGAGACTTAAGGTAATCCATCAGATATTCCGCCGCCTCAAACGCATCTTTGCGGTGCGGTGCGGCGGTGGCCACCATCATGATACGGTCACCCGGAGCAAGCCTTCCGTGGCGGTGGATCACCAGAACGTTGCCCAGTGACCAACGGGCTTGCGCCTCTTCCGCGATCTTGGTTAGGGCGCGTTCGGTCATGCCAGGATAGTGCTCGATCTCCATCACATCCAGATCGCCCGAAGCCAGATCGCGCACAACGCCTGTGAAGGTCACGATGGCCCCGTTGGTATCGTCCCCGGCGGCAAAAGCGTTGGCTTCGGCCCCCAGATCGAACGGAGCCTCCTGCACGACGATCCGCATTCTAGCCACCCGTCATGGGCGGAAAGAACGCAACCTCGCGCACACCGGTCAGCGGGGCGTCAAAATCCGAAAGCTCTTGGTCCAGCGCCACGCGCAGGGCCGACAGATCAGCAAAGGCAGCAGCATAGCGATCCTCACGCGCGCTCAGTTCCGCGACCAAATCGCTGACTGTTGCTGCCTCGGTTTCAATCTTCTCTTTCGGCAGGCCGATGCGTTCGCGCACCCAGGCGAAATACAGCACGTTCATCGGTTAGCTCTCCTTCAGGTGGGGCATGGCTTTACGTAGGTAGTCATAGCCTGTGATCAATGTCAGCGTCGCGGCAATCCAGAGCAGCCATAACCCGATACGACCTGACCAGAACATGGCCTCAAGATGCCAGCGGATGTTGTTCAGGTCCTCGACCTGCCCTGCCAGAACCTGATCAATGGTTGTCGCATCCATGCCAAACGTGGCCATCACAAAATGGTGCTCGAATATCCCCTGCGAGAACAGGATCGCGATCGCTACCATCTGTGCCGTCGTTTTCCACTTGGCTAGCTTGGTGACCTTCAGGGTTCCGGCCACATCGCCCAGATACTCTCGCAAGCCTGAGACAAAGACTTCGCGAAACAGGATCACTGTCGCGGGCAGGACCAGCCATGGTGTCCAGTGTTCAGTCGAATAGCCCACCAATATCATCAGCGCGATTACCACCATTGCCTTGTCGGCAATGGGATCCAGCATGGCGCCAATCTTCGTTTCCTGTTTCCAGGCACGCGCCAGATACCCGTCGAACCAATCGGTGATCGCCGCTGACAGAAACAGGATCAAAGCAAACCAATCCGCATAGGGACGGGTGAAATACAGAAACATCACGGCGAGACCGGGGGCCGCCACAAGGCGCAGTACAGTCAGAATATTCGGCAGGTTCCATTTCATGGCTTGGACCCTACATCGCCGGTTCAAGACAGAAAAGACAGGGTCTTAAAAAAACCTACCCAACACAAGCGTTTGCTGTCTTAAAAGTCAAAGCGTCGCAGCGGTGGTCACATTACAGGTTTCATCTTGGCACTTGATTGCTTTGGCGTCAGATTGTCGGCTGGCCAACCAGACAACACCCCAGAGCTGACATGACACCGCATATTCAAACCGATCCCCGGTCAAATCTGATCGGCAGTGCCTGGATGGTCGCCGCAATGGCGCTGTTCGCGCTGGAGGATGCGCTGCTTAAGGCGGCTTCGGCGTCGATCCCGATCTGGCAGGTGCTTGTACTGTTCGGTGCGGGCGGTGCTGTAATCTACGCTGCGGTTGCCACAGTACGTAGCACGCGTCTGTTCCAGTCCGACGTGTTGTCGCGCCCAATGAAGGTGCGTGTGGTCTTCGAGATTCTTGGACGGCTTTTCTATGTATTGGCGATCGCGCTAACGCCTCTGTCCTCGGCTACGGTGATCCTGCAGGCCACACCGCTGGTTGTCGTCGCCGGGGCGGCGTTGTTCTTTGGCGAATCCGTCGGCTGGCGGCGATGGAGCGCCATTCTGATCGGCCTCGTCGGCGTTGTGATCATCATCAAACCGACCGGAGACAGCTTCTCGGCCCTGTCAATCCTTGCCGTGCTGGGGATGCTGGGCTTTGCGGGGCGCGATCTGGCCAGCCGCGCCGCGCCCGCAACACTGGGCACCGAGGTTCTGGGATTCTATGGCTTCCTCTGCATCATTGTCGCGGGTTTGGCTTATCGATTCTGGGAAGGAACACCGCTGCAAACCCTGACGCCCCATGTCAGCCTGCACATGGGCGGGGCGATCGTGATGGGGGTCATGGCCTATGCCGCGCTGATGAAAGCGATGCGCACCGGCGAGGTCTCATCTGTGACGCCGTTTCGCTATTCGCGGCTGTTGTTCGGTATCGGCTTGGGCGTGGTGATGTTTGGCGAGCGATTGGATCAGACCATGTGGATCGGCTGCGCCCTCATCGTGGCGTCGGGTCTCTATATCCTTTGGCGGGGGCGAAAGGCCTAGCCCTTGTCATGGAAGAAGTCATAGACCTTCTGCGCCAACCCGGCTGAAATCCCCTCGACGGCTTTAAGATCCGCCAAATTGGCTCGGCTCACCGCTTTGGCGCTGCCGAAATGAGTCAGCAGGGCGCGTTTGCGCGCGGCCCCGACGCCGGGGATTTCGTCCAGTGGCGTTGCACCAACCGCCTTGGCGCGTTTCGCGCGATGGGTGCCGATGGCAAAGCGATGCGCCTCATCCCGCAAGCGCTGGATAAAGTACAATACGGGATCGTTGCGTTTCAGCGCAAAAGGGCGCTGCCCGATGCGATGGAATTCTTCCTTGCCGTGATCGCGATCGACACCCTTGGCGACACCGACCATCGGGATATCCTCGACCCCGTGCTGGGCCATGATCTCATTCACGGCGCTCACCTGCCCTGCACCACCGTCGATCAGCAGCAGATCGGGCCAATGCCCTTTGTCCCGATCCGGATCATCCTTTTGCAGGCGTGTGAAACGGCGGGTCAGGACCTCTTTCATCATGCCGAAGTCATCGCCGGGGGTTAGATCATCGCCGCGGATGTTGAATTTGCGATAGGCATTTTTCATGAACCCTTCTGGGCCCGCGACGATCATGCCCCCAACTGCATTGGTGCCCTGAATGTGAGAGTTGTCGTAAACTTCGATCCGGTTTGGCGGCGCGTCCAGATCAAAGGCCTCGGCCACACCGCGTAGCAATTTGGCCTGCGTGGCACTTTCCGACATCCGCCGGGCCAGCGATTCACGTGCGTTGCGCAAGGCACCAGCGATCAGTTCCTGCTTTTCACCGCGTTGGGGCACCAGGATTTCCACCTTGCGTCCAGCTTTTTCCGACAATGCCTCCTGCATCAGATCGGCATTCTCGATCGCATCAGACAGGATCAACTGCCGGGGTGGTTCCTTATTGTCGTAGAATTGGCCCAGAAACGCTTCCATCGCCTCAGCCTGTGACACATCCGGGCCGACGCGCGGATAGAAATCGCGGTTACCCCAGTTCTGGTTGGCCCGGATGAAAAACACCTGAACGCAGGCTTGACCGCTGTCCATGTAGAGGCCAATGACGTCAGCCTCGGCCACGCCGCGGGGATTGATGCCCTGAGACGTCTGCACCTGCGTCAGCGCCCGGATACGGTCGCGCAAACCGGCGGCGCGTTCGAACTCCATCGCCTCGGAGGCAGCCATCATCTGCGCGGCGAGATCTTCCTGCACTTTGGTAGATCGGCCTGACAGGAACCTTTCGGCATCCTTAACGCTTTCACGATAGTCGGCTTCCGAGATCAGTTCGACGCACGGTCCAGAACATCGCTTGATCTGATAGAGCAAACACGGCCGGGTCCGGCTATCGAACATGGAATCCGAACAGTTCCGCAGCAGGAACGCCTTTTGCAGCTGGTTCAGCGTCCTGTTCACCGCGCCTGCACTGGCGAAGGGGCCGAAATAAGCCCCCTTTTCTTTCTTCGCCCCTCGGTGCTTTTTGATCTGCGGAAAGGCATGATCCTTGGCGACCAGAATATTCGGGAAGCTTTTGTCATCCCGCAACAATACGTTGTATTTGGGCTTGAGCTGCTTGATCAGGTTCTGTTCCAGCAGCAGCGCCTCGGTCTCGGTCCGAGTGGTCAGAAACATCATCGAGGCAGTTGCGGCGATCATTTTCTCGATCCGACCCGAGTGCCCCGGGCGCGTGTAGTTCGATACCCGCGCCTTCAGGTTTCGCGCTTTACCTACGTAAAGAACTCGGCTGTCCCCATCCAACATCCGATACACACCCGGCGAGCTGTCCAGCGTTTTCACATAACGCTGAATGCAGGCATAGCCGTTGGCTTGGGTCGACGATTCGGAATCAGTGCTAGCGGTCATGAGTCTGAGATATGATTCTCTGACCATGGCTGCAATCTTGTGCGCTTCAGATCAAGAGAAAACAAATCCACGACTTCTGTGGATAACTGTGCAGATAACTTTAGGGGCATCGTGATTTTCCCTTGAATCCTTGCCTATTCGTTGATCTGCACAAAAAATAGGCAGGAAATTATGGTGTTGTTTTTAAACGATAAATTTGTTGATCTGAGACAAGTGTATGAAAATTAAGACATTTTTGTAACGTTCAGATAACAGGAACGAGAGCAGTGCAAAACTTGCAGCAGATCTACTTATTCTACACCAAGAACATCGGGTGTTTGCCAACCCAAATGTTGCCCACCATCGACGCAAAGAAGCTGCCCCGTAACAGCATGCGCATCCAGAAAGTATCCCAGCGCAGCAGTGATATCCGACGGGTTCGCGCCGCGCTCCAGAATCGTGTTCTGCCGCTGAGCGCTAAAATGGGCATCACTTTGGCGATGACCCTGCAGCGTTGGACCGGGGCCGATCGCGTTCACACGGATTGCGGGTGTCAGAGCCTGCGCTGCAGTCCGGGTCAAGGCCCACAACCCCATCTTGGCAATCGTGTATGACATGAACTCAGGCGTCAGTTTACGCACCCGCATATCCACCATGTTCACGATCAGCCCAATCGCCAGAGGCTCTCCCTGATCATCAAGCTCCGGCTGTAACCCCTGCTCGGCCATGGCTTGGGTCAGAACGAATGGTGCGCGCAGATTGCTGTCGAGATGCCGATCCCAGCTTTGGCGGGTAGCTGTGTGGATATTGTCATACTCAAATATCGATGCATTGTTGACCAGACAGGTGATCGGACCACCCAGCGCCTCAGCTGCACGCGGCAGCAATGAGCTGACTTGCCCCTCATCAAGCAGATCGGCCTGCAGCGCAACTGACTTTCGGCCTAGCGCCTGAACCTCATCAACCGTTTCACGCGCAGCCTGATCCGAACTGGAATAGTGCACAGCGACATCCATGCCGCGCTGCGCCAAATACAGCGCCATGGCACGACCAAGGCGTTTACCGGCACCGGTCACCAATGCTCGGGTCATGGGCTCATTCTCCTCGTCAGGTCAGGCTAACAGGCTTGCAACATAGATCACATAGAGCGCTGTCAAGATCAGGCCCCAGAGGCGTGTGATATCTTTCTTGAAGAACACAAAAGGAACCAACAAGAGCGACGCGCCGAGCATCACCCACAGATCGAAACGCAGGAATTCAGGATCGACGGGAATACGCCCAAACAAGGTCGTAATGCCGACAATGGCCAGCAGATTGAACATGTTCGATCCGATGACGTTACCCAGTGCCACATCCGCTTGTCGCCTCAGGGCAGCCATGACGGTTGTCGACAGTTCCGGCAGGGACGTACCCACCGCGATCAGCGTAAGGCCGATCACTGTTTCGCTCACACCATAGTTCCGGGCAATGACGGTCGCATTTTCGACCAGCAGATGCGCACCCATTGGCAGGCCGACCAAGCCGAGGATCAGGTAGATCGCCACCTTCCAATAGGGCATGTCAGGATCTGCTTCCTCAAGACCCTCAAGCTCGTCCTCATCGGCACAAGCTTCACCACAGGCTTTACGGTGCGCATGTGCTTCGCGAAACGCATTGCCGAGGATCAGAGCCAACGCAGCCAGCAAAATTGCCCCGCTGAGCAGATTAAAGACCCCGCAAAAAGCCAACCCGATAAATAACACCGACGCCAGAAGCATGAAGATGTAGTTCTTGCGGCTGTCGCACTCACTTGTGTGCAAGGTCGCCAGAAGCGCGGGCAATCCCAGAACCAGCAAGATATTCGCTGTATTCGAGCCCACCACGTTACCCAACGCAATGCCCGGCGCGTTTTCCTTGATGGCGCTGATTGCAATCAGCAGCTCAGGGGCCGAAGTTCCAAAGGCAACTATTGTCAGGCTGACGATCAGGGCGGGAACCCCCAACCGCAGGCTGAGGTTCACGGCCCCTCGCACCAGCGCGTCGCCTGCCAACAACAGGATCAGCAGCCCGAGGCCGGAGAACAGCCATGCCGTCATCCACGGCCTCCTTCTTCGCAAGGACACGGGCCTTTGCCGATCCTAAACCGCCCACAACGCGGACATTTCGCAGAACTCAATCGTTTCTGTCCAGGAAAGCGTAGCTTGCCGAACATCGCCAGAACGCCCATGGCGATCAGGAACAAGGTGACTGCTTTGATGATCACTCTACAACCCGAAACGCGCGTAGGCAGCGCGCTCCTCAATACCGGCTATGGCATCCTGCGCCAGCGTCGCGCCGAAGCGCGACCAGATCGGTTTGCGCAGGCCATAGCGGCGGAACCTGACTTTGTCGCCAAACTTCTCCTGCATCTTGGGCTTCAGATGGGCAATACCATCGATCAGGCCCAGCTGTTGCGCGCGACGGGCCAGCCAGACCTCGCCATTGAACAGATCAGCGCTGCTGTCCAGCTTGCCGTCCCGGCGAGATTTCACATGGGTTATGAAATTCTCGTGGATATCGCCCAGCAGCACTTTGAGCCGTGCAATGTCTTCTTTCTTTTCCGGAGCAAACGGGTCGAGCATTGATTTCGACTGACCCGCAGTATGTACGCGTCGTTCAAAGCCCTGACGTGCCAGAAAAACATGCGCGCCAAATCCCGACGATATCACGCCGATCGACCCCAGAACCGAACTGTCATCGGCCCAAATCTCATCCGCTGAAACCGCCAACCAATATCCACCCGAAGCCGCCACGTCTTCGACGAAAGCGTAAACAGGGATCTTAAGCTCTTCCGCCAGTCGCTGGATACGCGCACCGATCAATGAGCTTTGAACGGGGGAGCCGCCCGGCGAATTGATCTCCAGCGCGACCGCAGCGGGCTTGCCCTTGCGAAAGGCTTTCTCCAACACCGGTGCCAGAGCGGTCGCGTTCATCGACCCTCGCCCGGCCATTCCAATGGCACCGGACAGGCGAACAACGGCCACAAGTGGCGGCTTTTTCATGAAGGGCAGGCTGAGTTTCATGGAAGCCGATGTAGAGCGCGCCGGAGCCGTAAACAAGAGACCCGAAGCGCCATAAACGCGACGTGAACCAATTTCACACACCTGATGGGCAAAAATGCAACGCCCTAGCTGCGGATGCGCCAACCGGTTTTGAAGATCCAGCCAATGATCGCGAGGCATATTCCGGTGAAGGCCAGTATGGCCAGAAGGCTCCAAAATATCGGGACATCTGCGATACCATAGAATGACCAGCGGAACCCGGAAATCAGATAAACCACAGGGTTGAACAGAGTGATCGTCTGCCAAAGCGGAGGTAGCATCGAGATCGAGTAAAACGTCCCACCCAGAAAAATCAGGGGCGTCACAACAAGCTGGGGGACAAGCGACATTTGCTCAAAATTTCCCGCCCAGATACCCACGATAAACCCCAGCAGCGAGAAACTGAGGCAAGACAAGATCAGGAAAGCCGCCATGGCAAACGGGTGTTCAATGCGAATGTCCACAAAGAACGTCGCAGTGGCCAGAATGACAAGACCTACAAACAGTGCCTTAGTTGCGGCCGCGCCCACATAACCAATCACAATCTCGATGAAATTGATGGGGGCTGAAAGCAACTCATAAATCGTACCCAAGAATTTGGGAAAGTAGATGCCAAAGGACGCGTTCGAGATTGACAGCATCACTACGGACAACATGATAAGACCCGGCACAATGAAGGCCCCGTAGGACACGCCTTCAATCTCTTGAATGCGACTGCCGATGGCAGTGCCAAACACCACGAAATAAAGCGAGGTCGACAGGACCGGCGACAGAAAACTCTGCGCCAGTGTGCGAAAGAACCGGGCCATTTCAAACCGGTAGATGGCAGTAATAGCGGACCAGTTCATGCGGGTTCTCCGGACACGAGGTTGACGAAAATCTCTTCAAGGCTCGATTGCCGCGTCTGCACATCACGCAGCACTAGACCGGCCTGCGCAACATCATTGAGAAGAGTGGTGATGCCCGTGCGCTCGGCATTGGTGTCGTAAGTATAGATCAGCGCATCGCCTGCACCGTTGAGCGTCAGTTGATGATCGGACAGAACGTCGGGAACCGATAAAATAGGCTCGGTCAACATGACCTCAATCTGCTTTTTGCCCATCTGCGCCATCAATGTGTCTTTGTCCTGCACGAGCAAAAGCTCACCCTTGTCGATGACACCCACACGGTCGGCGATTGCCTCGGCTTCCTCGATGTAGTGAGTGGTCAGGATGATGGTGACACCAGCCTGCTTCAATTCGGCCACGATCTCCCACATGTCCTTACGTAGCTCGACATCTACGCCGGCGGTGGGTTCATCCAGAAACAGCACCCTTGGCTCATGCGCCAAGGCTTTCGCGATCAGCACACGTCGCTTCATACCTCCGGATAGTTCCTTGATTGCGTTACGGCGTTTGTCCCATAGGGACAGCTTGCGCAGGATTTCCTCGATCCTAGCGTTGTCTCCGCTATGACCGAACAGCCCGCGCGAAAAGCGGACAGTGTTCCAGACCTTCTCGAACGGTTCCAGCGCGATTTCCTGCGGCACCAGCCCAATCATCTTGCGGGCTGCGCGATACTCGGTCTGGATGTCATGGCCACCTACGGTGACCGAGCCCGAAGTCGGCGTGGTAATACCGCACACAGTCGAGATCAGCGTTGTTTTACCCGCCCCATTGGGGCCCAACAGCGCTAGAATCTCACCTTCTTCAATGTCCAGAGACACACCTTTCAGCGCCTCAAACCCATCGGCATAAGACTTCCGCAAATCCCGGATCGACAATATGGTCGTCATGCGCACCCTCGTTCTGACCCCGCAACCTATCGTGACGGACCATCGTCGAACAGTCCAATTCCGCACAGTGCCATGCGCGTGTGCGCAGGGTTCAGTCTCGTCCCGTCAGGCGACCTAGCCAGCCTGACTTGGTCTCTTCTTCGGCAGCGTCTTCTTGCGGTGGCGGACCTTCGAAATATTCTTGAAGATTGGCGAAAAACTGATCGGCCATCTTCTTGGCAAACCCATCAATCAGGCGGCTGCCCAGCTGAGCCAGTTTGCCACCCACCTTAGCCTCGACCTCGTAGGTCAGAAGGGTGCCACCAGCCTCGCTGGGCGCGAAGGTTACATCTGCGCTTCCCTTGGCAAAGCCTGCGGCGCCCCCCTTGCCCTCACCAGCGATGGTCAGGCGTTCAGGCTCAACCATGTCGGACATGGTCACAGTGCCTTTGAAAGTCGCCTTCACAGGGCCAACCTTTTGCACCACGGTCGCATTATACCCCTCGGTTGGATCGCCGGTAATCTCCTGCGCGCCGCTGATGCAGGCTTTCAATACTTCAGGGTCCAGCAACGCAGCGTAAACGGCGGCAGGCGGCGCCTGAATTTCACGGGTATCGCTTAACTGCATCTCTCAACCTCTTTTTAATCCTACGGCAGACCACAAAGACCTAGCCCTGAAACATCGATGCAGGCAACCAGTTTGCTCACACCAAGGCACTGGATCGGGATTCTTCGCTTGCATTCGCTCCGCCCAACAGAAACCCTGCGCCGCAGGAGGAAGACATGCTGCACGGCATACGCATCATCGAAATCGAAGGGCTGGGCCCAGCCCCCTTCGCGGCCATGCTGCTGGCGGATATGGGCGCCGATATCATCACCATCCATCGCAAAGGGTCCGCCGTCACTCCGGGTATGCCTGAACGTTCGCTGCTGGATCGCGGCAAACGATCAATTGCACTGGACCTCAAAGACCCGCAGGACCTTAGCGTTGCAAAACGGCTGATCGCAACGGCTGATGCGCTGATCGAGGGTTTTCGCCCCGGCGTGATGGAAAAGCTGGGGCTGGGGCCGGAAGACTGTCATCACCTGAACCCAAAGCTGGTCTATGGCCGAATGACAGGCTGGGGGCAGCATAGCCCACTTTCTGAGACAGCGGGCCATGATCTCAACTATATTGCCCTTTCAGGGGCTTTATCCTACGCGTCGCCGCCCGGCCAACCGCCTTTGACGCCCGCAACACTAGTCGGGGATATCGGCGGTGGTGCGATGTATCTGGTTGCAGGTCTGCTCGCCGGGCTTTTGAATGCCCGAAATACAGGCAAAGGCACGGTGGTGGACGCCGCCATCTACGATGGCTCGGCACACATGATGAATTTGCTGATGAGCCTGCGCCAAACCGGCAACCTGTCCGACACCCGGGGTCAAAGCCTGCTCGACGGACCGCATTGGAGCAGAACCTACGCCTGCGCAGATGGCGGTTTCATCTCAGTTCAATGTCTGGAGCCAAAATTCTATGCTCACTTCCTGGACATCCTCGGGCTCAGCGATGACGCGGAATTCGCTCAGCAATATAACCATGCGACGTGGCCCAACCTGACGAAGCGGTTGAGCAAAATCTTTGCCGAGAAGCCGCGCGACGAATGGGCGGCGCTGTTTCAAGGCACGGACGCCTGCGTTGCCCCAGTCCTAAGTCCACAAGAAGCACGAGATCACCCCATGAATTCGGCTCGCCAAACATGGGTCGACCACGACGAAACACGTCAAGCCGCAGCCGCTCCTAGATTCTCAACCTACAACTGGCAACCGCGGCCCAGCCCCAAACGCGGAGAGCATACAAATGAGATTTTGAACGAACTTCCTCCCGCTTCATCTGGCTAAAAATACCTCGGGGGTGAATTGGCCGCAGGCCAAGAGGGGGCTGGCCCCCACGCCAGGCTTACCGCCCGCGCACCGTATCGATCATCAATTGAACGTTCTCAGGGTCCGCATCTGGCGTAATACCATGACCCAAATTGAAGATATGCGGTCCTTTTGAGAAGGCTTCGACAATCCGCCGCGTCTCATCGACAAGCGCTTGCCCGCCTGTCACCATATGCGATGAAGCCAGATTGCCCTGTACACACCCATCGACTTGCACATTCGCAGCAGCCCATTCGGGCGACACAGAATTGTCCAGCGCGACACAATCCACACCGGTGGCCTTGGCGAAACCGATGTAACCCTGATCCGCTTCGCGTGGGAAACCGATGACGGGAATGCCCGGATGGCGTGCCTTTATGGCAGCAGTAATCACGCGACAGGGTTCAACGGCGTATTTCTGAAACGCTTCGCCCTTCAATGATCCCGCCCAACTATCAAATATTTTGACAACCTCGGCCCCTGCCTCGATTTGGGCAGACAGGTATTCAATTGTCGCGGCCGTGATCCGATCCAACAGCGCCTCGAACAGCGCAGTGTTTTCTTCGCGCAGCGCATGGGCTGGCCCCTGATCCGGGGTGCCCCGTCCGGCGATCATGTAGGTAGCCACTGTCCAGGGCGCGCCTGCAAATCCGATCAGAGCTGTCTCAGAAGGAAGCTCACGCGAAAGAATACGCACGGTTTCATACACCGGAGAGAGCGTCTCATGAATTGCATCAACCGGCTTCAGCGCATCAAACTCCGACTCCCGTGTAATTGTCGAAAGGCGAGGACCTTCGCCGGTGACAAACCACAAATCCGCACCCAGCGCCTGCGGCACAAGCAGGATATCAGCAAACAGGATCGCGGCATCAAAGCCGTAGCGGCGAATGGGCTGAAGGGTGACTTCGGCGGCAAGCTCGGGGTTATAGCAAAGAGACAGGAAATCTCCGGCCTGTGCGCGCGTTGCACGATATTCAGGCAAATACCTCCCGGCCTGTCGCATCATCCAGATCGGCGGCACATCCTGCACTTCCCCCGCCAGCGCCCGTAGCAATTTCTTTGTCTCGGCCATTCGTGCCCCCAGTGTTCCGGTTTGGTGCAACGCGTCGGCCCTCAGTGGCAATTTGTCAAGCTCTGCCCCCATTGTCAGGGCAATGTGACGCGACTAAAGCTGTGCACATGAGTCTGATATTGCCTACCCCCGCATCGCCTCTGAAAATCGGCACCCGTGGATCTCCGCTGGCGCTGGCGCAGGCCTATGAAACCCGTCAGAGACTTGGCGCCGCTTTCGACCTGCCTGAGGACGCGTTTGAGATCGTGGTAATCAAGACCACCGGTGACAACCGCGCCATGATCGACGCGGACCGACCGCTGAAAGAGATTGGCAACAAGGGTCTGTTCACCAAGGAAATCGAAGAGGCGATGCTGAAAGGTGAGATCGACATCGCCGTACATTCGACCAAGGACATGCCCGTCGAACAGCCTGACGGGCTGGTGCTGGATACATTCCTGCCGCGCGAGGATGTGCGCGATGCGTTTATCTCGCCGACTCTGAGTTCGATTCACGATCTGCCAGAGGGCGCAGTTGTCGGGACTTCATCGTTGCGCCGCCGGGCGCAGTTGCTGAATCGGCGGCCCGATCTGAAAGTGGTCGAGTTTCGCGGCAATGTTCAGACTCGCCTGAAGAAGCTGGCCGATGGCGTGGCCGATTGTACCTTTCTGGCCATGGCCGGATTGCGCCGCTTGGATATGAAAGACGTCCCCGCGACTGCCATATCACCTGATGACATGCTACCTGCCATTGCGCAGGGCACCATCGGCATTGAACGGCGCAGCGACGATAGCCGTACCGCCGAGATGCTGGCGGCGATTCATCATGTTGAAACAAGCCGGCGCCTTGCGGCTGAACGCAGCCTTCTGGCCGGGCTGGATGGCTCATGCGAAACACCGATCGCCGGTTTGGCGCAAGTTCAGGATGGCCAACTTGCTTTGCGAGGAGAAGTTCTGCGCCCGGACGGTTCCGAGGCGATCAGCGAAGAAGCCACCGGGGCGCTCGAAGATGGAGCAAAACTGGGTCAGACAATGGCCGCCTCTCTGCTGAAACAGGCCGGACCAGGGTTTTTCGACTGGCGCTAAGAAAAAATTTAAACAATTTCAGGGTAATGTGAACTTCTTCACTGTCTACCCTGCCGAATTCGTTAAATATGGGGATAGAAGGTCGATCTCGAATATATCGAAAGTTTTAGCCCGTGTTGTTTTAGATGGTATTCGAGGGGGCGAGATTGATACTTCCGGCGGGGCGCAGTTGATTTTCAACAGCGCCCCGTTCTCTTTTCCAAAGCATATGGCGAAGTACTTACTCTGCACCTTCGCGCAGACCATGATGATGACTAAACACCGGCCGCGCATGAAGCACCTCTGATCGGAAGTCCGCCATGCGCCCCGGTAGCGCGCGATAGAATGATGCCAAACCTGGCTCAACCGCCATCGCATGCTTGGCACATTCCTTGCATAACCCAGCGACTACGGTCTGTGATTCCCGTGCGCGTATCGCCTCTAGTAGACCTATGTGTGCGGTCTGCAGCTTTTGAAACGATGCACTGCCTGCAACTTCTCGATCTCCGACCAGTACATAAACAGGCTCTGGCTCGCTTTTGCCTTTCAAATCCACGAAGCCCGCCTCTAGCAGCGCAAGATCAGAATTGGTGACACGGCGAATAGAGTCTGAGACTAGAATATCATAATCCACATGTCGGCAGTTTTGTTCGATCCGCGCTGCCACATTCACCACATCTCCGATTACTGTGTAATTGAACCGGCGCCGCGAGCCGATATTGCCGACGCAGGCGGCTCCGGTTGCGCAGCCTGTCGCCAGTGCGATGGGAGGACGCCCGCGCATGATGGGCAAAGTGTTGAACTTATCTAGCGCGCCGCGCATCTTCAGCGCGGCCAAAGCAGCGCGGCACGGGTGATCATCCACGGGCAGCGGTGCATTCCAAAAAGCCATAACCGCATCGCCGATGAACTTGTCGATCGTTCCACGCTCGACCAGAATCTGATCCCCGATCTCTGAGAACAGCGCATTCAGCAAGGCCACCAGATCGGTGGCTGATACAGACTCGGACAATGGCGTGAAGCCCCGAATGTCCGAAAACATCACCGTGATCTCCTGAGATTCACCTCCCAATTGCAGCTGATGCCCGTTGGCCTCCATCTCATCGAGGATTTCCGGTGCGACATAATGTGAGAAAGTCTGGCGGATCACCCGCTTCTCCCGCTCGGTCGAAACAAAGAGGTACCCGGCCAGAAGCCCGAAATTAGCCATACCTCCGGCCAAAGGGAAGGTCGCATCAAACAGAACCGACTGGTTCTGGAACGCCAACCAACTGATGGCAATCACGGCCGATGCGGCCACACCACCTGCAGCAAAAGAAGCGACCGCCCCATAGTTGGACATGACCACTGTGACAACGACGCCCAGGATCACGAACGCCAGCAGCTCAAGTGCAGAGGTAACATCCGATCTGCTCAGCACATCGCCAAGGATGATCTGTTCGATAATTTGGGCGTGGATCGAAACACCGGGAACAGATTCACCCAGTGCCGTTTCGCGCATATCGAACAGGCCCGCCGCAGAGGTGCCGACCAGAATGATCCGTCCTTCTATCTCTGACTGAAGCGTTGGATCACTACCGCTGCGCATGACATCATCGGCCGACAGATAGAGGCCAGGATTGTCCCGCCTGTAACGCACCCAGATCTCGCCATTCTCGGTGGTCGGCAGCACAAAATCACCCAGACCAACCTCAAGCATGATGCCGATCTCGTCCTGCGATCCTTCCGCAAAATAAACGGATTCGCCCATGGCCACCCGCAGGGCTTCAACCCCAAGCGCAGGTAATACACCGTTGGGCCCGGACCAAAGCACAGGGACCCGTCGCACCACACCCAAACTTCCTTGGGGCGATACATTAACACCCCCGATCCCGGCCGCTTCTTCCCCCAATGGCGGTGCCAGAGAGGTCCAGTGGGCAACGCTGACAAGGCCAGCTGCGGGTTTCTCTCCGATTTCAACTAACCCCGCCTTCGGTACAATGGCCGAACCGCTATCGGTTTGCCGGGCTGCCACACCCAGAACCACTGGCCATTTCGCAACTTCGTCCCCAAATCTGACGTCATTGTCCAGATCGATCGCGGCCTGATCCACCTGCAGTAGTCCGGACAAGGTCGGGTCTTGCAACAATCGCATCGGAGAGTATCGGTCGGGCTCGACAAACAGCATATCAAAGGCAATCGCAGCGGCACCGTATTCGCCCAATCGTTCGACCATCTGACCCAACAGGGTACGAGGCCAAGGCCATTGGCCCCATTCTGCCAGAGACCTTTCATCAATATCCACCACGCGGACCGGCAGATCCGGGTTGTAGGCCCGTGGTGAAATCCGCTGCAGGATATCGAAGTAAATCAATCTGGACATTTGAACGGGATACGGATCCGCGACCCTAATGAAGCAGCCCATCAGGATCAGCGCCAAGCCCACAAGCCTGAATACTAATCGATGCCCAATTTTGTCTCTTATCTTACCCACCACGTTCACCTTCCAGGCGCAGGGGAACATGAAAATATATGTAACCTGATGCTACCAACCAGCTATCGCTGAAGCGTTACCTGCCGTCGCCGTTGCCCTGACACCCGATCCACCGCTATTTCCACTGGATGCGTTTACGGATGTTCTCGTTTCACCCGAGGCGCTTACACCTGCACGCGCTGATGTCCCGGAACGCCCTTCGGCGCTGGCTGAGGCCCGGTCTGGCGCTTCGGATCGCCCGCTTTCGCGGGCCGCCGACACCTCAGAACGACCTTGTTCCGTTTGCCGCCGCGCTTCGCGCCGCTCTGGCCTTTCAGATTCAATCTTTAGGGCCTGAGCCTGTCTGCCCGAGCACCCTTCGGCACTCACCCGAAACGGTGGCAGCAGTTGCGTTTGCGAGCGTATGAAGGGGAAACCACCTTTTAGCGCTTTGTCATACTGCTCCTGATCTACCGGGCGCCCCACCTGACCGCCCGAACCGGTCGCAAAGAGACTGCACTGTCGGCTTGCCGACCGGCATGACCCGCGTCGGCCGCACATCTGAACGGTGCCCTCGATAACCAGCATCGCGCTTTGGCTGCCGGATGTAATCCACATGTCAAATGTCGTTCCCCGCACGGCCATGGTGGCATCGGGCGTTTTGATCGAATAAGCGCGCTTTCTGCTTTTGCCCGAAATGAAACGGAAACTGCCGCCCAGCGCCTGCACGGTGAAGTTTTTTGCCTTCCGATTGCCTCGCAGCATTGAGACATCCAGGATCATTCGCGCGTTCGGACCAACCGCGATCTTGGTTTCATCTACGAACACCAATTGAACCACGCCTGATCTGTCGGTCGAAATAGTATCGCCTGAAACAACATCCATCCCTTCACGCAAGCGTATCTTTTTACCGGCCCGGATAATATCCGCGCCCGGTTTAGCACTGAGCACTTTTCCGATTGATGCGATGGCCGACGCAGGCAGCGTCGCTAGAACCAAGAAAACACAAAACAATTTCAACCAGACCAAACCCAAGTCCCCTTCCCCCAAAAGGTACCTACCAGGGTGCCAAACACCCCACGCCCGATATCTGTCGCCTCAGAAAGCTAAATCTGAATAGTTATTAGAGCCTTAAAACTAGACAAATATGCGCCAGAACAGGTGGAGTTGGCAAGGTTTTGCATGTTTTTCAGCATTTCGGGGGTTTCGCACCCCTGCTTCCGGTAGCCCCAGCGCTCCTTCTTGTGGGTTTGATCATCGGTATTCAGAAAAATTTTCCAGACATAGAAAATCGCCTTGTATCTGGATGACAGGCAAGGATATACCGGCCAGCGGAGACGTGGCCGAGTGGTCGAAGGCGCTCCCCTGCTAAGGGAGTAGGCGGGAAACCGTCTCGAGGGTTCGAATCCCTTCGTCTCCGCCACCCATACCGGGAATCACCTGCGATGCCCGCCATGGTCTGAACGATCTCATAAAATCATCCCACTGAATTCACGACATTTCACGGGCGTTGCACACTACCATTTCTCAAGGCGGATTGGATCGGTCGCATCAACCATTGCACCCTGATGCAGGAGCTTGTTGCGTTGTCTGCAGTACAATTCAGCCCAGGATGTTGGAGGCGGTGAGATATTTATCTTCATCGCCCTAGAGAGCTCAATTTGGCAACCTGGCGCAATCGACACCCGTTACGGATTCAAAAAAAGGCCGTCCCAACTGGGACGGCCTTTCATTCACTGTCTCTCGAAAGAGGTTCAGGCAGCCAGCGCGGCCTGTGCTTTGGCGACGATCGCGCCGAACGCTTCCGGTTCGTGCACTGCCAAGTCGGCCAGAACTTTGCGGTCCACTTCGATACCGGCCAAGTTCAGGCCGTTAATGAAGCGGGAATATGTCAGTGCCTCGTCATGCGAACGGACAGCGGCGTTGATACGCTGGATCCACAGCGCGCGGAAGTTGCGCTTGCGGTTCTTGCGGTCGCGGGTTGCGTACTGGTTGGCCTTGTCTACGGCCTGACGGGCAACCTTGAAGGTGCTCTTGCGGCGGCCATAGTAACCTTTGGCAGCCTTGATGACCTTCTTGTGACGGGCGTGAGTTACGGTTCCACCTTTAACGCGGGACATCTCTTAATCTCCTCTTAGCGGTCGTAGGGCATGTAGCCCTTGACGATCTTGGCGTCGGGGGCGGACAGGGTGGTGTTGCCACGGGCGTCGCGGATGAATTTCTTGGTCCGCTTGATCATGCCGTGCCGTTTGCCGGCCTGGCCAGCAAGGACCTTACCGGTCGCAGTCACCTTAAAGCGCTTTTTGGCGCTCGACTTTGTCTTCATCTTAGGCATTTCCGTCTCCTTTCGGGGTTCGGTTTCAGACGCGACTCGGCATGCCATCTCGGCCGGTCACGCGATCAGAAGCGCCGTTTACGCAAGTTCGGTCATACTGGCAAGGGGGTTTGGGCCAGAATCTGCGCTTTTTGCAGGCTGGCTAGGCACCGGGGCGACGCGCGCCGCCCCGGAGGTTTGGATTAATGTTCGAATTTGCGGATTTCACCGCTCTTCAAACGCTCTGCATAAGATGCCAGTTCCTGACGTACCACTTTCATCAGGAAGTAGAGCGCGAAGACGTTCACAACCGCCATGGCAAAGATCGCCGCATCCGAGAAGTCGATAACGGGGCCAAGGTTAGCCGCTGCACCGATGACTACGAAGATGCAGAAGATGACCTTGAACACCAGTTCCTTGGTGTGACCCTCACCGAACAGGTAGGTCCAGGCCTTGAGGCCGTAGTAGGACCAGCTGATCATGGTCGAGAAGGCAAACAGAACTACTGCGATTGCCAAAACGTAAGGGAACCAACTGAACGCGCTGCCAAAGGCGGCTGAAGTCAGGCTGACACCCGAGTTTCCGTCAACCGTTGCGATGGCATTACCGGCTTCGTTCAGCATATAGTTTCCGGTCTCCGGATCGACGATCAGCTGCTGGGTGATGATGATCACCAACGCGGTCATGGTACAGATTACGACCGTATCAATGAACGGCTCCAGCAGCGACACGAACCCTTCGGTGATCGGTTCTTTGGTGCGAACCGCCGAGTGGGCAATCGCCGCAGAACCAACGCCCGCTTCGTTCGAGAACGCCGCACGCCGGAAGCCCTGGATCAATGCGCCGACCATACCGCCAGCGACACCAAGACCGGTGAACGCTCCCGCGAAGATTTGGCCAAAGGCCCAACCGATCTGATCCGCGTTCATCAGGATGATCACCAGAGCCGCGGCCACATACATCACGCCCATGAAAGGAACGACTTTCTCAGTCACGCGCGCGATGGATTTTAGGCCGCCCACGATCACTGCAAAGACGATGCCTGCAAAGACCAGGCCAGTGATCCAGCCCGGGTAATCTCCGACGATGCCTGCGATCTGCTGATGCGCCTGATTGGCCTGGAACATATTGCCCCCACCAAGCGCGCCAAGGATGCAGAAGATCGAGAACAGAACGGCCAGAATTTTGCCGCCCGGCAGGCCCAGTTCGTTGAACCCTTTCGACATATAATACATTGGGCCACCAGAAACGGTGCCGTCATCATATTCGTTGCGGTACTTTACACCCAGCGTACATTCGGTGAATTTCGACGCCATGCCCAACAGGCCTGCGACAATCATCCAGAAAGTTGCACCTGGCCCGCCGATACCGACGGCGACCGCAACACCAGCAATATTACCGAGGCCAACGGTACCGGACAGCGCCGTTGCCAGCGCCTGAAAGTGGCTAACTTCACCCGCATCATTGGGATCAGAATAGTCACCTTTCACAAGGCTGATCGCATGACCGAAGAAACGCAATTGTACAAAGGCAAAATAAAGCGTGAAGACGGTCGCGGCGATCACCAGCCAACCCACGATCCAAGGGAACCCGGTGCCCGGAAACGGGGCAAAAATAAAGCTGACGAAAGGCCCGGTGAAATCAGCAAAGGCCTGGTTGATTTTATCGTCCAACCCGACCGCCTCCTGTGCGGCAGTGGGGCTCGCAACCAGAGCGGCAAGTGCTGCCAGACTCAGTTTGTTCTGAATATTCATCATAATCTCTCCCCTCAGTTCACGACCGTAACCGGAACATCGGCGTGCATGACAAGGTTCTGGGTCGAACTGCCAAACAGGCGTTTTTTGAACCCATCTGCCGAGGCCCGACCCACAACGATCTGGGAGCCACCGTTTTCAACCGTGATTGCATTCAGCGTTTCCGCCACATCTCCGTGACGGACGATGCCGCGCGCCTCGAATCCTGCAGCCTTCAACGCTTCAACCGCTGGCTCGATGATCCGTGACGTAGCTAACGCAACCTCTTCTTCGCGCCGTTTGTGGCGTAGGGCGTTCTCTTCTGGTGTCTGGAATGTGAAAGGAGACCATTCGATGACGTAAACCGCCAGAAGCTCGCATGAACCGATACGCCCGGCCAAGTCTTTGGCAAAGGCGATCGCGCGTTCTCCGGTTTCTGTCCCGTCCAGTCCTATGACAATTTTCGTTGTCATGCCGTTCCTCCGTTATTGTTGCTTTGGCCGGGGCCCTCGCCCCCGGCAGGGCAGCCGGAACCTGGAACTTGCTTGAGTAGACCGCCCTAAGGGCAAGTATCCCGAAAAAACACGCAAAAACAGAGAGATTATTGCTGGATACAACCCTCAAACTTCTAAGACACTGTAAATAAATATTATTATATGCCCAAATATTAGGCATACGCTTGGTATCAAACTGAAATTAGTAGTGGTGATCCGGGCTTAGCCCGGATCAGTGTTGTAGATCAGCCGTTCATCACAAGGGGCGATACGTAAGATGTTGGTGGTGCCAGGAACATTGAAAGGGACGCCGGCGGTGACCACAATCTGATCAGTCTCAGCGGCGAAACCACCCGAACGGGCGGCGCGAGCGGCGCTGACGACCGCACCTTTGAACCGCTCTTGTTCAGGGGTTAAGACGCAATGACAACCCCAGCTCAGGCAAAGCCTGCGGGCGGTGCCGGTGGCGGGGGTCATCGCGATGATAGGCACACCGGGACGCTCACGGGCGGTGAGCAAGGCGGTGGTCCCGCTTTGAGTGAAGCAGCAGATGGCTTTAATGTCAGTCTTTTCGGCAATCTCGCGTGCCGCAGCCACGATCCCGTCCGCGATGGTCGTACCCTTGGCGGTACGCGACGCGGCAATAATCTGTGTATAAGTCGGGTCGGCTTCAACTTCGATGGCAACTTTGTTCATCGTCTGAACCGCCTCGATGGGATAAGAACCCGCAGCCGATTCCGCACTGAGCATGATTGCGTCGGTGCCTTCATAGATGGCGGTGGCCACGTCCGAAACCTCGGCCCTTGTGGGCATCGGGCTTTCGATCATGCTTTCCAGCATCTGGGTTGCGACAATCACGGGCTTCGCGGCTGTACGGCATTTACGCACCAGACGTTTCTGGATCGGGGGGACTGCCGAAACAGGCAGTTCGACGCCCAGATCACCCCGCGCAACCATGATCCCGTCTGAGGCGTCAAGGATATCGTCAAAAGCTTCGACCGCAGCAGGTTTTTCGATCTTGGACAAGATCGATGCTCGGCCATCCGCCAGTGCGCGCGCCTCGAACACATCCTTGGCACGCTGAACGAAGCTCAGCGCCAACCAGTCCACACCCAGTTGACAGACAAATTCCAGATCGTCGCGATCCTTTGCCGACAGCGCTGCCAATGGCAGCACCACGTCAGGCACGTTCACACCCTTGCGGTTCGAGATCGTGCCGCCGACTTCAACGGTACAATGTGCAAAATCCTGTCCGCAATCCTGCACGATCAGACGAATCTTTCCGTCATTGACCAGCAGGCGCGCACCTGGCTCCAATGCGGCAAAAATTTCGGGATGTGGCAGGCAGACCCGGGTGATATCCCCGGCTGCCGGATCAAGATCCAGACGGAATGCGGCGCCCTCCTCCAGTTCTTCCGCATCATTTGCAAACACGCCAACGCGCAGCTTTGGCCCCTGCAGATCGGCCAGAATCGCGATCGGGCTTTCCAGATCCTTTTCGATCTGCCGGATTATACGGTGCCTCTCGCGAATCTCATCGTGGCTGCCATGGCTCATGTTCAGCCGGAATACATCGGCCCCAGCCTCATGCAGCGCTCGGATGGTGTCATAGTCATTGGACGCCGGTCCCAGCGTCGCCACGATTTTCACATTTCTCAGGCGTCGCATTGATCAGACTCTCCTCAAACGCGTAAATGTTACCGCAAACATTGCTCAGGCTGCTTATTGCGCAATTCCCTTTCCAACGCAACTGTCCTACACCTGCGACAAACAAGATGACAGGCTCATGACATACTCTCCGTTTTTTGTTCACGGCGCGGATCGCTCGTCGCGTTGGCTGATTACCTGTGACCATGCAACCAACATGGTGCCGCCCGAAATCAGCGGCGGAGACCTGGGTCTGCCACGCGAGGATATGGAACGCCATATCGCATATGACGTCGGCGCCTACGAGGTTTCAAAACATCTGGGTGAGGTTCTGAACGCCCCGGTAATCGCAGCCAACTTCTCGCGCCTCGTGATTGACCCCAACCGGGGCGAGGACGATCCAACGCTGCTGATGAAGCTCTATGACGGTTCGATCATTCCTGGTAACCGCCACGCAGATGCGACCGAGCGTGAGCGTCGTCTAAATATGTGTTACCGGCCCTATCACGATGCGCTGGCGCAGCTTGCAGCCCTGCCGCATGCGGTCATCATCTCGATGCATTCCTTTACGCGCCAGCTCCGTGGCCGCGATCCTCGGCCGTGGCACATCGGCGTCTTGCACACACCGGATGAGCGGTTCTCGCGCCCGCTGATCAACCGGTTGAACGCCGAGGATGATCTGTGCGTTGGGGTAAATGAACCCTATACAGGTGTGCTACCCGGCGATGCGATCGACAAGCATTGCAGCAGTTTCGGCCGTCCTAATGCACTGATCGAACTGCGTAATGATCTGATTGCGGATCATGACGGGCAACGCAGCTGGGCCGAACGATTGGCCGTTATTCTGCAGGATGCACTGAACGATAGCGGACTATGACGTAAGGTCACTTCATGCCGCTTCCGATCCTCGAAATATTGTGAGCCAATATACTGACACCCATATATTAAGGGAAAGGAGACGACCATGACTCAGGAATTCCTGACTACTGTCTTCGGCTGGATGACCGCCCTTAACATCGCTGTTTTGTTGTTCAGCACACTTATGATCCTTATCATGCAGGACTGGATTGCAGGCGTGCATGGCAGAATGTTCCAAATGGAGCGGGCCGACGTAAAGAGGGTCTATTTCAGATATCTTGCGAACTACAAAATCCTGACAATCATTTTTTGCCTTGTGCCGTGGTTGGCCCTCAAACTGGCATAAAGCATCCAAACCTGACGTTCCAAGGGGCCTTAGGGCCTCTACTGTTCGTTGTAACATGGCCCACGGATTGCTAGGTCAGGTCCAGAACGCAAGACAATCATTCGGAGCCCGACAATGGACAAGCAAACCGAAATCGAACTTCAGGCCGCAGCGTTTCGCCGTTTGCAGCAGCATCTGATGCAGGATCGCACCGACGTACAGAACATCGATATGATGAATCTGACCGGGTTCTGCCGCAATTGCCTGTCGCGCTGGTATCAGGAAGCCGCCAATGCCAAGGGCATCGACATGGACAAAAACGAAGCGCGCGAGATTTTCTATGGCATGACCATGGATGAGTGGAAGGCCAACTACCAGACCGAAGCGAACGCCGAGAAACAAGCCGCCTTCAAGGTCGCGTTTGAAGAGAACGTCACGAAAAAAGGCTGACGCCCCGAAAACGAAAAATGCCCGCCGTTTTGGCGGGCCTTTGCTTTAGATTGCGGCCTTTCGGCTTTCGTCCAGATAGATCTCGCGAAGGCGTTTGGCAATCGGGCCCGGCGTGCCATCACCCAGTGCCACGCCGTCAATCTCAACCACCGGCATGACAAAAGCGCTGGCCGAAGTGGTGAAGGCCTCATCCGCCTCTTTCGCCTCATCGATGGTGAACAGGCGCTCCTCAATCTCCATCTGCGCCTCGGCGGCCATGCGCAGAACCGCCTTGCGGGTGATGCCGTGCAGAATGTCGTTGGACAGCGGGCGGGTGACGATCTTGCCGTTCTTGACGAAATAGGCGTTGTTGCTGGTGCCTTCGGTGACATAGCCATCTTCAACCAGCCAGGCATCGTCACAGCCAGCCGCTTTCGCCATCATCTTGCCCATGGACGGATACAGCAGTTGCACGGTTTTGATATCGCGGCGGCCCCAACGGATGTCATCGATCGAAATGACCTTGGCCCCTTTCTTCGACGCGGGGCTGTCGGCCAGACCTGGCTTATTCTGCGTGAACAAAACCAGCGTAGGCTTGGTATCCGCTGACGGAAACACAAAATCCCGGTCGCCGTCACTGCCGCGCGAAACCTGTAGATAGATCAGACCTTCTTCGATGTCGTTCAGCTCGACCAGTTTGCGATGGATTTCCAGAAGTTCTTCTTTGCTGCAGGGTTCAGCCATCTGTAACTCGTCCAGCGAGCGTTTCAGCCGCACCGCGTGGCCTTCGAAGTCGACCAGCTTACCATCCAGCACACTGGTTACTTCATAGACGGCGTCTGCAAACAGGAAACCTCGATCAAAGATCGAGACGCTTGCCTCGGTTTCAGGCAGGTATTCGCCATTCACATAAACGGTGCGGGTCATGTTCTTCTCCTCAGCCCCAAAGTGCCGCTTTGGGCGGATGCACTCCGGCGTCATCAAAAATCAGGGGTGTGTCGCGGTCTTCTGCCAACAAAAGCGGTCCGTCAAGGTCCGTCACCATCGCACCCTGCGCGACCAGCGTTGCAGGTGCCATGGCCAGCGAACTTCCAACCATGCATCCGACCATGATGCCATAGCCCTCGGCCAGCGCGGCCTTGCGCAGCTCCAGCGCCTCGGTCAGACCGCCGGTCTTGTCGAGTTTGATGTTCACCACATCATATTTGCCCTTTAACTTAGGCAAGCTGGCCCGATCGTGACAGGATTCGTCGGCACATACCGGCACCGGACGATCCATGCCGATCAGTGCATCATCCTCACCGGCTGGCAGAGGTTGTTCAACCAGAGCAACGCCCAGTCGCACAAGATGCGGCGCAAGATCGGCGTACACTTCAGCAGACCAACCCTCATTGGCGTCGATAATGATTTTGGACTCCGGCGCACCAGCCCGCACGGCCTCAAGCCGGGGCATGTCGTCTGGTGTACCAAGTTTGATCTTCAACAAGGGTCGGAACGCATTTTCTGCCGCCTGTGCCTGCATTGCCTCGGGAGTGTCCAGGGAAAGAGTATAGGCCGTAACTTCAGGCCCCGGTGCGGCAAGTTCCGCCAGCTCCCACGCCCGTTTGCCGGAGCGTTTCGCCTCAAGGTCCCAAAGCGCGCAATCCACTGCATTCCGAGCCGCGCCGGCAGGCAGCAGATCCATCAGGGAATAGCGAGAGAATACGTCGGGCAGGCCGGCAATCTCGGCCTCGACTGAATCCAGCGTTTCGTCATAGCGCGCATAGGGCACGCATTCGCCCCAACCATGATGCACACCATCCGAGATCCGAACCGTCAGGACCTTTGCCTCGGTCCGTGAGCCGCGCGAGATAGTGAATACCTGCGCCAGCCGAAATACATCGCGGGAAACGTCAATCTGCACGCGTTCAACCTTTCATCGAAAGTGGTGTCTGTTGCCGACAGCAAGGGGCGATCGGCAACCTGCTTAGATCACAGCACGGCCAGCGCATCCACCAGTTTACCGGCACCAAACCGGTAAGGATCGGTTGCTGGGATACCCATCTCGGTCTCAACCTTGGCGATGTATGCGTGTGCGTCGTCTTCGCTCAGATGCTGGGTGTTGATCGACACGCCCGCAACCTGGCATTCCGGGTTAGCAACACGCGCCAGCGGCAGCGCTGTGTCGCGCAACTGCTCCAGCGTCGGCAGCGAATACTCAGGCAATCCTCGCATATGGGTCCGGGTCGGCTCGTGGCACAGGATCAGCGCGTCGGGCTGACCGCCATGAATCAGCGCCATGGTGACGCCAGAATAGGACACATGGAACAAAGAGCCCTGCCCTTCGATGTGATCCCAGTGATCCGGATCATTGTCTGGTGTCAAATACTCAACGGATCCCGCCATGAAATCGGCGATAACCGCATCCAGCGGGACGCCCTGACCCGTGACCAGAATTCCGGTCTGACCGGTGGCCCGGAAGGTGGATTTCATGCCGCGTTTGCGCATTTCAGCGTCCATAGACATCGCGGTGTACATCTTGCCGGCAGAGCAGTCGGTTCCAACGGCCAGGCACCGCTTACCGGTACGCTTGCGGCCGTTTGCGATGGGATATCCTACGGTCGGCACACGGACGTCGTGCAATGTGCAGCCGTGAGTCTGCGCCGCAGCAACCAGATCGCCTTCGTCGCGCAGCAGGTTGTGCAGGCCCGACGCCAGATCATAACCCATTTCCAACGCTGCGATAAGAACCTCTTTCCAGGCCTCACTGATGACACCACCCCGGTTGGCAACACCAATGACAAGAGTCTTGGCACCAGCAGCTTTACCTTCGGCAAGTGTCATTTCGGTAAGACCCAAATCAGTCTTGCAACCATCCAGCCTTATTTGACCCACGGCATTCTCAGGACGCCAGTCCCGGATACCAATGGCCACTTTGGCCGCCAACAAGTCGGGCGCATCGCCCAAAAACAACAGGTACGGTGTCTCGATCATTGCGGTGCACTCCTTTGATTCTGGCTTAAGCTAGAGAACCGTTTTGACGAGGGTTTCTCAAATTCTTCTTGCCTGCCAGCCCACAGCGGGAAGTTTTTGCGCATTTGGTCATTCTTACACAAGATTGTTCGAAGTTTTTAAACTGATCAAACTTTAAGCACCCCATTTTGCCAGTATCTTCAATCTTGCTGCATACGCATTGCCGCATATGCACAATCAAGCTTGCGCAGCATTGCGCAATTTAATATCCCATGACCAACCCTAAACGCAATTTCCTTACTCGCATGAGGTCCAAATGAGCTTCCGCATCCAACCTGCCGCTCCGGCCCGGCCCAATCGCTGCCAACTGTTTGGCCCGGGCTCGAACACCAAGCTATTTCCCAAGATGGCTGCATCAGCTGCAGACGTCATTAATCTGGATCTAGAAGATTCGGTGGCTCCTTCCGACAAGGATACCGCTCGCGCTAACGTAATCGAGGCGCTGAACACAGTCGATTGGGGCAATAAATACATGTCGGTTCGGATCAATGGGCTGGATACACCCTATTGGTACCGTGACGTGGTTGATGTGCTGGAACAGGCAGGCGACCGTCTGGATCAGATCATGATCCCCAAGGTAGGCTGCGCGGCCGATGTCTACGCCGTCGACGCTCTGGTTACCGCAATCGAGCGTGCCAAGGGCCGAACCAAGCCAATTTCATTCGAAGTGATCATCGAATCCGCCGCCGGACTGGCGCATGTCGAAGAAATCGCAGCCTCATCCCCGCGCCTGCAGGCCATGAGCCTTGGCGCCGCAGATTTTGCAGCCTCAATGGGCATGCAGACAACCGGCATCGGGGGTACGCAGGAAAACTACTATATGCTGCGCGAGGGTGAGAAGCACTGGTCCGATCCGTGGCACTGGGCGCAGGCCGCAATTGTCGCCGCCTGCAGGACTCATGGCGTGCTGCCTGTCGACGGCCCGTTTGGCGATTTCTCAGACGATGAGGGCTATATCGCGCAGGCCAAACGGTCTGCCACGCTGGGGATGGTCGGCAAATGGGCCATCCACCCCAAGCAAATCGCATTGGCCAATCAGGTCTTCACACCGTCGGATGAAGCAGTGTCCGAAGCGCGCGAGATTCTGGCCGCCATGGATCAGGCAAAAGCCAATGGCGAAGGCGCGACGGTCTACAAAGGGCGTTTGGTCGATATTGCTTCGATCAAACAGGCCGAGGTTATTGTGGCACAGGCGGAATTGATCGCGGCGGGTAGCTAAGAATAAAGGGCGCTCAACTGAGCGCCCTAATCGAACTGATCAGCGTCCAAATACATTGTTTGGTGTCCATGTGAAACGCTCACCCTTCTTTCCTGATTTCATCATCAGGCAGGATGTGCCGTATTTCTGAAAATACTTGATTTTGATTGGATACCAACCCGCCTGCGGCACCTCGACCTCGGTGCGTTGGTTGGCTTCGCAGCCCTGACGGCCGTTGACATAGCCGATCTGCTGACCGCCGACCCAGGCGTCAATCCCATCGTTCGACCAGGTCTCAAGCTCGTAAACTCCGGGTGAATCAAACCGGATATATCCGCTGATTTCCGCGGCAACATTGAACGCCTGATTGTAGGTCAGGACAGGATCACCTTCGTTCGTGTCTCTGTAGTCCAAACCTCTGAGGGGCTGACCCGGCTTTGCCTTTTTCAGCAGATGATTGACCTTCGAGAGGTTCTGGATTTTGCGGGGCGGGTTACCTTCCCAACTGTATTTTACGTTCAAACCGGCTTTTGGGCTGGGCTGAGGGCTAGCTGGCTGTAACTTCAAAGGTGCTGCTGTCGCAGCGCCGGCAAACATTGCCAAGGCAGCCACCAGCGCTCCGGTGCGGAAAAATGTCATGGTCTACTCCCTGAATTTGCGCCTGCTTCGGGGTTAATCCCTGCCGACGATCCTGTTGAGATGACACTAGGCGCTGAACTTTGACCTCGCAAGATGGTTAAAAATCACTTTTTAATGGTCACGCACGCATATCCTTGGGCGATCCCATCACAACATATGAGGTGATCGAGGTCACATGCGGCAGTGTACCCAGCACCTCGGTGTGGAAGGTTTTGTAGGAAGGCAGATCGGCACATTCGACCCGTAGCAGGTATTCGATCGTGCCCGTGATATTGTGACATTCCACCACTTCGGGCGCTTGTTGCAAGGCCCTTTCGAACCCTTCCTGCGCCGCTTTTGTGTGCTCGCCCAAACCAACGCCGATATAGGCAACGAAACCCACCCCCAGCGCCGCCGGGTTCAGCACCGCTCGGTAACCGGAAATGACCCCTGCCCGCTCAAGCTCCTGCACCCGGCGCAAGCAAGCGGATGGGGACAGGCCCACCCGCTCGGCAAGATCGAGGTTGCTGACGCGGCCATCGCGCGAAAGTTCGTGCAATATTTGTTGGTTGATCTGATCAATCTTCGCCATTTATTGCGACATTAGCCTTAGAACGCACGAATACGCAATTTCATTTGCCGGGTTCAGCGAGAAAATGCAGCCATGACCTACGATATCCTGATGGCCCTGATCGCGTTTGCTTTTGTCTCGTCAATCACTCCAGGCCCTAACAACCTTATGCTGATGGCATCGGGTGCGAATTTCGGCTTTCGCCGGACAATCCCGCATATGCTGGGCATTGGTTTGGGCTTTACCTTTATGGTGCTTCTGGTGGGGGCGGGTCTGGTTCAGATCTTTGACCGGTATCCGATCAGTCATACCGTGTTAAAAGTACTGTCGGTTCTGTATCTGCTGTATCTGGCCTGGAAAATCGCCCACGCAGCGCCCGCCAAAGGTGCCGATGCTGCAGGCACCCCGATGACGTTCCTGCAGGCTGCAGCGTTCCAATGGGTGAACCCAAAAGCCTGGGCGATGGCGTTGACCGCGACAGCCGCCTATGCGCCCGACCAAACGATCAACGCGATTCTGCTGGTCGCGCTTGTGTTCGGAGCCATCAACCTGCCCTCGGTCAGCACCTGGACGGTTCTTGGACAGCAAATGGCGCGAATCCTGACGAACCCGCACCGATTGCTGGTTTTCAACTGGACGATGGCGGCCCTGCTTGTGGCCTCGCTCTATCCGGTGCTGTGGCCGAATTAGGTTACCTGAGCGGCAGGCAAATTTCGGTCAACAGATCCTCGGGGGCCGTTTCTCGTGGATCGTTGAGATAGATCTCATAACACGGATGGTCCGCAGGTTCTTCGCCAGACTCGGGCAACCAATTGCCAAATAATGCCTGATACGCGCCGTGAAGGCCGGAATAAGGGCCCTTGAAGGTCAGCACCGCTGTTTTGCCACCCGGAATTTCAAGGTCTTCCATCCCCTCGGGCGTATCATCACCGCAGAATTCAGCACCTGCAAAACTGCGCAATTCATCCTCGGGCACATCGTCCGGACTGTCGAGATACAGCCCGATCATCGGGCCGACTTGCGGCCACAGTTTGCGGGATTCGCACAGGGCACCAAAGGCCTCAAAGCTGCGGCCAATCTCGGCATACGCCCATTTATGTGGCAGCGCTATGACTCGGCGGGACGGTTCGGTTCGGGTTGTTACGGGATGCATCGGATATCCTCCGGTTTTGAACACTGGATGGGCCGGCAGTATTTGCCCCGCACGTCGAAACGCGGTGGGGCAGCTGCCGTAGGCCTCGGAAAAGGCCCGTGCAAAGGATTTTTGGTTCGGATAGCCAATGTCGGTCGCGATCCGCGTAACCGGTCTGTCTGTTTGCACCAGCCAGCAGGCGGCACGGTGCAGGCGTATCCGACGGGTGGCCTGCGCGCAGGTCTCGCCAGTAATGGCGCGAAACACGCAATGCCAGTGAAACCGCGACATGGCTGCGACCTCGGCCAAAGCATCCAGCGACAGATCCCCAGCGGGGTGATCGTGGATGTAAGCCAACACGCGCAACACGCGATCTTCGTAGCTGGCGGCCATCAGTATCCTTCCTTCTCTTTGCCCATCGGTGATCGCATATTCCACAACCACAAATCTTGCTGAGTTGCATCCCGGACAAGCATTAGTCATATAGCAGGGAACTTCCGCGTTGAGAGGCGTCATGACCCAGTATCTGGATTTCGAAAAACCGCTGGCCGAGATCGAAGGCAAAGCTGAAGAGCTGCGCGCGCTGGCCCGTGCCAATGAAGAAATGGATGTGACCGAAGAGGCCGCCGCGCTGGATGCCAAGGCCGCCAAGCTTCTGGATGAGCTGTATGCCGATCTGACACCATGGCGGAAATGTCAGGTTGCACGGCATCCTGAACGTCCACACTGCAACGACTACGTGGACGCACTGTTCACCGAATTCACTCCTCTGGCCGGTGACCGGAACTTTGCCGACGATCTGGCGGTAATTGGCGGTTTGGCGCGGTTCAACGATCAACCCGTCATGGTGATTGGCCACGAAAAAGGCAGCGATACCAAGTCGCGGATTGAACGCAATTTCGGCATGGCCCGCCCCGAGGGCTATCGCAAGGCCGTACGCCTGATGGAAATGGCGGGCCGCTTTGGCCTGCCGGTAATCACCTTGATCGATACAGCTGGGGCCTATCCCGGCAAGGGGGCGGAAGAACGTGGCCAGTCCGAGGCGATCGCGCGCTCAACCGAGATGTGCCTAAAGATTGGCGTTCCTTTGGTGTCCGTAATCATCGGCGAAGGTGGTTCTGGTGGCGCGGTCGCCTTTGCGACTGCGAACCGCGTAGCGATGTTGGAGCATTCGGTCTACTCGGTGATTTCGCCCGAAGGCTGCGCGTCGATTCTTTGGAAAGATGCCGAAAAAATGCGCGAGGCCGCCGAAGCGTTGCGCCTTACCGCTCAGGATCTGCACAAGCTGGGCGTTTGTGACCACATCATCACCGAGCCCAAGGGCGGTGCACATCGCAACCGCCCGGCGGCGGTCGAAGCCGTGCGGTCTGCAATTGCCTCGATGCTGGAAGAGCTTGATGGGAAAGACGCGGCAGCCCTGATCAAGGACCGCCGTCAGAAGTTCCTGGATATCGGTTCGAAAGGGCTGGCGGCTTAACCCGTCAGCCACCCAACCGCTGCAACAGAGCCACCGAAGGCTGGCCAGTCACGGACAACCCGTTGGCGCGCTGGTAGGCGCTAATTGCCGCCTCGGTATTCTTGCCGATAACACCATCTGCGCCTTGTGTGTCATAGCCCGCGGATGTCAGGCGGCGCTGCAGTTCTTTACGATCCTCCAGTGTCAAACCGGTCGCATCCGGCCCGAATGACGCTTGGAACGGCGCGCCGCCAGCAATGCGATCAGAAAGATGACCTACGCCGATCGCGTAGCTGTCCGAATTGTTGTAGCGCTTGATCACCTGAAAATTGCGGAACACAGCAATACGTGGGCCGGGCGTCTGCGGTTGCAGCACTGCCGCCGGCGTGCCCGAAACCGTGCCGACTTCACCGCCCCAAGGCTGCCCTCGCACCCAACCGGCACGTGCCAGATAAGCAGCCGTTGACGCAAGTGAATCTGCTGGGTCATCGGACCAGATATCGCGCCGCCCGTCGCCGGTGAAATCGACTGCATAAGCAAGGTAGGACGTCGGAATGAACTGTGTGTGGCCCATCGCTCCGGCCCAGCTGCCGGTCATGTTAGCCGGGGTCGTATCGCCCTCTTGAATGATCTTCAGCGCCGCCACCAGTTGCTTCTCAAAAAACGCTCCGCGCCGCCCGTCATAGGCCAGAGTCGACGTTGCCGAGATCACCGGCACATCGCCGCGCCGTGCACCATAACGGCTTTCCAGGCCCCAGACGGCCACGACGATTTCCTTGTCGACGCCGTATTGCGCTTCGATCTGCGACAAGGTCCCTGCGTACCGCACAAGCATCTGTTTGCCGGTGCTGATCCGCTCGTCCGACGCAGCAATCGCCAGATAATCCTCAAGCGAGCGTTTGAATTCCACCTGATTGCGATCGCGTTCGATCACGTCGGGTAGATATCCGGCGCCTTGAAACGCTCGGTTAAGGGTCGTTTGTGGAATGCCCTGCGACGCTGCCCGATTTTTGAAACTGGCCACCCAGGCATCCCATCCTGCGTTCGGAACCGCACGCATCCGCGAAGCCGGGGCACTGTTGGGTGCCGTGCCTGTGGAGCAGGCCGCCAACAAGGTTGACCCAAGCCCTAAGGAAAACACTCTTCGATTAATCATGGTTAAATCTGCTCTTGTTGTGATTTGCGCTTAGAATAGCGCAGCCCGGTCGCTCAAGCCAGCAAAGCGACATCCGAAATCAACTGAATTGGAAGATGGGCAACATGCCGCTCAGGTCACAAGCAGGCGCAAGCCCTGGGTCACATCCGAGCGCACTGCTAGTCGCAACCCAGGCTCATCCCCTGCCTTGAGTGCTGCGATGATCAGGCGATGGTAGTGCGGTGGCTCGGTCCTCCGCAACCGACCGTATAGGGCACGCATCGTGGGACCCAGCTGCAGCCAGACAGTTTCGGCCATGGCAAGCATCGCGGGGGCCTGTGCGCGTAGATACAGCGTGCGGTGAAATTCCAGATTTGCACGGATATATCCCACCGCATCGCGTTTCGTGACCATCTCGGCCACTGCCATGTTGATGCTTTGCAACCGGTCAATCAGCGCCATATGCGCGCGCGGTAGGGCCCGGCTGGCCAGTTCAACCTCAAGCAGCGCGCGCAGCGCCGCCAGCTCTTCGATCCGATCGCGCGTGAGTTCCGGCGTTGATACCCGACCGGAGGTGGACAGGAACAAAGCACCTTCTGCCGCCAGACGCCGCACCGCCTCGCGCGCCGGAGTCATCGACACACCGAATTCCTTGCCAATCCCGCGCAGCGTCAACGCCTGCCCCGGGGCAATCTCTCCATGCATGATGCGGGATCTGAGGGCGCGATAAACGCGATCATGGGTTGCCGTATGAGACTCGGCGGGGCGTGAGGTTAACATGAGTTTATGTGATCACAAATCGCGCTGAGGTCAAGCGACGGAGTCGAAGCGATATCTGTGCAGTTCAGCCCCGTTGTCTCGCAGCCAGCGGCGTGGTTCTTTGTAAGGGCCAAAAATATGCTCGACCTGCGCCCAGAACGCAGGTGAGTGGTTCATTTCGGCAAGATGCGCCACTTCATGCGCGGCCACATAATGGAGAACCTCTGTCGGGGCGAGGATCAACCGCCACGAGAACATCAACCCGCCCGCAGAACTGCACGACCCCCAGCGCGAACGCGTATCGCGCAAAGTAAGGCTACTGTACGACCGCCCCAGCATCGCCGCGTAATCATCGCACGCACCGGTCAGACGATCACGGGCAAGCTCTTTTAGAAACCGCGCTAGTCGCCGTGCTTCGGCACCGGGCGGAACCCCGATCGCATCGCCACTCAGCAAGACCCTCCGACCCGATGCAGAAACGATTCGCCGAGCCGTACCCTCGATCGGAATGAACTGCCCTACGCCGACTGCTTCAAGGCTAGGTCGATCCTGCAGGTGCCCGCGGATCCAGCCCTCTTTCTGCTGTGCGAAATCCAGCGCTTCGGCTTCAGCCACCCCTGTCGGGTAGGTCAGCGTAACCCGCCCATCCAATTGGGAAATTCGCAAACTGATCCGCCGTGCGCGCGCCGATCTGCGCAGTGTCAGTGGCACCGGAGGCGTTCCGGGCAATGCGTGTCGCCCCATAGGTGGGCCTCCTTTGCGCAAAGGCTTTGACAGTGCCTGCCGCATGTGGCAGGTGACCTGAATCATTGATGAGATTCACCTGATATCAAGGGGATTTGATATGCCCAAGGAAGAATGGGGCGTAAAGCGTGTCTGCCCGACAACCGGCAAACGGTTTTACGACCTGAACAAGGACCCGATCGTCAGCCCCTATACGGGCGAGGTCGTGGAGCTGGACACCGGAAAAAGCCGGATGATCGCCGCGGATGCTGAAGATGCCGCATCGGTCAAGGCGCGCGAAGCGTCGTCGGACGAAGACATCGTTCTGGATGATGACGACAACGTCGATGTCGAACTGGACGATGATCTGCTGGACGACGATGACGATGGCGATAACGTTTCACTCGACGATATCAAGGACATGTCGTCAGAAGACGAAAACTGATGGATCCCGAGGCGGCCCCGCCGCCTCGACCCGGTCCGCGAAGTCGGTCTGAATTTTTTGCCGATTCCGATTTTAGGACTTGCACTCATCGACGGCGTCTCATAAACGTCCGTCCACCGTTACGACGGTACCTTTATGGGGCCTTAGCTCAGTTGGGAGAGCGCTTGCATGGCATGCAAGAGGTCAGGGGTTCGACTCCCCTAGGCTCCACCAAAACCTAACAATACAACTAGATAGCAAGCATAAGAGCGGTGTGACACACAGGTGTGACACAAAATGAAGCTGCATGAGTATCTCTCACTGTCCAGACATGGCGTCTACTACTTTCGTTGGCCATTGCCCGACACAAGACCAAAACCCCACAATAGACCAAACACCAAACGAAGAACCCTTCGGATGTTTTTGCGTAAACGATGCCCTAAAGAGGCTGGTACTCTGGCACGGCGTCTTGCGGTGCGCGGCGACATAAAAACAAAGCACATAGAAACATAAGGCATAAACCACGGCGAACTGCGCACAAAGGTGCATGAGCACTTCACGGAAGTACCAAAGGAGGCAAACGCATTTAGGGATGAACTCGGCCCCTAGAGGCAATGATGCTGGGCGAAATGAGCTTAGAACTCATTGATCCAGCGTTCGCAGCAGTCGTGCTTGTATGCATTTCGACTTACACAGGATACCGCTTCAGTCGCTGAGTTGAAATGGGGTCTTTGTAAGCTTCCCCGTAGTGGGTCGATTTTTGGTAAATACAATCGTTCTTCGTAAAGATCGCCAGAAATAGAACTGTGCTGAGTACGGCGATGTCTGCCGGTGGCGGAAAGGAACTAGCTGTTGGCAAGCCTAGCGGATCTACTTCTGGGCACCCCTGAAAGTGACAAAATGACTACGCCCCCGTTGCCAGATGCACTTGTTCCAGACCTCATCCCTTCGGTCCCGGTGAAGTCAACGCAATTTATGAACTCCTCAATGGCCGTTGCCAAGATTGGCGCGCCGTAAAACGTTGTAACTGTGGAAGATATTGTTGCCAAAAGCCAGTGGACGGCGAATTTCTTGTTTTTCTCTAAATCTTCTTGTTCGGCGTCGAGGTCACTCCGACGATTAAGGTCCGGTGAACACCACGAATAATTCGCCGGGACTTTTGTCTTAGCAGGGAATTCACACGGCAGTTCACCGCAATAGTTCAGGAATTTGCGAGCGCGTGCTTGTTTGTTTCGTGCGATGCGCGCCGTGCGGATATGAGACATTTGATTTCCTTTTTCATATCTCATTTCCTCATCCTCAGACCGGAAAGTTGTCTGAAGGTATCTTTTCAGGCTACACGCCCATCGGGACACTATAGGATAGGTCTACTAGGCCTCACTTAATTGTTGCATCGCCGCAATGACGCTATCAGCTAAAAATTTCCCAAAGAGAAAACTCGTTGTGACATAAGGAAATGCGAATATGAAGTTGTTGTGATATAGTCTATCGAAACAACCGGGTAAAAGTTGATTTGGGAGGTCACAATGCTTCGTATGTTGCTAAGCTTTTTCGCTCTGGGATTGGCACCAACGAGTGTCTTTGCCGACGCTGTGCCCAGTGAAGAAGCAGCCGAAGGCTTGTTCTCAGAGCAACCTTACTCTCCCTACGCAAATCGCAGCTTCCCTGAACGCCCGCTTTGGGGGGACACCCACCTTCACACCGGGCTTTCGCTTGACGCCGGAGCTTTTGGGAACACCCTGCTACCGGATGATGCCTGGCGTTTCGCCAAGGGCGAACAGGTCATTTCTTCGACTGGACTGCCTGTTCGGCTAGCCCGGCCTTTGGACTGGATGGTCCTAACAGACCACACAGATTTGATGGGGTTTGCCCCAGATCTGCAAGCTGGCAAACCGGGCGTTCTTGCCGATCCAAAAGGTTTGGAGTGGTACGAAGGGTACATGGCTGGCGGCGAAGCGGCCGGAAAGGCCGCGTTCGACATTATCACCAACTTCTCGCAAATGACTCTGCCGGAAGTTCTTCTTAATTCTTACAGCCCAGGTGCCGATGCTTTTGCCTTTACTTGGGAGAACATTGTCCTTGCAGCAGATCGACATAACGATCCCGGTAATTTTACTGCTTTCATTGGCTTTGAGTGGACCTCCGTACCAAAAGGATTCAACCTGCACCGGAACGTCATGCTGCGTGATGGGCCCATCAGAGCGCTTCAAATGGTGCCTCCGGTTACGCAACCTCCCTACGGTGATACTGATCCAAAGGCGCTTTATGCCTGGCTTGAAGAGTATCAGGAGAATACTGGCGGTCGCGCGGTAGCTTTCGCCCATAATGGCAACCTGTCGAACGGATGGATGTTCCCGACCGAAGACACCTATCACGGTGGCAAGGTCGACGAGGAATATGTGGCTGCCCGCGCAAAATGGGAGCCCCATTACGAAGTCACTCAGATCAAGGGCGACGGCGAAGCGCACCCCTATCTGAGCCCCGACGACGAATTCGCGGATTACGAAAACTGGGACGTTGGCAATCTCGACATAACCGAGCTGAAATCCGATGACATGCTGGCCGGCGAGTACGCCCGAGAAGCTTTGAAGCGCGGTTTATTGTTGGAAGAGAAGTTCGGCGTGAACCCATATAAGTTCGGCATGGGCGGCGCGACGGACAGCCATACGTCTCTGGCAACTGCTGAGGAAGACAACTTCTTCGGAAAATCCGTCAGCGTTGAACCTTCGGCCACGAGAATAAAGCATCCTTTCATCGCCAACGATCTTGGCGAAATTCCTGGCGACCTCCTTGTAGCTTCCGGGTACACGGCCGTTTGGGCGACCGACAATACTCGCGCAGCGATCTTCGATGCGTTCAAGCGGCGCGAAACCTACGCGAGCACTGGACCGCGGATTGGTCTGCGGTTCTTTGGCGGATGGGATTTCGATGACGCTGATGTTGAAACTCGCTTCCTTGCGGATGTGGGCTACACAAAAGGTGTTCCAATGGGTTCGGATCTGCGACCTCGCGAGGGTGAAGGTCCGCCCACATTCCTGATCGCTGCTCTGCGCGACCCGGTCGGGGCCAACCTGGATCGCGTGCAGGTGATAAAGGGATGGCTCGATTCCGAAGGTGCTTTGCAGGAAAACGTCTATGACGTGGCATGGTCGGACAACCGTGTTGCCGATCAAAACGGCAAGATCCCTGCGGTTGGGAATACCGTGGATCTGGAAACCGCCAGCTGGACCAATACAATTGGAACCGCCGAACTGGTAACCGTTTGGTCTGACCCTGATTTCGATCCAAATGCGCGGGCATTCTATTACGTACGTGCGCTCGAAATCCCAACCCCACGCTGGGTGTTGTACGACAAACTGAGGTTTGGTGCGGAGCTGCCAGAAGATGCGGTACTTACGCATCAGGAGCGCGCGTATTCCTCGCCGATTTGGTACACGCCGGCAGAGTGACCTTACTTCGTGCAGATTTGGGGACCCAGGTCGCAATCACTAACTCGGGACGCTCTTATGATAAGCGGCGCGCCTTGAGTTGCAATTCCTTGTGTTATTCAACTGCCTGATGCCAGCATAAAACATAATGCCGTATCGCGTTTCACGCAGGAGCCTTCATGCGAATAGTGAAAGAACCTCTGTTCCATTTCTTCTTGATCGGAGCTGCCATATTCATTTGGTTCCACATAATATCACCAGATAACGACGCCGCTGCAGATCCGGAGACGATAACTATAAGCGAAAGTGATGCCGCGCTGTTAGCTTCACAGTTCGAAGCAAGGTGGAAACGCCAGCCAAGCGGTTCCGAGTTACAAGCGTTGGTCGACGCTTCAATTCGCGAAGAAGTATTAGTTAGGGAAGCAAGAAAACTTGGTTTAGAACGCGGAGATAGCGTGATCAGGTCGCGGCTGAGCCAAAAGATGGATTTTCTGACCGAAGCCATCGCCGCTTCAGTTATTCCAGAAGACGAAGATCTAGAGGCTTTCCTCCAACAAAACACGGACCGCTACGCGACACCCAACAAGGTCGCGTTCACTCAAGTTTTTCTTGGTGAAGGACCAAGTGAGACCGAGATTGAAAGGGCACTGGCCGCCTTGCGTGCGGAACAAGAGACTTCCGGCTTGGAAAGCGCGACACTGCTGCCTGCATCAATGCCCCTAACCGCGACACGGGTAATCGACTCGGTCTTTGGAACCGGATTTTCCAATGGTCTCGCCAATCTCGAAAAAGGTCAGTGGATGGGGCCGGTCCAATCAGGTTACGGCATCCATCTGGTGAAAGTGCTTGCCATTGAACCAAGCCGGATACCTCGCTTGCAAGAGATCCACAGTGTGGTGCTTCGTGATTGGCGTCGCGCCATGAGCGAAGATTTGGCGCAGGCGCAATACGAGGCTCTTGCCGACAATTATGAGATCACAGCACCCGATCTCACAGGTCAGGTCAAATGAACTTCTTCTTCAGCTTGATGTTTGCTCTGCTGTTCGCGTGGCCCACGGGGTACGCCAACGCGCATGCGCTTGATCCGGGATACTTGGAAATTCGACAAATCACTACGGACACTTGGAGTGTTCATTGGCGAAAACCAGATGTGTATGGTCAACCAATGGCGATTGATGCGGTGTTACCGGATGGCTGTACACCCACACACGGCCCTGACCCAATCTCCGATGGGCGAGCGTGGGTTTCTTCCTGGGTTGTCGAATGCCGTGCTGAGATCGCGGGCCAATCCATTGAGATCGACGGACTGGCGGCACAAAAGAACGACGTTTTGGTCCGTGTGCATCCTCTGCACGCCGAGCCTGCCACGCTTCGTTTCACCCCGGATGCTGCCATCCAAAACATACCTTTTGAACAGACAACATGGTCTGTTTTCATAGCCTATTTTCAGTTGGGTTATGAACACATACTAGAAGGCTGGGATCACCTGCTGTTTGTCTTTGCACTGTTTGTTTTGGTCCGTGATCCCTGGAGACTGGTGGGAGCCGTTACAGCTTTCACGCTTGCGCATTCGATAACACTAGCACTGGCAACACTCGGCGTTTTGAATGTTCCCGGCCCACCGGTCGAGGCGGTTATTGCGCTCTCCATCGTTTTTTTGGCGATGGAGATTGTAAAGGGTAGCGAAGGTCGGCTCCGGCTTTCAGAACAGAGCCCCTGGATCGTTTGTTTCGGATTTGGGCTTTTGCACGGTCTTGGTTTTGCTGGCGCTTTAGCCGAGATCGGACTTCCCTCTAACGATATTCCCGCAGCCTTGCTTGCATTTAACCTTGGTGTCGAGGCCGGACAACTGAGTTTTGTCGGAGCTTTGGCTATCCTGCTTATAGTCTGGCGATTTATTGCGCTTCCTGTCAGCCAAAAGACAACGCTTGTTACAGCCTATAGCATCGGTTCGGTGTCGATGTACTGGCTAATTGAACGAGTAGGCAGTTTTTAATCGTAATGGCTTTCAATGCTCTCTTCTTAAGCTTTCTTAACAACTGCTCGCACAGATAGTGAATGACATTTACTCACCCATATTTCCTTAATTTGCATATGGTCATAGTTCCAAACGATGAAGGTGCTCTCGTAACGCTCCATTTCCGATATTGATTTCATTAGTGAAGATATTGGAAGTTTGCCCATAAGTTTACGTGGCGTTTGCGCATAGTTTTACACGATATGTCCAAAGGTTTGCACACAACTCTATTCGGTGTCCGCTCAAGTGCCTCCGAAAGTCTCTTTGAGTTCTGCGACTTGTTCTGTATCCAACATTCGGGTTGGCATCCCCCGTAGCGCCAGGAGTAACTTGGCTGTTTCTTCCAGCTCTTCTGCTGCAGAGACCGTTGAAAACAGATCCTCTCCCGATACGACGGGACCGTGATTGGCCAACAGAACCGCACTATATTTGCCATCCAGATCGCGGATCAAATCACCAGATTTCGGATCGCCCGGCTTGACGTATGGAACCAGTTTGACTGTACCGACGCGCATGACCACGTAAGGTGTAAGCGGCGGAATACAGTCATTGGGATCGGTGTCTTCCAGACAGGACAGTGCGGTGGCCCAGGTCGAATGCAGATGGACCACGGCGCCAGCTTCTGGCCGCGTCTCATAGAAAGCTTGGTGCAGAAAGACTTCCTTGGTCGGCTTGTCACCGGAGACGTGATTACCATCCAAATCAATCTTGGCGATGCGCTCGGGGTCGATATCGCCCAAGGTGGAATTCGTTGGCGTCATGAGGATCCCGTCATGTAAACGCGCGGAGACATTGCCCGCAGTGCCAACGGAAAAGCCACGTGCAAACAGCGAGGCACACAGCTCCGACATTTGCTGCCGTAGTGCCTGTTCTTCAGAACTCATTTGCCGGCCTCCATCATTCTGAGGGCCTTCGAGAAAAAGTCCGGAGCGCCAAAGTTCCCAGACTTTAAAGCCAACGCAATGGGTTCAGTTTTTCCAACGCTTAGGACTGGCACGCCCGGGTCAATCTCTGGCCCAATTGACATGGCCGGTGACCCCAGTGCCTCAGAGACAGCCTTGGCGACAGCTCCCGACGTCTCCCCTCCGGCAACCACCAATCGCTTGTAGCTCTTCTGAACAAGCTCGCGCGCGGTATCTGCAAAGAGATTGTCCAGCTTTTCCGCCACGGCTTCTTGGCCAAATTGACCTTGTACCGCGCGCACATCATCCGGGCTTCCCGATGAATAGGCGAGCGGTGCCTGACCCGGATGCGTTTCAAAGAAATCCAGAAGCGTTTGCATAGTCACATCCCCGGACATAACACCCGGAACGTCAATGGCGAATGTCGGATGGGATTTCGCATGAACATCGATCTGACCACGGGTCGCACCTGAGCAAGACCCTGCAAGGATAGCGGCGGGCCCAGCGATACCTGTGAATACACTGCCACCTCTTTTGGACGAAGCTTTTCTGACGAAGTTCTTGGGTAGCCCCAGCGCTATCCCAGATCCCCCAGTAATGAGCTGAGCATCCATCAGAGCCTCGCCCCAGGCCAGCAAATCTTTGTCCGAAATCGCATCACCGATCACAAAGCGCTCGTCTGCGTTCCGCAAAGCATCAGCAATCGCCTCTGGTCCTTGCTTTATGATGTCGACTGGCACCAACCCAACCGCTTCTTGGGTCTGATACTGCAACCAACGCTTGATGTTGGCATCCGTCATCGGAGTAAGAGGGTGATTTTCCATCCCGGACTCGTTCAACAGCTTGCCGAACACAAATAGATGGCCGTGATAGATGGTGCGCCCCGTTGTCGGAAAGGCTGGACAGAAAACCACCTTTTGCGCGCCCAGTTCGTTGGCCAACGCTTCCGCAACCGGGCCGATATTTCCCCGCCTAGTGGAATCAAAGGTCGAGCAATACTTGAAGATGAACTGGCGGCATCCTTGATCTTTAAGCCATCGCAGGGCTCGCAGGCTGTCCGCAACAGATTCTTCGACAGGTGCAGTGCGGCTCTTGAGTGAGACGACACCCGCTTCGATCTCTTTGTCGGCCGGGGTATCCGGAATACCTGGAAACTGCGCGGTTCTTAATCCACCTTCCGGCTCGACGCCCTTTGCTAAGGTGTTCGCAATGTCGCTCGCACCAGTGAAATCGTCCGCTATGACGCCGATTAGCATATTTTAATGTCCTTCGTCGGCCCTGGATCCAGCCTATGGATGTGCGGTGCTGCTCCGACGGGAAAAATCTCGCGCACAAGTGGATCATGGCCGGGCACGATAAGTCGAGGATGTGAGGCTAACTTCTCGAGTGTCTCGAAACCATCCATCATGTCCTGCAGGTCGACGACGATGGGAAAGGCTTTGCGCGCCATGAAATTCTCGTAATAGTGTGAGGCATCAGAGGCGAGTACCATCCACCCGGCTGCTGTTCTTACACGAACACATTGCAACCCCCGCGAATGCCCGCCGATACAGTGTACGGTCACCCCATCTGCTATCTCGGCCTCTCCGTCGTAGAACACGACCTTGCCTGAATAGAGACGCTTTACGACCTCGCAGATATGGCCCGCCGAGAAAGGCACGCGTAAGTGGTCGTGGCACATGCAGGGACCTGTGGCGAAGGCCATTTCCGCCGATTGCATGTGCAACTTCGCATTTGGGAACATATGCAGCCCCCCAGCGTGGTCATAATGAAGATGGGTCACGATAACCTCGGTCACCGCTTCAGGCATGATGTCCAATGGGCGCAAAGCCTCGCGTGGGTCCATCACAATAGGACGTCCACGGGCGGCTGCCTCGTCGCCGTCGTATCCGGTATCGACCAGTATAACTTTGTTGCCACGCTTGAGCACCCAAACGAAATAGTCCATCGCGTGAGGTGCATCGTGATTGTCATCCAATATGAAGCTGTCGCGTCGAGTGCGGGCATTGCGATCCGCGTATTTCACGGCGTGAATTTCCCAATCGTTCATCGGATGACCTCGGAATACTGGTGAACAGTCTTGGTGGCGATCATATCAGCCACAGCCGTATCGAAGGACTGGAAATGCGCGCTTTCCAGGTGGGCGGAGAACGCCACGCTGTCATCATAAACCTCATAGAGAAAAACTGTCTCGGGATCGTCGCCTAGGCAAACGTCAAACTGCTGGCATCCGGGTTCTTCACGCAAAGAGGTTGAAGCGTTTTCGACCATTAGCGGCAAAAAGGTTTCTCTCGTACCGGGCTTGAGAGTGAAGGTGACGGTAACCACAAACATCAGACGGAAAGTCCTTTCAGACGTGAGAAAGCGCGCTTTGCCACGGGCAGTTGGCTGAGGATCAGACCAACGTTGAGCACAAGTAGAATGGCCGCACCGGGTCGTGAAAAGAAGACCGAAAGATCCCCGTCCGACAAGAACAGCGATCGGCGGAAAGTTTCGTCAAACAGGCTTCCCAGTATAACCCCAATGACCAATGGAGCGATTGGGTACTTCATCAGGTTCATAAAATAGGCGACGGCGCCGACACCAAGCATCAGGTAGAGATCATTGATGCCACCACCGACGCTGAAGGACCCGATTGTTGTCAGAACCATCACAACCGGCAAGAAGATGGTCTGCGGTATGGCGAGTATTTTGATAAAGACCCGAGCAGTGAACAGGCCCATCAAGAACATAGTCAGGGATGCCAACACCAGGATTGCGACTACGCGCAGAATGATCTCGGGGTCTATCGTGGGGCCCGGGATCACGTTGTTGATCTTGAAAGCCCCCATTAAAGCCGCGGCGGGTGGTGAACCGGGAATGCCCAAAACCAAAAGCGGGATTAGCGCGCCCCCAATGCAGGCGTTGTTTGCTGTTTCAGAGCATAGCAGACCTTCCAATGACCCTTTTCCGAACTTGTCGCCCTCGGCAGATACGGTCTTGCCGACACCGTAGCTGACCCAACCGGCGACATCTTCGCCGACGCCAGGAAGCGCTCCCACCCCGGTCCCAATCACTCCTGACCGGCCAATGGTGGGCAGGTAGCGTCGGATGGAGCGTAGGTTCGGAAGGATGCGACCTTTCAGGGCCAGAACTTTCCCGGCCTCAACATGCCTCAAGCCGTCGATGATTTGGGGGATGGCGAAGGCCCCCATCAAAACTGGCACGACCTGAAACCCGCTCAACAAGTAAGACCAGCCGAAAGTATAGCGCGGCTCAGACAGAAGCGGATCGAGCCCCACCATAGACATTGCAAGCCCGATCAGACCGGCGATCCATCCCTTGATCACCAGATCCTCGCTCATAAGTGTGCCAGATAGAAGGATGCCAAACAAAGCCAAGAGTGCTTTTTCCGGACTCGCGATGTTCTTCGAAACCAAAAGCAGTGCCCAGACAAAAATCAAAAGCGTGATAGTCCCGATAACCGTACCGATAAAGCTGGCCGTTGTGGTCAGACCAAGTGCTTCGCCCCCTCGACCTGCTTTGGCCAGAGGGTAGCCATCCATGGCCGTCGCCGCGCTGGCTGCTGTGCCAGGTATGTTCAGCAGAATAGACGGGTAAGAGCCGCCGTAAATCGCGCCGACATAGGCCCCGAGCAAAGCGATAAGCGAATAGTCCAATGGGATCTTGTTGCCGAAAAATCCCGTCAGGATCGTCACTGCCAGCGTTGCGGTCAGGCCGGGCAATGCGCCGAACGTGATGCCTAGGAACACGGATGCAATCAAATACAGATAGGTCAGCGGGTCCACTGCCAGACCAACGAATGCGGTCCCAAACCCAGCCAGTTGCGAAAGGATAAAGTCCATCCGGTCAGTCTTTCCAAAACGGACGAAGCGTCACGTAGTAGTGGTATTCGATTTGCTTGAAGATCAGTCCCCCGCGCGCGGGCACGTTCTGTCGGAAAATAAAGGCCATCGCGCAAACGAGGATCAGCGGGGCCAATATTGCGACGACTGGCACTAACCGCAAAACGCGTTCGGAAGCCGCTTTGGTCAACACCACAAGTGATAGCGAGACCCATAGGGCCAGTGTAAACCAATCATCACTGTGTGCATTCCATTCCGCCTGCGCGGGAAACACGGCGAACGCAAAAACCCCGGCAGAAACAACTGCGATACAGGCTACCAAAGCACGCCGCGCGTGACCGCCGTAGTAGCCGTAAGTCAAAGCTGTAATCAGTAACCCCGAGCACAATATGAAGTCCACTCTGGGAACCAGCCCGACGACGTATGCAAGAAGGATCAGGCCTATTGTTGTTGCTCGATAGGCTTCCGACTTACCCCATCCAATCCCCAAAGCCGTGAGTGCGTTCTGGGCTCCACCTGAGCGGATCGAATTAGCCAGCAAGACGAAGGACAACACAAGCAATCCACAGAAGATGAACAACGGTACAATTGCAGCCGAGTTGTACCAGTCCGACCCACTTACACCTGCGCGGTTTTCACCCCAAAGTGGGATGTCCAACGTCTTCCAAAGGAAAAAGACGGACACTGTTATTAGAACAATCGCAGCCCAGAAATCGCGGGTCCGCATGACCAGTGTTTCGTCGATTTTGTCCATGCCTGCCTCCTAGAGGAAAGGGCGCGATCAGACGCGCCCTTCCAAAGTTGATCGGATTAGGGCTTCTCGATACCCAGCGAGGCTGGATCGACCGTGGCAGCGCCCAAATCTTGCAAGGTATAGGCAAAAGTAGCCTCAAGGTTCGCAAACAATTCTTGAGCTTCTTCGCCGTGTTGACCACCGACATCATAATTGTTTGCCTCAGCCCATTCAGCGACGGTATCGGATGCAATCGCCTGCTCGAACGCATCGCCGAGGGCCGCCTTCACATCATCTCCAGCCGAGCTGTGAACGGCGAATCCGATGGCTTGTTTTAGCGGCAGATACTTGTCGAGACCGTCATAGATGCCAAAGGCAGATGGCACTGTAGCTCCGGCAATCTGCGCATCTTCCGGTGTCAACATCGCAAGTGGCTTCAATTGTCCGCCTTCGATCAAAGGAGCTTGTTCAGCCAGCGAAGTCACAACCAACGCAACCTCACCTGCTATCGCCGCTTCCTGCCCGGGCGCTGAGCCTTTGTATGGAACAAACTTGAACTCTGCACCGGACCCTTTCTCGATGGCGAGAAGATTCAAGTGGTGGATCGAACCCGCGCCGGACGCGGCAGCGGGAATAGTGCCAGGAGCGGCTTTGGCAGCGTCGACCAGTTCTTCCAGAGTATTGTAAGGGCTGTCCGCCGGAACCGAGATCAGATCGGGTGATCCGCCAACAATAAACGGATACCAAAAGTCAAATTTCTTATCCCAACCACCCTGCACAGCAGCGGTGACGTTCGATTCAGACAGACCAACCAATGTGTAGCCATCGTCTGGTTGGTTCATGACGTAGACCATGCCGTTGGAGCCTGCGACCCCACCGGTTTGGTTGATCACATTGATCGAGACTGGAAGGTGTTTTTCCATTTCGGCCATGATCATTCGGTTGATCGTGTCCGTGCCGCCACCGGCCCCCCAGACCACAGCTGTGGTGATATCACGGTAAGGGTAATCCTGCGCGGTAGCAGCCCCTGAAATCCCGGTTGCAATCACGGCTGCGGCCGCCAACTGCCCTAACTTCAGTTTCATTTCCAAGTCCTCCCAAACATCTTTGCGTTTATTATTGCATTTATTTGCGTATACATTAAAGAATGCGTTGTCAACGGACTGTAGTGAAAGCTGCTATCGCGCTATGAATGCGAAACGGGAAGGAAGCGGGCTAAGATGAAGAAAAGTTATGATGTGGCAGTGTTCCACGGGGACGGAATCGGCCCGGAAATTATGGCCCCTACGCTTGAAATTCTGCGTCAGCTCTCGCGCGGCAGTCCTTCCTACGAACTGGTGTTTACAGACGCTCCAGCGGGCGCAGCCCACTACGCCAAAACTGGAGAATCGTTTCCGACTGGTTCACTTGAAACTGCACGCAAGGCTGATGCGATTCTGCTATCTGCAATGGGTTTGCCGGATGTTCGCTACCCTGACGGAACCGAGATTTCACCACAGATCGACCTGCGGAAGCAGCTCGGCCTTTTTGCCGGCGTGCGTCCGGTAAAGGTTAGCAGCGGACAAATGACCCCCTTGGCGCTGCCTCCCGGAAAAGAGATCGACTTTGTCTTGATACGCGAAAGCACAGAAGGACTGTTCTTCACCCAAGGCGCTGGAGAAGTTACCGAACACGAAGCACGTGAAACTCTGCTGATCACTCGTGAGGTGTCCGAAAAACTGTTCCGGTTTGCGTTTGAACTCGCCCAGAACCGCAAAAGAACCGGGCGCGGTCGGGGTCGAGTTACATGTGTCGACAAAGCCAATGTATTCCGCGCCTTTGCGTTCTTCAGATCGATGTTTGATGCAGAAGCTGCAAACCATCCCGAATTGCAGGCAGACCATGCTTATGTTGATGCCACCGCTCTATGGATGGTTCAAAAACCTTGGGAATTTGATGTTTTGGTCACTGAGAACATGTTCGGAGACATTCTCTCCGACCTTGGCGCCGGCCTTATGGGCGGTCTTGGATTGGCTCCTTCAGCAGATATCGGGTTGAACTACGCCGTGTTCCAACCCTGTCACGGCTCTGCTCCGGACATTGCGGGACAAAACACTGCCAATCCTTTCGCGATGATCTTGTCTGCGGCAATGATGCTTGAATGGTTAGGGTTGACCCATAATCATCCAGAACTGTCCAAAGATGGCGAACGTTTACGGGAAGCCGTGGAAAAGGTGACTGAGAGCGGTCAAAACCTGACGCGTGACCTTGGTGGCACCGCCGGAACGCAGGACGCAGCCTCATCGGTATTGGAAGCATTGTTGGCATGAATACTCAACAAGCCATCACGGTCGCGTGCGTAGGTGCGGGGTATTTCAGCAAGTTCCACTACGAAAGCTGGTCTCGAATGCCCGGAGCGGTTCCGATTGCATCCTGCAACCGTGACATCAAAAAGGCGAAAGAAACAGGACTGGCCGCTTACGATGATCTGTCAAAAATGCTGGAGGCGGAAAAACCAGATCTCGTGGACATCATCCTTCCACCTTTGGCGCAGGCCGATGCCATCCGAACGGCGCTGCACTCTGGAATAAAGTGGTTGATCTGCCAAAAACCTTTCTGCATGTCGCTGCATGAAGCTGAGAAAATTGTTGCAGAGGCCGAAGCGGTAGGAGCAACTATTGTTGTACACGAGAACTTTCGCTTTCAACCTTGGTATCGCGCGATCAAAGAGGCGATGACCGAGGGTCGAATTGGTACACCTCTACAAGCTACTTTCCGGCTTCGGCCTGGCGACGGACAAGGACCACGCGCCTATCTTGACCGGCAGCCGTATTTTCAGGACATGCCGCGTTTCCTGGTTCATGAAACAGCAGTTCACTGGGTAGACACATTCCGATTCTTGTTCGATGCGCCCATCGCAGTTTATGCGGACTTGCGCCAAGTGAACCCCATTATCGCGGGTGAGGACGCCGGCTATATCCTGTTTGATCATCCCAATGGTTTGAAAGCTCTGTTCGATGGGAACAGGTGTCTTGACCACAGCGCCAAAAACCTGCGTCAAACTATGGGTGAAGCTCTCATTGAAGGAACAACAGGATCATTGGTTCTTAACGGCGATGGTTCAGTTGAACTCCGCGCTTTTGGAAAGCAGGCGCAGCAGCAAATTCTACCTCCAAGCGATCATAATGGATTTGGCGGCGATTGCGTCCACGCCTTGCAAAGTCACGTCGTTTCAGGCCTTGTAAAGGGCACGCCGCTGGAAAACACGGCCCGAGACTATTTGGACGTGATCCGCATCGAAGAGAGCATCTATCTTTCGGCTGCGGAGGGACGAAAGATCAACCTGGAGACGCCGTGAAGGGTCAAGACGCAAAAACTCTTTCCAATACGCAACGCGCCGTTAGGGATTTGCGGCAGATGATCCTGTCCGGCGAACTTGCAGCCGGAACTGACCACCTGGAGTCGGAACTCGCCGAAACCCTTGGTATGTCCCGCACCCCGATACGGGAAGCTGCGCTGATGTTGGAAAGCAAGGGGTTGTTGGAGATGCGGCCCCGCAAAGGCGTGCGGATACTGCCGGTTTCATCAGACGATATGCGTGAAATCTACGATATCCTGACGGAGCTCGAGAGCCTCGCTGCACAACGCGCTGCCGAAGCGGGTTATTCAGAAGATGAACTGGCAGTACTTGCTGGATCAATTGCGAAGATGGACCGAGCCATCGAAGCCGAAGATCTTGAAGCCTGGGCCGAGGCCGATGAGTTATTTCATCAAGAGCTCGTTCGGTTGGGCGGCAACAAACGGGTCGAAGCGATTGTCGCCATGATGAGCGACCAGGTGCGCCGCGCGCGCGCAACGACCTTGTTCATCAGACCCCTGCCCGTCAAATCCAATGAAGATCATCGGGTTGTTTTCCAAGCGATTAGTGAAGGTCGTCCGGATGTCGCCCGTGAACGTCATCGAGAACACAGGCTGCAAGCCAAGGCTATGCTTTGCGAGATACTCGAAAAGCATCGGCTCAACAGCCTCTGATCTTCTCGTATCCGGCCATTAATCATCTAAAATATCTGCTTATTTTCGGTACTAAAGGCGCTCCGAATACTTGTCGATAACGGCAACCCGCAGTTGCCTCCGGCTGCTCTGATATTCTTTTTTCTAGTCGCTCAAACAATCACTGCATCGATTGGGGTTGAAATAGTACGATTTCGTATTAATTTAGTTCGATATCGTACTATTGGAGAGTCAAGATGCCAAACCGAAGACGTTTTCTCAAGATTCTAGGCGGAGGCACAATACTGGCGGCAACGGGCGCGGCTGGGTTTCTCACGACACGTACGCCCCATGAAGCTTTAGCTCCGTGGACGCCAAAACCGTATGATGACCCACGCAAGGCTGCTTTGTCCTACGCAATTCTCGCCCCCAATCCACACAATTTGCAACCTTGGCTGATCGAGTTGGTTGGGCAAGACAAAGTGCGCATCCACCGTGATCCTGAACGTGAGCTTCCTGAAACCGACCCTTACCACCGCCAGCTCTATATTGGCCTCGGCGCATTTGTTGAGACGATGGTTCTGGCAGCAGGTGCACAGGGGTTTGATACAGAGGTCGAGTTACTGCCAGATGGGAATGACGGACCTATCGCAGAAGCGATGTTTGTATCTGGCGGGGCATCCGATCCACTCTCAGATCAAATCCTCAAACGGCATTCCAACAAAGAACCGTACACAGAACAGCGCCTCTCTGCCGATCAAGTGTCTACGCTTGGCAACTATGCAACTTTGATTACCGATGAAGATTTGGTGGTCCGTATTCGAGACCTCACGAAACGCGCTTTTGAAATCGAAATGCGAACACCGCAGACCTTGAAAGAATCCGTGGACCTCATGCGGATCGGGAAAGCAGAAATCAACGCCAACCCGGACGGGATTGAGTTACGCGATCCGTTTCTGGAAACGCTGCGACTTACCGGCCTATTGGACAATGAGACCCTGATGAACGTTGATCACCCAGGCACTCAGGCGCACATGCAAGACTATTTCGCTATGCTAGACGCGACACCGCAGTACGCAGTTCTCACGACAGCTAAAAATACGCGAAGCGATCAAATCGATGCAGGACGTCAGTTGATGCGTTTCTACCTGAAGACAACCGAAATGGGCCTAGGCGTTCATCCGGTCAGCCAGGCACTTCAAGAGTATCCTGAGATGGCCGATGAGTACGCTCTGGCGCATGAGCTTCTTGCGTCACCGGGCCACACGGTGCAAATGTTGCTGCGTTTGGGGTATGGACCTGAACCAATTCCCACACCACGCTGGCCGCTGGAGACACGAATTCTGAATGAAGCCTGAAGATGAGACCAACGAAGTTTACCGGTTCTTCACCGAGGTCGGGATCATCAATCAGTTGATCTCGACCAAGCTGGAAGCGTTCTTGCCTGGTAGAATGACGGCGACTCAATTCGGAATTTTGGGCCATCTGGTACGGCGTCCCGAGGGTGAAACTCCACAGCAACTTTCGAACGCGTTTCAAGTGCCTAAAACTTCGATGACGCACATACTCTCCAGTCTTGAAAATCATGACCTTGTTACTCTTGAAGCCAACCCCAATGACAAACGTTCGAAAATTGCTCGGCCTACACCGCAAGGCGCGGAGTTTTTGAAAGCTTGTATGGAGCGGATGTCGGAATCCCTGGCTCCAGTTTTGTCCGAACTCGGGCCTGAACCGTTCCATGAATCATTACCTAATCTGACGCTCATACGCGAAACTTTGGACAGCGAGCGCGACTAGCCGAAACCTGCGCCAGCCGAAGCAAGCAACCAAATTTTCAGAACATCATGCAATCCGCGCCCGGCGGGAGCGGCGGCGATCCTTCAGGCAAAGTGGGCGTGTAGTCAAATGTCACAATCTTCGCGCCACCGTCGAATGCAACGAACAGTTGATTGGACCCCGGCCTAATGGCGATGCCTTCTGGATCGGTTCCGAATTCCAACAAACTTTGCTGGGCGAGCAGTTGGCCATCTGCCGTGAACTCATACAGGCTGTTTGACCCTTCCCAGTCATCAACAATCAACATGTGGCCGGTACGCGGATCAATCGCGATGCCCTGCGCCTCACTCAAGGGAGGAGAGAGCTTCATGGTATCCAACCTCGCCGTCAAAGCACCCTCTGAGGTGAACCACGACAACCGTTCGGGGTCATCCTCTACGGTCACGATCTGTCCCTTGGCGTTGATCGCAATTCCTTCCGTATCCGCGAAACCACCTTCCAATTCGAAGGGTGCTCCCAGGCGTGATCCGTCCTTGGTGACACGTTGAAGACTGCCGAGACCATCGCCCAGCAACAAGTGATCCCCTTCAACAGCAATTGCTTTGATCCGAAAGAGATCGCTGGATATACGGCGCAATTCATCACCTTGCAATGTAACGAGAATTGCCTCGGGCCCCTCGTTCGCAATCCACAACCCACAAAAGGTCGGATCGTAGTCAAGACTTGCGGGCTGATTAAGTTCATAACGCCCTGTTTCGCGAAGCTGCAATGCCGTGGCCGGGGTCGACACAGCAAAAATCAACAAGGCGGTTGTCCTCACAAACACTCTGGATGCTCCGAAAATCTGCGTCAAAACTGTGGGGTGGAATCGTAACACGTCAATGCTAAGAGCACCTAAACTTCCAAAATCAGAGAGCATCATTTTACCTGATCAGAGACTTATAACACGGAAACTGGTTACAAGCGGTGTGGTTCGACGCATCTGGGTTCTGCCATAGTCCGTTGGAACTAGGGGTGTGCCGAAATCGCAAACCAACAACATGGCGCTTGCGAGAGTTACGAAATCAACACTAGCGAACGAAACAACCTCAGGCTTCATAGAACAAACTTGCAATCGCGTGCTCGGGCGTAGTCACCTAGGGCATAGGGTTGGAGAAAGCCAATGGCGCTGTGGAAGTTCGTGATTAGTGTTTATTGCGCGCTGTTTCTTGTCGCTTGCGCTCCGAAAACCCGCACGTATGAAAAGACGGTATCAGCTGCGCTACCGGCAAATTCCAGCACGGCTCTGGGTCAGGCGGCCAATCGCCTTGGGGATCCTAAAGACGGTCGGTCAGGCATCAAGCTGATCAGTGATGGAGAAGAAGCGCTCGTATCACGGCTGTTGTTGGCCACTGCGGCCGAGCGAACGATAGACGCGCAATACTATCTTCTGCACGACGACCCAACCGGTCACCTGTTCGCTGCCAGTCTCTTGCAAGCGGCGGATCGAGGTGTTCGTGTCAGGCTGTTGTTGGATGATATGGATACGTCCTGCTACGACGCGATGACCGCTGCGTTGGACAATCACAAAAACATCGAAATAAGGCTATTCAACCCGTTCTGGCGAGATCAGAGCATTTTGATCGCGGGTCTGACTGATTTCAAACGCATCAATCGCAGAATGCACAACAAGTCCATGACAGCAGACAACGTGTTCACGATTGTGGGTGGGAGAAACATCGGTGCCGAGTATTTTTTGGCGCGGGAAGAAATGAACTATGCTGATCTGGATGTGCTGGCCGCAGGCCCAGTTGTACGCGAAGTGTCACGTAGCTTTGACGCTTACTGGAACAGCGAATTCGCTGTTCCGGCTCGCGTGGTTGTCGGAGAACCCGAAGAATTTGACCTGAGCGATGCACGCAGCAGGTTGAATGAATTCGTCGAGGAAGCGAAGCAAACGCAGTACGGCGCAGCGCTCAGAAAGTCGGCAAAAGAGAACTTCGCGGATGGCGCCCTGTTACTGGATTGGCTGCCAGCGAAACTTTATGCTGATCCGCCTTCAAAGGCCGCGGGCCTCGAGAACTCAGGTCCCGTTCTTGCATCTCAATTGCTTCCGTACTTTGAGAATGCCAGCAGTGAAGTGAACATCGTGTCCGCCTACTTCGTGCCGCGCAACAACGGTGTGAAATGGCTGACCGAACTCGAGAACCGTGGGGTCGACGTAAAGGTTGTAACCAACTCACTTGCATCTAACGACGTCGCACCCGTTTACGCACACTACGCCAAGAAACGCCGAGCACTACTACGCGGTGGAGTAGAACTCTACGAGCTGCGACCCGACGCTTATCAAGTCCAACGCCGCGGTATTAACTGGGCTCAATCTAGGTCAGGCCTGCACTCCAAGGCATTTGCAATTGATGACCAGTACTTGTTCGTGGGTTCATTCAACTGGGATCCGCGATCTGTCAACATCAACACCGAGATGGGAATTCTGATTGACTCTCCAGCATTGACTGCGCAGACGATGGGAGCCTTGGACGATGCACTACCCGCATACACATATAACGTGACGCTCGAGCAAGCTGGCCAGCTTAAATGGACGACAAGAGCCAATGATGGCACCATTCTTGAGTACCAATTCGAGCCGACAGGATCGGCCTGGGATCACATAGTTGCCGGGTTATTAAGTATTTTACCAATTGGGTCCCAGCTTTAGGTTTCTGCAAACTACCTGATCGCTTGGCCGTCACCGGCGCCTGCGAATATGGCAGCAAAAAAGAAATAGGTCATCAGTCGCAGATATTTCCCAATATCCAATTCTTAATACAGACTAGATATTCATTTTATCAACTGCTGGCGGGATAATGCCTGCTACCAAAGTCAATGGACATGTTTATCATTCCAGGGAAGCTGAACGTTAACGGGCAAGTCCCGGTTTCCGGTTACTCTAACAGTTACGTTCAGCTTGCCGTGCCTTAGTGGATTTTTGCGCTTTGTGTTTCATTTCTAGCGATCATTTAATGTCGTAAGATGCCGAAGGTAGATTGTTTTGAATAACTATAGCTGATTATTGTGCATCTTCAGTGAGAAAGAACAATTCAATGGGCTGCGCAAGGCCACGTATTTCGTGATCCCCACAGCTAACGAACATGTTCGGAGCAGCACTTGCAACGGCTGACGTCGCCAACACTCTCCGACCAGTTGATTTTGTTAAACCTTCAATTCGGCTTGCAACGTTCACCGCCCCGCCCAGAACTGTGAAATCAAGCCTGCCGGGGCTGCCGATATTACCATAGCTGACCTGCCCAACGTTAATTCCAATACCAACATCCAAAGGCTGTTTTTGAAACCCGTCTCGTCTGGTGTTGAGAGCGTTCAAACCACTCAGCACACTCTGCGCTGCAAGAGCCGCCATTCTGCAGCGGTCGGCATGGTCTTTTTGAGCTTCAATAGTAAAGATCGACAGGATGCCATCGCCCATGAACTTGAGGACGTCTCCACCGTTGTCCTCTACGGCTTTAACCACCAGATCAAAATAGTCGCTAAGCGTGTCGAAGATATCTTCTTCCGGGGAGGTCTCGGAAAGTGCTGTAAAGCCTCGCAGATCAGTGAACATAACCACGGCATCCAAAGTTGTTCGCTCTCCGCGCTTTATATTGCCGCTCCAGACGGCCTCGGAAGGTCCATCTCCCAAATAAGTTCGAAGCAGACCTTTAGACGATTTTCGCATCGTGACAGGTTCCAAGGCGGAAGAAAGGGCCGGTAAGGCCGCTTCAATCAGCCTAAGATGTTCGGGCGAGAATCCATCCTTTGCCTGAGTAACGAACGTACATCCATGCAGCGATCCATCGCCGTAATAGAGCAAAGTAGCGTAGTAGTCGGTGCCACCCTGCTCTGCAAATTCAAGATAGGATGAATGCTCTGTTTCCGAGTCCAGTCGCCGTAGACTTTTGTGAAGTGGCTTTCTGTTCGCAAGAATATACTCGAATGAACTCCCGACATAGCCATCTGTCAACATCGTCTCATGCGTGACGTCGTAGCTGTCGGTGCCTTCAGGCGTCCAAACTACCCCCCAGGCAATAAGCAATGGGTTGGCAAAGCGCTGGCCAATGTTTGCCCGCCAAAGCGGCACTCCGGCCTCGATCAAGGAGGAACAAAACTGTGACACCACCTTTACAGGATCACCGGAGCGACGACCTTCTGTAATCATCCATTCGGTCAGTCGAGTGACTTCTTCCATGGACCCAATTTAGTCGCTTGGAAACGATGAGCAAAGACAATTGGAATGGCAATGTCGGTTGCTGTTGTTGAGCAGCCTGATCAGACCTGTCCAAATTGATGCTCGGGCATCAACGGAATGTATTCCATCGGGAAGATGGTTTGTAAATTTAGATCCCGCGCGGTTCCAAACAGACCTATTTGAAGATTGCAGCCCTCTCTTGGGAAACCTTCAATAGAAACCAATCTCGCTGACATCTACGCGGGCCTCGTGATCTCTCCCGTAGGCTACAACTCCAACTGAGGTGATTTCGTCAGCAACGGGAATAGCGCGCAACATGGCACCTGAAGCCTTGAAGCCTGGGAGAGGTAACCAGACTTCGGTCCAGTTGTCAGAAGTTGCGAACGCGGCCTGATAGTATTGCCATGGAAGCACCGTGCCACGTGTCCTGAGGTGGACGAAGTATTGCTCGCCATTCCCCCGTACCAACAGCCTGACGCCCGATACACCCTCATCTGGTCGATCAGACAACTTGCGTCGGAACTGGATAAAGCCGCCGTTGTTTTTTGTGCTGACAGTTCCGGTCAACCGGGCGAACGCAACATCACGTTCCGAACGAAACTGCACCTGTCCTGAAGAAACTCCTCCCATGACGGTGTCGGCAACGTAGTCCCAACTCGTCTCCGGAGACTTGGAGAAGTCTTCTGCAAGATTTTCATCAGCCTGTGCCATTATAGATCCGATGATAACAAGACCTGAAACAAGCCCAGCGAAGTTTCCACGCATATCGTTTTTTCTCAGTTCAGTATTGCAATAGAAAGGTTCAAGACAGTGGCAAATGCGACCCATGCAAAGTACGGCAGGAAGGCTAGTGCGGAAACCTGATCCGAGCTCCTGACCAGAGCGATGAACATGACGATGACAGCCAGCAACGCGGCAATTACAACAAACGCAAACCACGGTAGTTGCAGTATGAAAAAGATTGGGGACCACGAAAAGTTTAGACCCATCTGTGCCCACCACAGCTTCATGGCAGTCGAGCTTCGGTCTGTTTCGAACTGGCGCCAACCCGCCATGGCGATCAAGACATAAAGCACCGTCCAGACCGGGCCAAATATCCAATTTGGTGGATTGAAAGCAGGTTTAGAAAGCTGCGCATACCAATCGCCAGGCGCGGTCAATATCCCGATCAGGATGCCGCCTCCCAACACGAGCGCAAGAAATGCTATGCGGACCATCCAATTCGACATTGTGGGATAGCTTTCAGCAGCCCTTGGTCGTCACGTTGACAAGCGCTTCGGAAGAGAAGGTCGCAGTACTGGTCTCATCCGCGTCGGTATATGACACCGTGGCGCCTTCGATCTCCGACTCCGTTACGGTGATTTCGCGTTGCCCGATCGTGTCGTCCACATCGATGGTAAAGGCTAATTTGTCCCCGGCTGCGAGGGAAACGATCTCAAGTTCAATTGTATTCTGCCCGTCCACGACCGAAGGAAATTGACGCAGTGCATCCGCACCCTCAACGAATTCGAGCGGTTGGAATACCTCTACACCCGCGCCTTTTTCGGTAACGTCGAAAATCAGACGTCCAGCAGATTGCGACAAGTCAATTTTAACGGTCGAGGTTTCTACTTCGCACGTTCCCACATTTGTCAGAACAAAACGGTCTTTGGGTGCGCCTTCTATGAAGCGAATTTGAACTCCGGCTTGAAGCGAAGTGGCTGCAAATAGTCCAAGGGTCGCCGCAAGAATACTCTTCGGGAGCATATTTATCTCCTTCCTTATTGGTTCTTGATAGATACGCTTCGGCGGATCTCTTGGATCAGACTTATGCCCTTTGACTATGGTGGTTTAGCTGACAGGCCCTTTCGAAGTTCCATGCACCGCTGTCAGAACGACGAAGTCAAAACATACCATTGTCATTCTCGCTGTTTGCTGGAACTTCCTGAAGAACGTCCCAGTGTTCGACAACCTTGCCATCAGCATCCAGGCGAAAAATATCGATCCCTGCGTACTCGAGACCATCAGGCCAGATTTGATGGCAATGCAGAATAACGTGATCGCCTTCAGCAAACGCACGTTTGATGTCCACACGCTTTCCCGGGTATTCGGCGGCCATGCGCTCGAAATATTCGATAAAAGCTTGCTTGCCGTCGCCAACATGCGGGTTGTGCTGCGTATAGGTTTCCCCAACAAAGATATCTATGGCCTCGGCAGGTCGACACTCGTTGAACATCATTTCGTAGAAAGCGATGACGTTTTTCTTGTTAGTTTTGAGGTCCGGCATACTGATCTCCAAATCGACGTTTGTACCACCCAAAAATGTTGGCCCACGCAATTCCGGGGAGCAACCCGGCAAGAATCTCAATTACTAATCGACAAGAAGTTGCGAGCTTGATTTTGTGCTCCGACTATTTCGAGAGTTGGCCAATTACTCGGTGTCAT
>NZ_JBQFRX010000003.1:0-567910 GCF_056537605.1 Ruegeria sp. C5 | reverse complement strand
CCATCAAACGGCCCTGAAGGTCAACCAGACAAACCAATACCGTATCAATCTCGCCAGACGAAACCTCAGCCTTCAAATGCTCAAATGTCAGCATGCAATACCTCTGTGATATGCGAGAATTTTCGACGAAAATTCTTTGTCCCTGTAACGACCGGCCCGCGAAAGAACGGGCCGGTCAAGTATTTTATCCGTAACGATAGGGCCGCCCGGCCTTGAGCATTTCGGCGTTGTAGCGCTTGAAGATATCCACGACCTTTGCCTTGGTCTCGGATTCCGCAGCAATTTCGTCCCAGAACTTAACAGCAGCTTCTTCAACCGTCGCCCACTCTTCATCCGGGATGGTCGTCAATTGCATCTTGGTACCGTTAACCCGCAGGTTGGCTTCGCCGCCCCAATACCACCACTGGCGGTAGTAGTGCGACTGGTCACAGCAGACCTTGAACAGAGTTTGCAGATCTTCCGGTAGCTCGTTCCAGCGATCCATATTGGCAAAGAAGTGGCCGGCCCAGGCCCCCGAAATGTTGTTGGTTAGGAAGTAGTTAGTCACATCCGCCCAACCCACGGTGTAGTCTTCGGTGATGCCCGACCAGGCAATACCGTCCAACTCGCCGGTTTGAACTGCAACTTCGATGTCTTCCCACGGCAGTGTGACGGGTACCACGCCAAACTGGCTGAGGAACCGGCCTGCTGTCGGGAAGGTGAAGATGCGTTTGCCCTTCATATCCTCCAGCGAATTGATCGGATCCTTGGTCGCAAAGTGACACGGATCCCACGCGCCGGCGCTGATGTGTTTAACGCCAACCTTCGAATACTCTTCGTCCCAGATTTCGTTCAAGCCCCACTGGTTGAACAGCACCGGTACGTCCAGCGAATAGCGCGAAGCGAACGGGAAGTAGCCGCCGAAAACAGTGACTTCGGTGGGCGAGGCCATCGAGTCATCATCCGATTGAACTGCGTCGATGGTTCCCTTCTGCATAGCGCGGAACAGCTCTCCGGTCGGGACCAGTTGATCGGCGTAGAACAGCTCGATCTGCATACGGTCACCGGCGATCTGGTTGAACATCTTGATAGCCGGGTCGATCACATGCTCGGCCAGTGCAGGACCGGCATATGTCTGCATCCGCCATGTGATCGTGCTTTGCGCCAGTGCAGGCGTTGCCAAAGGTGCCGCCGCAACCCCTACCCCCGCAGTTTTCAGAAACTTACGTCTTGTCGTCATGTCAATTTCCTCTCCGTTTAAGTTTGGGTGCCCGTGTGTCGGGCCTTCTGGTTAATTTCCGTAAACATACCCGGGCAGCCACAAGGCGATCTCGGGGAATATCATGATTATTGCGAGCGCCAGGATCATCACCCCGACAAAGGGCACGATTGAGCGGTAAATGTCCCGCAGACTGATTTCTGGCGGAGCCATTGCGCGCATCAGGAATAGGTTGTAGCCGAAAGGCGGCGTCATATACGCGATCTGGGTGGTGATGGTGTAAAGTACACCGTACCAGATCAGATCGAAGCCAAGCGCCCCCACGAGCGGCACATAGAGCGGCGCTACGATGACGAGCATTGCGGTGTCGTCCAGGAACGTGCCCATGATGATAAAGCTGAGCTGCATCAGGATCAGGATCAGCCACGGTGACAGCCCCAACTGCTCGGTGAACAGGTTCTCGATGGCCTTGACCGCGCCCAGCCCGTCAAACACCGCGCCGAAGCCCAGCGCCGCAAGGATGATCCACATGAACATGCACGAGATGGCCAAGGTTTGCTTGGTACAGTCCTCGAAAATCTTCCACGTCATCCGACGTTTGAGGACTGACGCCCCAAGCGCCGCCAACGCTCCGATGGCCGAACTTTCTACCAATGAGGTCCAACCGTTCACGAACGGCAGCATCATCGCAGCGAAAATCATCAATGGCAGTGCCCCGGCCCAGAGCAGACGGAGTTTCTCGGACCTTGGGACCTCGTGCGCGTCTTCCATCGCTGGTCCCAGATGCGGCTGAAGCCGGCAACGAATCCAGATGTAGAGGATGAACAAAGACGCCATCAGCAGCCCCGGCACAATGCCTGCCAGCCAAAGTTGACCGACGGGTTGCCGCGCGATCATGGCATAAAGCACCAGAACTACCGAGGGCGGCACAAGGATGCCCAAGCTCGACCCGGCCTGAATGACCCCCGTCACCATGGTCTTGTCGTATCCGCGCCGCAGCAGTTCAGGCAGCGCAATCGTCGCCCCGATGGCCATACCGGCCACGCTAAGCCCGTTCATGGCCGAGACCAGCACCATCAGACCGATGGTGCCGATGGCAAGCCCACCGTTCACCGGCCCCATCCAGACGTGGAACATGCGATAGAGGTCATCGGCCAGACGACTTTCGCTCAGGACATAGCCCATGAAGATGAACATCGGCAGGGTCAGCAGCGGGTACCATTTCATCAGCTTCATCGCCGCCGAAAACGGAATGTCCTGCCCGCCTGTCCCCCAGAGCGCCAGTGCCGCAATGGCTGCGACGGCACCAATGGCACCAAAGACGCGCTGCCCGGTGAACAGCATCAGCATCATCGAAGCGAACATGAAGATTGCGATAAATTCCTGGCTCATGCCCGCGCTGCCCCGATCTCTTGCCCGTTGATCCGCGCAATGTCTTTGAAAAATTCTGATATCGCCTGCAGCAGCATCAGGAAGAAGCCGAAGACCATGATCGCCTTGACCGGCCAGATGTATGGCCGCCACGCGGTGGAGGATCGTTCAAGCCGTCCGACCTCTTCGCTGCCGGTTAGCAGGCCTGTGAAATAGGCGACAGGCTCATCACCCCAATAGCCCAGGCTGTACGCCGTGGATCCAAGCCCACCGTAGAACAGTACACCCAGATAAAGGATCAGCAGCAGCACCGTGAAGGCATCGAACCAGGCTTTCCGGCGATGGCTCCAATTATGGTAAAACAGATCCATTCGCACGTTCGAACCCAGTTGGATCGAATACGGCCCCCCCATGATGTAATAAGTCACCATCGCAAACTGCGCCATTTCTAGCGTCCAGAGCGAAGGCAGAAAGAAGGTCTTCGAGATCGAGGACCACAGCAGGATACCCATCATCACGAACAGGCCCCACATCATGACCCGCCCGATCCGGTAGTTCACCGCATCGACCACACGCACATATGCTGACATTGCCTTGATCATTCGCCCACCCCGCTACAGAACGGAGCAATGGTACGATTGATCCACGGGGCCAGACAATTGGCCATGACCCGCTGCTGCTCGGCTGTCTGAATCAGATCATTCCGGATCTCGATCATGACGTTCAACAATCCGTTGGGCGCTGCGTGAAGATCCAAAGTGTGCGCCACCCCGTCTGCCGCCGAATAGGGTTCGTTCAATCGAGTAACCAGGGGCAGCTCGTGCGCGGCGCTGGCCAACATCGCCTTGGCAAAGCGGGCGTCCTGGCCATGCAGCAAACCAAGCTCAACATCGCGCGGCTTTCCGCGGTATATCGGCGTGAAACTATGAACCGTCACCATGAGTTTTAGCGTGCGGTGATGGCGGATCAGAACATCCTCTAGCCCTTGGCAAAACGGTACATAAACGCCTTCGATCCGCTGCTGACGCGCATTGGCGCTCAGTTCAAGGTTCGCCGGGATCGGTGTGTCTTCACTGCATTCCGGCATAGCATCGGGGGCTTCGGGAGGGCGGTTGCAGTCATAAACCAGCCTCGACACCCCGCCATGCACCAGCACGCCGTTCAACTGCTGAGCCAGTGCCTGAGCAACCGGCAGCGCGCCCGGGTCCCACGCGATATGGCTGCGCAGTGCCTCGGCACTTAGCCCCATGTCCCCCAGTCCGTCCGGGATACGATGCGAGGCGTGTTCGCACACCACCACAACCGAAGGCTCCTCCGGCGCGTCGTCGATGTGAACGACAGGACCGAAATCAAGCTGAGCAGAGGTGAGAGTGGCGCTACGTGATTCCATCTGGAAAAAATTCCACAGAGGTTCTTAACCTGTCAATAAATTTCCTGTATAAAATTCCCCAAGTCAGATTGCATTGTCAAATTTTCCACATAAACATGGGTAGAAAGGGAAAGGAGTATTCCGTGCGAGTGACAGAAAGGCTCCTTGCGCATCGCGAAATGATGACACCGACCGAGCGGCAGTTGGTCAACGTGCTGCTGGATGATTACCCCATGGCAGGGCTTGGCAGCATTACCGAGCTGGCCAGTATCGCCTCGGTTTCCACCGCCACGGTTGCGCGGATGCTTCAGAAAACCGGCTTTGATGGCTATCCGCAGTTTCAGTCCGCGATACGCAGCGAAGTGAAAGAGATGATCTCGGGGCCCGTCGCCAAACGGGATGTCTGGCAGAATGACTTACCTGAAGAACACATTCTCAACCGCTACTCCCGCCAAGCGCTTGAGAACCAGCGGCGTTCGATTGATGAGGTCGACCCGGATGAGTTTGACAGTTTCTGCCGTATGCTTTGCGATCCCAAACGGCGTGTTTTCATCACCGGCGGACGCATAACCGGGACCCTGGCGCAATATCTCTACCTCCACCTGCAGATGATCCGTCCTGATGTGAAGCTGCTGTCAGATGCAGCGTCGTGGACTCACGATCTGCTCGAAGTGCGCGAAGGCGACGTGCTGGTGGCCTTGGATGTGCGGCGCTATGAGAACACCACTTTGCTGATCGGACAGCTTTGCCATGAACGCGGGGCCGAGGTTGTCCTGCTGACGGATCAATGGCGATCCCCCATCCACCGGCTGGCCAAACACACCTTTGCGGTAAGGATCGCAGTGCCTTCGGCCTGGGATTCCATGACTTCGCTGATGGTGCTATTGGAATGCGCCATTGCCGAAATGCAGGAACGTCTCTGGGACAGTGTCAAGCAGCGCACGGACGAGTTAGAGCAGGCCTTTGACCGGACGAAGCTGTTTCGCAAGTTCGGCCAAAGCTCGGGGTCCTGACGTCAGGTAGCGACGTTTCATAAGGTACAACTGCGCGTGAGCCCTGTTGTCAGATGCTGCGCAGACCGTACACTCCGGCGTATGACATTCATCGCTGAAAACCAATTACCTCTGCTGATACTGGCCTTTATGATCGGCCTGTTTGGCACAGGATTTCTGTTCCGCAAACCTGCAGGGCATCGGGCGTGGAAACTGGCGGATCTGGTCTGGGTCGTATTGGGTGGGATCGGTGCACTGGTCGCCGTGTTGGCCGGGCTTTACACCTCGGACAGTTCGCGGCTGGACCGGCAGATCGACGTTGCTTATGCCGCCACGCTTGCATTCGACCGTGATGCCGCGCGGTTTCGGCTGAGGTTCTGTGACCCCGCTTACGACCCGGATACAGCTGTTTTGTGCGAAAAGGTAGAGTTTCTGTCCGCCTCAACCGCAAGCAATGCCGATTTACCGTTGTTTATCGCGGTCACGAACGAAGTAGCCCCGCTTCAAGGCCTGCATTTTCTATTCGGCCGCACGTCGAGTGATGACATGGATGAGGCCCGCGAGATGGCCGCGAAAGCGGATGCCTTCAGCATCGATCAATTTCTCGTCTTCACATCTCTGGACGATGATACACAAACCGCAATTGACAACATGCGGCGCAAGGTGCCTGCGATTGCTGGTGATTATCTGATCCTGGCCCAAAGCTATGACGATCTGATCGAACAGGTCGGCAAGCTCAAGGATGAATGGGAATATCTGCAGGCGAATGCGCATATTTTGGTACTGCAGATCATTGCCCTATGTCTGGTAAGTTTTGCTGCACCGTTCCGTCTGGGCAAATCCATCGTTGAGCTACGCACAGCCTTCAACGCCGATACGACTGCGCCAGCAGATGCGGATCAGCCCCCAGAAAGTACCGCGCCAGAGTCCAAAGGTTCCGCGCGCCCCGCCGAAACCAACCCTGACGGATATAGCGTTCCGCACTCGTAACCGCGTCTGCTTTCAACAGCACCGGGCGCGGCAAAGCGCGGATCAAGGCGACATCCTCCATCAGTGGCTGATCTGGGAATCCTCCGACAGAGTCATATTCCCTGCGACGCACCAACAGCCCCTGATCGCCGTAGGGCAAACCAAACACTCTGCTACGCAGGTTGGCCCAACCGGCAACCCAGCGGGCACCAATCCCACTGACGCGAAACCGCAATCGGAAGGCTGCTGGTCTGTGCGAACGCAGATGCTCTGCCACGATGGCGCTCCAGCCTGACTGCAACTCGGTGTCGGCATGCAGGATTAGCAGCCAGTCGCCAGATGCTTTGGCACACCCCCTTTGCAACTGCCCTCCCCTTGACGCCGGGCCTGTTACGATCATGGCTCCGGCTTCATCCGCCATCTCAAGTGTTGGATCCTCTGAGCCGCCATCGGTCACGATTAACTCTCGGATCAGGCCTAAATGAAGCCCTTCCATCAAAGCCTGCAGCGTTCCCGGCAGGGAATGCCCCGCGTTAAGGGTCGGAATCACAATGCTGATCGGGGCGGACACGTCTGAAACCCTCTGGTCATGGCAGCGCGATTTCCTATATCACGAAGCCAGACGAATTGACGAGGATCAACCCATGTCCAATCGCCGCATTCTGCGCCTGACCGGCAACGATACTGATAGCTTTCTGCAGGGGCTGATCACAAATGACGTGCAGCGGCTGGACGACGGGCTGGTCTACGCCGCCCTTCTGACCCCGCAGGGCAAGTACCTGGCTGACTTCTTTCTCAAACGAGACGGTGAGTCGGTGCTGCTGGATGTGGCCGAAGTGCTGGCCGACGGGCTTGCCAAACGACTGACGATGTACAAGCTGCGTGCAGATGTGACCATCGACCAGACCGACCTGAACGTACAACGCGGCACCGGCCCCGCGCCCGAAGGCGCCCTACCCGACCCGCGGCATCCTGATCTGGGATGGCGCGCTTATTCTACCGCTCCGGAAGGTGATGACGGTACGGACTGGGATGCTATCCGCGTCCGTCACTGTATCCCCGAAACCAGCATCGAACTGACGCCAGACAGCTATATTCTTGAGTCCGGGTTCGAGGCGCTGAATGGCTTGGACTTCAAGAAGGGCTGCTATGTCGGACAAGAGGTCACCGCGCGCATGAAGCACAAGACTGAGTTACGCAAAGGTCTGCGCGTTGTCGAGATCGCGGGCACCGCTCCGGTCGGGACCGAGATTCACTCCAGTGGTAAACCCGCCGGGGTGTTGTTTACACAGTCTGGCGGAAAGGCGATCGCATACCTTCGGCTGGATCGCGCGGGGGACGAGATGCAGGCAGGTGGCGCGACGCTAAAACTGCCAGGTTGATTTTGTTGCTGAACCGGCACGCCCATTCTTTTGAAACTGTTTGCGTATTTGACGCGGCCGGGCCGCGCGGTATCACTGACTGCAATTGGCCTAACGGGATACGTGCATGTTTCGCCTATATACCGCGATATGGCGTGTCAGCGCCGGACGGCAAATCATCCTTATTCTGCTGTCATTGGCGGTGGCTGCGCTGGCGGCCGCTCCGCTTGAGTTCCAGCGCGACATCGTCAATCACCTGACATCTGATAGCATCGAAGTGGATCGCCTGCTGTTGCTGGGCGCCGGGATGATGGGCGTCATCCTGTTGAGCCTTACGTTGAAATGGGTGCTCGGGTATCGCTCTGGAACGCTGGGCGAGGACATCATCCGACTGATCCGGGGACGGTTGCTTGCCCGATCAATCGATCTCAGCGAAGAGGGGCAAGACCTTCGTTCGGGCACGATGACAACGGCCGTATCTGCTGAGGCGGAAGAGCTGGGCAAGTTCGCAGGCGGTGCGTTTTCCGATCCTGTGGTGCAAATCGGCACATTGATCAGCGTGATCGGCTACATCTCCTCAACCCAACCGGGGCTGGGCTTGATCGCACTTTCCATGATCGTTCCGCAGATCATTATCGTTCTGGCCTCTCAGCGAAAAGTGAACATCTTCGTGGCCGAGCGTGTTCGAATCCTGCGCAGCGCGACCGACCGCTTGACGCACGAGGATATTGAGGCGGCATCGCGAGCGATTGAGAAACAGTTCGACGAGATATTCGAGACCCGCCGCAAGATGTTCATCTGGAAACTCTCGGCCAAGTTCCTGCTGAGTATCATCAATGGCGCAGGGACTGTTGGGATTCTGATGCTGGGCGGCTGGCTGGTGTTGCAGGGTAAAACCGATGTCGGCACCGTCGTGGCCGCGATAAGCGGTCTCGGACGCATTCAAGGCCCGACCGCTTTCTTGATCGCGTTCTACCGACAGGTCAGCGCCAATCGCATCAAGTACGAACTGATGCTGGAGCTGTTTGGAGATCATCCCGAGCGCTATCGCATTCGGACCTAAAAAAGGGCCGCAGAGCGACCCTTTTGCACCGAACTATCGTCCGCTTACGCGCGTTCGGAATACTCCATGGTCTCGGTATTCACTACGATCATCTCATCCTGCCCGATAAAAGGCGGCACCATGACCTTGACGCCATTGTCCAGAACCGCTGGCTTAAACGAGTTCGCCGCAGTCTGACCCTTCACAACCGGCTCGGTCTCGACGATCTTGCAGGTCACTTTTTGGGGCAGCGTGGCGTTCAGCGCCTCGCTTTCGTAAAACTCCACAACGATAGTCATGCCGTCCTGCAGAAACGGGCGGCGCTCACCCAGCAGTTCCGAAGGCAGTTCGATCTGCTCGTAGGTCTCGGAGTCCATGAACACCAGCATGCCATCGGATTCGTACAGGAACTGCTGATCCTTCTGCTCAAGGCGCACGCGTTCGACTTTGTCGGCCGAACGGAAGCGTTCGTTCAGCTTTGAGCCATTGCGCAGGTTGCGCAGCTCGACCTGGGCAAAAGCTCCGCCTTTGCCGGGCTTTACGTGATCCACTTTGACCGCCGCCCACAGTCCGTCATTATGCTCAAGCACATTGCCGGGGCGAATTTCGTTCCCATTTATCTTGGGCATGACTTAAATCCTTCACAAACGGTTGATGCGTCAGTTCTCGTCCCTATATCTGGCGTGACCACACCTGACAAGACAACGAAACCTAGTGCTGCACCTGCAGCGAGCCATGCAAATGACGCAACGCAACTATGCATTTTAGGTGTATCCGAATCGCATGTAATAGGTCATAAGGACCGTCACGCCGAAAATTGCAAGAGCAAGAAAAACAGGAAAGACGAGATGAGAGATTTCGTTGACGGCACTGCCTTTAACAACGAACAAGGCAATCGTGCACGCAAACTTTTCGCAGCCGTTGTACTGGCTGCTCTGGATGATGCCATCGCCGACGACAAGAAGTATGGCAACGGACCGGAACAAATTGCCCGTTGGGCGCGTTCGCGCGATGGGCGCGAAGTACTATCGTGCGCCGGCATCGACCCCAATGAGCGGGTTGTTGGCGGGCTGATGGAATTTGTTGGTCGCGGCGTACGGACGTCTGTCGCGCTGTCCCGCGAAGAAAGCGAGCGCCGGAATGCGGCTCAGCAGGCCGAAGCGGCCTGATTGACGCTCGCATCCGATTGAAAAAACGCGCCCTGACATCGGGGCGCGTTTTTCTTTGGGCTGATTGGTCAGATCAAAAATACATGATCCATTGCCACGCCACCCAAAGCTCGGCCGCCAGTAACAGCGCAAAGAACAGTTTTGCCGAAACCGACAGGCCGCGCTGCCAAAGCACCACATAGGCGGCAATGCAAATCGTCACTGAGATCGGCGCGATCCAAGCCGCATGATGTGTGCTGTCCCAATAGCTGATCGGACTGTGAAAGACCCATGAACTGATCGGCCAGAACTGTGGTCGGCCATCGCCTGCGTGCAATAAGAAATCCATCACCAAATGAAGTATCCCTGCGGATGCGCCAATAGTCACCAGGTGCCAGCGGCGCCACAGCCCGAGTGCAAGTGCCACTCCCCACAAAATGAACGAGTTATCGATGGCGAATACGGTTTGCTACGCGGGTGAAAAGTAAAGCTGATCAAACACCACCTGTGCCGGGATGTTCAGAATGTGCAGCGAAACGCCGGCCATCAGGTATAGCGACAAATCCGGCAACAAGGACCCAAACAGAGCTGCCCATAGCGTCGCCCCCCGGGCCGGGCGCGCAAAAACAGCAGCACCGATCAAAAGATGCGCAGGCGTATTCATATGGGGCTTTTCCTTTGGCCTTAAATCAGGTCATCTGCGCCCGAGCATAGGAGACAGGCCATGGCGCGGTCCATCATGATTCAAGGCACCGGCAGCAATGTCGGCAAATCGGTTTTGGTGGCCGGGTTGGCCCGCGCCTATACGCGACGCGGGTTGCGCGTGGCTCCGTTCAAGCCGCAGAACATGTCGAACAACGCCGCTGTTACGGAAAACGGCGGCGAAATCGGGCGCGCGCAAGCCCTGCAGGCGCGGGCGGCCAAACGACCGACGCATACGGATATGAACCCAATCCTGCTCAAACCCGAAACTGATACCGGCGCGCAGATCATTCTTCAGGGCCAGCGCGCAGGTACAATGAAGGCGGGCGATTATCGCAAGGACAAGTCTAAGCTGCTGGGTGCGGCTCTGGAAAGCTTTGAAAGGCTTTGCAGCGACGCTGATCTGGTGTTGATCGAAGGCGCGGGTAGTCCGGCAGAAACTAACCTGCGCAAGGGTGACATCGCCAATATGGGATTTGCTTGTGCCGCACAGGTTCCGGTGGTTCTGGTGGGCGACATTCATCGGGGTGGCGTGATCGCTCAGATCATGGGGACGCAAGCCGTCTTGGAGGCCGGGGACCTTGCGATGATCCGGGGCTTTGCGATTAACCGCTTCAAGGGCGATGTCTCCCTGTTCGATGAAGGGCGCGACGATATCGCATCCCGGACCGGCTGGCCCTGCCTGGGCGTGGTGCCCTGGTTCCATGATGCATGGAAGCTGCCGGCAGAAGACATGATGGACATCCGCTCTCATACCGGGGGGGCATGCAAGATCGCTGTGCCTCAGCTTGAGCGGATGGCCAATTTCGACGATCTCGACCCGCTTTCCGCCGAACCAGGCGTTACGGTCGAGATCATCCCAGCAGGCCGCCCCCTGCCCGGAGATGCCGATCTGGTGCTGTTGCCGGGCAGTAAGTCTACAATCGGCGATCTGGCCTATTTCCGGGCGCAGGGTTGGGATATCGACCTTTATGCCCATGTCCGCCGCGGGGGTCATGTTCTGGGCCTGTGCGGGGGTTATCAGATGCTGGGCAAAACCATCTCGGACCCCGATGGCGTCGATGGACGCCCCGGTCGGGTCGAAGGGCTGGGATTGCTGGATGTCAGCACGACAATGGCCGGAGAAAAGCAGGTTATCCTGCGCTCAGCAACCGCCCTGCCCGGTCATGAACCCGTCAGCGGATATGAGATCCACATGGGCCGTACTGATGGCCCGGATTGCGCTCGGGCCTGGCTGCAGATCGAAGGTCGCCCGGAAGGTGCCGCCAGCGCCAATGGGCGCATACGCGGCAGCTATCTGCATGGGATTTTCACCTCGGACACGTTTCGCGCCAGCTATCTGGCAGAACTTGGCGTGACATCAGAAACAGCTTACGAAGACGGCGTCGAACAAGTGCTGGACGACCTTGCCGACCATCTGGAACAGCATATGGATCTGGATCTGCTTCTCGCGATGGCGCAGACGCCACGCACCAGTTAGACCTCAGTCAACATCCGCTGCGGCGATCGCCCGCGTGATCTCACGCCGAACCATCTTGCGCAGGTTTTTCGTGATCCGTTCGCCCAGCGCGCCCTGCAGCTCTTCCCGGACGATCTGGGCGACGAGTTCGCGCAATTCCTCTTCTCCGATTGTCACATCGGTCGGCTTCTGTGCCATATCTTCCACCACCTCCGGGTCGCGAATAAATGTGGCTTCGGATTTTGGTTCAGCCGCCTGAGACTGCGCAAAAGCTCTGTCTGCCGGCCATTCAACAGCCTGCGTCTTGGTGCCAGAGTAGTCGTCATCGCTCTCACCATCGGGCTCCCACTGATCCTCGGTGCGCGCGATAGCAGCTTCCAAAGCTTCAATCTTGGCGCTGAGGCTTCCCGCTAGGTCGCGCTTTGGTGCGTCTGCCTTGGCGTCGACATCACCAGCGCGCACAATATCGCTGGGTTGCAGCCGCATCGGTTCGGCAGGGTTGCTTGGTGCATTTGCGGCCTGCTTTGGGGTACTGTCACCCGCGCTATGCTGGGGCATCAGTTTCAAGGGCGCGGCCTTCTTGGCGATCAGCGGTTCATTGCTGACGCGCAGCGCATCCGTTAAAACCAACCGGCCCGGCTTGGCAGCCGGGGCCGTCGGAACAAATATGAATTCTGATTCGTCATGCGCGTCCTCGTCGACCATTCGCTTAACCGACGAAAGAACGTCCTGAATATTGGCGCTTACAACACGATCTGACATTATTTTCTACCGCTCTAACCTAGGCCCGATTGTAGCCAATCTGAGCCAGCGCCACAACAGGTAGCGATGCCCTTTAGTCGCGGCGCAATGCCTTGAGCACTCGATCCAGATCGCGGCTTTGCTTACTGACCTGCGACGGCGCCTTTTTCACGAGGTTGTAATACAGGGTCGGATCATAGATCTGCACTGCAAGACCCAAACGCTCTGCCGTCAACAGCCCCTGGGCTTGCAGCAGTTCATATGCAGCCCGCGACCGCTCGGTCCGGGATGCTACCTCGGCCAATTGCGCGTCCAGCAAATCCTGCTGGGCATTCAGGACGTCCAAGGTCGTCCGTGCACCCAACGTTGCTTCTTCACGAATACCGTCAAACGCCACCTGCGAAGCACGAACCCGTTCTGTTGACGCCCGCAGGCTTGCAGTTGCCGCCTGAAACGCAGCATAGCGATCGGCAACACCTTGTGTGATGTCTTTCTGAACGTTCAGAAGGTTGGCACGCGACGCATCACGAGTTGCCATCGCACGACGCACCGCTGCCGCCAGACCGCCACCGGAATAGATCGGCTGATTGAAGTTCAGTGAGATCGTCGCATCGTTGATGTAATCGTCATTGTCGTAGCTCTCGGTAATGCCCGCATCCGCATTCAGGCTGACATTCGGACCCAGATTTGCACGCTGCTGCTGCACGATCAGGTCCAGCGCACGCACCTGATGCTGTGCGGAAAGAATCGCAGGGTGGTTCCGCTGAGCCAAATTCACCGCATCCGCCTCTGAACGCGGCAGGTTGGGCAGCCTTGGCTGACCAGCCGTCCGCCCAGGTGTCTTGCCAACGGCGTTTACGTATTCAGCCTGAGCAATGCTCAGGTTACCACGTGCGACCGCCAAATCAGCCTGAGAGCTGGCCAATTGTGCCTCGGACAGGGCAACGTCTGTACGTGTAACCTCACCTACTTCAAAGCGATCCTGTGATGCGCGCAGTTCTTCCGCCGACACTTCCACGTTGTTCTGGCGGATCGCAACCGTCTCTTCCTGCAGCAGAACACCCAGATAGGCGTTCGCGGCTCTGATCAGGATTTGTTGTTCAATATCAATAAGAGACTGACGGGTGGATAGCACAGTTTCCTGCGCCGATTGCTTGCCAAGGATGGAAGCGCCACCGTCATAGATCAACTGGCTCAGCGTGAGACCGGAAAAAAAGCTCGAAGGCTCGCGCGTCGTGATCAAGCTGCTCGTGTTGGTGCGCGTGTAATCCCGGCTCACCCGCACGGTCCAGTTGATGATAGGACGCAGCGCTGAGAGCGCAATGGCGACATCTTCATCCGCTGCGCGTAATAAGGCACGGTTCTGCTCAAGCAGGCCGCTGGTGTTATACGCGCCGATGAATGCATCGGTCAGATTATCTGCCCAAACCGACCTTCCGGGCATCACACTTAATGCAACACCAGCAGCCAAAGTCAGGCCTTTGACCAGCTTTCCTGTCGTCGTCCCGCGCATAACTAAGTCCTCTCAAATCGAAATTACGCAACCACCAGCGCAGTTTGCGCCGGTGTTTTCAAGTAATCAAGGCATCAAAATACTTCTATTGCCAACTATAGCGAAAATGCACACTCAGCGCAAAATGCGGGCAAAATCGGTGCGCTAGCATTGAACACAAATCGCCACGAGACACGGCCTGAGGACTTGAGACCCATACGAACCGTGCCAAGATCACCCTCCATGAACAGGCAAATGATCCGGCCCCCATCCTTGAGTTGATCCAGCAAAGTGTCTGAAAGCTGCTCGACCCCACCCTGAATCATGATCACATCGTAGGGTCCATGCTCAACCGCGCCTTGTTCAAGCGGTCCTTCATGAACAATGGCGTTGTCTACATCAGCTTCCATCAGAAGCGTCTGAGCTTCAGCCGCCAATGCCGGGTCGGATTCCACTGCCACAACCAACTCTGCCATTCGCGCGGCAATTGCGGTTGAGTAACCCAGCCCCGGCGCGATATCCAGCACCACTTCATCATTGGAAATGTTGACTGCGTCCAACATCTTAGCCAGCGTCCTGGGCTCAAGCAGACAACGTCCATCACCCAACTCGACCAGATCACCAACATAGGCTGCCTCACGTTGCGCATCCGGCACGAAATTTTCGCGCGCAACGCTCAGCATCGCATCAATGATAGGGAACTTGGTCACATCCGAGGGCCTGACCTGAGTATCAACCATCGTAAGGCGCCGGGCTGCGAAATCTGTCATGTGATCGCTCATTCCTTATCAGACTGTTATCTGGCTTTTGCCACATCCGCCTGCCTGCAGCAACGGGCCAGATTGCATTTCCGGGCGCGGCAAAAACGTACCATTGGGGTATTGTCAAATTTCCAAACAAGACAGAAATAATCGCCCTCAAGGCTATGGACGTTCATCCTGAAAGCTGATAGAACGCCGCTCACACCACGGCAAGTTATTGATATTGCTTAAAAAGGCGAGTTGGCGGAGTGGTGACGCAGCGGATTGCAAATCCGTGTACACCGGTTCGATTCCGGTACTCGCCTCCAATTCACTCTAGATCATTGACTTAGGGCGATTACGTTGTCCGCCTTGTGCGCATTTTTCTGGAAAACGACAACACGCTACGCCAGTCCTACCTGTGTCAGCTGCGACGTCACTTCACCCAAATTATCCAGCTCCTGTACTACGCAGTTCTGGACGGTGTTGGCCGCAAGGCGAAGGCTCTAGCCACAAACTATGTCGCTGTGTTTCAGAAACTGGATAAAAGGCATCCGAAGCCATGAGAAACGACAGGCGGCATACCTCAACTTCCATCGCCTAGATATGTCCAGCGATAGTGGGGCGGCGTAGGGCCTTTGTTGCGTCCGCCTTGCTGGGTCTGCTCCCAGGCATGGGCCAGAATGCCGACCGACCGCGAAAGGCAAAATAAGCCTCGTGCCAATGGCGGGGCAAAGCCTAGCTCTGCATAGATCACTGCCGTGACACCATCGATATTCATCGGCACCGGCTTGCCTTTCCGGCGCATCAGGTCGGTTTCCACGGCTTGCCCGACTTTCATGAACCGACCTTCGCAGGCGTCCTGTTCGACTGCATCAGCAACCAGGGCCATCAGCCGGGGTGCGCGCGGGTCCGTCGGTGTATGGAACCGATGCCCGAAACCCGGCAGTATCTTCCCGCGTTCGGCGATCCAGTCGTCCAATGCCTGTTCTGGGCCTTCGGCATGGGAGTCTACAAAGTGATAAAGCTCCATCGCCTGCTCGCCGGCACCACCATGGATGTCACCCAGCATGTTAACAGCACTCGCCATCGCGTTGTTAAGAGACAGCCCGCAGGTCACCGCCATTCGTGCAGCCGCGATCGAGGGGGCTTGCGGGCCGTGATCCACGGCGGCGACCAAAGCGGCCTCGAACAATCGAGCCTGCGCAGGTGTCGGTCTGTCACCCCGCACCATCAACCAAATCATTTCAGCGAAACCCAGATTGCCGATCAGGTCTTGAATCGGCTGGCCACGCAGTTCAATGCGCCCGGGCTCCATATCGATGATGGCGGTGCGCCACCAATCGGCAACATCGCTCATATCACCCTCTCATGTCGCAACGTTTCGATCTCTGCGTCCGACAGTCCAAGCTCGGCCCAAATCGAGAGGTTGTCGGCCCCAAGATCCGGTGGTGCGGATCGTGGCATGCAGCGTGCGCCATCAATGACCACTGGGCTACCCGCAAGGCGTAACCTCTCTCCGTGCGCCGACAGAGTTCCAATCAGCCCGCGACCTGAGAGTTGATCGTCGGACAAAGCCTGCGGCACCGTCATAACCGGCCCGGCCGGTACACCCAACGCATTCAACTCTTGGACCCAATCACTGGATGGACGGGTAGAAAGCGTGCGTTCCAGCTCTTGACGCAATTCATGCCGGTTGGTCTTGCGATCCTCGCGGGTTAGGTAGTCCGGATGCGTCAAAAGGTTGGCGCGGCCCAGATGTTGGGCGAGCGCATGCCATTGTTCGTCGCGATTGGCGGCGATATTTATAGGGTTGTCGGATGTGGCGAAAGTTCCGGACGGGGCCGAGGTTGTGTTTTCGTTCCCATGCGGCGCAGGAGTCACGCCACCGACCAGATAGTTGGACACCACCCACCCCATGGTCGAAACCACCGCCTCGTTCATTGCGACATCAAGGAATGCCCCGCGCGGGTTGGCATTCAAGGCCGCGCTTATGGCAAAGGCCGCCGTCATCCCGCCGACGGTATCTGCCAGAGGATAGCCGACCCGGTAAGGCGCGGTATCCGACGCACCTGTGATTGACATGACACCGCTGATCCCCTGCACGATCTGGTCATAGGCCGGGTCATCCCGGCGTGGTCCATCCTGACCAAACCCGCTGATGGCACAATAAATCAGTCTGGGGTTCTCGGCGCGCAGAACCTGATACCCCAGCCCAAGCCGGTCCATCACGCCGGGCCGGAAGTTCTCGACCAGCACATCGGCAGTCTTGACCAGCCGCTTGAGCAGAGCCTTTCCCCGATCAGCCTTCATATCCAAAGTCACGGATTTCTTGTCTGCATTCTGCGCCAGAAAGCTGATGCCCATGCCGGCCTTGTTCCGATCAGGATCCGCCCCCAGCACACGGGCCAGATCTCCGCTGCCGGGGCGTTCGACCTTGATCACTTCGGCCCCCATCAGGGCCAGTTGGTAGCAACAATACGGCCCGGCCAGGACATTAGTCAGGTCAAGAACCCGGATGCCTGAAAGTGGCTCAGTCGCCATCGGCCACGCCTGCCGCTCGCGCCTTGGCGCGACGTGCGCGGTAACTGGGCAACAGCACCAGAAGGAGGGCAATCACCAACAGGCCCAGCGTCATCGGACGTTCCCAGATAAAGGCGATGCCGTCATACAGCTGCATGGAACGGGCGAAGTTATCCTCCATCATGCCGCCAAGGATGAAACCGATCAGCAGCGGTGCCAGAGGGTAATCGGCAAATTTCAGTGCTGTGGCGCAGACGCCGAAGCCGACCAATATCAGCAGTTCCGTGGCATTGTTCTGCCCGATATAGGCCCCCATGAGGGTGAAGAACAAAATGAACGGGATCAGATAGTTGCGCGGTACTGCAAGCACCTTGGCGATATAGGGGATCAACGGCAGGTTCAGGATCAGCAGCACCAGATTGCCAATGAACATCGACATGATGACAGCCCAGAATACCTGTGGCTCGTCGATCATCAGGCGCGGACCCGGTGTCACATTCAGCGCGATCAGGGCGCCCAACAAAATGGCCGTAGTTCCGGAACCTGGAATGCCGAGCGTCAGCAACGGAACAAAGGAACCGGTACAGGCAGCATTGTTAGCTGTCTCGGGTGCTGCCAGACCTTTGATCGAGCCTTTGCCGAACTCCTCCTGCTCTTCTTTCGGGGCAATATTGCGTTCAACCGCATAGCCAAGGAAACTGGCAATCGTTGCCCCTGCCCCCGGAAGCACACCGATAAAGAAACCCTGCACAGATTGGCGACCAACCACCGGAGCGATGGCCTTTGCCTCGGATCCTGTGATGCGCAGGTCCTTGATTTCGCCTTCGTCGCCTTGCAGGTCCTTGGGTTTGAGAACCAGAAACAGCGCTTCGGGCAGGGCAAACATCGCCATTGCAAGCGTGATGAAACCAAAGCCGGACTGCAGATCCATGATCCCCATCGTGAAACGCGGCAAGTTGAACAGCGCGCCCTCGCCGACAGTGGCCATGATCAGCCCGAGAATGGTCATGACAATTGCCTTGGCCACCTGCCCGGTTCCCGCAAAGGCGGCGATGGCGGATAGACCCACTACCATCAAGGCAAAGTACTCAGCCGAGTGGAACAGCAGTGCGACCGAGGATAATGCAGGCGCAAAGACCATCAGCAGTAGCGCGCCTATCGTACCCCCGGCGAAACTGGCGATAGCGGCAACTGTGAGCGCCTTCCCGGCTTTGCCCTGGCGAGCCATCGGATAGCCGTCGAAGCTTGAGGCCACGGTTCCCGCGACCCCCGGCGCGTTCAGAAGAATGGAAGATGTCGAGCCACCAAAGATTGCGCCGTAATAGACACCGGCAAGCAGGATCAATGCGGCGGACGGATCGCCCATCGAAATGGCGACCGGAATCATGATGGCGATAATCGACATCGGCCCAAGACCGGGCAGCATGCCGATGAATGTACCAATCAGACAGCCCGCTATGACCATCAACAGGTTTTGGATGGAGAATGCCGTTTGTAGGCCGATCAACAATCCTTCAAGCATGTCAGCCTCCGAAAACGCCCGGCAAGGGTCGCATGTAGATGCCAAGAACCTCTTGCACGAGGTACCAGACTGAACCTGTAGCGATTACGGCAACCGGCAGCATGACGTGCCATTTGCGTTCGCCCAGAATGAAAGAACCGAGGATCAGGAACCCGGATGTCGAGATCAGAAATCCAACCGGACGCAGGCACAGCGCATAGGCAACCATCAAAGCCAGCAACAGCAGCGCCTGGCCCAGGTGATATTCGCCCAGCCTCCGATAATCGATATCAGCCTCTTTGGGCTCAGCCTTTTCAAATCCCAGCAGAATAATCGTTGTGGCAATTATCCCCAAAATCGACAGCACCTTGGGAAAGGTGCTCGGCCAAATGGGGTTGCGCTGCATGAAGGGGGGCAGACTGCCATCCATCGTGAACCAGGCGGTGTAGCCATATGTCAGGCATATGCCCAGCAAAACGAGCGCGATCCAGCGATCCAGCGCCATGTTTCCCCCTCCTTTGATTTATTGTTGGTTGAGGCAGAGCGGTTGCCCGCTCTGCCCGAGGTATCCTTACAGGAAACCCAACTTTTTCATCAGATCGCCGATCTGCTTTTCCTGCTGTTCCAGGAACGATTGGAAATCAGCACCCGAGTTGTGGATGTTCACCCAACCGTTACGGGCGCGGACCTCTTCCCATTCAGGTGTGTCATACATCTTGGCGATGGCTTCTTGATAAGCGACCAGCTTGTCCTCTGGCAGACCGGGAGCAGCAAAGAACCCACGCCAGTTCACGAAAGTTGTGTCGATGCCCTGCTCTTTCATGGTCTGCGCATCAGGGGCTGCATCCACGCGCTCTTCCGCGGTGACGCCAATGATCTTCACCTCACCCGCATTCGCCAGATCGACAGCCTCCGAGAAACCGGTCGACAGCGCGGCAATCTCACCGGACAGAAGCGCGGCCATCGCTTTGCCACCTGCATCATAGGGGATGTACTTCACGCCCAAAGCGTCCTTGCCTGCCGCTTCCATAACCATCGCCGCGACCAGATGGTCCATCCCACCCGGCACAGAACCACCGCCGATGGCCGTTGTACTTGGATCGGCGTCATACGCGGCTAGCAGGTCCGCCATTGAATTGATGGGGCTGTCTTTGCCCACAACAATCGCCGCGTAATCACCGATCGTGCCCGAGACCAGTGTCAGGTCGCGGAAATTGTGCGGGAACACTCCGGTCAGAGAGCGGATCACGATCGGGGTCGAGTTGACCATGAGCGTGCCGTGGTTGCTGTCGGCGTTTTCGATCAGATATCCGATGGCTTTACCACCGCCGCCGCCCGACATGTTTTCGTAGGATGCAGTTCCCACGAGACCCGCATTCGTCAGCGCCTCACCTGTGCCACGGGCAGTGCCGTCCCAGCCGCCCCCTGCGCCACCGGGGATCAGAAAGTGGATGCTATCTACGACCTCTTCAGCGAAAGTCGGTCCAGCCAGACCAATAGCGGTCACAGCCGCGATCAGGGCGCGACGGCCCAGTTTGATTGTCGTCATGAATTCCTCCCGTTTGACAACCGGCCGCAGTGCGGCTCAGATTATTCGAAACCTAAACACATCAACCTGACATCAACCTGTCATGGGTGAAATTACTATTGGATCCCGATGAAATTCCTCTTGGTCGAAGACAATCTGGACCTCGCCAATGCCATAAGTTCGCGCATGCGACTGGACGGGCATGTGGTTGATCACGCAGAGAAAATAGAAGATGCTGTGGCCTTTGTTGAAATCGATGAGTATGACCTGATCCTGCTGGACATCATGCTTCCCGACGGGGACGGGCGCGATTTCCTCAAACGGCATCGCGCCAGCCATCTGGACACACCTGTCATCGTTCTGACCGCCCGCAGTCAAGTGTCGGATCGAATCGGCTCACTCGATCTTGGGGCGGACGATTATGTCACCAAGCCCTTCGACCATGCCGAACTTGAGGCGCGCTGCCGCGCAGTGCTGAGACGCAAATCCGGCAAGACCAAAACGACGATTGAAATTGGCGGCGTCGTCTTTGATCCGGTTGCGGGTCATTTGACGGTGGGCGACGACATCGTCTCGCTTCGCAACCGCGAACTGCGCTTGTTGGAACTGCTGATCAACGCCCCCGGTCAGGTGTTTTCTAAGCAGAAGCTGGCGGACCGGTTGTTCTCCTACGACGACAATGTTTCGGACAATGCCATCGAGGTCTATGTCGGCCGACTGCGCAAGCATCTGGAAAAATCGGAGCTCAGGATCACAACGTTGCGCGGTTTGGGCTACAGGCTGGATCATGGCAACTAATCCAAACGTTTCCGGATCACTGCGAAACCGTCTTGCGCTAACGCTAATCGGCGGTGCCGCGATTCTGGCCCTTGTGCTGTTCTTTGCTGTCCGCGACTATGCAGTTCAGGTTGCCCAGCAAGGTCAGGACAACATTCTGGGTGCCTCAGTCACCTCGATCCTCGACGCCGCGGCGCTGCGTGGAGGCGAGCTTGAAGTCGATATCCCCTATGCTGCCTTTTCCATGCTGAGCACGCCGTCGGACGACCGAGTGTTTTATGCGATTTTTCAGGATGGCGAGTTCTTGTCCGGCTACGAAGACCTGACCCCAACTCAAGGACCCGCTGATGGAAAATGGACCTTTCGCTTTGGTGAAGTGCGCGGTGAAAACGTTCGTCAGGTCAGTGCCAGCCGCACACTGGTTGGGCTGGGAAATCAGACAGAAATCGAAGTGGCCTTGGGACAGACCCAAGATGCGCTGTCGGAGACGCTGGATCAAATCTCACGCAATGCCGGCCTTTTGGGATTGGGGTTCTTTTTACTTGCGGCTGTATTGTCCTTCTGGGTGAGTTCGGCCACCATTGGTCAGCTCGACAGATTAACGACTTCCGTCACCCGTCGGGGACCGCAAGATCTCAGCCCATTCAAAAAACCAGTACCGCGTGAAATGGCGCCTTTGGTGTCATCGCTGAATTCGCTTATGGGACGCTTGGACCAGTCTCTCAGCCAATCCGAGGACTTTATCGCCGAGGCCGCGCATAGGGTCCGCACCCCGCTGGCAACGGTGAGGTCTTATGCCGAGGCGACGCTGCAACGGGTCGAGAGAGAAGACAACCGCGAGGCGTTAAGATCAATGATGCGCGCCATCGACGAAAGCTCTCGGGCTGCGGGGCAACTACTGGATCACGCCATGATCACATTCCGCGCCGACCATCTGGAGCGCGAGGATATCGATCTGGTGACTCTGATCCGAGAGCTTGTCCAGCGATTGACGCCCATCGCTGAAATGAAAGACCTTTCGCTTGCTTTGAGCGGCGATCCGCAGGTCATGTATTCGGGCGACCCCATCCTCATCCAAAATGCGGTGCGGAACATGGTAGACAATGCGCTTAAATATGCGCCAGCGGACAGTACCGTAGTCATCGATGTCGCAGGATCACCCACAGCCCGGATCACGGTCAGTGACCAGGGGCCAGGCTTTCCGCCCGATGAAATCGAAACGCTCACAAGACGTTTCGAACGTGGTCAGAACGCGGCAGGAACCATCGGATCGGGCCTCGGGCTAACCATTGCCCAGGACGTCGCGGTCGCCCATGGCGGCACGCTGGTACTGTCAAACAAAGCGGAGGGCGGCGCATGCGTTATCTTGTCACTCTGATCCTATGCCTGTTCGCCAGCGGCGCAGGGGCTCAGGATTGGGAAGACCGACAAATATTCAACGAAAGTGCCGACGGCCCCCGACTGCGGGTCATTTCCAGCACCGATACCGCCCTGTTTGCGCCGCTGATCGAGGATTTCGTCGCCCAAAATCCAGCGATATCGGTCGAATATTTGGTGACCGGCACGGCCGATATCGACCGACGCGTCCGAGCCACGCCAGAGGCGTTCGACGTTGTCGTTTCCAGCGCGATGGACCTGCAACTGAAGCTCGCGAATGACGGATATGCGCTGGCGCTTAACGATCTTCCGCACCCCCCTTGGGCGCAATGGCATCAAAGCCTGTTCGCCTTCACTTCGGAACCCGCAACCATCGTTGTCAACCGCACCGCGTTCGAAGGACAACCAATGCCGCAAACGCGGCAGGAACTGATCGAAGCGCTGCGCGCCCGCCCGGATGATTTTCGGGGCAAAGTCGGCACTTATGACGTGCGCCAGTCGGGATTGGGCTATTTGTTCGCCACGCAGGACGCCCGCGCCTCGGAAACCTATTGGCGCTTGATGGAGGTTTTGGGCGGCCTGGATGTGCGGCTGTATTGTTGTTCGGGTGACATGATTAACGACCTGGCGGATGGTACAATCGCGGTGGCCTACAACGTGCTTGGCAGTTATGCGGCTGTACGAACAGAAGGAAAGGATGCCCTTCAGATCATTCTGCCTTCGGATTTTCAGACGACGATGATGCGGACCGCCATGGTAACTGGCAAAAGCCGCTTGCCGGAGGAAGCGGAAACCTTTGTCCGGCACCTGACCACGCTGAATCCGGAATCAATGGCAGCACTGCCACTTCTGGACACGCAGGACTCCACGACCGAAAGCGCAGCGATAGCGCTGGACCCTGCGCTGTTGACGTTCCTCGATGCGCTGAAGCGCAGAAAGTTCCTTTCTGCCTGGGAAAGTGCCGCTATTCAAAAATGATCGGACTTAGACAACAACCCTATCCGTCATCGCTGAACTTGTTGCTTAACACTGTTGACGCTGGAAGACATCAGCCAGCCCAGGTTACGTCGCACGAATCTAAAATCAGAAAAATGATCTCGGCTCAAAGTTTCTCAACGGCCACCTGCGCCCCCATGATGGCCTTGAGCCGCAGCCCCGCAGAATGTGCCCCGAGGAATTCGTGGAACGCACGCATCACGTCATCTTTCCACCAACCGCGCCTGTGATAATCGTCAAGCATGATTACGCCGCCTTCGATCATCTTGGGCAGCAAAGCATCCAGATCCGTTTTTACGCCCTCGTAGGAATGGTCGCCGTCCAAATAGGCAAACCCGATGCTTTGATCTTCAAACAGACTCAGCGCCGGTTGCGAATAGTCGCGAATGATCGAAATTTGCCCCTTGGCAATCTCGGTGCTGTATTTGCGCGTCACTGCCTCGTAAATTCGATCCATATCCTTTTGCGTGCGCGCTCCGGCAAGCGAAGCACCGCCATCCGGGTCTTGCTGTACTTGCCAGGGATCGATGAGGCACAGTTTCGAGGGCTGTAGCTCTTCCAGCAGAATCCGCGAAAATTCGCCCTTCCAAACGCCAATTTCAACGCTCAGCCGTCCATGCGGCATGGTCTTGAGCATTTCGCGCCGCAGGGAATCCTTCCGCTCGCGCTGCTCAGCTTGCTTCTTGCGGCGATCCTCAGCAGATACAGCTTCACCCATAGACGTCTTCTCCGGTTGAGGAATTTTGCAACGCTTCAACCAGATCAACCCAATCCGGTCTGGCTCTCAATTCTTCGGCTTTCGACCTGTGCCACTCACATGCTTTATGATGAAGATCAGCCAATTGCGGATCTGCCATCATCTCAGCTTTGATTTCGTGCATAGCCGGCATGTGTTCCAGAATTGAGCGATCCTCAACATCATTGTGGTTCATCATGAGCCAGTATTTGAGCCCTTGATCCTGCCCCACATGATTGGTGCGCCCACGGTCGCGCTTGACTAAAAAGCTATCAGTGCTGCGCACAGCATAATGATGAATGCGCGCGAATTCATGGCTGAAACCACGCCATGCTTTCCATTTCACTTGGTCTGCTGGGTAGAGGTTCCCGCCCGAATCCCGCCACAACACGCCTTCGTATGGCGCGTCAGGGTTCGGTGCATCTTCTGGATTGATCCTGGGACGATGGGCGCGAAAACGGCTGAATTTTCCGTTGTTGCGGAACAGCGTTTTGAACCCTTTGGTCCGATGATGCGGATAGCCGTCTTCGGTGGCGGCCAGAAAGAAAGTCTCAGGTACGGGTCGATCAACGAAATCGTTCTGACCCGCGTTTCCGAACATGCGCCAGCAGATCGAGATCGCGTCCGCCACGCCGCTGGCCTCAACGAGGCTTCTTATATCACTATTGGGCAAACGGATATTGATATACTCGTCCACATCCAAACTGAGAATCCAATCCGAAGACAGATAGCTTGGGTGATTCCGCGCAAGCGAAAATGCACGAACCTGAGGCGCAGCGCGCGGACCCAGTCTGTTTCGTTGGTGGTGAGCCCAGCCAAGCACTTGCAACCGGTCACCCATGGCATCGGTACCATCAGCGCAATCATTGGTATAAATCAGAATGTCATCAAAACCGATTGCGTGGTTGTAGGCCACCCAATCGATCATGAAAGGCCCTTCGTTTTTCATCGTTGTTACGATGAGAAAGGTCTCATTCGTCATAAGTTGTTCTCTTGCCTGTGCCGGTGTCGGACTCCTGTCGACCTATTTAGAATAGCACCAGAATTTTGTCCAACCAGGTCGCCAGACAGCCGCAATGCTTGCCGATTAATCTATCTACCGATTCTGTGGGATCACCTCATAACCCGGTTCTTCTGGCTCGTCGTCCAGCATCTCGGTTGGGAACCCTGGCGCCTGGATCTCCAGTCCGGTCGCGTCCTCTAGCCGCCTGATGATGTTCGGGGACAATTCACGCTCACCATATCGCGCGATGCCATCTTCGAAAATCTTGATCATCAATGGGTTTATCTCAAGAGGAACTCCGGCACGGTCGGCGACCTCCTGAAACAGACCGATATCTTTTTTCACCAGGTCCATGGTGAAGGAAATATCGCGCGAGCCGTTCAGGATGACCTGACTTTCGGTCTCGTGCACGAAGGATGTGCCTGACGATATCTTAATCGCCTCATAGGTGGTTCCAAGGTCCATGCCGGCGGCCTTGGCTGTCACCAATGCCTCGGCGCAGGTGATCAGGTTGGCGGTAGCCAGATAATTGGTCAACACCTTCAGAACAGAGGCCGAGCCCAGATCGCCCGTGTGCAAAATGCGCCGCCCCATGGTGGTCAGGAATGGCAGGATACGTTCAAAAGTCTCACGATCACAGCCTGCGAAGATCGAGATATTACCCGTCGCTGCCCGGTGACATCCGCCGGAAACCGGGCAATCCACTGCAGCCCCGCCTCGTTCAATGACCATTGCGCCAAGGCGTTTGACTTCGGCTTCATCGGTGGTCGACATTTCCATCCAGATTTTGCCAGGGCCGACCTCTGGCAACATTTCCTGCATCACCGCATCCGAGGCCGCAGGAGAAGGCAAACAGGTTATCACCGCATCGCAATCACGCATCAGCTGCGCCGGACTTTTGGCGGCTTTGGCACCCTTGGCGACGAATTCGGTCACCAGATCCGGGTTCAGGTCATGAACCGTCAGATCGATACCGTTTCGTAGCAGCGATCCAGATAGCTTGCCCCCTACATTCCCCAGCCCGATAAACCCTACTTTCATGCGCGGTATCCTCCTGTTCGCATCTTGCTGCCATGCCAGCACGTCGTTGCAGAAGTATCATGCCGCCCAGCGACCCCGACAGGTCGCTTTTTATCCGCTTTTTCACGGATCGGCGCGACTCGCTTGACAAGCAACCCTGCCCTGCCGCATGTCCCTTTCGTTGGTGTCTGCGAGAGCAGATGAAAAGGGAATGCGTCAGCGGTTTTTGCCGTCAAACGCAGCCGCCCCCGCGACCGTGACCGGAGAGGGTGCCCAAAGCCACTGGCAGTATGGCCGGGAAGGCGGGACATCCGACAGAGGCCTCCTCTGACATCCGCAAGCCGGGAGACCTGCCAACGCCCGAAGATGAAACCGGACGGGGTGTTCCGGTGTGGGGCTGTGATCGGCCCGCATGAAACCCCGTCCCCCACGAAGAGGATTTGGGGGGATGAGAGACATGACCGAGACCGCACCGGTCGAACTGCTGGTTTGCACTACCTGCCGTCGCGGGCTGCCTGTCGAGGATGACGCCCAGCGCCCCGGCACGTTGCTGCACAAGGCGCTTGAACAGGCGGGCCTGCCCGAAGGCATTACCTTGAAAGCTGTGGAATGCCTGTCGAATTGCGATGAAGGCTGCTCGATCGTGCTACGCGGAGGACCGGATCGCTGGACTTTCGTGTATGAGCATCTGAACGAGATCGACCATGTTGAAACCATCGTCGAAGGCGCAGCCAAATACCTCGCCACCGAGGACGGTTTGGTCAAATGGCGCGAACGTCCCGAACATTTCCGCAAAAACTGTGCGGCCCGCATTCCCCCGATTGGAGCCCTGAAATGAGCAATCTCGAGAAACTCCCCGTCACTGTGATCACCGGCTTTTTGGGCTCGGGCAAAACCACACTGGTGCGCCATCTGATGCAGAACCCGCAGGGCAAGCGTCTGGCGGTGGTCGTCAACGAATTCGGCGATGTCGGCGTCGATGGCGATATCCTGAAGTCCTGCGCCATTCCTGATTGCCCGGCGGAAAACATCATGGAACTGGCCAATGGTTGCATCTGCTGCACCGTGGCCGATGATTTCATCCCGACCATTGAAGCCCTGATGGCACTAGAGCCGCGCCCCGATCACATCCTGATCGAAACCTCCGGTCTTGCCCTGCCAAAACCGCTGCTGAAGGCGTTCGACTGGCCCGATATCCGCTCGAAAATTACCGTCGATGGCGTGATTGCTCTGGCCGATGCCGAGGCCGTGGCCGCTGGTCGGTTCGCTCCGAATGTCGAGGCGGTGGATGCGCAACGCATGGCAGATGACTCGATTGATCATGAAACGCCCTTGTCCGAGGTGTTCGAGGATCAGATTTCCTGCGCCGACATCATTCTGCTGACCAAGCCCGATCTGGCTGGCCCGGAAGGCGTTGCGAAAGCGAAAGAGATCATCGCCGCCGAAGCGCCCCGCCCCATGCCCGTGGTCGAAGTGGCCGAGGGTGCCGTGGACGTCCGCGTCGTGCTGGGTCTAGAAGCCGCGGCCGAGGATGACATGGACGCGCGTCCCAGCCATCACGACGGCCATCACGATCACGAGCATGACGATTTCGAAAGCATCATCGTTGAACTGCCCGAGCAAACCGATCCGATTGATCTGGTCGCCAAGATTGAACGATTGGCCAACGAGTTGAATATCCTGCGCGTCAAAGGCTATGCCGCCGTTCAGGGCAAGCCCATGCGCCTACTGGTTCAGGCCGTCGGTGCGCGCGTGCGTCACCAATATGACCGCCTGTGGGAGCCCGGCGAAGACCGTCGCTCGCGCCTTGTGGTCATTGCCGAGCATGACGATATCAAAGAGGCCGAGATCCGGGATATCCTCGTGGGTGTAACCGAGGCTGCCGAGTAAGACCTATGCACGTCGTCTTCCGCGAAAGCCATGGGCTCGAAGAAACCGAGACCCCGACCGATCTGGGTCAGAGCCCGGCGGACCTGGTGGTGCTGTCCTTTTCCGACAGTGACCTTGGCGCTTTCGCGGCGGGATGGCATCGTGGAGGTGGGCCTGAAGGACGCATGCCAACGATGCGGCTGGCCAATCTGACGGCGCTGAAGCATCCCCTCTCAGTCGACACATATGTCGAGCAGACACTGGAGAGCGCAAAGGGCATCCTGATCCGTCTGATCGGTGGAGTGCCCTATTGGGCGTACGGCTTGCAGCAGGTTCTGGCGCTGGCGCAGGCCAAAGGGATTGCACTGGCCGTGCTGCCCGCAGACGGTCGCGAGGATACGCGGCTGGATGATTACTCTACCCTGCCTGTCTCGACCCTGCGGCGGCTGGCGCATCTGTGCGACACCGGCGGTGAGGTCGCGGCGCAGGCCGCTCTGGCGCAGATGGCACTGGCTGCGGGGTTGTATGCAGGTCCGGTCATGGGCGCGAAGACCATCCCTGAATGCGGCGCCTGGTGCCCAGATCACGGCGTGATCCCTACAGAAAACGCTCTGCCCGGTGATGCGAAACGTATCATCGTAACCTTCTATCGTGCTTATCTGACCTCGGCGGACACAGCCCCAATCGCAGCGCTGATCCGCAGCTTGCGCGCGCGAGGTTTTGAGGCCGTCGGCCTGTTTGCCCCGTCGCTCAAAGCACCAAATGTCGCCGATTGGCTGCGCGAGACTATTGTAGCGCTGAAGCCTTCGGCGATCATCAACGCCACCTCATTCTCAGGCAAGGGCGCATCAGGCACCTCACCTCTCGATGTGGCAGAGGTGCCGGTCTTTCAGGTGGCGCTGGCCACCTCACGCCGCAAAGCGTGGGCCGAAGCGGAACGTGGCCTTTCACCAGCTGATCTTGCCATGCATGTGGTCCTTCCGGAAGTGGACGGGCGGATCAACGCGGGCATCGTATCCTTCAAAGAGCCGGGCAAACGCGACCCGCATCTCGAGTATTCTCGCTTCGCTCATCGGGCTGAACCCGAACGGATCGAAGCCATCATCAACCGCATCTCCGGCTGGCTGAACCTTCACGACAAACCCAAAGCGGAGCAGGTTCCGGCGCTGGTACTATCGACCTATCCCGGCAAAGACTGGCAGATGGCACATGCAGTGGGTCTGGATGCGCTGGCCTCGGCTGAGGCAATGTTGCTCGATCTGCAAGGCGAAGGGTATGACACCGCGCCTGCCGAGCCGATTGCTGAAACTCTTCTTGATGCCCGGATTTCATGGCCGCTAGAGGATTATCAGGTGGCGCTGGCGGCGCTGCCGGAAACACTCCGCGCCGATCTCAATAAGGTTTGGGGCACTCCCGAAGACGACCCTGCTTTCACAAATGGCGCGTTCTACTTCGCTGCGCTGCGTCGCGGAAAGGCTCTGATCGCGCTGCAGCCCGAGCGCGGCACACCCGAACTGCGCGATGATGACTATCACGATCTGTCGCGCACACCGCGCCACGCCTACGTCGCCTTTTACCTTTGGTTACGCAAAGGATTGGGCGCGGATGCGCTGATCCATATCGGCGCGCATGGCACGCTGGAATGGTTGCCGGGAAAATCAGTCGCCTTGTGCAACGAATGTTGGCCCGAGGCGTTAATCGGCGATCTGCCGGTGATCTACCCCTTCATTGTCAACGACCCCGGCGAGGCCGCGCAGGCCAAGCGTCGGATCGGGGCGGTCACGTTGGGCCATATCCCCCCCCCGATGAAGGAAAGCGGCACACCAGATCGCATGGTGCGGCTGGAATCGCTGTTGGACGAGTTCTCGAATGCGGATGGCCTCGACCCCAAACGCCGTGACCGCCTGCAGGAAGATATCCGGGACGAGGCGCAGGCGATCGGGTTGGAAAACGACCTTGGCCTCGATCAGGCAACCTGCACCGCCGAGGCGATCACGCGCATTGACCGATTTGTCTGCGACATCAAGGAAAGCCAGTTCGGTGATGGGCTGCATATCTTTGGGCGCGTCCCCGATGAGACGGGCAATTTCGACGCTGCCCACTCAGCCCAAGCTGAACGCTCTGCCCTGATTGACGCTTTAGCGGGCAAACGGATCGAGGCCGGGCCGTCCGGTTCCCCCTATCGCGGGCGTACGGATGTTTTGCCGACCGGGCGGAATCTTTACACGACCGACCCACGCTCGGTTCCCACGCGCGCGGCCTATACACAAGGCGTCAAGCTCGCCGAGGAACTGGTTCGGCGGCACCTGCAAGAAGAAGGCGACTACCCCAAGGGCTTGATCGTCGATCTATGGGGTTCGGCCACTATGCGCACAGCGGGCGAGGAATTCGCCATGGCGCTACACCTGCTGGGAGTGAAGCCGGTTTGGGATAAAGGGTCTGAGCGGGTCTCGGGCATCGAAGTGTTGCCGATCACCGATCTCAGCCGCCCGCGTCTGGACGTAACATTGCGCGTCTCTGGCCTGTTCCGGGACGTGTTCCCGACGCTTTCAGCGCTGTACGGTCAGGCTGTTCGCGCATTGACCAAACGAGATGAAGCACCCGACTGGAATCCTTACGCCGGTCAGGAGCCTGCGGCGCGGGTCTATGGGCCAGCCCCCGGCAGCTATGGTCTGAACATGACTCATCTGTCCGAAATCTATACGGATGAGGCACGCGTGCAAGCGGGTGAGGCTTGGCTTGATGCCAGTTCCTTCGCTTTGGAAGGCGAGCATATAGCGCAAGATAAGGACGGCATCTCTCAGCGCGTCGCCAATGCCGACAGCTTTGTGCACCTACAGGACCTGACCGAAACCGATCTGCTGCTGGCCAACGACTATGCCACGCACGAGGCCGGATTTGCCGCCGCCAAGAAAATCACCGGCGGTACCGCACAGCTCTATCATCTGGACAATACCAACCCGGACAACCCGCGCGCCCGCACCCTGCCCGAGGAAATCAGCCGCGTCGTCTATGCCCGCGCCGCCAACCCGGGCTGGATTGCCGGAATGCAGCGGCACGGGTTTCGGGGTGCCGCTGAAATCGCGGCGACGCTGGATCATATGGCATCTTTCGCGCATCTGTCCGGCACAGTCGCACCGCATCTGTTCGATCTGTACCACGACGCCACGCTGGGCAATGAAGAGGTCGACGCCTTCCTGCAACAGGCAAACCCGCAAGCACATCAGGCCATGCAGGATCGGTTCCGTGCACTGCTGGAGGCAGGGCTATGGCATACCCGCCGGAACTCGATCCGCGCCGACCTGGAGGGGTTGGGATGAGTGCGCCCATCGTGCAGGGCTGGTGCCCCAGTGCCCATCGCCCGATGATGTCCGGTGATGGGCTGGTTGTGCGTGTACGCCCTCGGCTGGCGCGTCTGGATGCCCAACAGGCGATAGGGCTGTGCGAATTGGCGGAACGGTTCGGCAATGGCACGATCGACCTTACCAACCGCGCCAACCTTCAGCTGCGTGGAGTAGAGGAAACCGACCATCAATCCTTGTTGGCCGCGCTTTCCTCGCTGAACCTGCTGGACGCCGAACCCGGAATCGAAATTCGCCGCAACATTCTGGTCTCGCCACTCTATGAAGCCGGTGATCTGACCGCTCGGCTGACACAGGAATTGATCCAGCGTCTGGCCGAGCTTCCGGATTTACCTGCCAAGTTCGGCTTTGCCATCGACACAGGTTCCGAGCGTTTATTGGCCGATGACTCGGCGGATATCCGGCTTGAACTCGGTTCGGGCAGCCTGATCCTGCGCGCGGACGGGGCCGAAACCGGGCGAGTGGTGTCGGAAGCTCAAGCCATCGACCAAGTGATCGCGTTGGCGAAGTGGTTTGCGCAAACCCACACAACCGAGACCCGCCGCATGGCGCGGACCGTTGCCACATATGGTTTGCCCAACGAGTGGCAAGGCAGCGCGCCCGGCCCCATTGGCGTGCCTCTTCAACCGGGAGCCTGCGTGCAGGGGACACTCTATGGCGCTGCCTTTGGGCAGCTACCGGCGCGGCAACTCCATTTGCTGATCGAAAACAGCAACGCCACTGCCCTGCGGGTCACACCATGGCGGCTGTTCCTGTTGGAAGGCGGGGCGGCGATACCCGCCCTTGACTTTGTCACAGATGGCACCGACCCGCTGAGAACAACCGACGCCTGCCCCGGCGCGCCATACTGCCCGCAGGCGCAGGTCGAAACCCGCGGTGTGGCGCGCGCCCTGGCCGCGCGCGTTGCAGGCAGCCTGCATGTATCGGGCTGCGCCAAGGGATGCGCCCGAATGGGTCCGGCCGATGTCACTTTGGTTGGCAATTCCGGACGATTTGACCTTGTCAAACAAGGCCGTGCGGGGGATGAGCCCTGCCAACGCGGCCTGACCGAAGAAACACTCATGACCATGGACTTCACCTGATGCCCTATGAATACGAAACCGACGGCGCGGCGATCTACAAGCAGAGCTTTGCCACCATCCGATCCGAGGCTGATCTGGCCCGGTTCGATGCCGATGAAGAACAGGTCGCCGTTCGGATGATCCACGCCGCAGGGATGGTCGGGCTGGAAGAGTTCGTCCATTTCTCGGACGGTTTTGTCTCGGCAGCGCGTTCCGCGCTGGAAAATGGCGCGCCGATCCTGTGTGATGCCCGCATGGTCAGCGAAGGCGTCACCCGCTTTCGCCTGCCCGCTGATAACGAAGTGATCTGCACCCTGCATGACGAGCGCGTGCGCCCTCTGGCTGCCGAAATGAGCAACACGCGCTCTGCCGCCGCGCTAGAGCTGTGGCGTCCGCATCTGCAAGGAGCACTGGTCGCGATCGGTAACGCCCCTACCGCGCTTTTCCACCTTCTGAACATGTTGGAAGATCCCGACTGCCCACGCCCCGCTGCCATTATCGGCTGCCCGGTGGGCTTCGTCGGAGCGGTCGAGTCCAAGGATGCCTTGTGGGAAGCGCAGCCAGTACCATCCTGTATCGTCAAAGGCCGTTTGGGAGGCAGTGCGATCACAGTTGCTGCCATCAATGCTATCGCGAGCCGCACCGAATGAGCGGGGGTAAAATATACGGCGTGGGCCTCGGCCCCGGCGATCCGGACCTGATGAGTGTCCGTGCGGACCGCCTGCTGCGCAATGCCCGCCATGTGGCGTTTTTTCGCAAACCTGGCCGCACAGGTCAGGCCCGCAAGATCGTCAATGGAATGATCCCCGGCGACGCCATCGAGTTTCCAATGGAGTACCCGGTAACAACCGAAATCCCGGTGACAGATCCAAGGTATAATGAACTCCTTTCGGTGTTTTACGAAGACTGTGCCACACATCTGAAATCACTTACCGAAAATGGTGAGGATGTAGTGGTCCTGTGCGAAGGCGATCCGTTCTTCTATGGATCATTTATGCACCTTTACAATCGACTACGAGACATATCTGAAGTCGAAGTCGTACCTGCCATAACCGGCATGTCCGGCGCTTGGACCGCAACCGGTGACCCGATAACTTGGGGCGACGATGTCCTCACGGTTCTTGTTGGAACCTTGCCCGAGGATACGCTGACTGAACGCATGACCCAGACCGACGCGCTGGTTGTCATGAAGATCGGGCGGAACTTCGACAAGGTAAAGCGCGCGCTGAAACAGGCCGGGCTGTATGACCGCGCGTGGATCGTCGAATACGCTCAGATGCCGAACCAACGGGTCTGCAAACTGTCTGATAATTGCGAAGGGATCACGCCCTATTTCTCAATCATTCTGGTTCATGGACAGGGACGCCGACCATGAGCGGTTGGGTCAAGATCGCTGGCCTTGGGCCTGGAAACGAAGCACTGGTCACTCCCGAAGTCACTGCCGCTCTGGCAGAAGCGACGGACGTGGTTGGCTACATCCCTTATGTTGCTCGGGTGGCCGAGCGAGAGGGGTTGACCCTGCACGCCAGCGATAACCGGGTCGAGATCGACCGCTCTCAGCACGCTTTGCAAATGGCGGCCGACGGTAAACGCGTCGTTGTAGTCTCGTCAGGGGATCCCGGCGTGTTTGCAATGGCCGCTGCGGTGTTTGAAGCGCTTGAAAACGGGCCGAAAGACTGGCGCGACATACAGATCGAAGTGTTGCCGGGGATCACTGCGATGCTGGCGGCTTCGGCCCGCGCTGGGGCACCGTTAGGGCATGATTTCTGCGCCATCAACCTGAGCGACAACCTGAAGCCATGGCCACTGATCGAAAAGCGCCTCCGACTTGCCGCGCAGGGCGATTTCGCCATGGCGTTCTATAACCCTCGCTCGAAGTCTCGACCGGAAGGGTTTGAAAAAACGCTGGAAATCCTGCGGGAGGAATGTGAGCCGGAACGCCTGATCCTGTTCGCACGCGCTGTATCCCGCGAGGATGAGGCTTTGCGGATTTCAACTCTGGAAGAAGCCACGGCAGATATGGCGGACATGCAGACTGTCGTCATCGTCGGCTCGTCCCTGACCCGCATAGTCGAGCGCAACAGCGCCCCGATCGTCTACACCCCGAGATTCACGCTGGCCAAGGATTAAGTATGCGCCAGCCAGTCCAAGACCTGCGTGACATTTGCCAACTCGGTCCGCTTCGGCAGAGTCGGACGGTCTATCATCAGAACCGGCAAGCCCAGCGCCCTGGCGGCATCCAGTTTGGCCCGCGCGCCGGTGCCACCCGCATTCTTGGATACAATCAATTGCGTATGGTGACGTTCCATCAAGGCCCGGTCCTCTTCAACAGAAAACGGGCCCCGCGAAACGATCACATCGCTTTTCGGAAGCGGCAATGCGCCCGGATCGTCTACAAGCCGCAAAAGATAGTGATGCTGAGGGTGGGCTGCGAAGTCATGAAGATGCATGCGGCCGACTGCCAGGAAGACGCGGCGGGCTGGACCGGCCAGAGCTTCAACCGCACCTTCAATATCCGGTACGTGCTGCCAGTTGTCCCCGTCTTGCGCGACCCAAGCAGGTCGCGTCAAAGCGGCCAAGGGCGTTGCGCCCCCCGCACAGGCTTCCACCGCATTTCGGCTCATCTGCGCCGCAAAGGGATGAGTCGCATCGACAACATGGGTGACGCCGTGCTCGTGAATGTACCGCGCCAGTCCCGCTGCACCACCAAACCCGCCCACGCGCATCGGCACGGGTTGCGAGCACGGGTTATCGACACGTCCGGCGTAGGAATATGTAGCGGGAATGCCTTGATCGGCAACCGATTTTGCCAGAGCATTCGCCTCGGTCGTGCCACCAAGAATAAGGAGGTTGGGCATGTCTGAAACTCCGTGGTTGACCGTTCTGGGTTTGGGCGAAGATGGACTGGATGGCCTGTCCCCTGCAAGCCGTCAAGTGCTGGACCGCGCTGAGATTGTCATGGGTCCGACACGCCACCTGTCGTTGATCCCAGACAGCGCGGCGGAACGGATTGAATGGCCGGTCCCATTTGCCGATGGCCTGCCAATTCTGACCGCATTGCGCGGTCGGCAAACCGTTGTGCTGGCCTCGGGTGATCCGTTCTGGTTCGGGGCCGGGTCCGTTATCGCGCGTAATTTCGAAACGAACGAATGGATTGCCCTACCCGGCCAGTCGACCTTTTCGCTTGCTGCTGCGCGGCTTGGTTGGCCGCTTGAAAACACGTTGACCTTCGGGCTACATGCCGCGCCTCTGACGCGCCTTCGCCCTCACTTGGCAGCCGGCCTGCGCGCGATTCTCTTGCTGCGCGACGGCAAAGCCGTAGCCGAGCTTGCGACCTATCTGGGCGAAACCGATTTTGCCGATTGCACTCTGCACGTCATGGAAGCGCTCGGTGGCCCCCGTGAACGCGCGCGCAGCGTGTCGCTGACCGAGGCGTTGCTTGGAACCTTCGAACATCCGGTTTGTGTCGGTCTTGATGTCGCGGGTACTGGGCGTGCCTTTCCCAAAGCCTCGGGAAAGCCCGATGACATCTTTGAAACCGACGGCCAGATCACCAAGCGCCCCATTCGCGCGCTAACCCTGTCGGCGCTTGCCCCTCATCGGGGTGAGCATCTGTGGGATATCGGTGGTGGCACCGGTTCGATCAGCATCGAGTGGCTGATGTGCGATCCGACGCTAACTGCAACGACTATCGAGCCGCGTGCTGATCGGGCCGAACGCATTCGCCGCAATGCCAATACGTTAGGGCAGGATCGGTTGTGCGTTGTGCACGGTTCTGCACCAGAGTCGTTGGCTGATCTTGACCGACCCGATGTGGTGTTCATCGGTGGCGGTCTGAGTGCGGATCTGCTGAACTGGCTACACGCTAATCTTCAGGCCGGCACGCGGCTGATCGCCAACGCGGTGACATTGGAAAGCGAAGCGTTGCTAGCTGAATGGCACGACAAGCTCGGCGGAGACCTGCTGCGCATCGAACTGGCGCAGGCAGCTGCGCTTGGTCCACGGCGAGGCTGGAAATCTGCCTACCCAGTGGTGCAGTGGAGCCTCACGTTATGATCGTCGCGGGGTTAGGTTTCTCATCCTCTGCTACGCTGGCCAGTCTTCGTGCCGCTTTCGAGCTTGCCTCGACAGGAAAAACTGTCGATGCCCTTGCGACCGTTGCGGACAAGGACGGACACGCCGCACTTGCCGCGCTTGCAGAAGCAACTGAGCTGCCGATACATTTCATTCCGGCAAATGATCTTGCCGAACAACGCACACTTACTTGCTCAGCCCGCAGTCGCGCCACATATGGCACCGGCAGCGTGGCCGAAGCATCCGCTCTTGCTGCCGCCGGACATGGCGCGCGGCTGATTTCACCCAGACAAATCTCGGACGACAGGCTTGCAACCTGCGCCGTCGCCATCGGAGGACAGACATGACCGTTCATTTCATCGGCGCCGGACCGGGCGCCGCCGACCTGCTAACCCTGCGCGGGCGCGATATCATCGGCTCCTGCCCGGTGTGCCTCTATGCGGGTTCATTGGTACCCGAGGAGATTCTGGGCCACTGCCCCGAAGGCGCGAAGATCGTAAACACCGCACCCATGGATCTGGATCAGATCATGGCCGAAATCGAAGCAGCGCATAAAGCTGGACAGGACGTGGCGCGGCTGCATTCCGGGGACCTCTCGGTCTGGTCGGCGATGGGTGAGCAAATCAGACGTCTGAAAGAGATGGGTGTCCCGGTCAGCGTCACGCCCGGTGTACCCTCGTTTGCGGCTGCGGCTGCAGCGCTCGGGACCGAGCTGACACTGCCCGGTCTGGCGCAATCAGTGGTCTTGACCCGCACGCCCGGGCGTGCGTCTTCGATGCCGGAAGGCGAGACACTGAAAAACTTCGCTAAAACAGGTGCGACTTTGGCTATCCACCTTTCGATCGGAAATCTGGATAACGTCATCGCCGACCTGACACCTGCCTATGGGGCAGACTGCCCGGTCGCCGTGGTCTACCGCGCTAGTTGGCCGGATGAGAAGATCATCCGCGCAACGCTTGCCACGTTGAAGGAGGCACTGGACAACAGCATCTCGCGCACCGCACTGATCATGGTTGGTCCGGCGCTTGCAGGTGAAGGGTTTGACGAAAGCTGTCTGTATTCCAAGACATATGACCGCCGCTATCGCCCTCAAAGCGCCGACAGTCCGTGGTCGAGCTGGAGCCATGGTGATGACTAACCCCCCCGGAATACTGATTTCCGCTCCGTCGTCGGGTACAGGCAAGACCACTGTCATGCTGGGATTGCTCCGGGCTTTGGCCCAGGACGGCTTGACCGTGCAACCGTTCAAAAGCGGGCCGGACTATATAGATCCGGCGTTTCACCGCGCTGCAGCGGGCCGAGCCTCGTTCAATCTGGATAGCTGGGCGATGGGAGAGCCACTGCTAACCGCGATCTCAGAGCAGGCAACCGGAGCAGATATCGTGGTGGCCGAGGGCTCGATGGGTCTGTTTGATGGTGTCGCCAAACCCGGAGAGCTGGGGCATGGGTCGAGCGCTGAAACGGCGCTGCGCATGGGATGGCCGGTCGTTCTGGTCCTGGATGTCGGAGGACAGGCGCAATCGGCGGCGGCGACCGCGCTTGGCTTTCGGATGTATAACCCCGATCTACCTTTTGCCGGGGTGATCCTGAACCGCTGTGCCAGCCCAAGACATGAGCGGCTGACGCGGCTGGGCATGGAACGGGCTGGATTGCCGGTTCTGGGCGTTCTTCCGCGCCGAGGTGATCTGACTCTGCCCGAAAGACATCTAGGCCTGATCCAGGCGGTTGAGCATCCGGATCTGGAAACGGCAATCGCCGGATATGCCGCATTCCTGCGTGAACATGTCGATCTGGATGCGATCAAACGGGCGGCCTCCTCAGGCCCTGCTGGGCCATCGTCAGCCGCGCTGCCGCGCCCCCCGGCGCAGCGGATCGCACTGGCCCGTGATGCAGCGTTTTCATTTACCTACCCGCATCTGCTGGAAGGGTGGCGCAGCGCCGGTGCAGAAATACTGCCCTTTTCCCCACTGGCAAACGAAGCGCCAACTGCAGACGCTGAACTGGTCTGGCTACCGGGGGGCTATCCCGAGCTGCACGCAGGAACATTGGCGGCAGCAGATACCTTCTTGACGGGGCTGCGCAAACACGCGGAAACGCGGCCCGTGCATGGTGAATGCGGGGGCTATATGGCATTGGGGGAAGTTCTGGTCGACAAGGAAGGCGCGCCACATCAGATGGCGGGGTTGTTGGGTCTGCAAACCTCACACCAAAAGCGCAAATTCAACCTTGGCTATCGTAGGGCTGAACTTTTGGCGTCGATGCCTGGCTTTGCCAAGGGTACCGCCTTGCGCGGACATGAGTTCCACTATTCCTCGATCATCGAACAACCTGACGCTCCTCTTGCGCGAGTCTTCGATGCCGAGGGGGCCGAAGGCCCTCAGACAGGATCGCGACGTGGCAATGTCACCGGCACATTTTTCCATCTTATTGCAGAGGCCTCGGCATGACCGGTTTTGTCTCTTTCATTGGCTCCGGTCCGGGTGATCCGGAGCTACTAACGCTCAAGGCCGTAGACCGGATGCAGAAAGCCGATGCGGTGCTGTTTGATGATCTCAGCAGCGGCCCGATCCTGACCCATGCGCGTGACGATGCTGATCTGGTTGGTGTTGGCAAACGCGCCGGTCGCCCTTCGCCCAAGCAGGATCACGTCAGCCGATTGTTGGTGGAGTATGCGCAGACCGGTCAGCAGGTGGTACGCCTGAAATCCGGTGACGGAGGAATGTTCGGTCGACTGGAAGAAGAACTGGTCGCGTTGCAGGCAGCCGGCATCAAGTACGAGATCATTCCCGGCATCCCCTCTGCCGTCGCGGCGGCAGCTGCAGCTGGTATTCCTCTGACCCGACGCCTGACTGCACGTCGTGTTCAATTCGTCACCGGGCATGACGTAAGTGGCAAATTGCCGACCGATCTGAACCTTTCCGCCCTGGCTGATGCTAGCGCGACGACGGTCGTATTTATGGGCAAGCGCACTTTTCCCTTGCTGGTCGAAGCCCTGAGCGCGCGTGGCTTGCCGTTGGACACGCCTGCTTTGATGGCCGAATCTGTTTCAACTCCCGAACAATCCTTGGAGCGCTCCACAATCGGAGACCTGTCCGACAAGCTGCGATCCGAGGTTGGAACCGCCCCGGCCCTGATCCTGTATGGCCCGCTGGCAGAGTTCGAAGATGTTTGAACTGATTCTGATCGGAATCGGCACGGGTAATCCCGACCACCTGACCTTTCAGGGGGCGAAGGCGATCAGATCAGCGGACCTGATCCTGATCCCGCGAAAAGGAGAGAACAAAGCTGATCTGGCCGGTTTGCGCGAAGACATCATCTCGCAGGTCACCGACAAACCTGCACGGATCGCCTATTTCGACGTTCCCAAACGCCGGGCAGATGACGGCTATCTCCGAGGCGTCGACGAATGGCACGACGCAATTGCCCTGCGCTGGCACGAGGCGATTTCAGCCTACCCGGACGCGCAGAAGGTGGCGTTGCTGATCTGGGGTGATCCGTCGCTGTATGACAGTTCGCTAAGAATTGCAGCGCGGCTGGACCCGCAACCGCCAGTCCAGGTTATTCCGGGAATCACAGCGTTACAGGCATTGACTGCAGCCCATGCGATCCCGATCAATGAGCTGGGCGCGCCCTATGTCGTGACCACAGGCCGTCGCATCCGCGATGATGGATGGCCTGAAACGGCGTCGAAAGTGGCCGTAATGCTGGATGGCGAATGCTCGTTCCAGAGCCTGAAGATGACCGATTATGACATCTGGTGGGCGGCATATGTGGGCATGAAAGAAGAGATTCTGATCAAAGGCCCATTGGCGGATGTGGCGCAAGACATTCTGGATACCCGCGCGCAGGCCCGTTCTGATCACGGCTGGATCATGGATATCTATCTGCTGAAGAAACGTGCGGCCTGACGCGCGCACAGGATTGTGAGCCCCGTTTCAGCGCTTTTCTGTCATCAATTCCCCAGTCAACAGGAAGGGAAAGAACATGAGGGCGCTTTGGGCTGCGATCTGCCTGCTGGCGATGCCTGCTTGGGCCGACGGCATCGAACCTCTTACTGGATGGGCGGTTTACTCCAGCGGAAAAAGCTATGAGACCCTCGTGGATGACACAAAGGCCGCGGTAAAGGAAAACGGCCTGATCGTTGTGACACAGGCCGGGCCGACCAAAGCGGCGGCCTCGCGCGGTATCACCATTCCGGGCAACCGGGTGATTGGCGCATTCAACAACGATTACGCAGTTCGGGTTCTTGAAACCTCGACCAACGCGATGATCGAAGCGCCCATCCGTTTCTACGTGACCGAGAACGAGGACGGCACTGCAACCCTTTCTTACAAGACACCAAGCTTCGTCTTTGCCCCTTACGCAGACGAGGGCGGAGACGCTCTGCGCGAGATTGCCATAGAATTGGACGCAAAGTTTCAGGCCGTAGCGGAAAACGCCGTCAAATAGTCACACTGACGTGAACCTGCTTGCGTCCGGACGCGTCCTCCGCAATCTGCTGACAGATAACTTTGTCGGAGCTTGATTAATGCAGGACCTGTCTCCCCGCGCTGCGGATTTGTTGGCACAACGCCTTTTCGAGGCCGGATGCCGCCATGCGTTCGGTATGCCCGGCGGCGAGGTTCTGACATTGGTGGATGCGCTGGAAAGCGCGGGCATTGCTTTCCACCTTGCAAAACACGAAAACTCAGCAGGTTTCATGGCCGAAGCGGTCCACCATCGCGATGGTGCACCTGCAATCCTCGTGGCCACACTCGGGCCCGGAGCGATGAACGGGATCAATGTGGTCGCCAACGCCCTGCAGGATCGGGTGCCGATGATCGTGCTGACCGGATGTGTCGACGCGGATGAGGCGTTGACCTACACCCATCAAGTGATGGATCACGCGCAAGTCTATCGCTCGATCACCAAAGGCAGCTTTATGCTGACGGCCGACGGGGCCGATATCATCGCCGACAAGGCGGTATCGCTTGCCAACCAAGCGCGCCCCGGCCCGGTACACATCGATGTGCCTATCTCGGTGGCCGATACGCGCGTATCAGGGGTTAAACGTCGTCGACTGGCAAAAGTTGCTCCTGTCGCGCCTGGCGCGGAATGTCTGGAAAAGGCCCGCCGCTGGGTGGCCGAGGCTGAGCGACCTTTGGCGATCATCGGTCTTGATGTTCTTTACGACGACTCGCGCTGTGTGGTGCGAGCATTTCTAGAGCATTTCAACATTCCCTTTGTCACCACCTACAAGGCCAAGGGGGTGGTGCCCGAGGATCATCCACTCTGCCTGGGCGGGGCGGGTTTGTCTCCGCTGGCCGATAAGCATCTAGTCCCGCTGGTGGAACAGGCTGATTTGGTACTGTGTTTGGGATATGACCCTATCGAGATGCGCCCCGGCTGGCGCGAGATCTGGGACCCAGAAACCAAGCGCGTGATCGACATATCAGCCGTGGTGAACGATCATTACATGCATCAGGCTGGGCTAAATCTGGTCGCCGACACCGGCGCAACGCTTGAGGCCATTGCCAAGGGCAACCCTGCCGGCAAGACCTGGCCGAATGGTGAGCCTGAACAGGTCAAGGCTGCGCTGGCGAATGCTTTTCCGACAGATGAAGACTGGGGACCGGCGGCGATCATCGCAGAAACTCGTGCCGTTCTGCCACCCGAGACCCTCGCCACGGCCGACAGCGGCGCGCATCGCATTCTGCTCAGTCAGATGTGGGAGTGTTCGGAGGCACGAGGGTTGATCCAGTCCTCGGCGCTCTGCACCATGGGGTGTGCCGTTCCGATGGCGATCGGTCTGAAAATGGCCGAACCGGATCGCCCCGTGATCAGCTTTTCTGGCGATGCCGGCTTTCTGATGGTTGCTGGAGAGCTGTCGACTGCCGCCGAATTGGGTGGCAACCCAATCTTTCTGGTCTTTGTCGATGCCAGCCTTGCGCTTATCGAACTGAAACAACGCCAGCGCCAGATGGGCAATCGCGGAGTGGACTTTGACCGCCATGACTTTGCGGCTTTAGGCCGCGCATTCGGCGGTTATGGTCACACAGTTCGTAGCCGCGACGATTTGCGGGCTGCATTGGATCAGGCGTTGAAAGCAGACAAGTTCACTGTCATTGCTGCGGAAATTGACCGTGGAGGATATGATGGCCGCATCTGAAGGACCGCTGAAAGGCGTCAAGGTACTGGACCTGTCTCGCATTCTGGCAGGACCCACTTGTACGCAGTTGTTGGGCGACCTTGGCGCTACCGTCATCAAAGTCGAAAACCCGGCGACCGGTGGTGATGATACGCGGCAATGGGGCCCTCCTTACGCCGAGGATGCGGATGGCAACCGCTCAGACCTGAGCGCATATTTCATGTCCTCCAACCGCAACAAGAAATCGGTCGCCTTGGATATCGCAACACCCGAAGGACAGGCAGAAGTCCGACGCCTAGCCTCGCACGCTGATATTCTGATCGAGAATTTCAAGCCCGGTGGACTGGCGAAATACGGGCTCGACTACGCAACCTTGTCCAATGAGTTTCCTGACCTCGTCTACTGTTCGATCTCAGGCTACGGGCAGACAGGCCCAAACTCATCGAAGCCCGGATATGATCTTATGGCGCAAGGATATGGCGGGATCATGTCTCTGACCGGAGACGCCGACGGCGCGCCGATGAAAGTAGGCGTCGGAATTGCTGACGTGATGTGTGGTATGTATGCCTGCGTTGGTATTCTGGCTGCGCTGCGTCATCGCGACATGACTGGCGAGGGTCAGCAGATCGATCTGGCGCTGGTGGATGCACAGATCTCTTGGCTGATCAATGAAGGCGTGAATTATCTGACCTCGGGCGAAGTGCCTCAGCGGCGCGGCAACGGGCATCCCAATATTGTGCCTTACGAGGTCTATCAGACGGCGGATGGGCACGTGATTCTGGCCGTTGGAAATGACAGTCAGTTCAAAAGATTTTGCAGCTTCATCGAAAAGCCAGAGCTTGCCAACGATCCCCGATTTGCCACCAACCCGGCCCGTCTTGAAAATAGGGATGCGTTGAATGCGATCCTGCGCCCGGCAGTTCAGGCGCTGGATACAGGCAGCGTCATCGCGGGGCTTGAAGACCTGAAAGTCCCTGTTGGCCCGGTGCGGACGCTCGATCAGGTTTTTGCCTCGGATCAGGTCGCTGCCCGCCAGATGCAGATCTCGATGCAAGCTGAGCCTGGCGAGGTGCAACTGATCGGGAATCCCCTGAACCTGTCACGCACGCCTGTAACATATCGCAGCGCACCACCGGTCTGTGGGGCTGACACACAGGCTGTTCTGAACGCGGAAAACCCCTTCGAAGATTGAAACACTCTGCCCGTTTAGGCGGCAAGTTGCTGAAACATGCCCTTGAATCGGCGGTTTTTTTCGCGTTTCTCACACACGGGATTTCACCAATTCGAGAGCAGGGTCGATACTGTTACGACCCGGCTGCACACTCTGTTACATCGAACAGTGTAGAACGTCGCAATCAGATTGGACCCGAGTATGAAACAAGACGTCTTTGGACAGATGAACACCCTGAACCAGCCCGCAAGCGTCGAGGCATGGGATGGTGTTCTCCTTGGGTTCATGGCGCATGCCGCTGTCACACCGCAACATCTGGGCAAGGTTCTGGAGCTTGAGCCGGACTTTGCGCTGGGCCATGCGGTCAAGGGGCTGTTCATGGTTCTGCTGGGCCGGCGTGAGATGATCGCGGTCGCTGCCGAAGCGCTGAGTGCCGCGAATGCAGCGATGGAGCGTCAGCCAGTTTCAGCCCGGGAAAGGCTATATGTCGAGGCCCTTAGTTTGTATATGGCCGACCTTCCATCACAGGCCGTTCAGAAATTTGAAGAGATTCTGCGGGCGCACCCAACTGATACTCTGGCCATGAAGCTCAGTCATGCGACGCGTTTCGTTCTGGGCGATGCGGCGGGGATGCGTCGGTCGATCGAACGGGTGATGCCAGCGTATGAACCCGACCACGCCGGACGTGGATACTTGCTGGGATGCCACTCGTTCGCGCTGGAGGAAACCGGCGCCTACGAGAAAGCCGAAATCGCCGGTCGTCAGGCCCTATGGATGGTTTCGGACGACGCCTGGGGATTGCACGCTGTAGCGCACGTGCACGAGATGACGGGCAACGCGCAGCTGGGACTGGACTGGCTCGCGGGACGCGAGGACGCTTGGGCGCATTGCAACAATTTCCGCTATCACGTCTGGTGGCACAAGGCGCTGATGCACCTGGATTTGGGGCAAGTCGATCAAGTGATGGCGCTTTACGATCATCACATCCGCCAGGACAAAACCGACGATTATCGCGATATCTCGAATGCAACCTCGCTGCTCTCCCGGCTAGAGCTTGAGGGCGTGGATGTTGGCAACCGCTGGGAAGAACTGGCCGATCTCAGCGCAGCCCGAACCGAAGACGGATGCTTGATCTTCGCCGATCTTCACTACTTGCTGGCATTGACCGGGGACAATCGTTCGGAGGCTACGGCAAATATGCTGCAGCGTATTCAAAATGACGCCCAGCGCAATCAGGGTGACACGCCGATCCGCATGTCCGACCCGGGTATTGCCGCCGCAAAGGGGCTTGAGGCCTTTGGAGAAGGCCTTTACGGCCAAGCCTTTGATTTTCTTTCAAATGCCCGGGGCGGTATGCAACTGGCGGGTGGCAGCCACGCCCAACGTGATGTATTCGAGCGCATCACCATTGATTCCGGCCTGCGCGCTGGCCGCTTGGATGCTGTCGAGCGCATCTTGGACGACCGCCGCGCCAAACGTGCCGGGGGAGAGGACAATTACGCCCTCGCCCGCCGAGAATTGATCGAGGCCGCACGCGACAGCGGCGACGCACAAAGCGTCCCCGCCGAATAACAACAATAAAAGACCAAGAAGGACAGAAACCGTATGGCGACCGCATCGCCCGCTTCTGATTTTGCTCCGGTGGCGTCTCAGGCCGCCGCCCCCGCCGCTACGCGCGATCCGCGGTTGGATTTCTATCGCGGCATCGCGATGTTCATCATCCTGATTGCCCATATTCCGAACGATCCGTGGGCCAAATGGATACCTGCCCGCTTTGGCTTTTCGGACGCAACCGAGATCTTCGTATTCTGTTCAGGCATGGCTTCGGCAATTGCTTTTGGGGGGGCGTTCATGCGCAAAGGCTGGTGGATGGGCACCGCACGCGTGAGCTTTCGCATCTGGCAGGTCTACTGGGCGCATATCTGCCTGTTCTTCTTTGTCGCGATGACAATGGCGGCCCTGAACCAGAGTGGGCTGTTCGAGAAAAACTATATCTCCTCTCTCAATCTACAGCATTTCTTCAACGATCCGGCGTCACAGATCGTCGGACTGTTCACCCTGACCTATGTGCCGAACTACTTCGATATTCTACCGATGTATCTGGTGGTACTGGCGATGATGCCCCTGTTTATGGGGCTATATCGTATCGGATTCTGGGCGGTCGCCATGGCCTCGGTCACGATCTGGCTCGTTGCACAATTCGACTACCTTGACCTGCCGGCCGAGCCCTGGTCAGAGCGCCAGTGGTTCTTCAACCCATTCGGGTGGCAATTGCTGTTCTTCACCGGCTTTGCGTTCATGCGAGGTTGGATTCCAGCGCCGCCGGTGTCGAAAACTCTGATCTGGGCGGCAGCATTGTTTTTGATCTTCTCGATGCCGTTCGGCTCGTGGAAGGTATTCAACTGGATCAATGCAGCAGCCCCTGATCTGGCTGATGAGATTCGCAAGGTCTGGCCAGTGACCAAAGAATTTCGCGACAAGACCGACTTTGGTCTATTCCGATATCTGCATTTTCTGTCGCTTGCCTATCTGGGTTGGGTTATCGCCGGTGAGCATGGCCGTCGCCTGATAGCGACCGGTCATGGGGCAGCCGCTAAGGTCTGGCAGTTCCTGCTGACCATCATCACCAAAGTGGGTCAGCAATCGCTCGCGGTGTTCGTATTTTCTATGGCAGCAGCACGACTTATCGGCGTCGGACTGGACCTGAGTGGGCGGGATGTTGCCAGTGTGTTCATCGCCAACATGATTGGCTTTGCCATGATCATCGGCGTGGCTTATCTGGCCGCCTGGTTCAAGTCACAACCTTGGAAATCAAAGAAATGAACTTTACACGTCGCGCTTTTCTCGCCTCATCAACGGCTCTGGCCTTCGCCCCAGCGGCATATGCCACAGGTGGAGAGACCCCGTTCAGCCGAGACGACGTCATCGCAATGGCCCGCGACCTGGCCAGCCGTGATTATGCCGAACGTGAGATGGTTCCGCAGGAGTGGCAGGACCTGACGTATCAGCAATACCGTTCAATACGGTTCCGGCTGGATCGCGCGCTGTGGTACGAGACCGAGACGCCCTTCAACGTCGATTTTTTCACGCCGGGCCTGTATTTTCCACGCACAGTGAAAGTATCGACCGTCGAGGACGGTATGACCAAGCCGGTCGCCTTTGATCTGGCCATGTTCGATAAGTCTGAAGACGTACCTGAGCTTCCCATTGACGACACGCTGGGCTTTTCAGGTCTACGCCTGCGTACTGAGATGCACCGCCCTGGCGAGACAGACGAGTTCTGCGTTTGGCAAGGGGCCAGCTATTTCCGCGCCATCGGTTTGCACGAAGTCTATGGCCTTTCGGCCAGAGGGCTCGCCTTGAAGACCGGCGATCCAGATGGCGAGGAATTCCCCGAATTCATTCGTTTCTGGTTGGAGCGTCCAGAACCGGATCAACGTAACATGGTCGTTCATGCGCTCATGGACAGCCCCAGCGTTACAGGGGCCTACCGCTTCCACGTTACCGCCGGTTCAGATTGCGTGATGGATATTGAAGCCACCCTGTTCCCACGTACCGAACTGCCCCATGTCGGCATCGCGCCCGGCACATCTATGTTCCTGTTCGATCAGACCAATCACAGCCGTTTCGATGATTTTCGCCCCGCAGTGCACGACAGTGACGGGTTGATGATCCGCAACGGCGCAGGAGAGGTTCTGTGGCGCCCGCTTGCGAACCCGACTCGCCTGCAGATCTCGTCTTTTGTCGACACAAACCCCCGCGGCTTTGGTCTGATGCAACGCAAGCGCAAGTTCTCGGACTATGCGGATCTTGAAGCCAATTATCACAAACGCCCAAGCTTGTGGGTCGAACCCAGCGAAGACTGGGGTAAAGGCACCGTCACGCTTGTCGAAATCCCGGCGGATCAGGAGATTTATGACAACATCGTCGCCTATTGGCGCCCGATGGAACCCTACGCCGCAGGCAGCCAGATTGATCTGTCCTATCGCCTGATCTGGGGCGAGGAACCTCAGCACACCCCTATGGCCCGCGTGATCAACACCGCGATGGGCGACAACACGTTCGGCGAGGGCCGTTTGGCTGTGATTGATTTCGAAGCCAGTGAGCTGCTTGACGATCCCGAGGCCATCACGGTGTTTGTCGACTCGCCCCATGCCGAAACTTCAGAAGGCGTTCTGCAGCGTAACCCAGACACGGGCGGGTTGCGGCTGGCGTTCTCATTCGAACCAGGCGAACGCAACCACGTGGAACTGCGCGCGCAGTTGCTGAAAGACAAACAACCAGCCTCTGAAGTCTGGCTTTACCGTTGGACCATATGAACCGCGATCTTCATATCATGCCGCCCGAGGCCCCTCTGGCGATGCCAGCGCAGAACTTTGCGCAGGGATTCCGCGATGCGCAGGTACCTGCCGGGGGTCGAATTCCCTCTGTCGGGTTCTGGCGCGCGCTGGTCTTCTCACCTGCCATGGCGGCGGCTTTGGGCCTGCTCTGGGTCATGTCCGACTGGTTCAGCGCCGAAGGGATTAATCTGGTCGAAGGTATCCTGCTGACGCTAATCTCGTTCAATTTCTTCTGGATTTCCTTCACGGTCTGCACCGTGCTGCTGGGCATGGTCTCGCTGTCCCGGCAAGAGCAGCCAAAGCGTGAAGGACGCTCGCAACCGTTGCGCGTGGCGCTTTTGACGCCTGTCTATAACGAGGTGCCGTGGAACGTGCTGGGGAACGCCCGCACGATGCTGGAAGACCTGCAGAAACGCGGTGGTCAGCACCACTATGCCATGTTCATTTTATCCGACACGCGCGACCCCGAGATCGCCGCGCAGGAACAGGCCAGCGTTGAGGCGTTGCGGACCACGCTGGCACCGGGGCTTGAACTCTATTACCGCCGCCGCCCCCAGAATACGGATCGCAAGGTCGGTAATATTGCCGATTGGGTCAGCCGCTGGGGCGCGGACTGGGATGCGATGTTGGTGCTGGATGCCGACAGCCTGATGACGGGTCGCGCGATCTCGCGCCTGACCGATGCTTTGGCCCGCGATCCCGGCGCAGGCCTGATCCAAAGCTATCCGCAGCTGATTGGCGCGCAATCGGTCTTTGCCCGGATGCAGCAGTTTGCCAACGGCGTCTATGGTATCGCCTTTGCCGAAGGCCTCGCGCGCTGGTGCGGGCAAGAAGGCAATTATTGGGGCCACAACGCCATCATTCGCACCTGTGCATTTGCTTCTAGCGCAGGTCTGCCCAAGTTGCGGTCGCTCAACGGACAAGACAAGCTGATCATGAGCCACGATTTCGTCGAGGCCGGATTGCTGCGCCGCGCCGGATGGGCCGTGCGCTTTCTGCCGCGCATACGCGGATCATATGAAGAAACGCCCCCCACCCTCATTGACCACGCAATGCGCGATCGCCGCTGGTGTCAGGGCAACCTGCAGCACCTGAAACTGCTGGGTTCGACCGGCTTCCGCGCAGTCTCGCGGTTCCATATGTTCCACGGCGCGGTCGGATATCTGATGTCGCCGCTATGGTTTGCACTTTTGGTGATGTGGGCCTTGATCGGTCAGGGCAAGGACGCCTCGGTCCTGCATTACTTCAGCCCGGACAATCCGCTGTTCCCGCAATGGCCAGAAATGTCCGAAACACGCCATGTGCTGATCATTCTGGTGATGTATGCGATGCTATTGGCGCCCAAGGTTTTGGGCGTCGCTGCCCTGCCCCTCAGCGGTGTGCGCTATTCCGATTTCGGCGGAACGCGGAAATTCTTCACTTCATTTCTGTCCGAAGTCATCCTGTCGATCCTCTATGCCCCTATACTTATGGTGCAGCAGATGATTGCAGTGTTCCGCACCGCGTTGGGCATTCAAAAGGGCTGGTCCCCGCAAGCGCGCGATGGTGGCAGCTACGGGCTGCGCACGCTGATCCTGTGCCACAGCCTTGAGACTATCATCGGCGTCGCGCTTAGCGTTGGCATCCTCGCCGGTCTGGTCTCGGTCTGGCTGGCCCCGATTGCGATCAGCCTGGCACTGGCGATCCCATTGTCTGCGCTCAGCGGCGTATCGGCAGGCACCGCGCGCCGAATGGTTGGTATGCGCGAAGATGTCAGTGAGCCTGCAATTACACGCTCGGCCCGGCGCTATCGCGATGAGTTGAAGCGATTGATCGAAGGCAAGGGCGTGATCACACCGGCGGAATGATCACCCGCCGGGCAAGCCTTCGTACCAGTCTACCATCATATCAGCCCAGCCGTTTGGCACCGTATGGCCGCCCGGGAACAGAGCAAATTCCAAGGCGCTACCTTCGGCACATCCCATCCAGTTGCGACGCATAAACTGGCCCGTGGTAGAAAACCCGCTGGGCTTGGTATCGGCACACTCATTGGCGACCCGCCAGATTTCCAATCCGGCAAAGATATCGCCCTGGTGGAAACGGCCTCCGCCCAAAAGGCGGCCCTCCAGCGGCACCACATTGTCCGTCCAACCATGGGTGTGGAACATGCGTACCGGACCATCACAGCTTTCGGGATGTGGCCGCCAGAACCCGCCTGAAACCGGGACATAAGCAGAAAATGAATCCGGCGCAGCGCAGGCGAGGTAATAAACCATGAACGCGCCAGCCGAGAAGCCGCCCAGCACCACGCGATCCGGGTCGATATCAAACCGGTCGGCAGCGTCCTGCACTACTTCACGAAGAAACGCGGGTTCATCCCGACCTTCCCAACCGGGAAAGAAGTTCCAGCTTTTTCGGCCGTTTCTCTCGGACCCTTCCGGTGCCATCACCGCGTAGCCGCGCGCCAGCAGTGGCTCGACCATGGATCGGTTCTTGAGCGTACCGGTGGCGCTGCCGCCATAGCCGTGCAGGAACACAACCAGCGGAGGGTTCTCCGCTTTCGGCAGTTCGATGTGATATCCGCCTGATGCGGTTTCGCACATCCCCTCGGTATCGCCACAAGCCGCAAGGCCGGGTTGCCCGGCAAAAACAAAGCACGCGGCCAACCAGTGTCTGACACTCATCCCGTTTCCTCTTCATAAGCGTTGACAGGCAACCCAGCCCGCACCCAACCGGGCCCGGCCGCCGAACCCAGCATGCCCTCGGGCACGTCGATGATATTGGTAAATCCAGCCTCGGTCAGTCGATTGCTTAATCGGGCCGAGCGCACCCCGCGTGCACAGATCAGTGCGACAGGTGCAGATCGGTCCCCCCCGAGCAGGTGGTCCAAGGCCTGCACGAAATCCTCACGGCGCATGTCGAGCGGATGGGCCGCTTCGGCGACCCCGGTCGCCCGCCATTCGCGTGGGGTTCGGATATCGATAAGATGGATCGCGCCGTCGAGAGCCTGTTGATGGGCGGTGGCCGCCGCAATCTGACCACCAGCATAGGCCTGCGGGATCAGCCGGTATTCGCGGATTGCGAAACCCGCTGCAATGGCGGCCCCTCCGCCCAATAGGACCCATCTGCGGGTTCGGCCTTTCCCTTCTGCCATGCGGCACTCTCCTGCATTGTCAGATCGGTATTATCATATGGCAATTCGCGACGCTTTCAGGAAATCCAACCCTCAGATCAAGTTCGCGTCATAGTTACACAGGTAGATCACGTCCAATATGTGCGCTTTAGGACCTTTCGGAACCTTGCAATTTCCGGACAGTCAATAAATTATCCCTAGCAATTCAGTCATATTGACCGCACAGACCGGAGTATCGCACTTGTCCCTATTCCTTATCGCGGCCCTTCCCTTCCTCGGAGCTGTCTTTCCGGCCCTCCTGATCCGGGCAGGACGAAACGCAGCAGCATCAGCGGCTGGGTTGACCACCTTCCTCGCGTTGATGGGATTGCTGATCCACATTCCCAGCGTCATGCGCGGTGATGTTGTGACCGCGCGGTTCGACTGGATACCCGGGCTTGGACTAAACGCGAACTTCATGCTGGACGGTCTGGGTTTCTTGTTCGCCTTGCTGATCCTGGGCATCGGTCTTCTGATCATCCTCTACGCACGATTCTACTTGTCGCGCGAGGATCCGATGGGGCAATTCTATACCTATCTGCTGCTGTTTCAGGGCGCGATGGTGGGAATTGTTCTGTCTGACAATATCCTGCTTCTGCTAATATTCTGGGAACTTACGTCGCTCAGTTCATTCTTGCTGATCGGTTACTGGAAGCACCTGCCCGAGGGTCGTCAAGGCGCGCGTATGGCTTTGGCCGTGACCGGCTCGGGCGGGCTGGCGATGATCGCAGGGATGCTTATCCTCGGCAATATCGTGGGATCTTATGACCTGAGTGTCATTCTGCAGAACAAAGAGCTGATCCAGTCCTCACCCTACTACCTTCCGGCGCTGATCCTAATCTTGCTTGGCTGTTTCACCAAATCGGCGCAATTCCCGTTCCATTTCTGGCTGCCGCACGCGATGGCGGCACCGACGCCGGTGTCGGCCTATCTGCACTCGGCCACAATGGTGAAGGCAGGCCTGTTCCTGATGGCCCGGATGTGGCCGGTTCTGGCGGGTACGGATGCGTGGTTCTACATCGTCGCCACTACCGGTTTGATCACCATGCTGCTGGGTGCCGTGATTGCGCTGTTCAAGGATGACCTAAAGGCGCTGTTGGCGTTTTCGACGGTGTCCCATCTGGGTCTCGTTACGATGCTACTGGGCTTTGGCACGACGATCGCTGCTGTTGCAGCCGTCTTCCACATCATCAACCACGCGACGTTCAAGGCGGCCTTGTTCATGACCGCCGGGATCGTGGACCACGAGACCGGCACACGCGATGTCAAACGGCTGGGTGGTTTGCGGCATCTGATGCCGATCACGTTTACTATCGGCACCATCGCTGCCCTGTCGATGGCCGGTCTGCCACCGCTGAATGGCTTCCTCTCGAAAGAGATGATGCTGGAAGAGACGGTCCACACGACTTGGCTTAACTCGCCTTACTTGGTACCCGGCTTGACGCTTTTGGCTGCGCTATTTTCAGCGGCCTACTCCTTTCGCTTTGTCAGCCATGTCTTCCTTGGGCCCGAGCGGGACGATTACCCCGCGCATCCGCATGACCCGCCTGTTGGTCTTTGGTTGGCGCCGGCGTTCCTTGTGGTGCTGGTTGTCCTGATCGGTCTCTATTCTGCTGCCATCGTTGGCCCGCTTGTCGCGGTTGTCTCCAGCGCCGTGATCGGGGGCGAGAAGCTGCCTTATTACTCGCTGAAACTGTGGCACGGCTTTACACCTGCGCTTTACATGTCGGTGGTCGCGACGCTGGGAGGCCTGTTCCTGCTGTCGTTGCACAAACGCGGCGACCAGATATGGAACGCCCTGCCCCGGCCCGAGGCAAAGGTGATCTTCGAGGCAATCATCGACGCGCTGACCCGACTCAGCCGCTGGATTACGGACGAGCTGCATAATGGTGTGCTCAGCCGATATGCGATCATCTTCGTGGCTTTTGTCGTTGGGCTTGGCTACTACGCCTACTCCACCGGCACCATTGGCGTTGAAACACGCGTACCGCTTGAGGCTCAGGTCATCCCGATCATCGGCTGGATCTGTCTGGTGGGTGCGACGCTGGCGATCATGTGGTTCCACCGCAACCGACTGCTGTCACTGGTGTTGATCGGGGTGGTTGGCCTGATCGTTTCGATGGCATTCAACTACCTTTCTGCCCCCGATCTGGCGCTGACACAGATTTCGGTCGAAGTGGTGACCATGATCCTGCTGTTGTTGTCGCTGAACTTTCTGCCGACCGACACACCCTGGGACAGCAGCGCGGCACGGCGTTGGCGTGATGCGGCAATTTCGGTGGTTGCCGGGATCGGCTCAGGCGCTTTGATCTATGCGCTGATGATGCGGGATTTTGCTTTCCCAACGATCTCGGAATTCCATCTGGCCAATTCGTACAAAGGTGGCGGTGGCACCAACGTCGTGAACGTGATCCTCGTAGACTTCCGGGGTTTTGATACCTTTGGCGAGATCATCGTGCTGGGCATCGCAGCCCTGATCATCTACGCCCTGACCGAAGCAGTGCTGAGCACCAATGTGCGCAGTTACCTGCTGAACCGTAAACCACATTGGCCGCAGTCGGGTGACTCTCACCCATTGATGATGGTGGTCGTCACCCGCGTGATGATGCCCATCGCATTGATGGTCGGGGCCTATATCTTCTTCCGAGGCCACAACCAGCCCGGCGGCGGCTTCATCGCAGGCCTCATCGTCGCGATCGCCTTCCTGATGCAATATATGGCCAGCGGCTATACCTGGGCGATTGAACGGCAGCGGTTCTACTATCACGGCACCATCGGTTGGGGCGTTCTGATCGCCGCTGCCACTGGTCTGGGTGCATGGTTCAATGAACGCCCGTTCCTGACCAGCGATTTCGGTTATATCCACTGGCCCCCGCTGGAAGAATTCGAATGGGCCACCGCGATTCTGTTCGATACCGGCGTCTTCCTTGCGGTACTGGGCGCTGTGATGCTGGCGCTCGACAGCCTGTCGCGCTTCGCGTGGCAGCCGGGAATGGCACAAGAATTCCCGATGGATATCAACCCGCTGCGGGATAGCCCTCAGGATGAAGATAACGAGAAGGAGCAGGCCTGATGGAAGCGCTCGTAGCCTCTGCAGTCGGCGTCATGACCGCCGCCGGGATATTTCTGATCCTGCGCCGCCGTACATTCCCAGTCATTCTGGGCCTGTCCCTGATCACCTATGCGGTGAACGTGTTCCTATTCGCCACCGGGCGGCTGGCGCTGAACGCACCTGCCGTTCTGAACAAATATGAAGATGTCCCCTATACCGACCCGCTACCGCAGGCGCTGGTGTTGACGGCCATCGTGATCTCATTCGGGATGACGGCGGTGATCGTGATGATCTCGCTGTCCGCCTATCTGTCCTCGAAGGATGACCATATCGATATGAGCGCAAGCGATAGCGTGGACGCACCGGGAGAAGACGCATGAACCATTGGATCGTCGCGCCGATCGTCCTGCCCGCGATCCTGGCCCCGTTTATCATTATGGTGTTGCGATATCATTTGGACCTTCAACGCATCTTCTCGGTCGCCGGCGTCGTGGGATTGCTGGGTATCGCCTTGACCATTACCGCCCAGGCATCGGGTGGCGAGGTTCAGGTCTATGAGCTCGGCAACTGGCCCGCACCGTTCGGCATCGTAATGGTGTTGGACAAACTTTCGGCCATGATGGTGTTGTTGACGGCCCTGCTGGCCCTGCCGGTTGTCCTTTATGCCATCGGCTCTGGCTGGGATGAGAGAGGCAAGCACTTCCATGCTCTACTCCATTTTCAGCTAATGGGTGTCTGCGGTGCTTTTCTGACCGGCGACGCCTTCAACCTTTTTGTGTTTTTCGAGGTCCTGCTGATTGCCTCTTACGGCCTCATGACGCATGCAGGTGGCGCAGTGCGGTTGAAGGCCGGTGTTCAGTACGTCGCCTATAACCTGCTCGGCTCGACCTTGTTCCTGTTTGCCTTGGGCACGATCTATGCTGTGACCGGCACGCTCAACATGGCTGATCTGGCCGTTCGCGTGGCCGATATCCCACCCGAAGACACCGCCTTGCTGCGGGTTGGAGCAGTCTTGCTATTACTGGTTTTCTGTATCAAGGCCGCAGTGTTGCCACTGCATTTCTGGCTTCCTGCAAGCTACGCAAATGCGCCGCTGCCCGTTGCGGCGCTGTTCGCGATCATGACCAAAGTCGGTGCTTATTCGATCCTGCGGGTCTATACGCTGGTCTTTGGGCCCAATGTAGCCGCAACCGAAGGGCTAGTCGGTAGTTGGCTACAACCTGCAGCGCTGCTGACATTGGCCGTTGGCGCTATTGGCATTCTGGGCTCGCAACATATCGCGCGAATGGTGGCCTTTTGCGCCATCGCATCGATGGGCACATTGCTGATTGCGATCTCGTTGTTTAGCGAGGCCGCGACGGCGGCAGCGCTCTACTATATCTTCCATTCGACGCTGGCGACGGCCCTGCTGTTCCTTGTCGCGGACATGGTAATGGAGCGCCGTGGCGGAGCCATAGCCCCTTCGACGCCGATGCCGCAATCCGGTCTGATCTCAGCCCTGTTCTTTGTCGGCGCCATCGCGATGGCTGGCATGCCGCCACTATCGGGCTTTGTGGGCAAGCTGCTGGTACTGGACGCCTCACGTGGCGCGCCCGATGCAAATGCAGTCTGGGCCGTGATCTTGACAGGGTCGTTCGTCACAATCGTGGGTCTGGCCCGCGCGGGAACGCTGATCTTCTGGAAAAGTCACGACGCCCAACATAATGTGACGCCTGAGCCAACCGAAGAAGCCGGCCTACCAACCGCGCCCGAGCCCTATCCAGGCCTCGCCTTTACTTCGGTGTTCGGGGCGGTTCTGGGACTTGTGCTGCTGACACTGTTTGCAGGTCCGGCGCTGCAATATGCCAGCAACACGGCCGTGCAACTGTTCGCGCCGGATGACTACATTTCGGCTGTGCTGGGAGGGGAAGAATGATGAAGCTTCTGCACCGTATATTTCCGCATCCCCATCTGACCGCACTACTTACACTGGTGTGGGTGTTTCTGGCAAACACCGGGTCTTTGAACTCGGTGGTCTTTGGCCTGCTATTGGGAATCATCATTCCGTTTATCACTCAGCCCTATTGGCCGGATCGCCCGAAACTGCGCAATTGGCCGATGGTGGCGGAATACATGTTGGTAGTCTTATGGGATATCGTGATGGCCAATATCGCAGTGGCCCGGATCATCCTGTTCAAGCGCGATGCCGACCGCCAGCCAAGCTTTGTCAGCGTCCCGCTGGAACTGCGCACGCCCGAGGCCATCACAGTTCTGGCCGGAACCATCACCATGACCCCCGGCACCGTCAGTTGCGATTTGTCCGCACAAGGGCACTACCTGCTGGTTCATTGTCTGGATGCACCGAACCCCGAAGAGGTGCGCGACCAGATCAAACAACGCTATGAGCGCCGCCTGAAGGAGATTTTCGAATGATCACCTATGCGATCTACTTTGCTTTTGCCTGCTTCGGCGCTGCGATCATGATGTGCTTGTGGCGTATCATTACTGCCGACGGTGTCGGTACCCGTGTTCTGGCTCTGGATACAATGGTGATCAACACCATTGCTCTGCTTATCCTTTACGGCTTGAGTATCGAGACCGAAATCTTCTTTGAATCCGCCATGATAATCGCCATGCTCGGCTTTGTCTCAACCGTGGCTTATGCGCGCTTTATGCTGCGTGGCAATATCATCGAATGAGCGTGGCATGACCTTTATCTTCGAACTGCTCATCGCATTCTTCCTGATCGTATCGGGCATTTTCGGCTTTGTCGGATCATTCGGCATGATCAAGCTGAAAGACCCCATGTCCCGCCTGCACGCACCCACCAAGGCAACTACGCTGGGCGTGGGCGGCGTCCTGCTGGCCTCGATCGCGCATTCGGTTTTGCTTGAGGGCAAACTGTCGATGCACGAGTTGTTGATCACGCTCTTTCTGTTCCTGACGGCCCCGATCACGGCCCTGTTCATTGCCAAATGGCACATTCATCGCCATGAAAAACCCAGTGATCTACCAGACGCAGGCGAGGATGAGCTTTGGGCCACCCACGCGGTCGAACAGGTCGAGGACGTCCCGGACCACAGTACGAACTGAGACCCATGCGCACACCTCCGCTGCCCCTAACCCGCGATCTGGTTCTGATAGGCGGAGGACACACGCACGCGCTGCTGCTGCGCAAATGGGGCATGAAACCGCTGTCCGGCGTGCGGGTCACGTTGATAAACCCCGGTCCCACCGCACCCTATTCGGGCATGTTGCCAGGATTTGTCGCTGGTCACTATCAGCGGTGGGAGCTTGATATTGATTTGGTGCGTCTGGCCCGCTTTGCTGATGCCCGGGTGATACTGGGCGCTGTTGAAGGCATCGCCCCGGACACACGCCAACTCCATGTGCCCGGACGCCCGCCGGTGGCGTTTGATGTGGCCTCGGTCAATGTCGGGATCACCTCGGATATGCCAGCATTGCCGGGATTCGCCGAGCATGCCGTTCCGGCCAAGCCGCTCGGCCTCTTCGCCGCGCAGTGGCAAAGCTATCTTTCAGGGACGGGCCGCGCCTCGGTCGCCGTGATCGGTGGTGGCGTTGCGGGAGTAGAGCTAGTCATGGCGATGGCCCATGCACTGCGTTCCAAAGGACGTGAAGCGCAGGTTACGTTGATCGACAGTGCAACAGCCCTGACAGCGACTGTCCCGAAGGCATCCGCCACCATCCGGCGGGCGATGGCGCACCTGGGGATCGAAGTTCTGGAAAACACATCAATCCAGAAGATTTCTGCGGGCGAAATCGAGCTAACGGACGGTCGCCAGATACCAGCCGATTTCATCACCGGCGCTGCAGGCGCGCGGCCCTATGAGTGGATATCCAATACCGGCCTCGCGCTGCATGACGGTTTCATTAAAGTGAACGCGTCCCTGCAATCCAGCGATCCGGTGATTTTCGCCGCGGGAGATTGCGCCCATCTGTCCGAGAACCCGCGCCCCAAGGCAGGGGTCTACGCAGTGCGCGAGGCACCAATACTGTATGACAATTTGCGCGCCGCGCTAGGGTCTGGGAAAATGCGGCGTTACGTGCCGCAGAAGGATTACCTGAAACTCATCTCTTTGGGCGGAAAATCCGCACTGGCCGAACGATTGGGAACATCGTTCAGCGGGCCGCTCATGTGGCAATGGAAAAACCATATCGATCAGAAGTTCATGAACCGGTTCCGTGAACTGCCCCAAATGCCCACCACCGCATTGCCCCGTCATCACGCAGCAGGGCTGCAAGAGGCGTTGGGAGAAAAACCATTGTGCGGCGGGTGTGGTGCAAAGGTGGGTCGAGGCGCTTTGCAGGCCGCACTGCAGGAGTTGCCGCAGCTCGACAGGCCCGACATTACACCCCTGCCCGGTGACGATGCGGCGGTGCTGTTAACCGGTGGCACGCGACAGGTTATGACATCGGATCACTTACGCAGCTTCACCAACGATCCCGCCTTGATGACGCGTATCGCCGCTGTCCACGCGCTTGGTGATATCTGGGCAATGGGCGCTCGTCCGCAGGCTGCGACAGCAACGATCATCCTGCCGCGCATGTCAGCTGAGTTGCAGCAGCGCACAATGGCTGAGATCATGCATATTGCCAGCGACGTCATGCACCAAGCCGGGGCCGAGATCGTCGGCGGCCATAGCTCAATGGGTGACGAAATGACCATCGGGTTCACTCTGACCGGGCTCTGTGATGCTGAACCGATCACGCTAGGTGGCGCAAAACCTAATGACGCTTTGATCCTGACAAAGCCGTTGGGCAGCGGTGTTTTGATGGCGGCCGAAATGGCGGGCAAGGCGGAAGGCGCCTGGGTCGCGGCAGCTTTAGCGCAAATGATACAGCCGCAGGGTGAGGCGTCCCGCATCCTGAAAAATGCCCATGCGATGACGGATGTCACCGGTTTTGGTCTGGCGGGTCACCTGCAAGGGGTATGCGAAGCGTCTGGCTGCGGGGCAACCCTGTCTTTGGACGCGATTCCAGCTCTGGAAGGTGCGGCAGAGCTCAGTGATCAGGGCATTCGATCTACAATCTACACCGACAACCATGCCATCGCCCCAGGCCTTCCGACCGGCGGCAAGGCGGATTTGTTATTCGATCCTCAGACTGCGGGAGGTCTCTTGGCGGCCGTCGATGCCAACGAAGCCGAGCAAGTGTGCTCGGAACTACGCGCCGCCGGTTACCCTGCCGCCCTGATTGGTCACATCGACGCGACATCGGGCCTGCGTGTTCAAAGCTGATCCAGAACATTCTTGATCCGAGCCACCGTCGCCGACAGCCCGGTATCATCAAGTGACGGTGGCTCAATCTGCGCGATCACTTCGGCACGCTGCGCCTTACGCGATTTGGCATAGGCCGGGTCGTAATGCTGTTCCATCAATGCCTGTGTCAGTCCACGCTTGTCGCCGGCATTGATCAATTCCAGCCAACCATCCACAACCTCATGACCGCGATGAATGCGCAGTGGAGACAATCGATCACGTAGCCGTTCGCTATCCGACAGAATGTCATCGTAGGCAGACACCAGATACGCGGTGCGCGCAGCAATCGGTGCTGTGATCTGGATGCGAGGTGCAGAACACAAGGCCGACCACAGGCTGGGCGGGAGGATCAGGTTTCCGATCTTGGATGATTCTGCTTCAACAACCACCGGACGCGCTGCATCCAGCTCGCCCAAGGAAGCGGCGAGCGCGGATTCGAAGGCTTTCTGACTGGGTTGCCCACCCGGCATTTCGCCCAACAATGAGCCTCGGTGATTGGCCAGCCCTTCAAGGTCCAGCACTTGCGCGCCTTGCGCCTTTAGATGGCCCAACAGGTCTGTCTTGGCCGTCCCGGTATAACCATCCAGCGCGACCAATCGATATGGCAACACTTCATCATAGAGGAACTGCTTTACTAGTCGGCGATAGCTGCGATAGCCGCCTTCAACCACCTCGGCGCGCCAGCCGATTTGTTGCAACATCCAGGTAAATGATCCTGATCGCTGCCCGCCACGCCAGCAATAGACCAGCGGTTTCCAGTCGCCCTCATGATGGCTCAGGTGATCCTCGATATGGCCTGCCGCGTTGCGAAACACCAGCGCAGCACCCAGCTTGCGGGCCAGAAACGGGCTTTGCTGGACGTAGATGGTACCGACCCGTGCCCGTTCTTCATTGTTCAGAACCGGCAGATTGATAGCGCCCGGCATATGGTCTTCGGCGAACTCAGCCGGGCTACGCACGTCGATAATCGTATCAAACGTGTGGTCGTAGAATTGCTGCAGGCTGGAGACTTTCAAAACCATATCAACGGTCTATCCCGCATGGTGCCGGAAGAAAACCCAAGCCGCCGTTGAAGGTACCAGACCATAATACTGAACAGCCATTGCAAACCATCTTCGCTTGGGTAATGAACCATCGATACTGGTTTCTTAATGGCATGGGACGTGCGCACAAATGGCACAGCAGACCGCAAATTCCCTCAAGAGCAAAGCATTGGCCGATCTGGAGACAGGGAAGTTGCCGCAGGCCTTGAAAAAAGCGCAGCTTGGCATCAAGAAACACCCCAAGGATGCCGATTACCAAGCAATCGCAGGCTTTGTCCTGACCGAGATGAAGCGGTACAAGCAATCCATTCCACACTTTGCTGAAGCATCGCGAATGAAACCGGACGATGCTCAATTTGTCGAAAACCTCGCCAACGCGTTGATGCAGACAGGTCAAATTCCGCGTGCGCTATCCTATGCCGAGCAGAAACTTGAACGCTTCCCGAATAACAAAGAACTGGTCCGCGTCATTGATGAAATACAACTCAAGGGACAGAATTGGCGCCTGATCATCGACCATACGACGAACAAACTGGAAAAAGACCCTGACAATGCAGATTTGCTTTGGTTGCGGGCCCGCGCCTACGGAGAGGTCGGGTTCTCCGATCACAGCTCTCAGGACATTGCCCGCGCTTTTGGGATCGCACCTGAAAATGAAAAAATCGCATTGTCGAAAGCCGTAGACTTGTATCAAACGGGCGACAAAGAGGGCTCAAAAACCATTTTGCGCGCTGTACTTGAGAGAAACAAGTTTTGCGCGGCGGCGCTCTACCAAATGTCTCTAATGGTGGACAATGACCATGCCGAGAGCCTTGCGCGTGCTGTCGACACCGCAATTTCAGAAAGTGATCACGCCAACTCGGTGCTTGAATTCGCAAAGGCACACTTGATCTCCAAACGTGATGGGCTGTTCCCGGCGCTCCCCCACTTTGCGCGGGCCAATGCCATTCAACACAACGTGAATCCCTATGACAGTACGCAAGAAGAGAAACGGTTCAAAGAAATCAGCACGTTTTTTCCGCTGAATGTACCCCCTGCGACTGCAGGCGTAAGCGATGGGCCCAAGCCGATATTCGTGGTCGGACAGCCAAGATCAGGCACAACACTGATGGAAATGATGCTTAGTTCGACACCGGATATCGCCGGCTGTGGAGAGCTGACGATTGCAGGTGAATTATCCCAGAAGGTCAGAGAGAGCGGCAAACCATTTGACGCAGACGCAGCTGCTGAATGTGCAGCAGAGTTTCGCAGGCTGATGCCACCCTTACCCGAAAGTTCGACTGCATTCGTTGACAAGATGCCACATAACTATCAGCGGCTCGGCTTCATAATATCAGCGTTTCCGAATGCCCGCGTGATCAACATGTTGCGCGATCCAAGGGATGTGGGGCTATCAAAATGGATCAGGCGTTTTCACTCACCGGGTATGCGCTATGCATCCAATCTTGAATCGATTGCCCACTCAGCCAACCTGTACCGGTGCTATCTTTCTCATTGGGAAAAGCTGTTTGGTGATCGTATTCTGACGGTTCGATATGAGGACCTGGTAGTCGACCCCAAAACCTGTATCCAGCAAGTCGCCGCCTTCTGCGGTATCGACTGGGATGAGCGGATGATGACCCCTGAGAAAAATACCAGGAAAGTCCGCACCGCCAGCACCGATCAGGTGCGCAAGAAAATCTCAACCGGGTCAATTGGTGGCTGGCAAGAGGTTGCGGATCAAATTCAGCCGATGTTGGATGGGCTGGATCAGGCGTTGTGGCCCGAATACAGGTTCGATTGACCAAAAAAAGGCCGCCCTGAGAGACGGCCTTTTTTTGCTTCTCCAGTCACATCACTTCTGTTTGATGCGCCCGTCCAGATAAGGCTGATACGGGGCGTTCTCGGCTAGATACTCCGCCGTAACATCCGCCAGATCAGGCCCGAAATCATAGGCGTTTTTGTCATCGCCCGAGAACACGGAATAACCGTCGCCGCCATTGCGGACATAGTTGTTTGTCACCACCAGATAGGTCGCCGCAGGATCAATGGCTTCGAAACCGCCGTCCTTGGCGACCATGACCTCGACAATCCGACCCTCGTTCGGGGCGACAGAGGGGTCCCAAGTGAAGGTCATGCCGGCCACCTGTGGGAAGCGGCCTTTGACCTCTTCAACCTGGCTCACGCCATTTTCAAGCGCGTCAATGACACCCTGACCGCTGATCTCGAAGGTCGAGAGCGTGTTCTGGAACGGCAGAACCGTCAGCACCTCACCCATGGTCACTTCGCCCTCATCGATCGAGGCACGCAACCCACCCGCGTTGGCGATCGCGATCTGAGCACCCTGATCCGCCACTCGGGCAAGCATGGCATCCGCGACTAGATTGCCCATTTCGCATTCCTGCACACGGCAAACATCACGAGAGCCTTCGATAGTTGCACCAGAATTGGCCACAACACGCTGTTTCATCTCTTCTATCGGGGCACCCATTTCGGCAACGCGCGCCGCGATATCCGCGTCCGGCGTGACCGAGGCGTCCAGCAGGATCGGCTCACCCTCTGCCGAAATCAGGTTGCCGTCATCGTCGAAGGTCAGCGTGATCTCACCCAGGTATTTCGAATAGGCATAAGCTTGAACGACCGGAACGTCGCCAACCATCGTCGGATATGCGCCTGCGGCGTCCTCATCCGTGTTCGACAGCAAGGTGTGCGAGTGACCGCCGACCACCAGATCCAGACCCGGCACTTTCTCGGCGATCTCGATATCTTTGGGCAAACCCACATGGGTGAGCGCGATGATGATGTTCACACCCTCGTCCTGCAGGGCAGCCACATCGGCCTGAAGGCTTTCGATCTCATCCTGAAAGACGACATCTTTGCCGGGGCTCGAAGTTTCGACGGTGTCCGTAGCCAGCGCTGAGATGATGCCAACTTTCTGGCCGCCAACATCCAATACGACGTGGTTATCCACTTTGCCTTTCAGTTCCGCCGAAGATGACAGGTCCAGATTGCCCGAAATCACCGGGAAACTGACTGTGTCAACAAATGCGGCCAAGCCCGCTGGGCCGTCGTCGAATTCATGGTTGCCAACCGCCATAACGTCGTAGCCGATCGCCTCCATGAACTCGGCTTCGGCTGCACCCTTGTAGGTGGTGTAGAACAACGAGCCCTGAAACGGATCGCCAGCGTCCAGCAGCAGGACATTTTCATCTGCCAGTTCGCCGCGCTTTGAATCCACCATGGTCTTCAGGCGCGCGACGCCGCCAAAGCACTTGCCCTCGGCCTCACCTTCCGCGTCGCAGGTCGAGTCGTATTTGTTGATCGACTCGATGCGGCTGTGAATGTCGTTCGTATGCAGAATCGTAAGCTTGTATTCGGCAGCCGCCATACCGGCGCTGAGCCCCAATACCGCAGCCGAAGCCAGAAAACGCGTGAACATCTTGAAACTCCCTGTGATTGTTTTGCGCGATGGTGCGCGTTGCGCGGCGAAGAGTCAAAGGGGGAAATCCAGCTTGATTCTACCCGTCGCGCGGGGCATCAGGGCTTCATGCTGATTTACAAGATTTTCCACGCCGACGAATGGGCGACCCTTCAGGCGCAAGGGGCCTCGGATGGCGCGCCGATTGATGTCACGGACGGGTTCGTTCATTTCTCAACCGCAGAACAGGCCGCTGAAACCGCTGCCAAGCATTTTGCCGGGGTCGAGGGCCTGACCCTCTTGGCCTGTGATAGCCAAGCAATGGGCGATGATCTGAAATGGGAGGTTTCGCGTGGTGGCGCATTATTCCCCCATCTTTACCGCCAGATTAAAATGTCGGATGTGGTCTGGTCACGCGATCTGCCCTTTGACGGTCAGGCGCACCAGTTCCCGCAGGAGATGGAATGACACGCTTCATCGATCCCGAGCGCGAACAGTTCGAGGCGTTTAAGGCCCTCGATCGAGACCATCCTATCGAGATGCTCAATCTGGTGAAGTTTCGCGAAACAGCTCAGTATCCGTCCGATCATGCACTGGCCGGCGCACATCTGACCGGCGCACAGGCCTATGGCAACTACGGGTCTGAAACCGCGCCTATCGTCGCCCGCATAGGAGTGTCGATCCTTTGGCGCGGCGCATTTCAGACAATGCTGATCGGTCCACAGGATGAGGCTTGGGATGCTGTGTTCATCGCCCGCTACCCCACCGCCCACGCATTTCTTGAGATGGTGACCGACCCTGCCTATCGCGCCGCGGTGATACACCGGCAGGCCGCCGTTGAAACCTCGCGCCTGATACGTTGCGCACCGACAGAGGGTGGAGATTCCTTCGGATGAAACTGACCGAAAAACTTGGGCTCGCTGCGCTGCACCGTCTTGACCCGGAAACCGCGCATGGGCTTTCGATCAAGGCCCTGACCTCGGGGCTTGCACCGACGCCTGGGCCGGTCACATCGGACCGGCTAAAGACCCGAGTCGCGGGTCTGGATTTGCCCAACCCCGTCGGACTGGCCGCAGGGTTTGACAAAAATGGTGAAGCACTGTTGCCGCTTTCGCGTGCCGGGTTCGGGTTTATCGAAGTCGGGGCGGTGACACCCCGTCCGCAGCCCGGCAATCCTAAGCCGCGCTTGTTCCGCCTGACCGAAGATCGCGCCGCCATCAACCGCTTTGGCTTCAACAACGAGGGAATGGAGGTCATGGCCGCGCGTCTGGCGCAGCGTCCAAAGGACGCGATGATCGGTTTGAACCTGGGGGCCAACAAAGACAGTGATGATCGGCCCGGAGACTTCGCAAAAGTGCTTGCCCATTGCGCTGCGCACTTGGACTTTGCCACCGTCAACGTGTCCTCGCCTAATACCGAAAAGCTGCGGGACCTGCAGGGCAAAGCAGCGCTAACTGCGCTGCTGAGCGGTGTGATCGAAACCCGAAACGCCCTGCCCCGCCCGATCCCGATCTTCCTGAAGATCGCCCCGGATCTAACTGAGCACGAATTGCAGGATATCGCCGCTGTCGCCCGTGAAACCGGCGTGGACGCGGTGATCGCCACCAACACCACGCTGTCGCGCGATGGCCTGCGCGGTGCGCACAAGGATCAGGCCGGAGGCCTGTCCGGCGCGCCGTTATTCGAGAAATCGACGCGGGTGCTGGCGCAGCTCAGCCAGTTGACGGGCGCAGATATCCCGTTGATCGGAGTCGGCGGCATCAGCACGGCAGAACAGGCCTATGCCAAGATCTGCGCCGGAGCGTCCGCAGTGCAGTTCTACACGGCGATGGTCTATGGCGGGATTTCCCTGGCCGCTGACATCGCACAGGGGTTGGACACGCTGCTGGAGCGCGACGGCTTCGATTCGGTCGCGCAAGCGGTGGGCAGTAGACGAGAGGACTGGCTATGATCGAATATTGGCACAATCCGCGCTGTTCCAAATCCCGCGCGGGGTTGGCGTTGCTGCAGGAAAACGGCGCAGATCCTGAGGTGCGCAAATACCTCGAAGACGCGCCCTCGGCCGATGAAATCCGGACGGTTCTGGCCAAGCTGAATATCCCGGCGAACAGCATGATGCGCACCGGAGAGAAAACGTTCAAAGAGCTTGGTCTGGCCAAGACCTCACCCGATGAGGAGCTTGTTCAGGCCATGGCCGAACACCCGATCCTGATCGAGCGTCCGCTGGCCATCGCGGGCGACAAAGCCGCTATCGGACGCCCGCCCGAGAACCTGCTGGACTTGCTTTAGGCGATCTGTGCCTCAAGTCGCGGATAGCGCCAACCAAGTGTAAGGCCCCGTGCGATGTTCAACACCATCAGCGCGGCCCAAAGCCCATGATTGCCCATCGTTGGCACCAGCACGAACAACGCAACCACGTACAGCGCGACTGACTGGAGCATCGCGTTGCGCATATCGCGGGTCCAGGTGGCGCCGATATAGATACCGTCGAACATCCAGCTTGCCACTCCGATGATCGGTGCCAGAGCAGCCCAGAGCAGATACTCGCGTGCCGTCATACGAACTTCAGGCGATGTCGACATCAGATCGATCAGCGCGGGCCCTGCCAGGTAAAACACCAGCCCAAGCCCGATGGCCCCGCCAACGCCCCATTGAGACGCCATAACCGACGCGCGCCGGACCTTCCGGCGGTCGCGAGCACCGACGGCTCCTCCGACAAGAGCTTCAGCCGAGAAAGCAAATCCGTCCAAAGCGAACGCGGTGATTTCGAGAAACTGCAATAACACCTGATTGGCCGCCAAATTCACGTCGCCCAGATCGGAACCGACAAACAAAAACGTGGTGAAAGCCCCGGTCAATAGAACCGAGCGCACCATGATATCGCCATTCACCTGCATCATCCGGCGCAGCCGTGCGGCATCAAAAATACGCGGCCAATCCCGCCACTGCTTGCCGCCAAACGCATCACCACAAAGCCACAAACCCAGGGCAAGACCCGTCCACTCGGCAATCAATGTCGCGATGGCAACGCCCTCGACACCCCAGCCCAGGCCAAGCACAAACCATAGATCCAGCGCTATGTTCAGCCCATTCATCCATATCTGCAGGATGAATACACCTCGCGTGCGTTCGACTGCGATCAGCCAGCCTGTCACCGCATAAAGGGCAATCGTGGCCGGAGCGCCCCAGATGCGAATCTCCAGATAGGCGCGCGTCAGAGACTCGACTTCGGCGCTGGCGGGCGACAGTGCAAAAGCTCCAAGGAATACCCAAACCTGCGCGGCAATGAAAACCAATCCTGCTGTTCCGCCCAGCAGCAAGCCTCGCATGAGCAACGCTCCGGTTTCTGCAGTGTCACCTGCACCGCGCGCCTGTGCCGCCAGCCCGGTGGTGCCCATCCGCAGAAAGCCGAATATCCAGTAGATCGCCGACAGGATCACCGCACCCATACCCACAGCCCCGATGGGGGCGGCCTGCCCCATCTGACCGACAACGCCGGTATCCACTGCCCCGAGGATCGGTACGGTCGCGTTCGACAGCACGATCGGCAACGCGATTTTCAGGACGCGCCTATGGGTAATGGGCGCTGAGGCGTCCTCCATCTTTAGTCTTTCGGTGTCGGAGATTGCGGCATCAAGAAGTGCCCCGTACCTTGCGCAAAGAGTTTGGCGTGATTGTCTTGCCAGGCTTCGACACGGACAGAGGCATAACGTCGACCCGAGCGGTTGATGAAAGCGCGCGCATAGGCGTCTCGCGGCAGGCCCGACCGCAGGTAGTCGACAGTGAAGTCGATGGTTTTGGGAAAGCGGATATTCACGTCGGTCAAGATGTCTTCCGCACCGATCTCACCGCTTTCAATCCTGGGAAACATATGTTCCCAACTCAGCGTGATTACGGCAGTGACTTCCAGAAACGCCGCTGTCACCCCACCGTGGATAGCGGGCAGAAAAGGATTACCGATCAACTTCTCATCGAAATTCAGAACGCCCGTCAGTTCGTCCCCCCGCCGGTCGAATGTTATATTGAGGAACCGAATATACGGCACACCTTCGACCAGCGCGGTCAATGCGGCATCACGGCGTTGCTTGACCACCTGCATAGGTTCTGGGCGAGGTCTTGCCATCTCAGCGACCCTCCACGGTGAAGGCACCTGAAGCGGTGGCAACGGGACGGTCGCTGTCATCATCCGTCGCCGTCGCCCGCACAAAAGCCACGTTGCGCGTGATGTGATAGCAGGTCGCGCGGGTCCGGATACTTTGACCCGGCGTTGCGGCCCGCATGTAATCAATACGCAGATCGATGGTGGCGGTTCCTCCCGGGGCCGAGGGGTGGCTCATCACTGCGGCACCGCAACAGGTATCCAGCATGGCCGACACAGCCCCGCCATGGATCACGCCAGTCCGAGGGTCGCCGATCAGTTGCTCGTTATAGGGCATCGAGATTTCAGCCTCACCCTCTCCGATGTGGGTCAGATCAAGCCCCAAGGCCTTGGCGTGCGGAATCGCCTCGATGAACTGGCGCGCTAAAACTGTCTTATCGACCATGGGGTTGGGTCCTGTCCTTGTACCTGCCCCTTTATGGGCCTGCGTTTACACCAAGGGCAAGCCCACCTGTTGCGCTTGCCGCAACGACGCCCTAGGTTGCTGCCAAGGAGACCCGGAATGTCCGACACCCGTTTGTCATTCAAAGAAATGTGCGCCGAGTTCGACGTGACCCCACGCACCCTGCGCTATTACGAATACATCGAATTGCTGCAGCCTGATCGTGAAGGCAGATCGCGGTTTTACGGGCCTCGTGAATGCGCCCGGATGAAACTGATCATGCGTGGTCGAAAGTTTGGATTTCCTTTGGAAGAGATTCGCCAGTGGCTGCTGATCTACGAAGATCAGGGCAATCAGGCGCAGATGGCGACCTTTATCGAGATGGCCGATCGTCAAATGGAAGAGCTGCGCCAGCAGCGCGCGCAGTTGGATGAAGCAATGGATGCGCTTCAGCAATTGCGCGATCAGACCGTCGGCCTGCTGAAATAGCCCCTTCCCCTACGGCAAGAAAATTGCCGAAACCCCTGCTTACGCGACTGGATGTTACGTCAACTATTTTGTGACGCAGCGTCCGCATTACGTAAACGTCACTTGTGTGTTGTAAAACGCTCATCGACTGCGCAACTCAGATTGCATGACGCCAGTGATGAGAGTTTGAACCATGACCGAAGATCTGCTGACCATCCGCGAAATGTGCGAGACCTATGATGTCACGCCCCGCACATTGCGGTTCTACGAGGCCAAAGAGCTTTTGTTTCCGATCCGCGAGGGCCAAAAGCGCTTGTTCACCAAACGGGATCGTGCACGCCTGAAACTGATCCTGCGCGGCAAGCGCTTTGGCTTCAGCCTCGAAGAGATCCGCCAGCTTCTGGACCTGTACCACGTGGGTGACCAGCAGCTGACCCAGATGTCCCGCACTTATGAAATCGCGTGCGAGCGCCTTGCTGACATGGAATCGCGCCGCGAAGAGCTGACGCAGGCCATTGACGAACTAAAAGAGCAGTTGCGCTGGGGCGAAAAGGTTATCGCCTCGATGAAACAGGAAAAGAAGGCCGCCGAATAAGCCCGGCCTTTCGGACATATGAATTAAGGGAGCTTCACATGCCCGTCTATAACGCGCCAACCAAAGATACGCAGTTCATCCTGCACGATGTTCTGAAAGTCTCGCAGTCGGATATCCCCGGCTATGATGAACTGGAGGCCGAGTTTACCGGCGCGGTTCTGGAAGAAGCGGGCAAAGTTGCCACCAATGTGTTGCACCCGCTGAACGTGGTTGGGGACATCGAAGGGTGCCGGTTGGAAAACGGGATTGTGTACACCCCAACAGGTTTCAAAGATGCCTTCGAGCAGATGAAAGAAGGCGGCTGGACTGGCCTCGACATGCCGGAAGAGTATGGCGGCCAGAACATGCCTTATGTGATGGGTACTGCGGTAGGCGAAATGTTCTCGGGCGCGAACCAGGCGTTTGTGATGTATCAGGGCCTGACCCACGGCGCAGCCTCAGCCATTCTGGCGCACGGAACCGACGAGCAGAAGAACACGTACCTGCCCAATATGGTCAGCTGCGAATGGACCGGCACCATGAACCTGACCGAACCGCATTGCGGCACCGATCTGGGGCTTATGCGTACCAAAGCCGAGCCGCAGGACGATGGCAGCTACAAGATTTCCGGTCAGAAAATCTTTATCTCTGCGGGCGATCACGACATGGCCGACAACATCATTCACCTGGTGCTGGCCAAAATTCCAGGCGGACCCGAGGGCATCAAAGGTGTGTCGCTGTTTATTGTCCCGAAGTTTATCGTGAACGAAGACGGTACTCCGGGCGAGCGGAATGGTGTTTCGGTCGGCAAGATCGAGGAAAAGATGGGCATCCACGGCAATTCGACCTGCGTCATGAACTATGACGAGGCCACCGGCTGGCTGCTGGGCGACGAGCACAAAGGCATGCGCGCCATGTTCACGATGATGAACGAAGCGCGTCTGGGTGTGGGCATGCAAGGCCTGTCCCAGGCCGAGGCAGCGTATCAAAACGCCGTCGAATACGCCAAAGACCGCCTGCAGGGCCGCGACGTAACAGGTGTGAAGAACCCGGACGGCCCCGCCGATCCGCTGATCGTACACCCCGACATTCGCCGCAACCTGATGGATCAGAAAAGCTTCACCGAGGGCGCACGCGCATTCATCCTGTGGGGCGCAACCATGATCGACAAGGCGCACCGCTCGGGTGACAAGGATGCGGACGGGCTGATCTCGCTGCTGACACCGGTCATCAAGGGCTTCCTGACGGATGAAGGCTACGACATGACCGTTCAGGCGCAGCAGGTCTATGGCGGCCATGGCTACATCGAAGAATGGGGCATGTCGCAATACACCCGCGACGCCCGCATCGCGATGATCTACGAAGGCGCAAACGGCGTTCAGGCGTTGGATCTTGTTGGCCGGAAGCTGGCGCAGGATGGCGGCAAGCATGTCATGGCGTTCTTTGAGATGGTTAAAACCTTCTGCAAGGAAAATGCCGGCAAGGATGAAGCTTATGACAAAGCGTTCATCGAACCGCTGAAGGCCGCGTCCAAGGACCTGCAAGCCGCTGGCATGTACTTCATGCAGGAAGGCATGAAGAACCCTAACAACGCGCTGTCCGGTTCGTATGACTTCATGCACATGTTTGGTCATGTTTGCCTGGGCCTGATGTGGGCTCAGATGGCGAAAGCCGCTCGCGAAGCGCTGGATGGTGGCGCCTCAGACAAAGAGTTCTACGAGACCAAGATCAATACCGGTCGCTTCTACATGGCCCGTCGCCTGCCCGCGACAGCCATGCATTTGGCGCGCATCCAAACCGGAGCGGACACGGTAATGGCGCTGGACGCAGCGAACTTCTGATCTCAGTGTGGGCTCGGGCGTCGTAGCCCGAACCCACCCTTGGAGGAGACAAGATGCCAAAACGCTTTCGCCTGACCCGCCGCTTTCCCGTCGCCATGACCGAGGATGGCTATCGCAAACTCCGCGGATTCGCGCGAGAGGCGGGATTGGATGAAGGTGAGGCTTTGTCGTTCCTGTTCGAGAATTTCAATAGCGTGATTGATCACGAGAACCTGACGCACAGATTGCGCATCTTCAACTCCGAGCTGGACGCAAGAAAGCGCTGAACGCGCAATACGCCTTGGGAGGGGCGCCCAAATGACCATCAAACTGCATTGCTTCGGTGAAAGCGGAAACAGCTACAAAGCCGCTCTGGCGCTTGAGATGTCGGGTCTGGAGTGGGAGGCGGTCTTTGTCGACTTTTTCAACGGCGCAACGCGCACCCCTGAATTCCGGGCCGAAGTGAACGAAATGGGCGAAGCACCCGTACTGGTCGATGGCGATTTTCGCACCAGTCAGTCTGGGGCAATCCAGGCCTATGTCACCGAGAAGTCCGGCAAATTCGGCGGCAAGGATCGTGATCAGAACTACGAGATTTTCCGATGGGTTCTGTGGGACAATCACAAGCTTAGCTCAATGGCCGGGCTGACCCGTTTCCTGATTAACTTCCTGCCCGAAAAGCACCGCAACCCGGATGTGATCGCGTTCAATCAGGGTCGCCTCAAGGCTGCTTATCAGACACTGAACGCCCATCTTGAAGGCCGCGACTGGATCGTTGGTGACGGCGTGACCAATGCTGATATCAGCTGCTGCGGCTACCTCTATTATCCCGAACCATTTGGCTTTGATCGCGCCGACTGGCCCAACATCGATGCCTGGCTGACGCGCCTTAGCGAACAGCCCGGTTGGAAACACCCCTACGACCTGATGCCCGGCAACCCGTCGGATCGAGCTTAAGGAGAAGACCCCATGACCGAAGCCTATATCTATGACGCCCTGCGCACTCCGCGCGGCAAGGGCCGCAAGGATGGCAGCCTGCACGAGGTAACCTCGGTGCGCCTGTCCGCCCTGACCCTGAACGCAATGAAAGAGCGCAATAATCTGGAAGGTCACGCCGTGGAAGACGTGATCTGGGGCAACGTCACGCAGGTGATGGAGCAAGGCGGCTGTCTGGCGCGCTCGGCAGTTCTGGCTTCGGATCTAGATGAATCGATCCCCGGTCTGGCGATCAACCGTTTCTGCGCCTCGGGCATGGAAGCTGTGAACTTGGCGGCAAACCAGGTCAAAGGCGGCGCGGGTGAAGCCTATATCGCAGGCGGTGTCGAGATGATGGGCCGGGTGGCCATGGGCAGCGATGGTGCGGCGATTGCCGTTGACCCGTCGTTGGCGATGGAAACCTATTTTGTGCCGCAAGGTATCTCGGCTGACATAATCGCAACTGAATATGGGTTCAGCCGCGATGATGCCGATGCTCTGGCCGTTGAATCCCAAAAACGCGCAGCAGCGGCTTGGGAAGACAATCGGTTTGAAAAGTCGGTGATCACCATCAAAGATCAGAACGGTCTGACCATTCTGGACCGCGACGAGTACATGCGTCCCGGCACAGACATGCAGTCGCTTGGCGCGCTGAACCCGTCTTTCGCAATGATGGGTGAGCAGATGCCGGGCTTCGACAAGGTGGCGATGATCAAATACCCGCATCTTGAGCGGATCAACCACATACACCACGCGGGCAACAGCTCGGGCATCGTGGACGGTGCGGCCGCTGTGCTGATCGGCAATAAGGAGTTCGGCGAGAAATACGGCCTTAAGCCGCGCGCGCGCATCAAGGCAACTGCCAAGATCGGCACTGATCCGACCATAATGCTGACCGGTCCGGTTCCGGTGACTGAGAAAATTCTGGCCGACAACGGAATGAAAATCGGTGATCTGGACCTTTTCGAAGTCAACGAAGCCTTCGCCTCGGTCGTGCTTCGGTTCCAGCAGGCGTTTGATGTTGATCCGGCGCTGGTTAACGTCAACGGCGGCTCGATCGCGATGGGTCACCCGCTGGGTGCAACCGGCGCGATGATTATCGGTACGCTGCTGGACGAGCTGGAGCGTCAGGACAAGGAAACCGGTCTGGCCACGCTCTGCATCGCATCCGGTATGGGTGCGGCAACAATTATCGAGCGCGTCTGATGCCCAAACTGGATCTTTCTCAGATACCGTTCAAAGGCGGTTCATCTTATCCCGGCAAGTTAGCCGAGGCCACCGCGGGTCGTTTTGTCCAGCGCGTCGGAGATGCAGGCGGGCTGACCCAATACGGGGTCAACATCGTACGTTTGGAGCCCTCGGGGCTATCCTCGCTGCGCCATTACCACATGGAGCAGGACGAGTTTGCCATCATGCTCAGCGGCAAATGCATGCTGATCGATGATGATGGCGAGCATGAGATGCTGCCCGGTGACTGCGCCGCTTGGCCTGCAGGTGAGACCAATGGCCATCACCTTGTGAACAAAACCGACGCGCCCGCAACCTTTCTGGTGGTGGGCACCCGGACCCCGACAGAGACCGGCTATTACAGCGATATAGACATGATGGTGAAAGATGATGAGAACGGATTCTCTTTCACTCGCAAGGATGGCAGCCCGCTGACGGCTGACCAGATTGGAGATGACAATGACTGATTTCACCCTCAGCAAAGACGCCGATGGCGTCGCCTTCATCACCTGGGACGTTCCCGGCAAATCCATGAACGTCCTGTCGCGCGAGGCCTTCACTCTGGTCGGTGATCTGATCGATCAGGCGCTGGCGGATGATGAGATCAAGGGCATCGTTATCACCAGTGGCAAAGAAGGGTCGTTTGCAGGCGGCATGGACTTGAGCACGCTCGCCACGATCCGACAGGAGGCCGGCGACGAACCCGCGCAGGCACTGTTCGATTTCGTCATGAGTGGCCATAACATCCTGCGTCGGCTGGAACTGGCAGGCATGGACCCCAAGTCCAAAAAAGGCGGCAAGCCGGTCGCCTGTGCCATCAACGGCACCTGCGCAGGGATCGGGACCGAGATCGCATTGGCCTGTCATCACCGTGTGATGACCAGCAATCCGAAATCCAAGATCGGCCTGCCTGAGATTCTGCTGGGTATCTTCCCCGGTGGAGGCGGCACCATGCGCTACAGCCGTATGGTCGGCGCAATGGCGGCGGCACCCGTCTTGCTTGAAGGCAAGATGATGGACCCGAAGAAGGCCAAAGGCGCACAACTGATCGACGCGGTGGCGGATGATCCGGTTGCGGCGGCCAAGGAATGGGTACTGAACGCCAAGGAAGCTGATCTGGTAAAGCCGTGGGATGCCAAGGGCTACAAGATGCCCGGCGGCGCACCCTACCACCCCGCAGGTTTCATGACCTTCGTCGGCGCAAGCGCCATGGTGAACGGCAAGACTCAAGGTGCCTTCCCAGCGGCCAAGGCTCTGTTGAGTTCAATCTACGAAGGCGCATTGGTTGACTTTGACACCGCCTTGAAGATTGAGGCGCGCTGGTTCACCAACGTGCTCATGAACCCGTCTTCGTCAGCGATGATCCGGTCGCTGTTTCTGAACAAGGAGGCGCTGGAGAAAGGCGCAGTGCGGCCCAAGGACGTGCCCGATCAGCGGGTCAAGAAGATCGGCGTTCTGGGCGCCGGCATGATGGGGGCTGGTATCGCGCTAGTCTCGGCACAGGCCGGGATGGAGGTCGTTCTGATCGACCGCGATCAGGCGGCTGCCGACAAGGGCAAAGCCTATAGCGAAAGCTACATGGATAAAGGGATCAAGCGCGGCAAAGCGACGGCTGAGAAGAAAGAAGCCCTGTTGGCCCGCATTACCGCCACGCCCGATCTGGAGCACCTGAAAGGCTGCGACCTGATCATCGAAGCCGTGTTCGAAGACCCCGGCGTCAAGGCTGAAATGACCAAGAAGGTCGAGGCGATCATCCCCGAGGATTGCATCTTTGCGTCGAACACCTCGACCCTACCGATCACAGATCTGGCCAGGGCCAGCGTACGGCCCGAGCAATTCATTGGCATCCACTTCTTCTCACCGGTCGAGAAGATGTTCCTGGTCGAAATCATCAAAGGCAAGGAAACCGATGATCGTGCTGTCGCCAAGGCGCTGGACTATGTGCGCCAAATCCGCAAGACACCGATCGTGGTCAATGACGCGCGCTTCTTCTACGCCAACCGCTGCATTATTCCGTACATCAACGAAGGTCTGCGGATGATCACCGAAGGCGTCAGCCCTGTTCTGATCGACAATGCGGCGCGTCAGTTGGGCTTCCCCGTAGGACCCATTCAGCTGAACGACGAAACCTCGATTGACCTGGGGGCCAAGATCGCCCGCGCTACTAAGGCAGCTATGGGCAACGCTTACCCGGAAAATCCGGGCGATGATCTGATCTTTTGGATGGAAGAACAAGGTCGTCTGGGTCGCAAGGCCAATGCAGGTTTCTTCGACTATGACGACAAGGGCAAACGCGTCGAGTATTGGAAGGGCCTGCAGGACAAATACCCACATGCCGCAAACCAGCCCGACCTGATCGAAGTGCAGGAACGTCTGATGTTCGCACAGGTTCTGGAAGCCGTCCGTGCGCTAGAAGAGGGTGTTCTGGAAGACATCCGCGAGGGCGACGTGGGTGCGATACTTGGCTGGGGCTTTGCGCCGTGGTCCGGTGGCCCGCTCAGCTGGTTGGACATCATTGGTACGCCCTACGCCGCCGAACGCTGCGATCAACTTACCGAAGCCTATGGTGAGCGCTTTACCTGCCCGCCGCTGCTGCGTGAGATGGCGGAAAAAGGTCAGAGCTTCTATGGCCGCTTCAACCCCGAAGCACAGGCCGCCTGAACAGACAAAGCAGGCGCATGAACCCATGCGCCTGCTTTATTCTTATTCACGTACTATTGCAGCTGCCATTCAGGCCGCAAGAACAGCGCAGGCATATTGGGCCGCCCCGGTCGCCCGGGTCGACGTACGCCCAACGCAGGCCGAATCGGGAAAATCGGTTCTTGCGGAATGGGTGCAGGTAACGCGGCCAACGGGTTGGTCAAAGCCGAAAGGTTCCCTTTGCCGGTCACGGCCTCGATCAGAAGATCGGCGTGTTCAGCATCCGCGACTTCATAGGCCTCAGGGTTTCGACTTGACCCGGTATTCATGCGACCGGACGGGCAATAAGCCTGAAATCCGCCCTCGATAAAAACCAGCTCATCCTCGTCAAAGAATAATGACGTGACATCGAATGACTGCGCAGGCGTGCTGGATTCAAGACGCCCCACCCCGCTGAGCATTCGAGCTGGAATGATCGAGACCCCCTCGATTCCAACACCAAGCTTGCCTTGATCCAATGCCATACCCTGTTCCGGCATCAGCCAGACTGGGCGCCCATTATAAGCTGCTCGGGATGGCACAAGGATCGGCAGATGCTCGGGCCGACGCTCGTCTCCAGCCACAACAATGCGGTCGACGCAAACGCGCCTCAGTTCTTTGAACCCATGGTCCCGTGTCCGCACCAGATCACCTGCAACCAGTCTTTCGACCCGTTTCCAGCCCCCTGTTGTGGACACTTTGGTTCCGTGCAGCAATCCCCCACGACGCGCTGATGCGGCCTGTCCCACAAAGGCCTGTCGGCCTTTAACTTCACGTTTCGAATACCCCGAAACACTCACTAACTCTAACACGTGCCGTCCCCCTGTTGGCACCTTCAAACAACTCAGAAGGTCTTAGAGTTGTGCCTCAATTGGACTTAGTTTTGCCACATTTGAGGCCAAATTAGGTCAGTTTCGCCGCAATTTACTGGTTTTGAATAAACAAATCAGTATTCCGAACGGGCTTTGATATGCATCTCGAAACGATACTATGACGGATACAAGCCGATTCTATTCCGTTCTTACTGCGCCGCCTGCTGTAGCGAGGATATCCGCCGCTCCCGCCACCCAAGCAGCACTCCGGCAGAGGCGATCATGCCAATACCGATAATTTGCATCTGCCCGACGGACTGCCCAAACGCCACCCAGGCAAAGAGCGGGCCAAATATCATGACCGAGTATTCAAAGACTGCGACATATGATGGCTCACCCAGTTGATAGGCTTTGATCAGCATAAAAACGGCAATTGTTGAGCCCACGGCCTGAACCACTACCCAAGGCAACGCGTCTTGCATCGGCCAAACCCAACCGCGCATCGCGAAGCCATCCGGCCCGACTGGCACGCCAACCGGAAACAGGGCAAGCCAGATCAGTCCGATCGCCCCCGCAAGCCCCAGTGTGACAACCATCGCCGCCAGCAGCGCAACAGTGCTTTCGTCGGAACAGTGGGTGCGCGTTACAACAGCGCTGAGTGCGTAAATGAAGCCACCAGCGACTGGCAGTAGCGTCTTTACGTCAAATGATGTCGGGTCCGGCTGCAATACGCACAGAATTCCCGAAAACCCCAATAAAACAGCCACGATCCGCCAGGGACCTATGCGCTGCTTCAACAAAAGGGCCGAAATCAACAGCACGAACATCGGCGATGTGAATAACCCGGCAAGCGCCTGAGCGATGGGCATCAATGCCAGCGCGCTGAAATAGAAAAGCATTGCCAGCGTGATCAACACGCTGCGCACCGCGACGACACCAATCCGCCGGGGTCTCAAGGTGCCCAAACCCAATATCGACAACACCGCGATCAGCGGCAGCATCAGTAAGGCGCGACTTAGGTGAAACTGCCAAAGCCCCACGCTCTCGGCCACGCGGATCACGAAATTGTCGATCACGCCGATAATAGACATGGCCGCAACCATCAGCAACGACGCCATGATTGAATGGGTTTGTTGTTGTGACTGCATCCGCGCCTCTGCCCTTAATCAGCCCGTTCTGGCCGAAACTTACCCGGCACACTCAGCACATTTCACAAACACTGCGCAACAGGTTTGCGCCGCTGGTTTTCGCCATGCTAAGCTTGGCGCAAAATAATATTCGAGCAGCATTACCCGATGACCGCACTCAAACAGTACCAGCGGATCGAAGCCACCGGTCTGTGGCGTCCCTCGCCCGATGAGCAACGGCGCGAAGTAGTCGTATCGATTGGTGAAGCCACTCTGACGATTTCTGACTTCAATGACAGCGCGCTGACCCATTGGTCGCTGGCGGCGCTAGAGCGACAAAACCCCGGAACCTATCCCGCGATATTCAATCCCGACGGCGATCCCGGCGAAACACTGGAGCTTGCAGAATCTGAAACCACAATGATCGAAGCAATTGACCGGCTGCAGCGCGCCATCGACCGTGCCAGACCACATCCCGGACGGCTGCGTTGGCTCAGCGTTGCAGGGGTTGTTCTGGCGGTCTTGGCAGTGCTTTTGTTTTGGCTACCCAGCGCACTGCAGCGCCATGTTGTTTCGGTAGTGCCAGAGGTCAAGCAACAAGAAATCGGCGATGCAATCCTGCAGCGGATCGAAAGGGTGTCAGGCAAGGCTTGCTCTTCGCCTGATGCGCAAGCGTCGCTGGATCAGCTGGCGCGCCGCACCGGTGTCCGCCAAATCGTGATCCTACCAGCAGGTCTGCCTGACAGCCTGAGCCTGCCGGGTGGAACCGTACTGCTAAACCGGGCACTGGTCGAAGATCACGAAGACCCAGCCGTTGCCGCCGGATACATCATAGCCGCGCGCGCGCGGGCAACTCAGCAGGAACCGCTGGACGATCTGTTGGACCGTACAGGCCCGAGTGCCGCATTTCGGTTGCTGACCACCGGCGAATTGACGCCCGAGATCGTGGACACCTACACCGAGCAGGTTCTATCCGGTCCACAGCCGCAGCTAAGCGATGACGTGCTGCTCGCGGTTTTTGCACAGACCGCCCTGCCCTCGACCCCATACGCCTATGCGCTTGATATCACAGGCGAGTCCGTTCTTGGATTGATAGAAGCCGATCCGATGGCGGGTCGTACTTTGGAACAGGTGCTGCCCGACCGCGATTGGGTCCGGCTACAGAATATCTGCGGGCAATAGCACCTATTTGGTCCCGAACATCCGGTCGCCAGCGTCACCTAGTCCAGGCATAATGTAACCCTTTGAGTTCAGCTCACGATCCAGCGCGGCCGTGACGATTTTGACATCTGGGTGCGCCTCTTTCATGCGCGCGACGCCCTCGGGGGCAGCCAGCAGGCATAGAAAGCGGATATCTTTCGCCCCCTGCTTTTTCAGCAAATCAATGGCCGCAGCCGAGCTGTTGCCGGTTGCCAGCATCGGATCAACAGCAATGACCAAACGGTCCGTCAAACCCTCGGGAGCTTTGAAATAGTATTGGACCGGCTTTAGCGTCTCTTCATCCCGATAAAGCCCCACGAACCCCACTCGGGCAGAGGGGATAAGCTCCAGCACGCCGTCCAGCATCCCGTTTCCGGCCCGCAGGATCGATACCAGCGCCAGTTTCTTGCCCGCCAGAATGGGTGCGTCCATTTCTTCCATCGGGGTTTCGATATGGCGGGTGGTCAGCGGCATCTCGCGGGTGACCTCATAAGCCAGCAAAAGCGTGATCTCGCGCAGCAACTGCCGGAACACAGCGGTTGAGGTGCCTTTGTCCCGCATGAGCGTCAATTTGTGCTGCACCAATGGGTGGTTGACGACGGTCAGGTGATCGCTCATGATGTCTCCAGTCTTTTCTTGACCCGCGCGCGGGTCTCTTCATCGCAAAAGGCCGCGTTCAGGGCTGTTTCATTCAGGGCAGCAAAATCTTCGGCTTGCCAGCCGAACGCTGCATTCAGCATCTCATATTCGCGCCGCATCGTGGTATGAAAAAACGGCGGATCGTCAGTGGATACCGTGACGTTGACGCCTGCATCACGCAATTTCGCGATGGGATGGGCGGCAAAATCAGGAAACAGTCCCAGGACCACGTTTGAACCAGGGCAGACCTCAAGCGTAGTGCCCCGATCAACTAACTCGTACACAAGATCCGGGTCTTCGATGGCGCGGACGCCATGGCCTACGCGCTCGACCCCCAGATCACGGACGGCATCCCGAACACTCTCTGGACCGCCAAATTCACCGGCATGGGTCGTCAATCGCAACCCAGCCTCGCGCGCGCAGTCAAAGGCCCATTTGAAATCGCCCTGCGTTCCGACGGATTCGTTGCCGCCCATTCCAAATCCGGTAATCCAGTCACCTGCGGTTTCAGCCGCACAATGAGCGCTGGCCTTGGCTTGCTCGGGTCCAAAATGGCGCACGCAAGTGATGACACCACGCAGGGTGATCCCGAATTTGCGCTCGGCCTCGTCTGCGGCGTCCTGAATCGCAGTCAGGTAATCCTTCCATGCATGCAAATCGCCACCGCCGCAGAAATCCGGGCTAAGGAATGTTTCGGAATACACCACACCATTCGCGGCGCTCTCTTCCAGAATGGCCAGCGTCAGGCGGCGGAAATCTTCGGGCGTTTTCAGCACCTCGCACGCAGCCTCATAAACGCTAAGGAAATGGGCAAAGTCGCGGAAATCATAAGAGCCGTCGGGTTTGAATATCCCGCTCAGGTCCACTCGTTTCTCATGGGCCAGTTGGCGTATGAAGCTAGGCGGAGCGGCGCCTTCATGGTGCAAATGTAATTCGATCTTAGGCAGGTCAGCGACTGTCATATAAAAGTCCTTCCCGGCCCTTGCACCGGTATGTTCAGGTGGTGCGCGATACTGGCGGCGATATCGGCAAAGTTCACGGGACCGATCTCGCCCATGCCCTGCCCTGCGATCAGCACGGGCACTTGTTCACGGGTGTGGTCAGTGCCGCTCCAACTGGGGTCGTTGCCGTGGTCTGCGGTCAATAGCATCAGATCACCGGGGCGCAGTTTTTGTAGGATCGCGCCAATTTCACGATCGAACCATTCCAGCGCACGGGCATAGCCGCTGATATCGCGCCGATGGCCATACAGACTGTCGAACTCGACAAAGTTTGCAAATGTCAGACTGCCCTCTTCCGCCTCATCAACGAGGTCCGAAAGGTGGTGCATCAACTCTGCGTCCGAACCCTTTCGCAGCGTGTCGATCCCCTGCATTGAAAATATATCGCCAATCTTGCCCACCGCATGCACACGGCGACCGGCATCCTGTGCCCAATTCGTAAGAACGGGTTCAGGTGGAACGATGGCAAAATCCTTGCGGTTGGTTGTCCGGGTGAACCCCTTTTCGGGCGTTCCGACAAACGGCCGGGCGATAACGCGGCCCACTTTCATCTCGTGCAATCGCGGCGCAAGGGTGCGGCACATATCCAGCAGGCGGTCGAGCCCAAAGCTGTCTTCATGGGCGGCAATCTGGAATACGCTATCGGCAGACGTGTAGCAGATCGGCCAGCCGGTACGTATATGCTCGGCCCCCAGTTCCGAGATGATCGTCGTCCCCGAGGCATGGCGATTGCCCAAAATACCGTCGGTCCCTGCGGCCTTGGCAGCGGCTATACTTAGGGTTTCGGGAAATGCGGGTCGGGTGTCCGGGAAATAGTGCCAATCCCATGGCACTGGCAAACCTGCCAGTTCCCAATGCCCCGAAGGCGTATCCTTGCCGGGTGAGTGTTCACGGGCGCAACCCCAAAGCCCCGTGGGCGCAGCCTCAAGGCCCGGCGTCGGTGCGCCCGAGGCCAGACGGGTCGCCGCCCCCAGCCCCAAGGCATCCAGATTGGGCAGTTGCAACGGTCCGCTCCGCCCTTCTTCCGCGCGCCCCTCGGCACAAGCTTGTGCTATGTGAGCCAATGTATTCGCGCCTGTATCGGGTTTGGTGCCGTTGTAAAACTGATCGGCATCCGGCGCGCCGCCGATACCAACCGAGTCCATTACCACAAGGAAAGCGCGGCTCATGCGCAGATCCTTTCGTGGATTTGCGGCGGTTGCGCGACCGGTTCGTCACTCAGCGAAATAGCATCCAATACCACCGCCGCAGCCCTTTGCGCCGCATCTTCCCGCCCCGCATGAACAACCGCCAACGGAGCGCCTTTGGTCACCTTATCCCCGACCCTCAGAATGCCCGACAGGCCAACCGCCGGATCAATCTCATCGCTCTCGATCTGGCGCCCACCGCCTAGGGCCACAACCGCGAGGCCCAGCGCCTCGCCATCAATAGACGAGACATATCCGCCATGCGGAGCGTGAACTTCCCGGATCACATTGGCCTCCGGCAAAAACCGATCCCATGTGTCAACGAAATGCACCGGTCCACCCACGGCAGCCATCATGCGTCCGAACCGTTCGGCTGCACGGCCGTCGCGGATCACTTGGGTTATTCTGGCGTTCCCTTCCTCTGCCGTAGCGCACATACCGGCATCCGCCATGAGAACGCCCCCCAACTCGGCCGAGATTTCCGCCAAAGGCGATCCCTGCCCGCTGGTTAGCGCCTTCATCACCTCAGCCACCTCCAGCGCGTTGCCCAGCGCGGACGCAAGGGGCTGACTCATGTCGGTGATCACGGCGGAAGTCCGGCAACCAGCGGCATTAGCTGTTTCGGTCAAGGCCTGCGCCAAATTGCGTGCCTCATCGAGTGTCTTCATGAACGCGCCGCTGCCCACCTTAACGTCCAGAACCAACGCATCCGGGCTAGCCGCCAGCTTCTTGGACAGGATTGATGCCGTAATCAGGTCAAGGCTCTCCACCGTCGCCGTCACATCGCGCACCGCATACAGCCGCTTGTCCGCAGGGGCGATCTGGCCCGTTGCCCCCACGATGGCTGCCCCTGTGTCTTTCAGCACTTGCGTCAGTCGCGCCTGCCCGATCTGAGTGGTCACTCCCGGTATGGCCTCGAGCTTGTCCAGAGTGCCCCCGGTATGGCCCAGACCACGCCCCGAGATCATCGGCACATACGCCCCGCATTCCGCCAAAGCCGGGGCAAGCAGCAGGCTGACGCAATCGCCAATGCCACCGGTCGAATGTTTATCGACCACCGGCCCGTCCAAATCCCACGTCAGCACCTCGCCGCTGTCGCGCATGGCAACAGTCAGATCAGCCCGCCCATTGGCCCCCAGACCGCCCATACAGACAGCCATCGCAAAGGCCCCGGCCTGCGCGTCACTGACGCCACCATCGGCCAGGCCTTGCGCGAACCACATTAGTTCGTCGCCAGTTGGTACTTCCTGACGGCGAAGTTTGGCGATGATCGAGCGCGCATCCATGAAGTCAGACATCCTCCATATGCGACGCGTCGAACGCACCGGGCAACAGATCGGCAATCGTGGTTTTGGTTTCCAGACCATCAACCGTCGCCATCGTAACGACCACATCCCCATTGCCGAATTCGGCCAGTTTCTGACGGCATCCACCACATGGGGGCACCGGCTGCGGGCTGCTGGCGACCACGTAGACCTCGGTCAGTTCTTTTTCACCAGCGGCGACCATTGCCGCGATTGCCCCGGCCTCGGCGCACGTACCTTCGGGGTAAGCAATATTTTCGACATTGCAGCCAAAATAGATCACACCTGAACTGGACCGGATCGCCGCCCCGACCTTGAAATTCGAATAAGGCGCGTGGGCATTTTCCCGAACGGCCAAAGCTGCATCTTTCAAAGACATGGCGAATCCCAATTTTTGATCATCTGGTCAGAATATCATACCCTACTGGAAAGCGACGGGGGAATTGAAGCCCCCTTGACGCCATTATCCACTTCTTCATGGCCCTAACCCAACGTCGTGTTGAAGGTCCCCGGCAAAGTCACCTCAAGCAGTTCCACATCCTGCGAGGGCTCCGACAGCCGCGTTCGCATTCCCGGCGGGATGACGAAGGCATCGCCCTGTTCCAACTGATAGGGCTCGCGCCCTTCACCCTCAAGTGTCACCTCGCCGGTTATCACGAAGGTAAAGTGTATGTCGGTGTCGTGGCTGGCCCATTGAGGGTTACCCTCGCCCCGGCGCACGACCTGAACGCCCGCCACGCCTTTGGTATTCTCGGCAATCGTCGTGTCACGACAGATGTAACCGGGCAAACGGAATGGCACCCATTCTGCCCCGTTCGCCTGATTGTAAACGAACCGCTGCCCATCCCATTCCCGATCCGGGCGGAAATGCGGTGTGGGCAGTTCCATCTCATGATCAATCTCCGTGACATGCTCGGCTGGGACACCAATCTCGATCACCTGAACGTTGTCTGACGCTTCCAGCACGCGGTGGCGGATTTCAGGCGGCTGAATAAAGCAATCGCCTGCCGTCAGGCGCATCTTGTCGCCCTGATCTTCGTAGACCACATCGACCCAGCCGTGGATGCAGAAGATCAGCTGAAATCCGACTTTGTGGAAATGCACCATATCGGGCACAGGACCACCATCTGGGATACGTATATGGCTGGCGATAATCGATCCGCCCAGCCGGTCCGGCACGAGATCGCGATAGTGCATCCCTGCCCGTCCAATGATCCACGGCGCCTGATCCTTGAGCCTACGGACAACAAAAGAGTGGACCGTATCCGGCATGACCAGCGGCGGGTTCAACTCGTCAATCTCGATCCGGGTGCCGTTTGGGGCTACAAGACTTCGTTGACCTTCTGCAAAACCCTCTGGATCGGATGTCAGAATGCGCAACGTTCCCGCCGCTTCAGCTGCATCTTTCTCGACCCGCAAGCGCAGACCGTGACCAGAGAACACGGCAACCCGAGGGTCATCTGCCGGATAGATCATATCCATCCGCATCCCCAGTACCTTGGTATAAAACGGGATATCGTTGCGCAGTTCCTGCGTCGGCAGTCGGATTTCAGCGCGCGTGAGGGAGTCGCCGGTATTGCTGGTCATTCTGTTTCTCTTCGGATTTTGGTTTTGGCCATCCGATCAGAACAGCAGCCAAAATGCCAATCGAAAAGTACATCTCCAGCGTTTCTTCCATCACGAACAAACGTGTAGCCATCGCAACCGAAAGGTATTCGTCGAACAATCCGCTGATTTCCTCAAGAAGCTGAGCCAGCACCGCAACACTTCCGGCCAGGAAAAAAATCATCAAAAAAGGCGCGCGGATCTTAAGTGCCTTAATTCCGTTCGGTATCCCATGCCAGAACAATCCACCAATGACGATCGCAGCCAAAGCGATCCTTACTGCAGTCACATCAAGCAATAAATCAATCCAGTTTAGCACCACGAAAGGCGCGCTGCCTTCTGTGTACACCTCTGCCTCCAATTCGCGCTCGGCCAACAGCAGGCAGACCAATCCGATATACAGCCGCGAGATGCCTCGGAAACGCGTCAACGCGACCAGCCCGGAAACCAGTAACGCAGTGGCCGATATCGTCTCAATCAACCCACCTTCTTGGTTGAAAGCCGCAGCCGCTTCGGGCCAAATCATAACCACAAAAAGAAATGAAACCGCCGAAACAAGCACAACAAAGAAGACATTCCGATTGGCACCAATCCTGATTGAAGGGTTGGCAAATTGCGCACTAGCACAAGCTTTGTCTTCATGGCGCATGATAAGGTCCGCCGCTTCTGGTGTCCGTCAGGTTCCCCGGAATTGGCTGTACATAAAAACGATGCAGCAACTCTCAACCAACGTTTCGTTAACGTATCCGTGAGGCCTGTCTCTGACTTCGGTCCGAGGCGACATAGCCAAGCGCTGAGAAATAGTTTAACCATCAAACGAATATTGGAACGGAGTTGTATTACCGATGTCTGACACACCGAACCTGAGACAGGCCGCGCTTGACTATCATGCGCATCCAAAGCCCGGAAAGCTTGAGATCAAGGCAACCAAACCAATGGCAAATGGTCGGGACCTTGCGCGGGCATATTCGCCAGGCGTCGCCGAAGCCAGTCTTGAGATAAAGAACAACGCCGCCAATGCTGAGAAATACACGGCCCGCGGCAATCTTGTTGCAGTTGTGTCAAACGGCACCGCAGTTCTGGGCCTTGGGAATATAGGCGCATTGGCCTCGAAACCGGTGATGGAAGGCAAGGCCGTCCTGTTCAAAAAGTTCGCAGGCATCGATTGCTTTGATATCGAGGTGGATCAGCCTGACCCAGAAAAGCTGGCAGATATCGTCTGTGCTCTGGAGCCCACATTTGGCGCGATCAACCTTGAAGATATCAAGGCACCGGATTGTTTTATTGTCGAAAAACTGTGCCGGGAACGGATGAACATCCCGGTGTTTCATGACGATCAGCACGGCACGGCAATCGTTGTTGGTGCCGCAGCGAAGAACGCCCTGTATGTGGCAGGAAAGAGCTTCGAGGATATCAAAGTAGTTTCGACCGGCGGCGGTGCTGCCGGGATCGCCTGCCTCAGCATGTTGGTGAAGCTCGGCGTCAAACGCGAGAATATCTGGCTCTGTGACATTCACGGGTTGGTCTATGAAGGTCGCGCCGAGGATATGAACCCGCACAAGGATCAGTTCGCGCAGAAAACCGATCTGCGCACTCTGGATGATGTGATCGGAGGTGCCGATCTGTTTCTGGGGCTGAGCGGACCAAATGTGCTCAAGCCTGAGATGGTCGAGAAGATGGCCAAGACCCCGATCATCTTTGCGCTGGCCAACCCAACTCCGGAAATCCTGCCACAGGCGGCGCGCGAAGTTGCCCCTGACGCGATCATTGCAACCGGTCGCAGCGATTTTCCGAACCAAGTGAACAATGTGTTGTGCTTCCCGTTTATCTTCCGAGGCGCCCTGGACGTAGGCGCGACTGAAATCAACGACGAGATGCAGATCGCCTGCGTCGACGGCATCGCCGACATGGCTCGCGCGACGACCAGCGCCGAAGCCGCGGCGGCCTATAAGGGTGAGCAGCTGACTTTTGGTCCAGATTACCTGATCCCAAAACCCTTCGACCCGCGCCTCGTTGGGGTCGTTTCCTCATCGGTAGCACAGGCTGCTATGAAGAGCGGGGTCGCAAAACGACCCATTGATGATCTTGAAGCCTATAAAGAACGCCTGAACCAGACCGTGTTCAAATCTGCGCTGCTGATGCGGCCAGTGTTCGAAGCCGCAGCCGTCGCATCGCGTAGAATTGTCTTCGCAGAAGGCGAAGACGAACGTGTTTTAAGGGCTGCGCAAGCGATATTGGAAGAAACCACAGAAACCCCGATCCTGATCGGGCGACCGGACGTGATCAGCGCACGGTGCGAAAGGCTGGGCCTGACAGTACGACCGGGGCAGGATTTTCAAATCGTGAACCCTCAGGACGATCCCCGTTACTACGATTATTGGAATTCGTACCATCAAATAATGCAGCGTCGGGGGGTCACTCCGGATCTGGCCAAAGCCATCATGCGGACCAACAATACCGCGATTGCAGCAATCATGGTGCATCGCGGTGAGGCAGACAGCATGATCTGTGGCACTTTTGGTGAGTATCGCTGGCATCTTAACTATGTCGAACAGGTTCTGGATGATGGCGATTTGCGCCCGCATGGCGCGCTTTCGCTGATGATTCTGGAAGATGGCCCTCTGTTCATTGCAGACACGCATGTAAGACAATTGCCGACACCAGAAGAACTTGCCGAATCCACCATTGGAGCTGCTCGTCACGTGCGGCGGTTCGGGTTGGAACCCAAGATCGCATTTTGTTCGCAATCGCAATTCGGCAATCAGGCCGAGGGATCAGGCAAGCGGCTGCGGGCTGCGCTTGAAATTCTCGATTCCGAGCCACGCGACTTCAGCTATGAAGGCGAGATGAACCTTGATCTGGCTTTGGATCCTGAATTGCGTGCACGTATCTTCCCGAACTCGCGTTTGGAAGGCTCTGCAAATGTCCTGATCTTCGCCCATGCGGATGCGGCAAGCGGTGTGCGCAATATCCTGAAGATGAAAGCGGACGGGCTTGAGGTAGGTCCAATCCTCATGGGAATGGGAAACAAGGCGCATATCGTAACGCCCTCGATTACGGCCAGGGGACTGCTGAACATGGCGGCCATCGCAGGTACGCCAGTCGCGCACTACGGATAAGCCCAGCGCCAATATCATTACGTATACATGACCGGGCACCAGATTAGGTGCCCGGTTTGATTCTTTTAGCGCCAGCACATTTGCAGCAATAAATTTGCAGATTTGCAAATCCTTACATATGACGCTCAGAAGTCTGCTCAGATCAGAGGATTTGCAAAAATTTGCAAGCCAAACTGCAAGGTTCTGCAAAGATTTTGCGATAAACTGACGCGCCGTTATGCGCATCGCTTGCTCGAAACATCCACGATGCCTAACACATAGCACAAGGAATTTGGGAGGAGGCCATTATGGCATATCAGGACGTCTACGAGAGCTGGAAGAACGACCCCGAAGCATTCTGGATGGATGCAGCCAAGGGGATCGATTGGGTTCAAGCGCCCAGAAAAGCTCTGTTTGACGACAATGCGCCTCTTTACGAATGGTTCAGTGATGCCAAGGTAAATACGTGCTGGAACGCGGTTGATCGCCATGTGGAAAATGGTCGTGGTGAGCAAACCGCGATCATCTATGACAGCCCCATTACTCATACCAAACGCGAAATCTCATACGTCGAGTTGCGCAATCGGGTTGCTAATCTGGCTGGCGCGCTCCGTGCAAAAGGTATTGAGAAAGGTGACCGCGTCATCATCTACATGCCTATGATCCCCGAAGCGCTGGAGGCAATGCTGGCTTGCGCCCGGCTAGGAGCAGTGCATTCAGTGGTATTCGGCGGCTTTGCCAGCAACGAACTGGCCGTACGTATCGACGATGCGAAACCCAAGGCGATCATCGCTGCCTCATGCGGGATGGAGCCGGGACGCGTTGTGCACTACAAACCTCTGCTGGATGGCGCGATCGATCTGGCCACCCACAAACCCGAGTTTTGCGTAATATTCCAGCGCGAGCAGGAAGTCGCACAACTAATCGAGGGTCGCGACGTCAACTGGCACGGATTCCAATACGGTACGGAGCCCGCAGAATGTGTACCAGTCAGCGGCAATGATCCAGCCTATATCCTCTATACATCCGGCACCACTGGTGCGCCCAAAGGCGTCGTGCGCCCGACTGCCGGCCATCTGGTCGCGCTGAACTGGACGATGAAAAACATCTACAATGTCGATCCGGGAGATGTGTTCTGGGCGGCTTCGGATGTCGGCTGGGTCGTTGGCCATTCCTATATCTGTTATGCCCCGCTGATCCACGGCAACACGACGATTGTTTTTGAGGGCAAGCCCGTCGGAACACCTGACGCCGGAACTTTCTGGCGCGTGATATCCGAACACAAGGTCAAAAGCTTCTTCACTGCCCCAACTGCCATTCGTGCCGTAAAACGCGAAGACCCAAATGCAGAATTGATGGCGAATTACGATCTATCCTGCCTTAAGGCTCTGTATCTTGCAGGAGAGAGGGCTGATCCAGATACGATCATCTGGGCGCAGGATGCGCTGAAAGTTCCGGTCATCGACCATTGGTGGCAAACCGAAACTGGCTGGACCATCGCTGGCAACCCGCTCGGAATCGAAGAGCTTCCGGTCAAGCTGGGATCACCTGCCAAGCCTATGCCGGGCTATGACGTTCAGATCCTGGACGAAGGCGGCCATCCTATGAAACCGGGCGAGTTGGGCGCGATCGCAGTCAAACTTCCGCTTCCGCCAGGCACATTGCCAAACCTATGGAATGCTGAGGCGCGCTTCAGAAAATCCTACCTTGAGCATTTTCCCGGCTATTACGAAACCGGTGATGCGGGCATGATCGACGAAGATGGGTATCTCTATATCATGGCCCGTACCGATGACGTGATCAACGTCGCCGGGCACCGACTTTCGACGGGCGGGATGGAAGAGGTGTTGGCCGCCCACCCCGATGTGGCAGAATGCGCCGTGATTGGGGTTTCTGATCAACTGAAAGGCCAGATGCCCGTAGGTTTCCTGTGCCTGAATGCCGGATCCGACCGGAATCACGCGGAGGTGGTAACCGATGTGGTCCAGATGGTTCGTGACAAAATCGGCCCAGTCGCTGCGTTCAAGAAAGCAGTGGTGGTGGATCGTCTGCCCAAGACACGCTCGGGCAAGATCCTGCGTGGTACGATGGTGTCGATCGCGGATGGGAAGGCGTATAAAATGCCTGCCACAATCGATGACCCAGCAATTCTGGACGAGATCACGGTGGCCCTGCAAACTATCGGCTACGCGCAGTAATTTCACGGTACGATCAAGCGGAGCGCCTTACGGCGCAATCGATTTGCGCTGTCGCGCGTGTGCGAGGCTCTGCCTCGCGCTCCGAGATATTTTTGGCCAGATGAAGGTTGGATCCGTTTTGCGATTGCGGGGCTTGTCATTGGGTCCTCCTCACCTCAGTTTGAGGTGAGGAGGACGAGCATGACACAGGGCGATATCTGGCGTTTTGATGCAACAGAATTGGCTGCGCTGACCCAAGCTGGCGAGTTGAGCGCAGAAGAGGTGATCAGTGATGCATTGGAGCGGATGCATCAGGTAAATCCCTCGCTGAATGCTGTCGTGGACGATCTGGGCACAGAAGCGTTAGAGCGTGCATCTGCGCTTGATAAGGCGCGCAGCAATAGTGCCTCGGTTGGGCCGCTGCACGGGGTACCCGTGACCATAAAAGTGAATGTCGACCAGAAGAACCATGCCACTACAAATGGTGTGGTTGCCTTGAAGGATGTCATTGCCCCTGATGACGCCCCGGTGGTTTTAAACTTGCACAATGCGGGGGCCATTGTCATCGGGCGGACCAACACGCCCGAATTCTCGTTCCGCGCTGACACGGATAATCCACTTCATGGGCGCACGCACAATCCTTGGGGCCGCCATATCTCGCCCGGTGGGTCGTCCGGGGGCGCGGGGGCTGCGGTCATGGCGGGCATCGGCGCACTGGCTCATGGCAACGATATCGGAGGTAGCTTGCGGTTCCCTGCTGCAGCCAATGGTGCGGTTACAGTGAAACCGGGGCTGGGCCGCGTACCGGCCTGGAACCCCAGCCAGAAGGTGGAACGCGGGATGCTGGCACAATCGATGTCGGTACAGGGCTTGATCACAAGAAGCGCAAAGGACCTGCACCTTTCGATGCCCAGCCTGATCGCCCCGGACGCCCGCGACCCCTTCCATGTGCCAATGCCTTGGCGCGGCGCGGGGCCGGACGTCCCAATCAAAGTTGCGTTCACCAAAAATACGTTCGAATACGCTTTGCATCCCGAAGTGGACAAAGCGCTAAGTACTGCTCGGGAGGCGCTGGTAGATGCCGGATATATAGTTGAAGACATTGATCCGCCGGATGTGTTCGAATGCGGGCGCATCGGCTATCGCGCGCTGATGGGTGAAGTGCTGACGTTGATGAAAAACGATATCGAGGCAGCCGGGTCTCAAACCATTCGTGATATTTTCGAGGTTTATTTTCAGGAGTTTCCTCCGATCGTAGGCGACGAACTGATTCAGGCGTTGGCGCAACGCAGCCATTATGCGCGCCAATGGTCGCTATTCATGCAGGAATATCCTTTGGTCCTGTCTCCTTTCCTGCCGCAACCGTTCTTCAGACCCGATCGTGATACCGAAGGTGCCGAAGGCGTTCATGAGGTGTTAGGATGCGCGGTCTATTCTTATGCGATGAATTTCCTCGGGCTGCCCGCCGCCAGCGTTCCCGCACGCTTGGCCGAATTGCCGAATGGGCCGCAACCGATCAATGTTCAGATTGCTGCTCGACGCTGGCGTGAGGACATGGCGGTGGATGCAGCGGTCGCGATCGAAGCGCGTGTGGGGCAGATGGCTCCGATTCTGTGGGATCGAATGAGCGCGCAAACCTGAGACATCGTCACTCAGGCCTCACAAATGAAATAGACCCCGGGATTTTGTCCCGGGGTCCGCATACTAAAATATGCCCGGATTAAGATGACGAGCGTAGCACCACCCACCCTCGCCAGCGCGAAAACTGCGCAACCATTCGAAAACACCTTTAGATGGCCACTCACTTCCACCTCGGCGTGTTCTCCGGGCAACTTGAAGTTAACAAACCCTTATCGCGTTGCATGTGAACTGGTTCACACAAGCGGTGGAAAAATGATCAACACGCTGAGATTTAAGTAAATTGTTCAGAGATCAACCGTTCTTCCAGGCCGTGGCCAGGGTCAAATAGAATACGATGCTGGATCGCAATCTCAGACCTGATCTCGACCCAATCGATATCCGGAAACGATATGGAATCGGCCGCAACGATAACCGGGCGTTTGTCAGCCTCGATCACATCGAATCTGACTTTCGCAACTTTCGGCAGCAAGGCGCCACGCCACCGCCGGGGGCGAAACGCGGCGATTGGCGTCAATGCCAGAACGTCCGCGCCAATGGGTACAATGGGTCCGTGAGCGGAATAGTTATATGCGGTTGAACCCGCCGGCGTGGCAAGCAATGCACCATCACACACGAGTTCGGCCATACGTACCCGCCCATCCACGCTGATCCGCAGCCGCGCTGCCTGCGGCCCCGCGCGAAGCAGCGAAATCTCGTTGATTGCAAGTGCTTGGTGCTTTTGGCCCGCCTGGTCCATTGCAGTCATCGCCAGTGGATTGATGACTTCTTCCTCTGCCTCTGCTAGCCGGGCCATCAGATCAACTTCGGCATATTCGTTCATCAGAAACCCGATGGTACCGCGATTCATTCCGTAAACCGGCTTGTCCAAGTGCTGGACGCCCTGCAACGTCTGAAGCATGAAGCCATCACCACCCAGCGCCACCACAACATCTGCGTCTCTCGGCGCTGCATTTCCGTAGCGCGCGACAAGCGCATCCCGGGCGGTCTGCGCAACCTTGGCATCGCTGGCCAGAAAGGCGATTCTCTTTGTCATGTTTTATAGTTTCCAGTGCTGCACATTTGGTTCCGAAACAAACATACCTTTCCGCAATAGGCCAGAGTTGACGCCATAGAGGGCCATTTCGTCGCTTTACAACCTTTCTGACACACGTCGTTTCCGATAGGAAATCCGCCAGATACACCCCAGCCATGCGGAGCGCACATGAACGCCAATCTTCGTGACAACGGATTTTTCACCCAGTCCCTCGCGGATCGTGACCCCGAGCTGTTCGGCTCGATCACATCTGAATTGGGCCGCCAGCGCGACGAGATCGAACTGATCGCCTCGGAGAACATCGTCTCTGCCGCCGTGATGGAGGCGCAGGGCTCGGTCATGACCAACAAATATGCCGAAGGTTATCCGGGCCGCCGGTACTATGGCGGTTGTCAGTTCGTCGACATTGCCGAGAACCTGGCTATCGACCGTGCCAAGCAGTTGTTTGGGTGTGAGTTTGCCAACGTCCAACCGAATTCGGGATCGCAGGCGAACCAAGGTGTATTTCAGGCGCTGATCAAGCCCGGTGACACCATTCTAGGAATGTCGCTGGATGCAGGTGGTCACCTGACCCATGGTGCGGCGCCGAACCAGTCGGGCAAGTGGTTCAACGCGGTACATTATGGCGTGCGCAAGCAGGACAACCTGATCGACTATGATCAGATCGAAGCGCTGGCAAAGGAACATAACCCCAAGCTGATCATCGCCGGAGGCTCGGCCATCCCGCGCGTCATCGATTTTGCCCGCATGCGTGAAATCGCCGATATGGTCGACGCCTATCTGCATGTGGATATGGCCCATATCGCCGGTCTGGTTGCCGCAGGCGCGCACCCTTCGCCCTTCCCGCATGCGCATGTGGCCACCACCACCACGCATAAAACCCTGCGCGGCCCGCGCGGCGGCATGATCCTGACCAATGATGAAGCGATTGCCAAAAAGGTAAACTCGGCCATCTTCCCGGGCATTCAGGGTGGCCCACTGATGCATGTGATTGCTGGCAAGGCCGTTGCCTTTGGCGAGGCACTGCGTCCTGAGTTCAAGGACTATATCAAGCAGGTCGTTGTGAATGCGCAGGCCCTTTCAGATCAGCTGATCAAGGGTGGCCTGGACACTGTGACCCACGGCACCGATACCCATGTGGTTCTTGTCGACCTGCGCCCCAAAGGCGTTAAAGGCAACGCAACCGAGAAAGCTTTGGGCCGGGCACATATCACCTGCAACAAGAACGGTGTGCCGTTCGACCCCGAAAAGCCGACGATCACCAGCGGTATCCGTCTGGGCTCGCCCGCCGGAACCACCCGCGGTTTTGGTGAGGCCGAGTTCCGCCAGATCGCAGACTGGATCATCGAAGTGGTCGACGGTCTGGCCGCAAATGGCGAAGACGGAAACGGTGCGGTCGAAGCCAAAGTCAAAGCCGAAGTCGCCGAACTTTGCGCGCGATACCCGCTTTATCCGAATCTCTGATCCAATACGGATCTTAGAACAGAAAACGGCGCCCTGATCGGCGCCGTTTTTCTTTGAGGCGTGCAGCGGTCAGATATACCCGCGCCATCGTAGTACGAACACAGCCAACGCCGCCAACACGATCAGGCCCAACGCAAGCGAACCAAGAAAGCTCAGGAACCATCCCCAACGTCGATCTGCCAGATTGATCGCGTTCAGGTGGCCTTGCACCTCGTCCGACGCTTTTTCGAGCCGGGGCATATCCAAAACCATCCGCAGTTTGGGATGCTCGGCCATCTGCTCGGCCTCTGCCAGAACCAAGGCCTGTTTATAGACCTTGCGCGGCAAACGCCGCTTTGCGCGCCGGACCGAGGCAATCAGGGTCTTGTCTTTCACGCCAAGCTTTTTACGCAGCAACCGAATGGTCTCTGCGATCCGGGTCTGGATATCGATTTCCTGCGTCATTGGCGCCTCCTGACGGGACAATTTAGCCGCGCGTCACACCGGCGACAATGGGGCTGGTTGTTCCGCGCGGTGACGCGTATCACAGAAGCATGCTGAATACGATCATCCATGGCGACCCGACCGATCATCCGCCCCTGCTGATAGCGCATGGCCTCTATGGTTCGGCGCGCAACTGGGGAGTCATTGCGCGGCGACTGTCGGACGAAAGACAGGTGATCGCCGTCGATATGCGCAATCACGCCTACAGCTTTTGGGATGCTCAGCATGGCTACCCGGATTTGGCGCATGATCTGGCAAAGGTCATCGACAGCGTTGGCGGCATCGCCGATATCGTCGGGCATTCCATGGGTGGAAAAGCTTCGATGGTGCTGGCGCTGGAATATGGCGATCTGGTGCGCAAGCTGGTCGTCGCAGACATCGCACCAGTGGCATACAGCCACAGCCAGATTCAATTCATCGAGGCAATGCGGGCGGTCGATATGTCCCGCGTTCAGCGTCGTTCAGATGCCGAAGCACAGCTGGCCGATCTGGGCGTCGAAAAGGCGCTGCAGAGCTTTTTTACGCAGTCTTTGGATGTTGAGGGAGGCCGCTGGCGGCTGAACCTGGATGTACTGGCCAGCGAAATGCCAAAGATCATGGGCTTCCCCGAGATTTCGACCCATTGGGACGGCCCTGCTCTGTTCCTGTCCGGCGCAGCATCAGATTATGTGCTGCCCGAACACCGAGAGCAGATTCGCACCCTGTTTCCTGCAGCTCGCTTCGCCAAAATTCCCGGTGCGGGGCACTGGCTGCACGCCGAGAAACCCCGCGAATTCGAAGCTGCAGTCAGGACCTTCTTGAACGCTTAATCAAGCGCCTTGATACAGGCGTTTTGCCACCAGCCACGACACCGGCGCGGCAACAACCGCCCCTGCTGCTGCGGCGGAAACGATGGCCATCCAGGTCACCATCCCAACCGCTAGGACCGCAATCACGGCAGAACCCGCGATGGCTGTGGCGATCAAAGAATAAAGCGTGGCTGCTAGGCGTATCATGGCCAGTATCCTGTGTTTAAGCTTCTGGCCTTTACATTACAGCAACGGAATATGTGTGACTTTGATTTGGGTCAGATATGTAGCTACATCCCGCGATCCATGGGCCCGGTCGCCTCACCACCGCCATTCACCCAATCCGCAAAGCCACCCAGATTGTAGACGTGTAAATATCCCATTTCCTTAAGCAGTTTTCCAGCCAGCGCTGCCCTTCCGCCAGACGCACAATACAGGATGATCACCCGATCCCTGCGCAGTTCTGCATCATGGGAAGGCAACTCGGGGTCGGCCCGAAACTCCAGCATACCGCGCGGGATATGATGCGCACCGACCGCGCGCCCTGTCCTTTCCAGTTCAGGCGCATCGCGAATATCCAACAGCAAGGCACCCTGCCCGATCAGTTCTTTGGCCCGGCTGGCGTCGATACGCTCAACCACCGCGTTTGCAGCTTGCATCATGTCTTTGACCGTCAATGGCATTTGCGCCCCTCCAGGAAATGAATCCGTGAAAGGCTAACATGCAGAAAATTGAAGGTGTAGACATTCAGGCGCTTAATGTTCGCGGAAAGCACGCGACATACTGTCAACCACCGGCTTGGCGATATAGGCCGCAAAGGTGCGTTCCTCGGTCTGGATCATGATCTCGGCGGGCATTCCGGGTGTCGGCACGAAGCCCCGCACGCGACCCATCTCTTCCGTGGTCAGAGAAATGCGCGCCAGATAGACCTCTTGCGGCATACCGGCAGAATCCTCGACAAGCGAGTCAGCCGAGACGTAATAGACCTCGCCCTCAAGCACTGGGGTTGTCCGTTGATTGAGCGCAACGAGGCGCACCGTCGCGATCTGCCCGGTGACCACGCTGTCGATCTCGGTACGCGGGATCTGCGCTTCGATGATCAATGGCGCATCGGCGGGCAGAATCTCAGCAATCTGTTCGCCAGTTTCGATCACCCCGCCCGGCGTGTGGTGATGAAGTCGCACCACTGTGCCTGTCACCGGTGCACGCACAACGGCACGGGCCAGAACGCTACGGGCCTGACGGGCTTTTTCACGCACACTTTCAAGATCGGCTTCAATCACGCCCAACTCGTCCAGCGCAGCCTCGCGGTAGGCTGAGCGGGTGCGCAGAATCTGCTCTTCATACTTCAGCAGCATCTGGTTTACCTCGGCCGTTTCAGCGCGCAGACGCGCCAGTTGACCTTCGGCTTCGGCCTGCACCCGGCGGATCGTATTCAGATCACCTTTGCGCACTAATCCTTTTTCAAACAACGAATATTTGGTCTCGTATTCTTCCTCGAGAATCTCTGATCGCCTTTCCATGCTGACCAATTGTGCTTCAAATCCTGACGCACGGATTTTCAACGCCTCCATGTTGCGCTGCAGCAAAGCAATATCGTTCAGCAGCGTCTTTCGCGATACATCAAAGCTGAGTTTCTGATTGTCGAGGATCGTCATGACCTCGACGTCGTCCGATGCTTCGATCAATCCGGGCGAAAACACGAGGGTTTCCTGTTCGCTATGCTCAGCCAGCAACCGTTCGGTCATGGCCTGAAGGCGAAGTTTGCGAATGAACAATTCGCGTTCACTCGCCTCGGCCGAGGTCTGATCCAAAGTCATCATGATCTGTCCGGCTTGAACAGATTCACCTTCCGAGACCAGTATGTTCTCGATGATACCGCCTTCCAAATGCTGCACGATCTTGTTGCGACCGGTCGCGACAAAGCTGCCTTGCGCGATGACTGCAGCGGCCAGAGGTGCACGGAAGGACCAGACGCCAAAGCCGCCAAAACAGACAATAAGCATGATAAAGCCAATCACGATGAATTTGGTGATCGAGCGCGGAACCTCAGAGTACCAAAGACCGCCTTCATCGGTGCGTGCCACGTCGTTCATCGCTTAATCCCCCTTGCCCTGTATTTCGGGCGGTTGCTGGCGCGGCCCGTTGAGCTGTTCCAGCACCTGTTCGCGCTGCCCGAACAGCGCCACGCGCCCATCGGTCAGCAGCATGATCTTGTCGACAACATTCAACAGAGTCGGCTTTTGCGTAATCACCACAACGGTGATCTTGCTTTCCTTTGCTTGCTCAATCGCACGCGCAAGCGCCTTGTCACCCGCCACGTCGAGGTTCGAGTTCGGCTCATCCAGAACAACCAAACGTGGGTTGCCGAAGAAGGCACGCGCCAAAGCAATACGCTGCTTCTGGCCACCTGAGAGAGGTGAGCCGTCCGCAGCAACCACCGTCTCATACCCCTGCGGCAGTGTAGCGATCATGTTGTGCACGTCGGCCAAAACGGCGGCATCGTGGATCTGCTCATCCGTGGCATCGGCACGCATCCGGCCAATATTGTCTTTGATGCTGCCGGGGAATAGCTGTACGTCTTGCGGCAGATAGCCAATATTTTCGCCAAACTGACGGGGATCCCAGTTGCGGATATCCATCAGGTCCAGCCGCACACTGCCCGAGGTCGGCAGGATCGACCCCACCAGCGTTTTGCCAAGCGTCGTTTTCCCCGCGCCTGAATTCCCGATGATCGCCAGAGTTTCACCCGGGTTCAGCGCAAAGGTAATCCCGTTCAGAACCACCCGCTTGGTGCCGCCTGGGACATATAGCAGGCGTTCGACATCCAACCGCCCCTCAGGCCGTGGTAGGCGCAGTTTTTCATATTGCAGGGCCGAGTTCGACAGCAGAGCCTTGATCCGCCCAAAAGCGCCGCGCGTCAGCAGGAAAGTATTCCAACCCTCAATCGAGCCTTCGATCGGCGCAAAAGCCCGCCCAGCGATGATCGAGGCGGCGATGACCATACCGCCGGTAATTTCACCTTGAAGGGCCAGAAAGGCGCCCCAGCCCAGAATGCCGATCTGCGTCAAAAGACGGACGGCACGTGAAATGGCCGCGAAGATCACGTTACGATCCTGCGCCTTGACCTGCCATGTCAGCGATTGTGCGGTGTCACGCCCCCAGATGCGCACTGCCTCGGGGATCATCGCTAAAGCGTTGATGATCTGACTGTTGCGCGACATTGAATCCAGATGCTGGTTCGCCAGGGATTGCGCCTGGTTGGCCTTTGCAAAGGGCTTGGCGGTCATTTTCTGGTTGATCAGCGCGATAATCATCAGGATCACAGCGGTCGTCACCACAATCATGCCAAGTTGCGGGTGCACTAGAAAAATCATCAGTATGAATAGCGGCGCAAATGGAACATCCAGAAATGAGATCAGAGTGCCCGAGACCAGAAAGCCCCGCACTTGTTGCAGATCCCCAAGAGTCTGATATTCGCGCCCATTGCCGTGCAGCGAGGCATGAGCGGCGGCGCTGAGAACCGGGGCACCAAGACGGGCAGCCACCTCGACCGCTGTGCGCATCAGCATGAACCGCCGAACGGCATCAAAGGCTGATTGAAATATTACGGCTCCGGCAACGATTGCCGTCAGCATGATCAGCGTATCCAGCGAGCGACTGGTCAGAACCCGGTCGCTGATCTGAAACAGATAAATCGGGATCGCAAGGATCAGGACGTTGGTCGCGCAGGTCAGCACCAGCACGAAAGCCAGATTGCGCCAGATCGCGCGCAGTGAGGTGCGCAGCGTCTTCTGGAAATCCTCAGGCGGCGTGCGTTTGTGGAATGTTTGGGGTGGCCCCTTGCCATCGCCACCACCCGTCCCCAGGCGCAGCAAGGGTTGGTTGGCCTTGGCCTCGATCGTGGTGCCCATGCGGTCTTTACCATCCGACGGCGCAGAGGGGGTCATGCGTGCTGTCGATTGGTCGGCGGTTTCACAATCGGGGGCTTCGGTATCGGCCACCCCAGTGTCGCCACCCGCAGGATCCTTATCTTGCGCGGGCCGCGACGACGCGCGCCGAAGGGGAGAACCAGCGCGCGGTTGTGATGTTTGATCCAACTGCTCTGCCTGGGTCTGCCCCGGATCATCCGGTTGTGTCGTCGCCTGAGGCGCTTCTGATTGTTGCCGCGAACGTTTCACGGGTTTTGCAACCGAGGTGTCACTTGCATCCAAGGTATCCGGTTCGGGTTCAGAATCCGCCAACTGCATTTCGCTTGTCAAACGCAGACGGGACGCTGTTTTTGCAAGTTTACTTTCATTTGGTTTTGCTACCCGATCTCGGGGTTCAAGGGTCAATGGGCCTCCGCCTCCGTGCCGGTCCAACGGACTTGCAAAACGGGTGCGGCGCGACGAAAAAACGATCGACATAAACTAACCTTCCGGTCACTCGTTAATCAGGAAATATCAGGCCAGCATGGTCTGCAGGCCATCAGAGGAATTCGCCATTTCGCTTGGCGTGAGATCGTTACCATTCGGGCCAATGCCGTTCTCGTAACCGGGCATTCCCGCCTCTTCCATCAAGGCGGCTATCGCCTCGTTGGTCATCTCTGCAATGTCCTCATTCGTGGGTATGTCGAGCAGGCTTGCCTGATGCAGCAACAGGTCAGAAAATGCCCCGTCCTCGGCCATGACAACCGAGTCTACTCCGGCCTTGGTTACATTGGCGGCATTCAGCATCGCATTGCTGCCTGCCAGAACCTCGGTCTGGTTCGCGTGGGGACCATTCAGATATACGTCATCCTGATCGGCAAGCATCGTCGATTGCTCGGCTACGTTGACCTGCACCAACGATCCGTCGATCTTGAGCACTCGCATCTGCTCCATGCCCGCGAACATCGGATCGTTCATCAGCGCCTCTTCCAGCGCCGCCATATCGTCCTCGCCCAAGGTCATTGCGCTGGCCATGGAATCGTTCATCGCCTGATGCGTGTCTTCGCCTTCTTTCTTGAGAGAGACCTGGTTCATGACCAGGTTCTCGTCCGATCCATCAATGGGTCCTGGCAATCCGCCCATCACCACGTCGTCATCCATCAAGACGTTTGTCTGGATAAACGCATCGACCGATATCATGTCGCCTTCGATCATGATCAGGTCATAATAACTGCCAAGTTGAAGAATATTGGTGACATCGATCAACTCGTTGTCGCCCAATGCGTACAGCGTGGTCGTCGCGTTAATCTCGGTATCAATATGATCGATATCCGTTGCGTCGATGTCCTGCTTGACAAAATTAGCAACGATCAGGTCGGTCGTAATCCAATCAACATGCACATATGCCGGGGCATCGTCTTCACTTGAACCTGTCTTAAGCCAAGGGGCTGACTTGCCTTCGACTTCGATCGTCGACGAGTGCACCACATTGGTGCCCGAGCCGCCATTCGTGCCCTTGTCTGTGTCAGATACAACGGCGACCTGGCTTACCATTGCCAGTTCGATCGCTTTTCCACCGACCGCGATATAAGGCGCATCGATCCAGGCTACGGTTGCGTTCATCTCGTTGATCGCAAGGTTGCCGCCTGCAATCACCGTGTGACCGTCGGCAAATTCGTCTTCCTCATCCTGATCCCATTCGGCGGGCATCATATCGGGCGTGTCGTCTTCTTCTTCCTCGTCCGGTCTATGATGCGCGGGCAGAAGATCGTCCCATTCCGGGGCTTCGTCCACATACTCACCATTGACGATCACGCCCATCGCTTCTTCGCCGTGGAACTGATAGACAACTGCACCTTCAACTTCGACATTGATCGGCGCCAACATCGCTTCGGCCAAAGATTCTACATACTCAATCGACAAGTAGTCCGAGATCGAGAACGAGGGCACGGCAAACGCGTGCATCGATGCTGCGACCTGCGCAGCCGCCTCGGCCAATGCGATCAGCTGTTCGACATCGCGGAAATCTCCCTCGCCGACAACGTCATTGTCGCGCAGGAAAATCGTCTGGAACGTGTAGGTCACAGCAGACCCGATAAGCTCTGTCACAATCTCCAGCTGCTGCTCGATCACAAACGTTGCACCTAGGCCGGTTGTCGCTTCGGGTAACGGCGGACCGTCTGAGAGTGGTGGTTCAAGTACAACGACCGTTTCAAATTCAGGGCCGTCGGTTGGGGGTGGAAGTTCAGGAGTGGCGGGGGGGGTGTCAAACCGATAGGAAAGCGGACCATATTTGCCCGGGTCCAGTTCCAGATCTGCCTTGATCCGGATCTTTGCAGGTTCTTCCAGTTCGTCCAGTTCAGCCTTGCGCCGCATGGCGGTGAACTCTTCGTACTGATCCCTCAACCGGGCTTTTTCAATCGTAAGATCAAAAGATCCAATAAAGTGTGCAATCTTTTCGGTAACACTATCGAATAACATTTCGATGATCCCTTACCCCCTTGCCAGCTAAAATTTCCGGTTCGGGATTTTCTGGGCCGAGGCCACATTGCGCGGCCCCGGCGATTTCATTGATCGGGGGCCGATAATGCGGCCCCCGATTTTTTGTCTTAGACGTCAGTGTCGTCGCTTGCGTAGGACGAGGTCATCGAACCACCAACCATGGTCGTATCGACTGAGTTACCTAGCACATTGGCACCCTGTACGATCGATTGGTTGAAGGCGTTCGTATCGACTACGGCAGCGGCCGAGGCGTAGGATTCACCGGTCACGATGCCATCGCCACCGTTATTCGAACCCCAATCACCGCCATGGCCTCCGGCACCGCCGTCACCCGAATAGGCACCGGCTGCGCTTCCGCCTGTCGTGTTGCCGCCCATTGTGTCACCAGACATGACGTCAACCATTGACGCGCCGCTAGTTCCACCTGCTGCAGTACCAGCAGCACCTGCACCGCCATCACCGCTGTATGCGGTACCAGTGGCATTGCCCGTTGCGGACGAATCCGAGTCATTGTCCGATGCAGATGCACCGCCGTATCCGGCAATCGCCTCAGCGAGGCTATCAGCAGAACCATCCGTGTCGGTCTCTGAGAATACATCTGATGCACCACCCAGACCACCTGTGGCCTCGGAAGCGCCAGATCCAGCAGCACTGGCGTTTGAATCCGATGCAGCAGAACCAGTTCCACCTGCACCACCATCACCATCAGCCGTTGAAGTACCTGTACCCGTGCCATCACCGGAACCGTTGGCAGCGTTCGAACCACCATCGCCACCATCAGCGTCCGCATCACTTGCGTTGGCAGCCGAACCGTCAACATCACCAGATGTCTGATCGACACTTGGGCCTTCAGCGTCTTGATCACCTAAACCTTGAACATCGGCATCAGCTGCTGAACTTCCGTTGTTGTCTCCGCCGTCTCCGTCTCCACCGGTGGATGAACCACTGCCAGAATCAGCTCTGGAATTACCGGTGTCGGCATCTGCATCACCACGGCCGCTTTCAGAGATTTCCTGCTGGAGGCGCGCGATTGCTTCTTCGACTAGGCGCGAGAATCCACCCGAGCCATCGCCGCCGTCGCCTGAAGCGTCGCTATCGGTAGTACCAGTTCCTGTTCCGTCAGCTGTGTTGTCACCGCCGTCATTGTCGTTGGCGTCGGTGTTGTTATCGCTGTCGTTATCAGCGTTGCCATCCGCATTCGAGTCGCCGTCGCCACCATCTGCACCAGATGCATCTGCGTCGTTATCCGCTACACCCTTGCCTTTGGCGCTGGACTCTGAGTCAGCATCACCACCGTCAGCATCAGCATCGGACTCGCTGTACGCCTTACCATAGCCTTTGCCTACACCTTCGGAATCGGCATAACCGCCATCTCCGCCTTCGCCATCAGTCGTGTTATCGCTGTCGGTGTTGTTGTCAGCATTCGAGTCGCTGGTGCTGTCACCACCGTACCCGCCAATGCTCTCACCATCAGCGTTCGAATTGGATTTAGCTTTGCCGGTGCTTGCATTGTCGGCATTACCTGAATCGCCACCGCTACCACCTTTGGCATGGGCATCAGCGTCACCAGTGTCTCCGCCTTCACCGTAAGCGTCGCTACCAATGGTCTTGCCGCCTACAGCTTCACCGCCATAACTGGTTCCGCCTTTTCCGGAAGCTGCACCATTTGCATTGGAACTAATACCTTCCGCAGCGTTGGCTTCGCCACCATTGGCATCACCGTTTTGCTTGAATTCTCCGTAGTTACCAACTTCGGCATTATCCAACTGATCGTTGTCTTCCAAGCTTGCCAGCTGATTGTTGATCGACGACATATCGTTGCCAGGACCATCCAGCGAAATATCAAGGTTCAGATCATCACCGGGATCATAATTCAAGTCGCGACCGGCGGTGATTACATCACCAACGCTGGCGTTGTCGCCCAGATCCAAGTCTACCTGATCGTCATCGCGGGGAATCCATTCGCCGCCACCGAAGTCAATGTTGACCGCATTATTGTTAGAGTTGTCATTATCATTATTGTCTTCACCACCATTGGTGTTTTGCTGCTGCTGCTTCTGATTTTGATCCTGATCTTGCGCGTTGTCATTGTCGTTATCATTTTTAGAACGCTGTGACTGATCTTGTCCTTGTGAATCAGAGTTGTTCGCAGAGTTTTCAACGTCCTGATCTTGCTTTTGCTTCTGAGCGTTGATGTCAGCTTCGATATAGGCTTCGTCTACCGCTATATCTGTTTCGAAATCGGCGTCCAGATTATCGATTTGGACGTCATCAATTGTGGTCACGGTTGTTGTTTGGTTGGGTTGGCGTCTCATAAAATTTTCCACTTTTACTTAAGCACCGGACCGCCATTCATCTACAAAGCGGCTACAGGCGCGGTTGAAAACAGAGTTCGCGCACAAGGTGTCAAACTGGACACTCGCGCGGCAGTGAAAGTCTTCTGTTTGGTTTGTCCCCCTTTCTCGGCTAAGCCGATTCCATGACCACGAGAAATTCGCTGAAATACGCGGACCGCAGACACGTCAGGTTCAAGTTCACTTCACAAATAGAAGCCTAGGAATGGTCGCAGCGATAAAGGGGTATGCATAGCTGGCCGAAAGCATTATTTTCTGCAAATCACTGTTTAATATATATTTTTTTGAAATTCGGCTTATTTCGCGCCAGATTTTACCCGGAAACAATCATGCGCAAACATATAGGATTATTAACCCTGATATTTCATGGAGTTACGCTATAACCAGATGCGAAGAACCTGATCAAAGGTTCTAGTAAGCGGTATTGCAGAACCCGCCTTTGGTTGCTGAAACACGTACTTTCAGCTATGATAAGGGACTATTTGAGTTCAAAGTTACTGTTTCGCGCCATCCAGTTCTGTACCCGATTTAAAGTTTCAGAGGGTGGCGTTTGTATTAGTGGGGGGAAGATCAATGAATATTTCATTGCAAGAAGACGCCCGTGATCAGATTGAATATCCCGAAGAGCTGTCGATCATTTTTATCGGCAAGGAACTGTTCTACTCGAACCAAACCCTGAGAAGTGTTCAAAGCGAATTCGGCGTTCGTGCGTCAAGATATGAAAGCCTTGACGACCTGCTTGCCGAGAGTGGGAACTCTGTTCCCTCCGAGCGCATCATTGTCGTGGATCAGATGATGCTCGAAGATCTGTTGGCGCGGCCCGCTGATTACTCCCGGCTCGCCGAGACAGGATGTCTGGCCTTCGCCTATCGCAAGAAAAGTCCGGCCCGGGTTCTGTTCGAACGCTGGGATCGTACCCGTTTCGGCAGTGTCGGGTATTTGCCAATGAACGTGGCGCCGGATGTTTGGCGCGCAATACTGCGCCTTCTGATGCACGAGGAGCTGCACCTGCCCTGCTTTCTTGCCGACAGCATGACCGCAACACAAAGTGCGCCAGGCACACCTATCGAAAAACAGCCTGCAACCAGAACCCGGTCGCCTGACAAACTGTTGCGATACTCAAAGCTGACGCGCCGCGAAAAGCAAGTCCTGAGGCTGGTATCGCAAGGCAAGAGCAACAAGACCATTGCGTCGAATCTGGGCATCACCGAACACACCGTCAAACTGCATATGCACAATGTCTCGGGCAAGATCGATGTGAGCAACCGGACTGAAGCTGCGCATTTTTACTTTGAGGTCGCGCCGAACGAAGCGCGCAACGCGCCCGTTGGATGAGGCATTCGAAACCCGGTTCGACCGGCTCATTCTGTTGGTGGGTCGGCTCAACTATATGTGGACGAACACGGAAAGCCTGCTGATCCACCTGATCGCAGGTCTGACCGGGGCCAATAAAGATGTTGCGGTCATCATATTCCTGACGCTTAACACCACACGTGCCCGTATCGATCTGGTCGAACGTCTCGCCAAGATGGAGGGTCGCCCCCCTGAAATCCGCGATCCGATTCTCGAACACACCCAGCGGTTGTCGCGCCTGTCCTCTATTCGAAACAAGTACAATCACTGCATTTATTCTTTCGATCAGGAAAGCGGAAATCCAAAGACCATCCTGATGCGCATTGCTGATCGCAAGACCGACATCAAAATTGGTCGTGAAGACACAGTTGACGACAAAGCAATGAAAGAAATCGAGGATGTTGTCACTCAGCTCTCGAATGCCAACAGGGATATCTGGAAATTGATCACCCAGCTGGGTTTCCCTGTCTGAGATGGTACTGGTGCGGGCGGTGGGACTCGAACCCACACGGCACTAAGGCCTTCGGATTTTAAGTCCGATATGTCTACCATTCCATCACGCCCGCACATCATCGTCGAAGTTTTGTCTCACCGCGCCGATGTCGTGTGCAGACACTTACAACCAACCAAAACGATTGAAAAGATACTCATTCATCAGATCCAGGGATGCATGCAGAACACGAACACAATCCTGCTGAATCAAGGCCGAGCTTGACAGCCTTCGGCCAATTCGTTCACGTCGGCGCAACACAAGATCAGGGAGCGAGCGATGAAACTAGTCAGTAACCCGTTTCGAGGTGGTTCTAAGCTTTCGGATCAGGCCCCTTATCCCTCCGTAGAGACAGATGGGTTGGGCCGGCATCGATTCTTCTGCCCTGACTTTGTCGAAACGCCCCTTGTGAATGCATCGGCGCTGGCACCCGTCGCGAATCTCTGGGTTAAAGATGAGCGAAGCCGTATGGGCCTGGGATCGTTCAAAGCGCTGGGTGCGGCTTATGTGATCGCCTGCGAAGCGAATGACATCTCGATCACGCCAGATGGTAACACGCTCAAAGGGCGCACCTATGTTACAGCAAGCGCGGGCAATCACGGGATGAGCATGGCCGCGGGCGCGCGCACTTTCGGAGCTGATGCAGTTGTCTACATCGCAGAAACAGTTCCAGAAAGCTTTGCAGATCGCCTGCGCGCTCAAAACGCACAAGTGGTCCGGGCGGGTGCGGATTACGCCGCCAGCATGGAAGCAGCCAGTCAGGCGGCGCAGGACAATGGCTGGACTTTGCTCTCGGACAGTTCCTGGGAGGGGTATACTGAACTACCGTACTTGCTGATGGAAGGGTATCTGCAAATGGCGGTCGAAGCCGCCGAGCAATGTACTGAGGCACCAACGCACGTTCTTCTGCAAGCCGGCGTTGGCGGCATGGCCGGAGCCGTCGCTGCCTATGCGCGGGTCGTTTGGGGAGATGCTCCGCAGATCATTATTGTCGAGCCAACCTCTGCCCCGGCGCTGCAGGCCAGTATCGAAGCGGGGCATTGTGTGTTTGCTGACGGGCCCGACAGCATCATGGGGCGACTGGATTGCAAAGAGCCCTCGCTGATCGCCTTGAACGGCTTGGCCCGAGATGCCGATCTGTTTGTGACAATCGAGGATGACACTGTCGAAGCACAGCTTCCGGCCATGGCGAAGGCCGGGTTGGAAACCAGCGCCTCGGGCGGTGCTGGCATTGCGGCCGTTCTGAACGACGCGATCCGTAGTGAACTGGGTATTGGACCGAATTCCAAAGTGCTCTGCATCTTGAGCGAGCAACCTGCATGAGAGGTTTCGCACCAGAGGAATTCGCGACCCGCGTTGCGCGCGCCCAGCATCGGATGCAAGAAACCGGTCTATCGGCCCTGTTGCTTACGACCGAGCCCCAGCTTCGCTATTTCACCGGTTATCTCACCCGTTTCTGGGAAAGCCCAACGCGGCCTTGGTTTCTGATCGTTCCGATTTCTGGCAAGCCGGTTGCAGTAATCCCATCCATCGGTGCTGCATTGATGGCACAGACATGGATCGACGACATTCGAACCTGGAGTGCACCCGACCTTGAAGATGATGGGGTATCCCTGCTGGCCGATACACTGAGAGAGTTGACGCCTGAAAACGCCTCAATCGGCTGCCCCGACGGGCATGAGACCCATGTAAGGATGCCACTGGCCGATCTAAGGCATCTCGAATCCGCAATTGGAGCGCGCCAAATTACGGGTGACCATGGCATCCTGCGGGCGCTGCGGATGGTGAAATCTGACGCCGAGATCGCAAAGATTCGAACTGCCTGTCAGATTGGTGCCCACGCCTTTGCACGAGTGCCCGAGATTGCCTCAGCAGGGACACCGCTGGATCAGATATTTCGAAACTTTCAGAGACTCTGCCTTGAAGAGGGTGCCGACTGGGTGCCCTATCTGGCCGGAGGGGCCGAGCAAGGCGGGTACTCGGATGTAATCTCACCCGCGACACAGACCCCGCTTCGTATAGGCGATGTACTGATGCTCGACACCGGCCTCGTCCACGATGGCTATTTTTGCGACTATGATCGCAATTGGTCCGTCGGCCCAGCGAGCAAGGCGGTACGCGATGCACATGCCAGATTGGTCGAGGCTTCGGATGCAGCGTTTGATCAAGCCCGTCCAGGCGTGACGGCTTCTCAGCTTGTTCATACGATGAACACAATACTTACCGATGGCAGCGCGGGAACCGATGCAGGGCGTCTGGGCCACGGGTTAGGAATGTCGTTGACCGAATGGCCTTCGCTTATTCCGGATGATCATACTGAACTGCAACCAGGAATGGTTTTGACGCTTGAACCGGGTATTGCGGTCGATGGCAAAATTCTCGTGCACGAAGAAAACATCCTGATAACCGAAGGCGCGCCCGAATTCCTCAGCCCCCGGATAGGACCGGAGATTGCCGAAATATGAGCACGTTGCCGTACACACTGGATCCTGACGATCCCTCGGCCGTACCAATGGGGCTGATCGTTTTACAGACCGACGAGACAATCGAACCTGAGTTTCGTAGCCTTTTTATCGATGACAAAAGCCCGCTTTATGTCAGCCGCATTCCCAGCGGGGCTGAGGTCAACACCGGCACTCTGGCGCAAATGGAAACCGACTTGCCCGCCGCGGCTGATCTGCTGCCAAAGGCGCGGCCCTATCGAGTTGTTGGCTATGGATGCACATCAGCCAGTTCGGTAATCGGATCGGATCGGGTTGAGCAGATGGTCATGCAGACCTGTAATACAGCGACCGTCACCAACCCGTTGCGGGCAGCCTCCGCCTGCGCGAGACATTTGGGCGTCTCAAAATTTGCACTGCTGTCGCCCTACATCGAAGAAGTAAACACTCCGTTGCGACGCGCGTTTGCAGAACAAGGCATCGCGATGGATGTGTTTGGCACTTTCGGCGAATCCGAAGAAGCCAAAGTTGTGCGCATCTCGACCGATTCCGTGGTCGATGCCGCCGTGCGACTGGGAAGAGATTCAACAGTCGACGCCGTATTCCTAAGTTGTACGAACCTTCGGACACTGACGGCTATCCCAAGGATCGAGGCGCAGATCGGCAAGCCTGTCCTGTCAAGCAACCAGAGTTTGGCCTGGCATATGAAACAACTGAACGTGTCGCAAAATTAGGCAAATGCGGCGTTTACGCGACTCCAATTGCTTTACGGGCTTGCGACCATTTGTTAGCCTCGTCATCAATGCACGAGAAGATCAATGAGGCCCGGACCAACCGGGTAATCATTTGACGCAACAGGGGGTCTTGTGACCGACACAAATAGCGACGCCGCGTTTGTTGAATTTCAACGCGTTCAAAAGTCTTATGATGGCGAGAACCTCGTCGTCAAAGATCTCAACCTGGCAATGCCAAAGGGCGAATTCCTGACCATGCTCGGGCCGTCCGGATCAGGTAAGACAACCTGCCTGATGATGCTTGCTGGATTCGAAACCGCCACCCATGGCGAGATTCTTCTGGATGGAAAACCCATCAACAATATCCCTCCGCACAAACGTGGCATCGGGATGGTGTTCCAGAACTACGCTCTGTTCCCGCATATGACTGTAGCCGAGAACCTTTCGTTCCCGCTGGAAGTCCGCAAGCTGGGCAAGTCCGAGCGCGAGGAGAAAGTCAAACGCGCGCTGGACATGGTGCAGATGGGTGCCTTCGGCAATCGTCGCCCCGCGCAGTTGTCGGGTGGTCAGCAGCAACGGATCGCACTGGCACGTGCGCTGGTTTTCGAGCCCGAACTGGTGTTGATGGACGAACCGCTGGGTGCGTTGGACAAACAACTACGCGAGCATATGCAGTTCGAAATCACCCGTCTGGCGCATGAACTGGGCATCACCACCGTTTACGTGACCCACGATCAGACCGAAGCTCTGACGATGTCCGACCGCGTGGCAGTGTTTGACGATGGTCGCATTCAGCAGTTGGCCCCGCCGGATCAACTTTATGAAGAGCCCGAAAACAGCTTCGTCGCGCAATTTATCGGTGAAAACAATACGCTAGAAGGCGTTGTTAAATCGATAGACGGTGACACTTGCCTTGTACAGCTGGATGACGGTTCGGAAATTGATGCAGTTCCGATCAACGTGCACAATCCGGGTGAGCGCACCAAGGTCTCGATCCGGCCCGAGCGTGTGGAATTCAACAAGGACCGTCTGCATGCCGATGCGCATACGCTGAAAGCCACGGTCAAGGAATTCATCTATATGGGCGACGTGTTCCGCTTCCGCATGTCGGTGGCGGGCAATGACGAATTCATTGTCAAAACACGGAATGCCCCCGACGCCATTCGCCTGCAACCGGGGCAGGAAATCGAAATCGGATGGTTGGCACAGGATTGTCGTGCGCTCGACGCATAGACCAAGCCGCGCGATACAAACGTGGTTTACCGAGGGACCAGCTGGCGAAAACCCGTGCGTCAGCTGACCAAACAACAAACGGGAAGTACTGGGAGTAACACATGAAAACTACCAAAACACTGCTGACAGCAGCTGCTATTGCGACAGCGGCTGGCGGCGTTTCCGCCGAAGAGATGACCATCGTCTCGTGGGGCGGCGCCTATTCCAAATCGCAGCTCAAGGCTTATCACGAGCCCTATTCGGAGAAGACCGGCGTCACCATCCTGAACGATGACAGCTCGAACGAGGCCGTCGCCAAACTGCGCGCGATGAACGAAGCGGGCAACATTACATGGGACGTGGTTGATGTGGTTGCGGCGGACGCAATCCGCCTCTGCGACGAAGGTCTAGCACTTGAGATCGATTTCGACACTCAACTGGCCCCTGCCCCCGATGGCACGCCTGCCTCCGAAGATTTCGGTGACCTTCTGGTCAGCGACTGCTTTATCCCGCAGATCGTCTATTCAACCACTTTCGGTTATCGCACAGATCTGGTCGGTGATACTCCGCCAACCGACATCTGCGCAGTATTCGATCTTGAAGCCTATCCCGGCAAGCGCTCGCTGGAAAAGCGCCCGATCAACAACATGGAATGGGCGCTGCTGTGTGACGGCGTCGCAAAAGACGACGTCTACGACGTTCTGGCCACTGCTGAAGGTCAGGACCAGGCCTTGGCCAAATTGGATACCATCAAGGACAGTGTCGTCTGGTGGTCTGCCGGTGCCGACACGCCACAATTGCTAGCCGATGGTGAAGTTGTCATGGGTTCGACCTATAACGGCCGCCTGTTCAGCGTGATCGAAGAACAAAAGCAGCCGGTAGCGATGCTGTGGGATGCTCAGGTATTCGATCTTGATGGCTGGATCATTCCGGCTGGCCTGAGCGAAGAGCGTCAACAGCGCGCGCTGGACTACATCATGTTCGCAACTGACACGCAGCGTCTGGCAGATCAGGCCAAGTACATCTCGTACGGCCCGGCTCGTGCCTCCTCTGCACCGCTGGTAGGTCAGCACGCCGATCTGGGCATCGACATGGCACCACACATGCCGACCGATCCGGAAAACGCCAAGAACACGTTCCTGTACAACTACGAGTTCTGGGCGGATTACCGCGACGATATCGACGCCAAATTCCAGGCTTGGCTGGCGCAATAAGCGTCTGATTTCCTGAGATTGTCGGGGGCGGCCTATCGCCCCCGACCCCAAAAATACCCAAGGGGTAACGATGACTGACGCCACCCAAAATACTGGTCCCATGCTGGCCGCGGACGGCACGCCACTCAAGCAATCGCTGGCCCGGTCACTGCGACGGCAAAAGCTGCGGGCCCTGATGCTGGTCGCCCCACTGCTGCTGTTCGTTATGTTCTCGTTCATCGTGCCTATTGCGGCGATGCTGTTCCGATCTGTGGAAAACAGCATCGTACAAGAGACACTGCCCCTGACGGTTGAAGCATTGCAAAGCTGGGATGAAACCAGCAGCGAGTTGCCCGACGAAGCCGTTTATGACGCCTTTGTCCGCGATATGGTCGTGGCCGTCGATAACAAGACACACACCCGGCTGGGTTCGCGTCTGAACTACGAAGAGACAGGCATGTCTTCGATGTTCCGCCGCTCGGGTCGGAAAATGGGTAAGCTGGACCCCGAAACCGATGGGCCGTTCAAAGACCAGGTCATCGAGATTCACGACGGCTGGGGTGAACCGCAGACTTGGGCGGTTATCAAGACGCATTCGCCCGCTGTCACCAATGGCTATTTTCTGAACGCTGTGGACATGCGCCGCACGCCCGAGGGCGCGCAGGCGCAGCCCGAGGACAAGCAGATCCTGATCAAGCTGTTCGGGCGCACTTTGTTCATGTCGCTGGTGATCACCGCGTCCTGCATCCTGCTGGCCTATCCGGTCAGTTATTTGCTGGCGACACTTCCGATGCGGGTGTCGAACCTGCTGATGATCCTCGTGTTGTTGCCCTTCTGGACGTCATTGTTGGTGCGAACCTCGGCGTGGAAGGTGATGTTGCAGCAACAGGGCGTGATCAATGAAACATTGGTCTGGCTAGGACTGGTCGCCGACGACGCCAGGCTGGTGATCATCAACAACCAGATCGGCACGATCATAGCTATGACGCATATCCTGCTGCCGTTCATGATCCTGCCAATGTATTCGGTGATGCAGACCATACCACCCTCGTACACCCGCGCCGCAAAATCCATGGGCGCGACCAACTGGACGACATTCTGGCGCATCTACTTCCCGCAATCCATTCCTGGCATTGGCGCGGGCTCAATCCTCGTGTTCATTCTGGCGATCGGCTACTACATCACGCCTGAAATCGTTGGCGGCACCAAAGGTGTCTTTATTTCGAACCGGATTGCCTATCACATCTCGTCCTCACTGAACTGGGGGCTGGCCGCGGCATTGGGAACGATCCTTCTGGGCGTCGTACTGCTGCTCTACTGGTGCTACGACAAGATTGTCGGCATTGATAACGTGAAGCTGGGATAATCGACATGGCCGCACTTACTCCGATATCCCGCAAACCTTTGTCCATGGTTTTGCCAAGCGTTGCGCTGGCAGGCGCCTTCGCCGGTATCTTTGTCGGCGCGGGCAATGGCTCGGTCTTCCTCGGCATCATTGGCGGTGCAGCCTTGATCGCCGCTGTGGCCTGGGTCTACATCAAGATACTCAAGAACGAAAAACTGGCCCGATGGATCAATATCCTTGGCTTTGGCATCGTCGGTTTTCTGTTCTCTGGCCCAATGGGCGGCGTGCTGGGCCTGTTGGGTGGATGGTTCTTCGTCTGGTTCATCTTTTGGCTGTACGAAGGTCGATATCGCCAAAAACTGTTGCCCTATCTGACCGCTAAACAAGTGTTCTATCACTACCTGTTCCGGGTGATCTGCGGTGCGATCTTCGTGTTCCTGATCACCCCGATCCTCGTGGTTCTGCCGCTTTCGTTCAACGCGCAGGACTTTTTTACCTTCACGCCTGAAATGCTGCGGCTCGACCCGGAAGGGTATTCGCTGAAGCATTACCGCGACTTCTTCACCAACAATGAATGGCAGCGCAGCTTCAAGAACTCACTCATCATTGCTCCGATTGCGACGATCATCTCGGTCTCGCTGGGCACGCTGGCGGCCATTGGCCTCAGCCAGAGCCACGTTCCAGGCCGCCGCGCCATCATGGGCATCCTGATCTCGCCAATGATCGTGCCGCTGATCATTTCAGCCACAGGCATGTTCTTCTTCTACAGCGATATCGGCCGCTTCATGGAGGGAACACTGGGCATGAACAAGAACTTTGTGGGCTATGTGAAAGTGATCCTCGCTCACGCCGTTCTGGGTATTCCATTCGTCATCATCACCGTGACCGCAACGCTAGTGGGCTTTGACCGCTCGCTGACGCGGGCGGCTGCGAATATGGGCGCGGGTCCGGTGCGGACATTCTTCAAGATTCAGATGCCCTTGATCTTGCCGGGTGTGATCTCAGGCGGCTTGTTTGCCTTCATCACCTCATTCGACGAGGTGGTCGTGGTACTGTTTGTCGGCTCGGCTAGCCAAAAAACGCTGCCATGGCAGATGTTCACCGGCCTGCGCGAACAGATCAGCCCGACCATTCTGGCGGTGGCCACGATCCTCGTGGTGATCTCGATTGCGCTGCTGACCACGGTCGAGCTGCTGCGCCGCCGGTCCGAGCGCCTGCGGGGCCTTTCCCCCGCTTGACGCAGGCCTAGGTCTGATCTAACGATTCACCTGTTCATCCCAGCCGCGATGGCGTCGCGGACGCACTGGGATGATCGGCTCTCGGACCCCGAGACCGCCTGTCCTGAACGCCGGGACAAGTGGCCGGGTTTGCCGCCCGGCAATGATGAGAGACCAAGTCATGACAGACACAACAAAACGCCCCGAATTCTTCATTTGCCACAATGGCGACAAAGCGCCCCTGCCGTTCAGCAAGGGCGAATACGACCGCCGCCTTGGCGCCCTGCGCGCAATCATGGCCAAGCATGACATCCCCGCCGTCCTGCTGACCTCGATGCAGAACATCGCCTATTATTCCGGCTTTCTGTACTGCTCTTTCGGCCGCCCCTACGGCTGCGTGGTAACACAGGACGCTTGCAACACTGTCTCGGCAAACATCGACGCGGGCCAACCGTGGCGGCGCTCGGTTGAGGACAACGTCATCTACACCGACTGGAAGCGCGACAATTACTGGCGCGCAGTGGCCAGCCTGATCGGCGGGGCCAAACGGATCGGGATCGAAGGCGACCACATGACATTGGCGGCGCGCAACACGGCGCTGGACATGCTGGGCGGACCGGAACTGATCGATATCGCACCTGACACGATGTTTGCCCGCATGGTGAAATCCTCAGAAGAGATCGAGCTGATCAAAGGCGGCGCGCGCACCGCTGACGTGGGTGGGGCCGCCATTCACGCAGCTATCCGTGAAGGCGCCACCGAGATCGAGATCGCCATGGCTGGACGCGACGCGATGGAAGAGGAAATCGCCCGCGCCTACCCGGATGCCGAATACCGCGACACATGGGTCTGGTTCCAGTCGGCGCTTAACACCGACGGCGCACATAACCCGGTGACTAAACGCGTGCTGCAAAAGGGCGATATCCTGTCGCTGAACACCTTCCCGATGATCTCGGGCTATTACACCGCGCTGGAACGCACGCTGTTCCTGGGCGAACCCGACGCCGACAGCCTGCGCCTGTGGAAGGCCAATGTCGCGGCGCACGAACTGGGCCTGAGCCTGATCAAACCCGGCGCGACCTGCTCGGGCATCACGGCTGAGATCAACCGCTTCTTCGCGGATGAGGGCCTGCTGCAATACCGCTCGTTCGGGTATGGCCATTCCTTCGGCATCCTCAGCCACTATTACGGGCGCGAGGCCGGTCTGGAGCTGCGCGAAGATATCGACACGGTGCTGGAACCCGGCATGGTCGTCTCGATCGAGCCGATGCTGTGGATCCCCGAAGGCCAGCCCGGCGCGGGCGGCTATCGCGAGCACGATATCCTTGTGGTTGGCGAAGACGGGGCCGAGAACATCACCGGCTTCCCCTATGGTCCCGGCCACAACATCATCGATGCATGAAAAAACGGGTGGGGCGACATGCCCCACCTTCTACCGCTGGGCGCGTTCGTGAAAGATGAAGCCCAGAAAGTTCAGCAATAGCTGCGCCGCCAGAATTTGGGTACTTTCCGTCGGGTCGTAAGCAGGCGCGACTTCGACCAGATCGATGCCCACAACATCCCCGCGTTTGGCCAGACCCTGTAGAATTTCCAGTACATCGTAGTAGAGAAACCCGCCATGGCTGGGCGTACCTGTGCCCGCTGCGATTGAAGGGCAAAAAGCGTCGATATCTATCGTTACGTAATACCGTGCCCCCTGCGGGATACGCGCCAGCACTGCCTCGGCCCCCAGTTTGCGCACCTGCCGCACCGACAGGATATCCGAGCCCCGCGCGCGGGCGTCCTCGTAGCCCTCTTTCGCAGTGGATGAGACATTGCGGATGCCCAACTGCGTCATGCCCGAGACATAGTCTTTCTCAATCGCCCGCCGCATCGGGTTTCCGTGCCCGGCGGTCACCCCGTGGCGTTCATCGACGAAATCCAGATGTGCGTCGATCTGCACCACATGGATCGGGCCGTTCTGCGCGCAATCCTCGGCGAAGGCATTGATACAGGGGATGTTGATCGAATGGTCCCCGCCAATTGTCACCGGCAAGGCCCCTGCTTTCAGGCTCTTGCCCACCCCCAAGGCGATATTCGCATGACTCTCGTCGGTCTTGGTGTGGATGATATCTGCATCCCCCAGATCAACGATCCGCACCGAGCCATCCAGATAGGTTGCGTCATCTTCGTGATCATAAGCCCCGGCGTGGCCGAAACTGAACAGGGTCGAGGCTTCGCGCACGGCCCGAGGTCCAAACCGCGCCCCCGGTCGCCATTGGGTCCCGAAATCGAAGGGCGCGCCGAGAACGGCGATATCCGCCTCTATCTCATCCCAATTCTCAACATATGGAGATTTGGCGAAGGTTGAGATGCCGACAAAAGGCAGGTTTAGTCGCCCCGCCTTATAACCATGGTCTTGCATGGGTATTTCCTTTTTCATTGCCACTGTCACGTTCGATGACATCAATCGCAGCAGCATCTTGTGCTCAGGATGGACCAATGTCGAGATGCCCGGCGTGCAGCTTCAGAAATTCGAGCCACTCACGCGAGTGTTGCGTGTATGTGATCTGCTTTGCGGGCAAGATCGAATATGAACCCGATCGGAGGATGCCATGTCGATTCCACGTCGCAGCTTTGTCGGCCTGTTGGGGGCAAGCGCTGTAGCACCTCGCGCTCTTTGGGCGCAGGATGACCCTGTTTACGATGCCGTACGTTCAACTTTGTATGGCAGTCGGACCGATTTCGAAGCCGGGATGGCGTTCCTGACCGAGCGCGGCAACCCGGACGTTGTGCCCGCGCTTTTGACGGCGATGCGCTATGGCAGACGGCGAGAGCGAGACATTGCCAAAGTCATGGAAGCGTTGAGCGGCGCGCGCCACGGCACAGACTGGTTCGAATGGATGCTATGGCAAGAACGGAACGCTCAGATTGTACCTCATCCATCTTTGATACCGTTCAAACGCGAAGTTCTTTTGGGCATCGATCAGAACTTCGATGTTTTCCTGAAACCCGAATATTTGCAACGCGACAAGATGAAGATTCGGCTGGAAGAGATCAGTTGGGGTGGTGTGCTCAAGGACGGTATCCCTTCGCTGGACAATCCCAAGCTGATCCCGGCGGCGCGGGCGGACTACATGAAAGACGACGATCTGGTCTTTGGCGTCTCGATCAACGGCGATGTACGCGCTTATCCGCTGCGCATCATGGGCTGGCACGAGATGTTCAACGAGGTGATCGGAGGCGTTCCGGTAGCACTGGCCTATTGTACGCTGTGCGGATCGGGGATTTTGTTTGAAACGCAGGTCGAGGGGCGGCGGAAGCCGTTTGTATTTGGCTCGTCCGGGTTCCTGTATCGGTCGAACAAATTGATGTTCGACCGTGAGACGCATTCGTTATGGAACCAGTACACAGGTAAGCCCGTGGTCGGACCGCTGGTCAACAGTGGGATCGAGCTGAAGCAGCGTCCTGTGGTGATCACCCGCTGGGACAGCTGGAAGGCGTCGCATCCGGATACGCAGGTGCTGTCGCTCAGCACCGGTCATCGGCGCAACTATGGCTCGGGCGTTGTGTATCGCGATTACTTTGCCTCACCCGATCTGATGTTCCCGGCCTTGGTCGATCAAAGTAGGCATCGCCAGAAGGACTACGTGTTCGCCGTGCGCCAGTTCGGCGCGGCGCGGGCATGGCCGTTGGACGCGTTCAAGGGCAAGCCGGTGATCAACGATGCGATTGGCGGGCGGGCACTGATGCTGATGGGCGACCCGGACAAACGCAGCGTGCGCGCCTACGAGCGTGGATCGCGCCAGTTCCGCGCGACCACCGATGGCGGGCTGCTGGACGAAACGGGCAACAAGTGGCGCGTCACCGAAGAGGCACTGATTGGCCCGGATGGCGCAGAGTTGCCGCGCGTCGCGGGACATATCTCGTATTGGTTTGCCTGGGACAATTATCTGGGCGACGCAGCCAGCGTTTACGGACGCTGATCAAGAATGTTCCTCGGCCGCTGTGGCGGCCAGCGCGCGGTTGTAAGCTTTCAGCGCGTCGATGTGATAGAGCGCGCCAACGGGGTTTTCACAGCCGTCCTTGTCGATGATCACCACCGGGATGCAAGGGATGTCATCGCGGTCGAAATATGGCATCGCGGCCTCAAGCGTGGCGCTGGCCTTGACGCATAGGCCTTGTTCGATCAATGCCTGCGCGTCTTCCTTGGAGATCGAACGCGCGTCCCCCAGCGGGCGCATCACAGCGCCTGCCCGCAACATTGCCAGCAGGTACGCCTGCGGCCCGGCGGCCAGGTGTACATTGCGCCGTTCCAGCTGGGTCAGGAAGAAGGACCGGTCTACAAGGCGCGAGGCTAGCGCAGTGGACATCGAGACCGAAACCATCACGGCGAGGCCGATCTGCCAGTCTCCGGTCAATTCAAACACGATGAGCGTGGTCGAGATCGGCGCGCCCAGCACCGCCGCCGCCACCGCGCCCATCCCGGCAAAGGCATAGAGCGTATGGGTGCCTGAAACATCTGGCAGCAATCCGGTGGCGATCAGGCCGAAGGCCAACCCGGTCAGCGCTCCGATCATCAATGAAGGGGAAAACACACCACCACCCATGCGACCGCCCATGGTAATCGCCACTGCGACGGTCTTGATGACCGCGAACAGGATCGCGGTCGTCAGCACGAGGTCCCCGGTCAAGGCACGGATCGTGGTTTCGTATCCCACGCCGATGATGTGCGGAAACCAGACCGCCAACAGGCCGAGCATCGCGCCCGAAACACCGGGGCGCAGCCAGCGCGGCAGAGACAAGCGGTTTTGGATATGCGTGCCGATATCCTCGGCGAAGAAGATCGATCGCATCAGCAGCAGCGAGACCAGCCCGCAAATCAGGCCTAGGATCAGGAAGGCGGGCAGCTCGACATAGAATTGCAACGACCCGGGCGTATCCAGCGTGAATTCGGTCACGTCACCATAAGCCAGCCGGTTGATCACGGTCCCCGCGACCGAGGCGATGACAATGGGCGCAAAGGCATGAACGGCGAAGTGGCGCAACACAACCTCAAGCGCAAACAAGGCCCCGGCGATAGGGGCGTTGAAACTGGCCGAAACAGCAGCGGCCACAGCGCAACCCAATAGGTCGCGCCCGGTGATGCCGTCGGCGTGGATACGGTCGCTGACCCAAGTCGAGATGACCCCGGCCATATGCACAACAGGTCCTTCCCGCCCCGTGGATCCGCCTGAGCTGAGCGTGATCAGCGAAGCGAAAAAAGATGCGATACCGGCCTTCTTTTCAACCCGTCCATCAGTGATGGCCGCACCCTCGATCACATCAGCTACCGAACGCACACGGCCATCATCGGTGTACCTGTTCAGGATGATCCCGACGACCAACCCGCCGACCACAGGTGTAAGGAAAATCCAGAGCCAATGCAGCTTCTCAGCATGGCTGTGCAGGAATAGGATATCTTCGGTGTTGTAGAGATAAGCCTGCAACGACGAGATCGCCATCCGGAATCCCAGCGCCATGAAGCCTGCAGCGATCCCGATGACCAGAGCGATAAACCAGAACTGAATCTGGCTGGGGCCACGATGAAGCATTACCCGCCATGCATCCCGCAGCGCCGAGAGGGCTTGATTGAGCTGATTGCGCAGCACGGTGCGGGTCGATTGGGTCATTGGCCCTCGTTGGGGTGGTCGCCTGACCCTTAGTAAGCCACGCGCGCGCCTTAGAAAAGTCGGTTCACGACAAGATGCTCACAGAATGCGCGTCATGCATCCAACAGGGCACGGGCAGCGGCACGTGCCTCATCCGTAATGGTGTCGCCTGCGACCATCCGGGCGATTTCGTCGACGCGGTCGGGGTCGGCCAGCGGGATCACGGTGGACAGGGTCTGATCGCCGGTGACCTGTTTCTGCACCCGCCAGTGATGCGCCGCCCGTGCGGCCACTTGCGGCGAGTGGGTGACGACCAGCACCTGCCCGCCCTGCGCGAGTGCGGCCAGACGGCGGCCCACCGCGTCCGCCGTGGCACCGCCGACACCGCGGTCAATCTCGTCAAAGATCATCGTGCGGGCACTGTCTTCGCCCGTTAGGCAGACCTTAAGCGCCAGCAGAAAGCGGCTGAGTTCGCCGCCCGAGGCGATTTTGTTGAGCGGCCCTGACGGCGCCCCCGGGTTGGTGGCGACGGTGAAGGCCACCGCGTCGATGCCTTCGGGGCCTGCGTCGGTCGCGGTGATCTCGGTCCGGAACACAGCGCGTTCCATTTTCAGGGGCGCGAGTTCAGCCATTACTGCGGTGTCCAACGCACTGGCGGCCTTACGGCGCGTTTCGCCAAGCGCGGTGGCCGCGTTGTAATACGCAGCCTGTGCCGCGTCCACAGCAGCGCGTTTGTTGCTGAGGTCGGCGTCACCCGCATCCAGCCGGTTCAGGCGGTCGCGCAAGGTATCGGCGAAGGTGCCCAGATCATCGGGGGCCACATCGTGTTTCCGTGCCAGCGCGCGAATGGCAAAGAGGCGTTCCTCGGCCTGTTCCAGTTCCGCTGGGTTAAAATCGAGCGCTTGCAGACAGGCGTTGACCCCATCCTGCGCCTCGCCCAGTTCGATCAGGGCGCGACCCAGCGCTGCAATGGGGCCTTCCAACTGGCCACCCGCATTGTCCGACACGCCTTCCAGCCAGCGCACGGCATCGGCCATCGCGCCCTCGGCCCCGTCGCCGCCCAGCAAGGCAAAGGCACGGGCCACGTCATCGCGAATCCGTTCGGCCCCTTGCATCATGCGGCGGCGGGCGTCGAGATCTGCGTCCTCGCCCGGCTGCGGGTCAAGATGATCCAACTCGGCAACGGAATGACGCAGGAACTCTTCTTCGGCACGCATAGCCTCCAGCGCTGCCTCAGTCTGCGCCAGAGCTTTGCGGGCGATGGACATCTGGCCCCATGCGGCACGCACGGCGGCCAACTGATCCCCTGCCCCGGCATAGGCATCCAGCATTGCGCGATGCCCGCGTGGGTTCAGCAGGCCTCGGTCATCATGTTGGCCGTGCAGTTCGATCAAAGTATCCGACAGCGCCCGCAACACTTCGCCCGAACAACGGCGGTCATTGACCCATGCAGTCTTACGTCCCTCGGCCGTGTTGACGCGGCGCAGGATCAGCTCCTCGCCACCGGGCAGACCCGCCTCGGCCAGAACCGAATGGGCAGGGTGATCGTCAGGCAGTTCAAACTCGGCCACAACTTCGCCCTGTGCGGCCCCCTGACGAACCAGCTCGGCGCGCCCTCGCCAGCCCAGCACAAAGCCCAGCGAATCCAGCAAGATCGACTTGCCCGCGCCGGTTTCACCGGTCAAAGCATTCAAGCCCGGCTGAAACGTCAGCTCCAGCTGGTCGATGATCAGCATGTCGCGGATATCAAGGGCGCGCAGCATCGGGTCTTTAGCGTCCCAAGCCTTTAACCATGGCCGTTACAACCACTCACCCTTGACGGTCTGGCGATAGATCGTGCTGAGCCAATTGTTACCTCGGCTCTTTAGATCGAGACCACGCGACGTCAGCAACGTGTACCCCGCGTCGTACCATTCCGAGGACTGATAGTTGTAACCCAGAATCGCACCCGCGGTCTGCGCCTCGTCCACCAGTCCCAGCGCCAGATACGCCTCGATCAGGCGATAGAGCGCCTCGGCGGTATGAGATGTGGTCTGAAAATCCTCGACCACCACGCGGAATCGGTTGATCGCCGCAGTGAAGTGATCCTGACGCAGATAATAGCGCCCGATCTCCATCTCTTTGCCAGCCAGATGGTCAAAGGCAAGGTCGAATTTCAGTACGGCAGATGTGGCATACTCACTGTCTGGGTAGACTTCGATCACCGTGCGCAGCGCCTGCAGTGCCTGAAAGGTCAGCCCCTGGTCACGGCCCACTTCGTCGATCTGATCATAGTAGCTAAGCGCCAGAAGATACTGGGCATAGGCCGCGTCTTCGTCAGTGGGATAGAAATCGATATAGCGCTGCGCGGCGGCGCGGCTTTCTTCATAGTTCTGGTCCGAATGGAATGAGAACGCCTGCATGATCAGCGCACGTTTCGCCCAATCGGAATAAGGATAAAGCCGCTCTACTTCAGAGAAATACCAAGCCGCGTCGTCCGAGCGATTCTGCGACAGCTCGTATTCACCGCGGGTGTAAATCTGTTCAGGCGTGAAACCTTCGAGGTTTTGGCTGCGGTCTGCCCCACGGTTACCAAACAGACCTCCGGCATTGCCACATGCCGTCAAAGTTGCTGCCAGAAGAAGCGCACCTGCGATTCTGACTGCCGCTTTGCTGCCAACCATTCCGCCCATCCTTGTCGTCTACTTAGCGGGAATTACCCCTGATCGGGCCTCGGTCTAGCACATAAAATTCCAGTGCAAAACGCCTTATCCACCCTCATGGCGCAAATGTCGTCAGAGTTGATCAGATCACGCAACCTGCGGGATTTCGCTTCGCACAAGGCCCTGGCCGGGCAGACGCGCGGCTTGTTCAGGGGTGCAAAGGATCGGACGCACAGCGCCCGGTGTTTCGAACAGTTTGCGCAGCAATGTGTTGGTCATCGAATGCCCCGACTTCTCGCCGACAAAGCGCCCCAGAATCGGACCACCTGCAAGATAGAGATCACCCAGAGCGTCCAGCATTTTGTGGCGCACCGCTTCATCCGTGTGACGGAAGCCACCCGGGGTCAGGACTTCGTCGCCCTGTACGACTACGGCATTGTCCAATGTGCCGCCCAAGGCCAATCCGTTTTCACGCATCGCTTCGACATCTGTGCGGCGGCAAAACGTGCGACTGTCGCAGAGTTCACGCGCAAACGATCCATTGCGCATGTCCAAAACCTTTGTCTGGCTTCCAATGGCGTCATCTTCGAAATCAATGTGGAACTCGATCTCCAGACCTTCCGCAGGCGCGATCGATGCCTTTGCGCCCTCTCGTTCAACAGAGACGGGCTTAAGCACCTCATAAGCTAGTACCGGACTAGCCTGACGACGAACGCCTTTGGCCATTATGCCCTGAACAAAGGCCACGGATGAGCCATCCATGATCGGGACTTCGGGACCATCGATTTCAATCAGTGCATTATGCACACCACATCCGGCAAGTGCCGCCATGATGTGTTCCACAGTCGATACCGACACATTCGCATCGTTAACCAATCGTGTGCAAAGAGGCGTCCGCTCAACAACGTCATAGATTGCGGGGATCAACGCATTGCCCAGCTCGATATCAGTCCGTTTGAACCAGATTCCATGACCTGCCGCTGCAGGCTTCAGAACCATCGTCGCAGGCTTGCCGCTATGCAGCCCAGTGCCCACAAACGTGACTGAAGATTTGAGCGTATGTTGCAATGTGAGCCTCGGTGAGTTGTGTCCAGCCTATCAGGGGCTGTGTTGCACCCTCAACTAAGGAAGGGGGCGTTGAGGCTCAACTCACCTTTTGCAACCGAATGAAACATGAATGTGACACATCGGCAAATCCCTGCTTACACCAGCTCAACACCTTGTGTTTCCACAAAAAAGGGCCGCGCGATGGCGGCCCTTCGGGATGATTTTGTTACCGCGATCAGTTGGCCTGACGCCGTAGGAAGGCGGGAATTTCGATGCGCTCCTGATCAGGATCGGCTTCATCCTGAACAGGTGCCGTTGCGTCAACCGACCGCATCGCAGGCTGTTGGCGCACCGGTTGAGCGGGCGTATCGGCCGCATGGCCGGTCATCCGGTCAATCAATCGGTTGAAGCCAAAACGCGGGCGATCCTCGGTCGCTTGCTGCGGCTGAGGGGCCGGTTCGCGAGGTGCCTCAGGCGTCGGACGCAGCCGGTTCGAAGGTACTTTCTGAACTGCGGCCTGCAACCGCTGCATCGCTTCCGGAGACGGTGTGCCGGGGGTCTGGGCACGCGGTGCGTCGTAGGAGTCGACTGTCTCTTCGACTTCGGGTTGCGGTTCGAACTGTGCAACCTGAGGCTGATAGGCGGGCGGAGGCAGCCCGTCATCTTCCTGCTCGGCAGCGGGTTGTTCGTCTTGCCAGCCATCGTTGAACTCGACATCTTCGATGGACTCGAAGAGCGTGGGCGCAATGTTGTCCTCAGCCAGGGCCTCATCTGCAGCGATTTGTTCAGGCGTGGAGTCTTCTGCCGAAACCGTGCGTGTCAGCGGAGCCGACATCGAACGGCGGGCGACCGGTACATCTTCGGTTTTCTCGCTGGCATCGATACCGGTGGCAACGACTGAAACGCGCATTCCGCCTTCCATCTCGGTGTCCAGGGTCGAACCGACAATGATATTGGCCTCCGGGTCCACTTCCTCGCGGATGCGGTTGGCGGCCTCGTCCAGTTCGAACAAGGTCAGATCGTGCGCACCGGTGATGTTGATTAGCACACCCTTGGCACCCTTGAGGCTGATTTCGTCCAACAGCGGGTTGGCAATGGCCTTCTCGGCTGCCTGAATGGCGCGATCTTCACCGGTCGCTTCGCCTGTGCCCATCATCGCCTTGCCCATCTCGTCCATCACGGCTCGAACGTCGGCGAAGTCGAGGTTGATCAGACCCGGACGCACCATCAGGTCGGTTACGCCTTTGACGCCCTGATACAGGACATCGTCGGCCATCGAGAACGCCTCGGTAAACGTTGTCTTTTCGTTGGCCAGACGGAACAGGTTCTGGTTCGGAATGATGATCAGCGTGTCGACGACTTTCTGCAGCGCATCAACGCCGTCTTCGGCCTGACGCATACGCTTGGCGCCTTCGAACTGGAAGGGTTTGGTGACAACCCCAACGGTCAGGACACCCAGCTCCCGCGCTGCTTGCGCGATGATCGGGGCTGCGCCGGTGCCTGTGCCGCCACCCATGCCGGCGGTGATAAAGCACATATGCGCACCCGCTAGGTGATCGACGATCTGTTCGATGCTTTCTTCAGCTGCTGCAGCACCCACGGTCGGACGCGCACCTGCACCTAACCCTTCGGTGACTTTGACGCCCAGCTGCACCCGCGCCGACGAACGGCTTTGCTGCAGCGCCTGTGCGTCTGTGTTGGCGACGACAAATTCTACGCCGTCCAACTGTTTTTCAATCATGTTGTCGACAGCATTGCCCCCAGCGCCGCCAACGCCAAATACGGTAATCCGAGGCTTGAGTTCGTCGTGCCCGGGCATCGAAAGATTTAATGTCATGCTCTGTCCGCCTGTTTTTTATGTTGCCGCAAAATGCGGTTTTTCTGACCTATCCACAGTCGATTTTACTGTGTCATTTCGGAAACGTCACCAGAAAAATCGCACGAATCCACAAAATATGGAGGAAATAAGGCAGCAAACAGCGGCATTTCGCTGTTACCGCGAAATGTTGCGGCGAAAGGCTCATGCGCCACTACACACGGAAAGACCCCACCCGCATTGAGGGGATGAGAAAACTTTTAGTCACTCGTTTGGTCGCGGAAAACTGCTCAATGTCCTGCCGCTGGGCCTCTGCCGGGCCTTGAACCTTATTTTGCGGCAATTTGGCAGTTGCCGCAACTGATTTCTTTAACCTACCGGGGCACTTGGGCAGTTCAGGCCATCTTCAGAGATGCTACGGACCTCTTGCGTTTCGCTGCCGACGAAGCGCGCCAGCCGCACCATCAGCCGGTCATTGTACAGGTAGGGCCACCAGCAGACTGGCAGGCCATCGGGCGCATCATCGTACAGAAAACAGATCTGGCCATTTGGCGTGGTGATCTGGCCATAGACACAGCCCCGCCCCTCCATCCGCCAGACCGAGAGCGTCGGGCTGAGAAATTCCTCAGTTCCGACCAACATACCGCTTCGGATTTCATGGAAGGTGATCGTTTTGCCAACGACGGCGCTCAGAAACGCCTCTGGCGCAATCAGGGTTTGAGCCGGGGCCGCAGCGGGCCCAAGGGCCGCGACAACGGCTGCACCACGCAGGGCATTACCAATTGTCACGGAACCAGCGCACGGCGCGCTTGAACGGGCGCGCGGCATAGGTGTCGACCGGGATCTCAAAATCCCACCATTCGTCCTGAGGATGCGCCGCAAACAGGCTAAGCCCCACTGCCGAAGAAAAACCGGGCCCGGTCGCGGATTGCGGCAGGCCATGAACGCGCAGCGGGCGGCCCAAACGAACACGCTGACCCAGAATCCGGCTGGCAAGCCCGTCTAGCCCCATGATCTGGCTGCCACCACCAGTCAGAACGATCTGCTGGCTCGGCAGGTGATCGAAACCGGCAGCGTCCAGACGAGTACGCACATCTTCGAGAATCTCCTCGACGCGGGGGCGCATGATGCCGATCAACTCGGCACGGCTGACGGTACGGCGGTCATGCTCCCAATCGCCAGTATCGCCACCGATGTCGATCAGGTCGCGATCATCGGCTCCGGTCGCGTGAACGCCACCGTTAAAGGTCTTGATCCGTTCGGCCACCGCTGCGGGCACGCCGAGGCCCATCGAAATGTCGCTGGTCACGTGATCCCCGCCCATGCGCACGCAATCGGCATAGATCATGTGTTTCTTCATGAAGATCGAGATGCTGGTGGTGCCGCCGCCCAGATCGATACAGGCCGCGCCCAACTCCTGTTCGTCCTCGACCAATGCGGAAATGCCCGAGACATAGGCCGAGTTCGCAATCCCTGCCAGCTCCAGATCGCAGCGTTTGATGCAGCGGACGATGTTCTGGATCGCCACCGCATCGACGGTGAGCATGTGCATATCCACAGCGAGGCTTTGCCCCAGCTGACCGCGCGGATCGATTAGTCCCGAGCGGTTGTCGAGCGCGAAATTCACCGGTTGCGCATGCAGTACCTCGCGCCCTTCGCCGTAATCGGGCACATCGCAGGCGTTCAGGACACGACCGACCTCGGCTTCGGTAACTAGTTGCCCTTCCAGATCGACCTGTGCATCCAGCCCGTACGAGCGCGGGTTCGCCCCTGAGAAGGATGCAATCACGTGATCCACGCGGATATCGGCCATCTTCTGCGCCGCCTGCAGTGCGGTGCGGATGGCGCGTTCGGTTTCTTGCATCGCAGTGACTTCGCCGAACTGCACCCCGCGCGAGCGGGTGGTCGCAGCGCCAATGACGCGGAACCCGGTCTGACCGGCCATCGAGCCGATCGAGTTATCCTCGGACAACCGCCCCGTCCCGTCGAAGCGCAATACAAGGCAAGCGATTTTGGAGCTGCCCACATCCAGAATGGCGACGACGCCGCGTTGCATCGCCTGCCGGCGCATCTGCCGCATAGCCCTTTGGGACTGATAAAGATCGGTCATCATGGTCGTTACTGCCCGCTACTCACATCTACTTTTGTGTTCCACCAGTCTTCGCTGGCCGTTTTGTTCATTCGGATGGTCGGTCGCTGCCCCAGTCGCATGTCGACCACGGCCACGTCACGTTCCAGAAGGTCCTGCACCTCGTTCACCGCCAACACGCGTTCCAGTGCGCGGGCCGGGCGTTCGGTCGGCAGCATGATGCGCTGGTTGCGATCCAGCACCAGATCCCAACGCCGCTCGCCCACGCGGACGAGGCCTCGGACCCGCTCGCCCAGGCTGCGGGCTGTGGTCAGGATTTGCAGCGCCTCGGGGACATGTTTGTTCGCGCCCTTCCCTGCGATCAGTGGCAGGGCTGCGTGATCGGCGCGTGCTGAAACACGGTCAACATGGGCTCCGGTTTCATCCAATAGCTCGATCCCGTCTCGGGTGCGCCAGACGATGACCGGCTGGCGTTCGACCACATCAACCTGAAGAATCCCGCCAGGGCGAATGCGTACGGTTGCCGATTTCACCGGGTCAAGCCCGGTGATGGTGTCGCGGATCAACTCCACATCCAGATCCCACGAGCTGAGCGGGAAATCGAGCGGCACGATCTCGCGGATATCCTCAGACAGTGCGGTTCCTGCCCCGTCGATGGCCATCAGGTTGACCATGAATTCGGGGCGCTCCTGGATCGAGGTCTTGATGTCGGCGATATAGGTGCTGACCGCCTCACGACGTTCTTCGGCGGCAAAGAAGCCACCCACCAAACCAACGACGGTCAGAACCGGCAGGCCAATTTTTAGCCCGCGCCGGATGCCGGGGGTGAGCATCCAGCGCTGAAAGCGGTAGCTGAGGCGCGAGGGCGCGGGGTCCACGTTGCGCGCGCGGCCAAAAAGACGCGCCCCGCGCAAATGCAGCTTAGGTTCGGTTTTGGGCTCGGGCCTTGGCGCGGCGGTGAAATCGGCATCCGGCCCCGCCAACGGTTTGGTCCGGTGAATCACCGGCGCGCGGGTGGCGGTCAGCGGTCGCATGAGGCGTCCTCCACCATCCAGGCGCAGAGCTGGCCGAAACTGATGCCAAGATGCTCGGCCTGTTCGGGCACCAGCGAAGTCGGCGTCATGCCAGGCTGGGTGTTGGTTTCCAGCAGAAACAACCCGTCGGCACCCCTGCCGTCATCCCAGCGGTAATCGGTACGGGACACACCGCGACAACCCAGCGCGTTATGCGCCTTCACCGCATAGTCCATGCAGCGGTCAAAGATGTCCTGCGGAATGTCAGCGGGCAGCACATGCCACGAGCCGCCGGGCTTGTACTTGGCATCATAATCGTACCAACCGCCATCGGTCATGATCTCGGTCACCGTCAGGGCGCGATCGCCCATCACGGTCACGGTCAGTTCCCGGCCCGCGACGTATTTCTCGACCATCACCTGATCAGGCATCGCCTCGTCCAGTTGCGGCGGGCCGTTGGCATTTTCATGCACGATATAGATGCCGACGCTGGAACCTTCGTTGTTGGGCTTGGCCACATAGGGCGGCTCCATCACATGGACCTCGACCACCTCGACCTTGGGAACGATCAGGCTGGGTACGATGGGTAATCCTTCGGCGGCGTAGACCTCTTTGCTGCGTTGCTTGTCCATTGCAAGGGCCGAAGCCAGCACACCGGAATGCGTGTAAGGAATGCGCATCCATTCCAGTAGCCCCTGCACACAGCCATCCTCGCCCCAGCGTCCATGCAGGGCGTTGAACACCACATCGGGTTGGATATCGGTAAGGCGAGCAGCAAGGTCCGGACCTGCGTCCAGTTCGACCACTTCAAAGCCTTCACCCACAAGAGCGGCTGCGCATTCGCGCCCAGAGCTGAGAGACACCTCGCGTTCCGCCGAGGGGCCGCCCATCAACACCGCAACTTTGGGGTTTGTCCTGCTCGACATACCCAATGTGCGCCTCAATGTCCCCGGACCTTATGTGGTGGTCCGTACTGCGTTTATGCCTTTGATCCGTCGTCCTAATTTGCCTGTTATGGTCTGACGGTCGGGGCTTTATTCTTCCAGCGGATCACCGACCCGCATGATTTCCCACTCTAGCGTGATGCCGCTTGTTTCGTAAACCTTTTTTCGCACCTCTTCGCCCAGACCTTCGAGGTCTGAGGCGGTGGCGTCGCCTGTATTGATCATGAAATTCGAGTGTTTGGGACTCATCTGCGCGCCACCTTTTGTGGCCCCGCGCATACCCGCGTCATCGATCACTTTCCACGCCTTGAGGTCATGCACATCGTCCGCGCGCCCAGTCGACGAGAACCCGGCTGGATTACGGAAGGTCGACCCGGCGCTGCGGTCCTTGGTGGGTTGAGTTTCGTCGCGCTTTTTTAGCTGCGCCTCCATGCGAGCGTGCAGCTCCGCCGGATCGCCCGAGGGGCCTTGAAACGTCGCCGAGATCAGCACCGCGCCTTCGGGCAGGTCGGACTGGCGATAGCGGAAGCTGAGGTCTTGCGGGGTCAGGTCCACGATCTCTCCGGCGCGGGTGACTACGGTAGCCTTTTGCAGCACATCCGCCGTATAGCTGCCGTAACAGCCCGCGTTCATGCGCACGGCCCCGCCGATCGAGCCTGGTATCGTGCGCAGGAAAGTCAGGTCCACACCTCCATCCGCTGCTTTACGCGCCACATGCGCATCCAGCGCGGCGGCACCCGCGCTGACGGTATTGCCGTCGACCGAGATACCATTGAACCCGCGCCCCAATCGGATCACCACCGCCCGCAGACCACCATCACGGACGATCAGATTGGATCCGACACCCATAGGAAAGATGGGAACATCCGCAGGCAGATCACGCAGAAACGACTGAAGGTCTTGGGTATCGGCGGGTTGAAACAGATAATCCGCAGGTCCGCCGACGCGCAGCCAGGTGAGTTCGGAAAGAGAGCGCGCCGCGGACAAGCGGCCACGGACGTCGGGCAGTTCGCTCATGCGCCTTCCCGCGATGCAAGGCTGCGCCCACCTACTCCACCCATGATCACCGCAAACAGGAAGGGCAGGACCGCACCGGTCAGCCAGACGAAGGGTCCGAACGCCTGTTCTTCTTCTCCTGTCCCGACACCGGCCAGCACTATGATCAGTACCAGACCAAGGGCCGAGGTCAGCCCGATCAGCCACAGCAGTGCCTTGAGGCCGATCCAGCGCGCGGCGACAAAACCCGCAAGCGTCCCGAGGATCAGGGTAATCAGCGGCAAATAGGCGAAAGTGGCGATGTCGACCATGGGGGCCTCCTGAAAATGGCCAGTTACTTGTTCGCCGCCTTCATGCCCTGCATTTTCGCCTTTGTCCAACGGGTGAGGTAAATCACCGGCCAACGCAGAACTGACATACCTGCCGCCAGAACCAGCAGCCCGATCCATGGACCATTTTCATAGGTGACATAGCCTAGGATGGGGACGCCAACGGCGATAAGGAAATAGGCGCGCCGCCAATGGTTGTCCTTGCTGGGCAACATCGCCAACACGTTGGCGACAACACCCCACAGACCGGCAAGCGCAATCGACCAGTTCATTCCGACACCTCTTTACCCGTCCACTTGCGCCAGTAGTAGCGGATCGGGTTGCGGTACATCGAAACAAAACCGCCAGCAGCCAGGACTCCGACGAGCCAGCCATAGTCTAAACTCAGCCACAGAATCAGAGCAGGCGCGCTGGCAAACAGTAAAACACCCGGTGGGAATTGCAGGTGCATCGGCAGCATCGCCACAATGGTGGAAGCGAAGACCCAGACGCAGGCGAGTATGAGCGACAACGCCACGAGGTTAGCTCGCTTTGGCGATTAACCGGTCAGGCAAACCGTTGGCCCAGGTACTGATCGTACCTGCGCCGAGGCAGACAACCATATCGCCCGGGCGGGCCTGTTCACGGACAAGGCGGGCGAGGTCTTCTTCGTTCAAGATCGCGCGCGCGTGGCGGTGGCCGTGGCGGATCAGGCCCTGCACAAGATCGTCACGGCTGGCACCTTCGATCGGATCTTCGCCTGCGGCAAAGACCTCGGCAATAGCGACCACGTCGGCGTCGTTGAAGCAGGTGCAGAAATCGTCGAACAGGTCGGACAGGCGGGAATAGCGGTGAGGCTGGTGGACGGCGATAACGCGGCCCTCGGTGGCCTGACGTGCGGCCTTGAGAACGGCGGCGATTTCGACCGGATGGTGGCCGTAATCGTCGATGATGGTGACGCCGTCAATTTCTCCAACCTTCGTGAAGCGGCGATTGACGCCGCCGAACTTGGCCAGCGCGTCGCGAATTTCCGAAGCTTTCATGCCCAGATGACGGGCCACGGCCACAGCGGAAAGCGCATTCGAGACGTTGTGATCGCCGGGCATCGGCAGGGTACAGCCCTCAATCACCTTGTCTTCGTGGCGCAAATGGATGTCGAAATGGGCAACGCCGCCCTTATAGGTCAGGTTTTCGGCCCGCACATCGGCCTGTGCGTTGAAACCATAGGTGCGCACGCGGCGGTCGGAGATGCGGCCAACAAGCGCCTGCACCTCGGCATGATCTGTGCAGCAGACGGCCAAGCCATAAAACGGCAGGTTCGAGACGAACTCGTAAAACCCGTCGCGCAGTTGGTCGAAATCGCCCCAGTGCTCCATATGCTCGGGGTCGATATTGGTGACGATGGCGATGGTTGCAGGCAGGCGATTGAATGAGCCGTCGCTCTCATCCGCTTCAACCACCATCCATTCGCCTTGCCCCATGCGGGCGTTGCTGCCATAGGCGTGGATGATGCCGCCATTGATGACTGTGGGGTCGAAATCGCCCGCGACCATCAGTTCCGCCATCATAGTGGTTGTTGTGGTCTTACCGTGAGTTCCGGCGATGGCAATGTTCGAGCGCAGGCGCATGAGTTCCGCCAGCATGTCGGCGCGACGGACGACGGGCAGGCCCTGCGCGCGTGCCTCGTCCAGTTCCGGGTTCCCCGGTTTGATCGCAGTTGAGACCACGACCACGGCGGCGTTCTGCAAGTTCTCGGAACGCTGGCCTTCGAAAATCTCAGCACCCAGCCCAGCCAGCCGGTCAGTAATCTTCGAGGTTTTCAGGTCCGAACCTTGTACACGGTAGCCAAGATTCAAAAGCACCTCTGCGATACCCGACATCCCGATCCCACCGATGCCCACGAAGTGGATCGGTCCAACGTCCTGCGGCAGTTTGGTTGCTGGATTCATGAGGTCTCCTTCTGCGCCAGTTGCTCGACAAGGGCGACCAGACGCTCGGTGGCGTCCGGTGCCCCGACCGATAGCGCGGCATGGGCCATTTGCTGTGCGGCTTCGGGGTTGGTGAGAACCGTGGTCATTTGCTGTGTCAGCGCGGGAACGTCAAGGGCGTTTTCGGGGATCATGATCGCCCCACCTGCCTGAACCAACCCACGCGCGTTGGCTGTTTGATGATCTCCGGCAGCCGTGGCAAGCGGGATCAAAATCGACGGACGGCCAATCACGGAAATGTCGGCAATACTGGAGGCACCCGACCGGCTGACAACCAGCTGCGCGTCGGACATGCGGCGAGGTACGTCATCAAAGAAAGGCTGTACATCGGCGCGTATGCCGTGATCGGCGTAAAAGGCCTTGACCCGTTCACCATCCTCATCGCGGGCCTGATGCGAGACGCGGATGTACCCGCGCAGATATTCAGGCAGCGCAGCGATGGCCCCCGGCACCACGTCACTGAGGATACGTGCGCCCTGTGAGCCGCCCATCACCAGGACGGACATCGGGTACTCCCCAGGCGGGATATAGGGGGCAGCAGCGCGTTCAAGAACGGAGGCGCGAACCGGGTTACCAGTGTGTATGCCCTTGGACCCTTCAGGCAGATCGGTGGGCCAGACACCACAGGCCACTTGAGCCACACGCGTGGCAAACAGTTGGTTTACCCGGCCCAGAACGCCATTTTGTTCATGGATCATACGCGGCAGCTTCAGCAGGATGGCCGCGCCCAGCGCCGGTATCGACGGATAGCCGCCAAAGCCCACCAACACATCCGGCTTGTCACGCATCATCTGCGCAGCCATGCTAGTGACTCCAGCAGCAATCTTGGGTCCAACCAACATCTTGGCCGCTAATCCGCCTCGGGCGAAGGTGGCCGAGGATGCCTCGACAATCTCGACGTCTGCGGGGAACGCGCCGGTATAGCGCGCTCCGCGCGGGTCGGTGGACAGGCGCACACGCCAGCCTTTCTGTAGCATCGCCTCGGCCAACGCCTGCGCGGGGAACATGTGGCCGCCGGTGCCACCTGCTGCGATTAGTAGATAAGGTTTGCCCATCAGCCTCGTCCGCGCAGAATGTCGCCCAGCTCGCCCTGCGGGCGGGTTCGGGTGAAGGCCAGCAACATGCCAACCGAGATGCCGCCAGCAATCAGGGACGATCCGCCATAACTGACAAACGGCAGCGTCATGCCCTTGGCGGGCAGAAGACGCACGGCGACGCCCATGTTGATCATAGCCTGCACGCCGAACATGCAGGCCAGACCAGTGCCAGCCAGACGGATGAACATGTCGCGTTCGCGCATCAGCCGCAGCAGCGAACGCACAACGATCAGCGAGTACAGCGCGATGATAATCAGCACCAGAATCAGCCCGTATTCTTCGGCCGCGACCGCGATGATGAAATCCGTATGCGCATCAGGCAGAGACCACTTGACCTGCCCCTCACCCACGCCGACGCCGAACAGGCCGCCTTCGCGGATAGCATTGGTGGCATACCCAAGCTGGGTGGTCGGATCGAGTTCCTGATTAAGGAAACCATCGATACGACGGGCAAAGTGCTCGGAATTGGAATAGGCAAACATGCCGCCCAGAACGACCGCCCCGGCCATGCCGACCAGCAATAGCATCGGGGCTCCGGCGACAAAATACATCACACCCCAACCAAAAAGGATCAGGCAGGCCTGCCCGAAATCGGGCTGCATCACCAGCATTGCCACGATGGACATACACAGTGCAAAGGACCACAACCGCCCCGGCGGGCCGTTGATTTCCTGTGATGCGGCCAGCAGCCATGCGGCCACCACGACAAAACCGGGCTTGAGGAACTCGGATGGCTGCAACGAGGCAAAACCCAGCGAATACCAGCGCACCGCGCCTTTGCCAAAGTCTGTACCGAAGACCGGCAAGAAGGCCAGCGCCACGAACGAGGCCAGAAAGCCCAGAATCGCCAGCCGCCGCACCAGTGTCGGCGACATCATTGAGGTCAGCAGCATCGCGACCAGCGCCAGCCCGCCAAAGATCGCCTGACGTTCTACATAGTGGAAAGGATCGAACCCGTTACGCCCCGCCAGTGGCGGCGACGAGGCCAGCCCAAGCAAAAGCCCGATGACAAACAGGATCAGAACCCAGGACATCGTCCAGCGATCAATCGTTCGCCACCACTTCGGAAGAATCGGTTCTCCGCGCTGGTCCTGGACCGCGCCATACACCATCTCAGTCATGAGATACCGCCACTATCTGCCTCGTTAACGTCCCGTTTTCGGGATCTGGTTGAGAGTCTACAGGGATTTTTACATTTGGGCTAGCAGAATGACAGGCAGAACTGGAATTCCGGAACGATGAGCCGCCGTTGACAAACGCGCATGCATTCAAGCAGCGCATGCTGCCTGTTCTGATCGACGGCCCGTTGAGGCTCGGTTTGAGTTCATCCAAATATCAACCGCGCCCAACGTCATTGTTCAAAAAGTAAATCGTCAGTCTTTGATGGGGTATCTGTCAGGCTCTTCAAACACATCGATCACTCGGGAACCCGCCTTGATGCGCCCGCCATGCTCCACTCCGGCTGGGATAGAATAGCTGTCGCCGGGCAGATAAACTTTCGTCTCTCCGCCAATGGTGAGTTCAATTTCTCCTTCCACCACCGTACCCCATTGGGCACCATGTGAATGTAGTGGGAGTTCCATTTCTTTAAGAAAAGTAAAAAAGGCGACCAAACCAGCATCAGATCGAATGACTGCCGTCTGCACGACGTCTTCGGGAAATGGCACGTCTAGTCTTGGAAAGTCTGTAATGAAGTTTGGAAAGCGCATATTTTTATCCCTTTAAATGGATCTAACCGGCAAGCATTAGCACAGAGCCTAGCATGTCAGAATGCACTACGAGTAAAAATCCACATACCATATGGCACAAACCCATGTGCTGCTGAGAAATTCCGTGGGCCAAACCCACACCGTTTTTGGTCTGCGCTCTTGCCATCGCTCACAATCCACGCCATGCGCAGCATATGGATTTCGAGACGATCATCCTCGGTGCTGGCGCGGCCGGCATGATGTGCGCAGCCCATTGCGGTGGCCAGGCGCTGGTGATCGACCATGCAAAAGCTCCCGGAGAAAAGATCCGCATCTCGGGTGGTGGACGATGCAATTTCACCAATATGTATGCGGGACCGGGCAATTTCCTGTCTCAGAATCCGCATTTCAGCAAATCAGCGCTGGCGCGATATACACAGTGGGACTTCATCGAGCTGGTCGATCGCCATGGCATTGCATGGCATGAAAAAACGCTTGGGCAATTGTTCTGCGACGGGTCTTCGAAACAGATCGTCCAGATGCTGCTGAATGAAATGGCCAAGGCCGAGGCCGAGCTCTGGGTGCAGACGTCGCTGCGCAACTTGCGCAAAACCGAAAGCGGTTTCGCTTTGGATGTCGAACGCGATGGCAAGCACATCCTTCTGACCTGTCGCAATCTGGTTCTGGCCACGGGTGGCAAATCGATCCCCAAAATGGGCGCAACGGGGTTGGCCTATGACATCGCGCAGCAATTCGGGCTGCAGATAACCGAGACACGGGCGGCGCTGGTGCCGTTCACCTTCTCGGACGGTCGGTTCAAGGATCTGTCCGGCGTCTCCCTGCCCGCTCGACTATCAAACGAGCGCAGCAGTTTCGACGAGGCTTTGTTGTTCACCCATCGCGGGTTGAGCGGTCCTTCGGTACTGCAATTGTCTTCGTACTGGCGCGAGGGTGAGGCAATATGGGTCAACCTGATCCCCGATTTGCCTTTATACGATCTGCTTCGCGATCAGCGGCAGGCTGTTGGGCGCAAGGCGCTGACCACCGAATTGGCACGCCACCTGCCCACGCGTCTGGTGGAATACCTCGCACACCATATCCCGATGAAGGGCAATCTTGCGGATCAGTCCGACACGGCGCTGTCGGAACTGATCGCCGCATTGTCCAACTGGCGGCTTACGCCGTCGGGCACCGAGGGCTATCGCACCGCCGAGGTCACTCTGGGCGGGATCGACACTGACGGGCTGTCGTCCAAAACCATGGAGGCCAGGGATGTCCCCGGCCTCTATGTCATTGGTGAAGCGGTGGATGTCACCGGCTGGCTTGGCGGTTACAACTTCCAATGGGCGTGGTCCTCGGGCCACGCCGCCGGAAGTGCCATCGCAAGCCGTTAGCCTACGACGTTGTAACCCCGTCCGCGCATACAGTTGCGCACGATGACTTCCTTGTTCTGGTTCTTGTTGATCACGTCAGCGCCTGCACCAACCAACGCACCGGCAACGGCGGCGCGACCCAGGTTGTCGCTGCTGTCCTGAACGATGCCGGTGACGGCTGCAGCACCTGCAGCGCCGATTGCGGCATTACCTGCGGTCGATCCGTCAACGCTGGCCTGCGAGGCTGCAAGTTGCTGGCACTGATACAGGTCCGAGTTGTAGTTAGGGCCTACCGGGCCATCGATCACGGGCTGATAGTTGGCCCCGGTATTGGTGCAAGCCGCAGCAGCCAGCAGCGCTGGAACGACCAGAAGAAGTTTACGGTTTGGCATATTCATGACCTCGTGTTGAATTTCCTGAAGGCAAAAACCAATGCAGGCAGTGCGTCAAGCAGATAGGCCCACAGCTTCGCCGAACCGGCGATCTATTGCAAACGCATTGCTTTCAGAGGCGTTTTTTAACCTGAACCACGAAGTCATCGCCACGTTGTTCGAAGTTGTCATACTGGTCGAAACTGGCCGCAGCAGGTGCCAATAGAACGGTTTCACCGGGCTGCGCATCGGCCATGGCCTGCATAACCGCCGCTTCCATAGTGGTGCAGACTTGCGCATCGGCCTGCAACTGCATTGCAAAGCTCGCCGCCTCACGCCCGATGACGTAGGCCTTGATTACGTGGTCCCCTGCCCCGTTCAGCGCCTCAAGCCCGCCTTCTTTCTCAAGCCCGCCACAGATCCAACGTATCTTCTTGAACGCGCTCAAGGCTTTGAGGGCGCTATCTACGTTGGTGGCTTTCGAGTCATTCACATAGGTCACGCCGTCCGCCTCGGCGATGATCTGACTGCGGTGCGGCAGACCCGGGAAGCTGTGCAGCGCGTCTTCGATCACGCGCGGAGCAAGGCCCAGCGAACGGCAGGCGGCATAGGCGGCGCAGGCGTTCTGGTGATTATGCGCACCGGGCAGGCCCTTGATCTCACGCAGGTCGATCGATCCGGCCTGACGGCCCTTGCGGTATTCCGACAGGAAACCCTTGCGGGCAAAGACCTGCCAACCCGACCCGGTCAGCTTGCGCGCCACCGAGACGCGGATCACCCGGTCATCCGACGGCCCCTCGGCCAGTTGCCCGGCCAGAAACGCGCCCTCGGCCTCATCTATCCCGATCACGGCGCGGTCTGGGCCTCCTTCGGCGAACAGGCGACGTTTGGCGGCAAAGTAACCACCCATTCCACCATGTCGATCCAAGTGATCAGGTGAAAGATTGGTGAAAACCGCCACATCCGGCGTCAGTGCGCGGGCCAGTTCGGTCTGGTAGCTCGATAGCTCCAGTACCACGACCGATCCATCGCCACCTGGGTCGATGTCCAGCACGCCGCGCCCAATGTTACCCGCCAGTTGCGAGTCGCGCCCGGCCTCGGTCAGGATATGTTGGATCAACGCAGCGGTGGTTGATTTGCCATTCGATCCCGTCACCGCGATGACGCGCGGTGGGATGTCGTAGTTGTTCCATTCAGGGCCTGCGAAAGAGCGAAAGAACAGACCCATATCATTGTCGACCGGAACTCCGGCTTCCAACGCAGCGGCCACAACCGGGTTCGGCGCGGGGTAGAGATGAGGGATGCCGGGCGAGACAATTAGTGCGGCAATATCGTCAAACGCCCCGTGGCGGCGCAGATCGACACACGAGAATCCCTCGACCTCTGCCGCTTCACGCGCGGCGGGGTTGTCATCCCAGCAGATCGGCTCAGCCCTGCCAGCGCGCAGCGCTCGTGCGGTGGTCAGACCCGACCGACCTAGCCCCAGAATCGCTACTTTCTGCCCTGAAAACCCTTTGACCGGGATCATTGCCATACACCTTCTATCCGAGCCGCTCTTCCAGCCAGTCCGCCCGCCAAGCGACCGGCCCTTTTGGAACGTTTTCTATTACGAACCCATAGTCTGGTAACCGGTCGCACAAAGCATCGTATTCCGCAATAGCTGCGGCCAAGTTGTGCCGCCGGTCATCATCCTGTTCGAATATCTCAGGCCAAGGAGGAAAGAGAAACACGCATGGGTCGTAGCCTAAGTGCAGTATCTGTTCACGCACTTTGGTCTCCAACGGTGTACCGGTACGATCAAACCAAATCAGCGCGTCCAATGCCGAACGATCAAATAGCACAAGGTCATCTTTGGCATTGTTGAAGTCTGATATCGCAAGTTCAATGATCCGGCGGCAGAATACCTCGGAGTTGGCCCAAGGCAGAGCGCGACCACCACCTTGTCTTTCCTCGGCAACGACACGCCGACCCGGCTCGGAAACTGTTGAATATCCGCGACGGGCCATCTCCTCCAGCAGTGTTGATTTGCCACCACCGGAGCATCCAGAAAGCACGACGCAACGCGGGCTCATCTGACTTTCAGCGTCGCCAGCCCGATCATCGCTAAGATCAGTGAAATGATCCAGAACCGGATCACGATGGTGGGTTCAGCCCAACCCTTTTTCTCATAATGGTGATGGATCGGTGCCATCAGGAACACGCGCTTTCCGGTCCGTTTGAAATAAAGAACCTGGATGATCACACTTAAAGCTTCAACCACGAACAGCCCGCCCACGACTGCCAATACCAACTCGTGTTTGGTAGCCACGGCGATCGCGCCCAGCGCACCGCCCAGAGCCAGTGATCCGGTATCACCCATGAAAACCGCCGCCGGAGGGGCGTTGTACCACAGGAATCCCAGCCCCGCGCCAAACAGCGCTGAAGTGAAAATGAAGATTTCACCGGTCCCAGGTACATAGTGAACATCAAGATACTCGGTAAAGTCGACCCGCCCAACCGCATAGGCAATCACACCAAGGGTCGAGGCCGCGATCATCGCGGGCATGATCGCCAGCCCGTCCAGACCATCTGTCAGGTTCACCGCGTTGGCCGCACCCACAATGACGATCACCGCAAAAGGGATATAGAAAAGGCCAAGATTGATCAGCGTATCCTTGAACACCGGCAGAGCCAGCTGGTTTTGCAAGTCGCTGGGATGGTGCAGCGTCGCCCAGAGTGACGCCAGCACGGCGATGATGATCCCCAGCGCCAACCGCATCTTACCGGAAACGCCCTTGGTGTTCTGCTTTGAGACCTTGGCATAATCGTCCGCAAAGCCGATGGCCGCATAGGCCAGCGTCACGAACAGTACCATCCAGACATATGGATTGTCCCAGCGCGCCCAGATCAGGGTCGAGGTGACCAGCGCACCCACGATCAGCAGCCCGCCCATGGTGGGGGTCCCGGCCTTGGACAGATGCGCCTCGGGGCCGTCATCTCGGATCGGTTGACCTTTGCCTTGCCGCTTGCGCAATACGTTGATCAAGGGTTTTCCGAACAGAAACCCAAAGATTAGCGCAGTCAGAAAGGCGCCCCCTGCCCGGAAGGTGATATAGCGGAAGAGGTTCCAGAAATCCCCTCCGTCCGACAGGGCGGTTAACCAATAGAGCATTACAAAACCTTTCTCACAATACGGCGGCTCTCTGGCGCGCTGCCATGCCCCATTTGCCGCAGACCGTCAACGATCTGTGCCAGAGCCATGCTGAGAGATCCCTTGGCCATCACTACATCGCCGCTACGGATCAATTCCGGCAGATGGGCGGCCATCTCATCGCTGGTTTCCGTCCACAACCCGCGCTTACCCTCGGGCAGAGCCTGATGCAGCGCTTGCATCAACGGGCCGATGCAATGAACCTGATCAACATGCGCCATCGCAGGCACCTCGGCCATGGCGGCGTGCATCGCCTGCTCTTGCGCACCAAGCTCTTTCATGTCGCCCAGAAACGCGATCTTGCGTTTGCCCGCCGACGCAAACAGCACGTCGAGAGCGGCCTCCATCGAGGTTGGATTGGCGTTGTAGCTGTCATCGAGCAGTTCAATCTGCCCGCCATTTGGCAGCGCGATCACCTCGCGCACACCGCGCCCTTTGACCGGAGACCAGCCGCGCAGACCGGCAATCGCCTGATCCAGATCGACCCCCAGCGCGACACAGGCCGCCAGAGCGCCCAGCGCATTCATAGCAAAGTGAGTTCCCGCGGATTGGACATCGAATGTGATGTCTGCGCCGCCGACAATACCGTGTCCCCGCACCGAGTCAGGGCCTTGGAGCACGTTGTTAAGGGCATAGTCCCGCGCCTTGTGGCCAAATTCGACGATCTTTGCACCATGCGCAGCGGCGCAGTCGCGCAAGATGCACGCGTGTTCGATATCGGCATTGACGATAGCAGTGCCGCCCTCGGTCAGCCCGTCGAATATCGCAGCCTTTTCAAAAGCAATACCCGCAACCGAGTCGAAGGCTTCAAGGTGGACGGCGGCTACTGTGGTCACCAGCCCCACATGCGGTTGCGCCTGACGCGCCAGCGGAGCGATTTCGCCCGGATGATTCATGCCGATCTCGATCACCGCGAACTCGGTGTCGCGCGGCATTCGCGCCAGCGTCAAAGGCACGCCCCAATGGTTATTGTAGCTGGCGACGCTGGCATGAGTTTTGCCTTGCGTCTCCAGAATGCTGGCCAGCATTTCTTTGGTCGAGGTCTTACCCACGCTGCCAGTCACCCCCACCACGCGCGCACCTGTCCGGGCGCGAGCCGCCTGCCCCAACGCCTCTAGACCCGTCTGCACATCGTCGACGATCAACAGCGGTGCATCTTCGGGCACGCCTTCGGGAATATGCGACACAAGCGCTGCGCTTGCGCCTTTTTCCAGCGCTTGGGCGACGAAATCATGGCCGTCGCGGGCAGCCTTCAACGCAACGAACAGGTCACCCGGCTGCAGGGTGCGCGTGTCGATGGAGACGCCGTTCACCTGCCAATCGGTGGTGGCGCGCCCGTTGGTGGCCTCTGCGGCCTCGGCTGCGGTCCAGAGCGTCATGCGACCCTCCCGTCCAGCGCGGCAACGCTGATACTGGCCTGTTCCACATCGTCAAAGGGCAGGACCTGATCTCCGACGATTTGGCCGATTTCGTGTCCCTTGCCCGCAATCAGCAGAGCGTCGCCCGGTTGCAGCGCGTCGATGCCGCGCAGGATGGCCTCGGCCCGGTCGCCGACTTCCGTGGCTTCGGGTGCGCCCAACATGACAGCACCGCGGATGGTGGCCGGGTCTTCGCTGCGTGGGTTGTCATCGGTAACAAAGACCAGATCGGCGTTTTCAGCAGCGGCCCGCCCCATCAATGGGCGTTTAGTGGCGTCTCGGTCACCGCCTGCACCAACAATGGCGATCAGACGTCCCATGACATGCGGGCGCATCGCCTTCAGTGCAGTGGCCACGGCATCCGGCGTATGCGCGTAATCGACAAACACCGCCGCGCCGTTATCGCGGGTGGCAGCCAGCTGCATCCGTCCGCGCACGGTGATCAGGTGCGGCAAGGTTTCGAACACGCGGTCGGGGTCCTCGCCCGCCGCGATGACCAATCCGCAAGCCAGCAAAACGTTCTCGGCCTGAAAGCCGCCGATCAGATTCAGGCGGGTTTGATAGGCCTTGCCTTTCCATGAAAAGCGCAAATCCTGCCCGGTCGCGTCAAAGCGTTGATTCAGAAGACAAAGATCAGAACCCTCAGGGCCTACGGTGATGATATTCTGGCCGCGTGCCTCGGCGATCTTGCGCATCTCGGCACCCTTGGGATCGCCAAGGTTGACCACAGCGACCCCGTCTTCGGGCAGCACACGATCAAACAGACCCGCCTTGGCTGCGAAATAAGCCTCGAACGTGTCGTGATAGTCCAGATGATCCTGCGTGAAATTCGAGAACCCGGCAGCGGTCAGATGCACCCCGTCCAAGCGACGCTGTTCAAGCCCGTGCGAGGAGGCCTCCATCGCCGCATGGGTCACGCCATTTTCGGCAGCTTCGGCGAGACAGCGGTGCAGAGTGACCGGCTCGGGTGTTGTATGGGCCAGCGGCGCAGTCCATGCGCCCTCGACCCCGGTGGTGCCCAGGTTGACGGCGGCAAGTCCAAGCTCGGTCCAGATCTGGCGGACGAAACTGGCGACCGAGGTTTTTCCATTGGTGCCGGTGACCGCCACGATAGTCTGCGGTTGCGCGCCAAACCAAAGGGCGGCGGCCCCTGCCAGTGCCTGACGGGGGTCTTCCGTGACGATCAGCGCAGCATCGGATGCGGCCAGTTCGTCGGTGGCGATCTCGGCCCCTTTCGCGTCCGTCAGGATCGCGGCGGCCCCCATGCGCAAGGCGTATTGGATGAAGTCTCCACCATGGACTCGGGTGCCGGGAAGGGCTGCAAAGAGGAAACCGTCTTTGACCTCGCGGCTGTCAACAGCCAGACCGGTGATTTCGGGATTGGCCCCTCCCCGTGCGGTCAGGGCCAGTTCGCTGAGTTTCTTTGACCGATTGCCCATGACCCACCTTTCGCTGGACAGCCTAATTTGAGGTCAGCGTTATAGCAGCGCGCGCCTCAGGCTCAAGCCGGGGTCTGAGACCCAATAGCGGCGCCACCCGTCCAATCAGTTCGGCAGCAACGGGAACGGCAGTCCAACCCGCCGTGCGGCGCTTTTCGCCATAGGCCACGATGGACGGTTCATCCAGCGTGACGATTAGCACATATTTCGGATCATAAGCCGGGAAGATGGTGGCGAAGGTGGCAATCACCTTGTCCTCATAGTACCCGCCACGCGGCTTGGGTTTATCGGCAGTACCGGTTTTTCCCGCCACGTCGTACCCTTTGACATCACCAAAGCTGGCGGTGCCATCCGTGACCACTTTGCGTAGCATATTTTGCGCCTGCTTGGCGGTGTTTTCGGACATCACGCGAGGGCCGTATTGCGGGCCATTGCGGCGCAGGATCGTGGGGCTGACATAGTACCCGCCATTGGCAATCGCTGCGTAACCAGCGGCCAGATGCATGGGGCTGGTCGAAAGGCCGTGGCCATAAGAAATCGTCACGGTGCTCAACTCACCCCATTTCTTGGGCTTGAGCGGTTGCCCGCCCTTGGCCTCGACAATCTCGAATGGGGTTGGGTCGAACATGCCCAGCGCGTTCAGAAAATCCTGTTGCCGGTCGGCCCCGATTTGCAAGGCCAGCCGCCCGGTGCCTCGGTTCGAGCTGTACTTGATTACATCCGAGACACTGATCTCACCATAATTCTTGCCGTTAAACTCGCCAATCGGGAAGCGCCCGATTTTCATTGGGCCGGAAGTGTCAATGATGGTGTTGGAGTTCACCAGACCTAGCTGCACCGCCTGCGCGGCGGTGAAGATTTTGAACACCGAACCCAGCTCATAGACACCCTGTACATAGCGATTGAACAGCGGGCTGTCCGAGGGATCGAAGCCCGAGGTCGGTGGGCGCGGACGGTCATTGGGGTCAAAAGACGGCAACGACGCGGCCGAGACGACCTCGCCCGTATGGGCGTTCATCAGAACCGCCGAGGCTCCTTTGGCGTTCATGATCTTCATGCCGCCATAAAGCACCTGTTCCACCGCCGCTTGAACGGTCAGATCCAGCGACAGTTGCAGCGGCTTGTTGCCGTTGGCCGGGTCGCGCAGATAGCCGTCGAACTGTTTTTCGACGCCAGCTACGCCGATCACCTCGGCTGCGCTGACACCTTCGCGGCCAAAGCCCGAGCCGCCCAGAATATGCGCCGCGAGTCTGCCATTGGGATATAGCCGCATTTCGCGCGGGCCGAACAGGATGCCGGGATCACCGATGTCATGCACCGCCTGCTTCTGCTCGGGCGAGATGCGCTTCTTGATCCACAGGAATTTTCGCTTACCGGTGAAGTCTTTGACCAAACGCTCTTTTTCCAGATCAGGGAAAATAGCGACCAGTTGCTCGGCTGCGGCGATCGGGTCAATCATCAGCGGTGGCTGCGCATAGACAGAATAGGTGTCCAGATTGGTCGCCAGAATACGGCCTTCGCGATCCACGATATTGGCGCGTTGCATGGCGATGGAGGCCCCCGGCGCACTTGCCAATGGTTCTTGCGCCTCGGATGTCGCCAGAACGCCCATACGAAAGCCTACGACCGAAAAGGCGCAAAAGAAGAAAAGACCCAACACCAACAGGCGGCCCTCGGCGCGCGCGCGGGCGCGGTCTTTCATGTCTTCGTGGCGTTTGCGGATGTTCTCTCGCTCAATCGCCTTGGGGTTTTCACCCTTTGCACGGGCGTCGAGGATACGGGCCAGAGGGCGAAGTGGTGTGCGGGTCATGGAACCTGCACCTCGATCAGTGCCTGAATGTCAGTGACGTCCTGTATTTCAGGCGAGTCGACGATGGGCAGATCCGGGTCCTCGCCATAGGAAATCTGATCGGCGCGACCAAACTGCTCAGCCCGCAGAGGCAGCAAGCTGAGACGTTCGAAATTCAAGTCCGCCAGCTCACGCAAACGATCAGGCCGGTTTAGATAGGCCCATTCAGCATTCAGCACGGCGAGTCGCGCCTGCGCCATACCGATCTGGCCTTGCAGCGACTGCGTTTCCTTCAGCACCTGCTGCGTGCGGTAGTTCTCTTGATAAGCCCAAAGCGCCAGCCCGAACACGGATAGTGCAGTCAACATATACAGAATACTCTTCATCTTGCCCTTCCCCCCAATTGCGGCATGCCGATGGCCCGGGCCTCAATTTCCCCTGCCGGGGCATCCGTTCTTATCGCGACACGCAATTTTGCAGAGCGTGCACGTGGGTTTTCTTCAAGTTCCTGCTCATCCGGCCCAACGGCCTTGCGGGTCTTGAGTATGAATTGCGGCTTCTCCTGCTCCATCTCAGGCGCATAACGGTTGGCGCGTCCGGTTTTGCCCGCGCGCGATTGGAAGAACCGCTTCACCATCCGGTCTTCTATGGAATGGAAAGTCACAACGGCCAGTTGCCCCCCCGGCTTCAAAGCGCGCTCGGCGGCCATAAGCCCCTGAAACAGTTCTTCGTATTCTGCGTTCACCGCGATCCGTAGCCCCTGAAAACTGCGCGTCGCCGGGTGCGATTGGCCCGGTTTGGGGCGCGGCAGGCAGGATTCGATAATCTCGACCAGCCGCAGAGTTGTTCTGATCGGTTCTTCGGCCCGCGCCTTGACGATGGCCTTTGCTATACGACGACTGGCGCGTTCCTCACCGAAATGGAACAGGATGTCGGCCAATTGCGTCTCGGCTGCCGTATTCACCAGATCAGCTGCGCTTTCACCATCTTGGCTCATCCGCATGTCCAACGGACCGTCTTTCATGAAGGAAAAACCGCGTTCAGCCTGATCCAACTGCATGGATGAGACACCAAGATCCAGCACCACGCCGTCCAGATCCTGTGCATATTCATCCATGCGAGAGAACACGCCCTGCTGCATCACCAGCCGGTCACCGTATTCCCCAGCCCAGTTAGCGGCCATTTCAAATGCCAGCGGGTCGCGATCGACGCCAATGACTTTCTCGGCCCCGGCCTCCAGCAACGCACGAGTATAGCCGCCTGCGCCGAATGTGCCGTCCAGCCAGGCACCGGATACCGGCGCCACGGCGGCCAACAATGGGCGCAGAAGAACGGGGATATGAGGTTTGTCCGATGAGGTCTGAGCGCCGGCCATGCCGTCACCCATCCCCGATGCCATCGAGATACTGCATCGGATCGAAATCATCCGGCAGATCGTCAAGCCATTCCTCGGTCGTGGCCAGTTCCTCGGCCTCGTATGTCTCGGGCTTCCAGATCTGGAAGGTATCACCGGCAGCGATAAAGAACGCCTCGTTCTCAAGGTCGATCTTGTTGCGCAGCTTTGCGGGCAGCACCAAACGACCCGTTTCGTCCACATTGGTCGGGAAGGACTGACCATGGAACATCCGCTGAAGCATCCGACGCTGCATCGAGCCACGTGGCAGCGCATCGATCTTGGCATCCACCTCGTCGATCGCTTCCATGGTGTAACATTCAAGGTATTTGCGGCGGTGGTCGCCATAGACAATCACGAGTTCAGGATTGTCACCGGGTTGCCAGCTGGGGTCCGAGGCCTCAAGCACACGACGAAACGAGGCCGGGATCGAGACCCTGCCCTTCGTATCCACCTTATGCTGGCTTTCGCCTCTAAACCTGCGCGCCAAGACGACTGTCCCTTTCGCTTGCGCCCCACCTCAAAATTCACGTTCCCCCCGGAAGTAAAACGGCGGGTTGATCTGCTGCCACTGATCAACCCGCCGCATTGACCCGCTTTGCGGGATGTCCAGCTGCGCGCGCCACCTGGGGGGATGTCTGCTCGCCCGCGCGCCGGATCTGTTAAGTGATGAAAGCGAGATGCCTGTATGAAACCTGTTTTTGTATTTTTGGTTCGGGGTCGTTTGGTGCCCCTCAACTGTCCTCGCCCTCATCGGGTACACAAGGGATGCCATGGGAATTCATGGAAATCAATAGGAAATTTGCATATGGAGGCCTGATGCAGGCTTCAGATCAAGACTAATGCAATCGAAACTCGGATCAAATATGCCACAAATTGTGCTCCTGATGCTTACTAGCACTAAATATGCAAGAACTGACGCCTAAATTATTACCCCCATGAATTCCCAATAATTTTTAGAATTACATATTATTTGGCGCAGACACCCATGAATGACAGCCGAAGAGGACGAATCGCGGTCCCTTTACAGGCCATTCCCATAGTCGACCCATGCTTTCCCATAGCACCATCACCCCAGGCGCCGGACCTGCGGTGAGAAGAATTGCCCCTCTTGAGTTGACACAACATGCCCAAACAAACGCCAATTCCGCTCAATAGATAAGCGGTCACCATCACAGGGTCTGGACACACGAAACGCCAAGCACACGTGAAAACCAGTATTTTAAAGGCAATTATTGGGGCGTACCGGATTATCCTGCCAATCCATGCATTTGCTGCATAGCAGCATTGACGACGCGAACCATTGTGCAATCGCAGCATTTGCCTATCTTCAGTCTCAAGCAAACGCCGGACGATACCGGCAACAGTAAGAATGAACGGATCATGAAGATGGCAGTCGCAAGCACACAAACAGCTCTGAAAGGCACACCGGCAAATGGAATCTCAACGCTGGTTGAGACCGTGAAAACCCGGGTTGCTCGTTATCGCCTGTACCGTCAGACAGTCAACGAATTGTCGGGACTGTCAGATCGGGAATTGGCTGATCTGGGCTTGCACCGCTCGATGATCCGCCGGCTGGCCCAACAGGCCACCGAAGAGCAGATCGCGCGGTAAGCGCAACAAGAACACCGAGATCAGGTCCGTCTTCCTCCCTTTCGGACCTGTATTTCAGCGGCAGCGTCTCTCCTCCTCCCTGACGTTGCCGCACCTAATACCGGCCCTGACCGCCGGAACCTGATACATCGGGGCTCTCCTCCTCCCTGCCTCGATGTTGAAAGCGCGCGGCGACGTCTTCCTCCTCCCTGACGTCGCCGCGTCTTCCTCATACCGGGATCAAACCCGGGTTCGGATACATCGGGGCTTCCTCCTCCCTGCCCTGATGTAGAAAAGAACGGCGGTTCCCCTCCTCCTCCCTGGGAACCGCCGTTTTTCGTTTTTTGCGCACAAGATGTAGGCTGGGGTCGTGAACGCTTTGTCAGGAGTCTCCCATGGCCGCTTATTTCATCGCCCAGATTTCCATTCATGACCCGGATGGGTACCAGAAATACCTCGAAGGATTCATGCCGATCTTTGACCGGCATGGCGGAAGGCTTCTAACCGTATCCTCAAAACCCGTTGAAGTGATCGAAGGCAGTTGGGAAGAAGATGGGATCGTCCTGATGGAGTTTCCGGATATGGCTGCCGCAAACGCGTGGAAGGACGATCCGGACTATGTCGAATTGGCCAAGATCAGGCAAAAAACGGCGACGGCGAATCTTGTGCTGGTCGAAGGGTTGTAAGCTTCAGAACGGCAAGTCATCCTTGTTGGTCAGAAAGCGCGAGACCACTTTCTTCACCCCTGCCTTGTCGAAATCGACCTCGACTTTATCACCTTCGATGCCGATCACTGCGCCATAGCCGAATTTCTGGTGAAACACTCGCTCGCCCAGCGTAAAGCTGGCCACGGCTGTCGCATCAATCACAGTATTCCGGCTTTCTTTTGGCTGAGACATGCCATATTGCCCCTGCCGCGCCTGCATCCGCTTCCAGCCCGGAGAGTTATAGACATTCGCCTCGGCTGCGCGGGTTTCGATCCCGGCTGCCTGCTGACCACCACCATAGAGCCCCGGAGGTGTCAGCACTTCCACATGATCTTCGGGCAACTCATCAATGAACCGGGACGGCATCGAATTCTGCCATTGTCCGAACACCCGTCGGTTGGCTGCAAAGGAAATCGTACAGACTTCTTCTGCGCGGGTAATACCGACATAGGCCAGCCTTCGTTCTTCTTCGAGGCCTTTGAGACCGGATTCGTCCATCGAACGCTGAGAGGGGAACAATCCATCCTCCCACCCCGGAAGGAAAACCGCGGGAAACTCCAGCCCCTTGGCCGCGTGCAGCGTCATGATCGAGACCTTGGCCCCGTCGCTGTCCTGCTCGTTGTCCATCACCAGGCTGACATGTTCCAAAAACCCCTGCAGGTTCTCGAAATTGTCCAGTTGGTTGACCAGTTCTTTGAGGTTTTCCAATCGCCCAGGCGCCTCGGGCGTCTTTTCGTTCTGCCAATGCGCGGTATAGCCGGATTCGTCCAAGACGATCTGCGCCAGCTCGATATGCGTATGCTCGGGCGCGCCGTATCGGATCGGTGAAACACCGTCATCAATCACCGTTTCATCGTCCACCTCAATCCGAGGCCCACGCGTCATTGCATTCCACCGCGCCAACCCGTCGATCAGTTCGCGCAGCGCCTTGCCACCCTTGCCCTTGATCAGGCTGTTATCGACCGCGATCCGCGCCCCTTCGATCAGAGACACGCCATTCTCGCGCGCCACCACCTGAATCGTTTGCTGCGCCTTGTCGCCGAGGCCGCGTTTGGGTGTGTTCACGATCCGCTCGAAGGCCAGATCATCCTCGGGGCTGACCACCAGCCGGAAATAGGCCATGGCATCGCGAATCTCCATCCGCTCATAGAATCGAGGGCCGCCAATCACCTTGTAAGGCAGACCAATGGTCAAAAACCGATCCTCAAACGCCCGCATCTGGTGCGAAGCGCGTACGAGGATCGCGATCTCATCAAGGCTCATCGGCCGCACACCGCGCGTGCCACCTTGCATCGCGTCGATCTCTTCCCCGATCCAACGCGCTTCTTCCTCGCCATCCCAATGGCCGATCAGACGGACCTTTTCACCCTCTTCGCGGTCGGTCCAAAGCTCTTTGCCCAAGCGGCTTTCATTGCCACGAATGACGTTGGACGCAGCGGCCAGAATATGCGGGGTCGAGCGGTAGTTCTGTTCCAGCCGGACCACGAAGGAGCCAGGGAAGTCCTTTTCGAACCGCAGAATGTTGCCCACCTCGGCCCCGCGCCAGCCATAGATCGACTGATCGTCATCGCCGACGCAACAGATGTTCTTGTGGCCCCCTGCAAGCAGACGAAGCCAGAGATATTGGGCTACGTTGGTATCCTGATACTCGTCCACAAGGATGTAACGGAACCAGCGCTGGTATTGCTCCAGCACGTCCGGGTGGGTTTGGAAAATCGTGACCATGTGCAGCAACAGGTCGCCGAAATCCACCGCATTCAGCTCGCGTAGGCGGGTCTGGTATTGGGCATAAAGCTCGATGCCCTTGTGATTATAGGCCCCCGCATCCGCAGCAGGCACCTTGTCGGGCGTCAGCGCTCGGTTTTTCCAGTCATCGATGATCCCGGCCAGCATCCGAGCGGGCCAGCGCTTGTCGTCAATGTTGGCGGCTTGAGTAAGCTGTTTCAGCAGCCGTTTCTGATCGTCAGTGTCCAAAATTGTGAAGTTCGATTTCAGATCGACCAGTTCCGCATGGCGACGCAGCAGCTTGACGCAAATTGCGTGGAAGGTGCCAAGCCACGGCATCCCCTCAGCGGGTCGGCCCAGCATCCGCCCTACCCGCTCTTTCATCTCTCGCGCGGCCTTATTGGTGAAGGTCACCGCCAGAATCTCATTATCGCGCACCCTATGTGTCCTGAGCAGATGGGTGATCCGAGCGGTCAGAGCTTTTGTTTTGCCCGTGCCCGCACCAGCCAACATCAGCACCGGACCATCCAGCCGCTCAACCGCTTCGCGCTGCGCCGGGTTGAGATCGTTGAGGTACTCAGCCGAGGTCGCAGGCATCGCCCGCGCCGACAGCGATGCGCCTTCGAAGGCGTCCATTTCGTCAAAACTGCTCATGCCGGTAAACTACGCCGGATGGGCGCGGAGGGAAAGGGTTTGTTCACGGCTTGTTCGCTCAAATCAAATAGAATCATCCCTCCAAAGGGCGCAGCGAAGATATTCGGGGAAACGGACATTATTTACTCTTTCCCACGGGGGATTGATGCCGCAATGCAGCATGTGCAATAAGTTTGCGCAAAAGGGCGGCGTTTGCGAGCGTTAACATGCCGGTTCTACCCAGAACTACATATGTACGTGGCCGTATTGTCCGCCTATGCACAAGGCCACAGCCATTAAGACCGGGACCTGAAATGACAGACTTCAAGAAAATCCTGATTGCCAATCGCGGCGAGATTGCCATCCGTGTGATGCGGGCAGCCAACGAGATGGGCAAGCGCACCGTCGCGGTCTTCGCCGAGGAGGACAAGTTGGGCCTGCACCGGTTCAAGGCGGATGAGGCCTATCGCATTGGCGCAGATCTGGGACCGGTTGCGGCGTATCTGTCGATTGACGAGATCATCCGGGTGGCCAAAGAAAGCGGCGCGGATGCGATCCACCCTGGTTACGGTTTGCTTTCCGAAAACCCGGATTTCGTGGATGCCTGCGTTCAGAACGGCATCACCTTTATCGGACCCAAGGCCGAGACCATGCGCGCGCTTGGCGACAAGGCCAGCGCCCGGAAAGTGGCGATTGCCGCCGACGTTCCGGTTATCCCGGCGACCGAGGTGTTGGGCGACGACATGGCAGCCATCAAGGCCGAGGCAGCCGAGATCGGCTATCCGCTGATGCTGAAAGCGTCTTGGGGCGGCGGTGGCCGTGGTATGCGCCCGATCCTGTCCGAGGATGAGCTGGAGGAAAAGGTTCTGGAAGGCCGCCGCGAGGCCGAGGCGGCGTTCGGCAATGGCGAGGGTTATCTGGAAAAGATGATCACCCGCGCCCGTCACGTCGAAGTGCAGATTCTGGGCGACAAGCATGGTGAGATCTACCACCTCTATGAACGCGATTGTTCGGTCCAGCGCCGCAACCAGAAGGTCGTGGAACGCGCGCCTGCCCCGTACCTGACTGAAGAACAGCGCGCCGAAATCTGCGAGCTGGGCCGCCGTATCTGCGCCCATGTGAACTATGAATGCGCAGGCACCGTCGAGTTCCTGATGGATATGAACACCGGCAGGTTCTACTTCATCGAAGTGAACCCGCGCGTGCAGGTGGAACACACCGTAACCGAGGAAGTCACCGGCATCGACATCGTGCAGGCTCAGATCCTGATCGCCGAGGGCAAGACCCTGACCGAGGCCACCGGCAAGGCCACGCAGTCCGACATTCGCCTGAACGGCCACGCGCTGCAGACCCGCGTGACCACCGAGGACCCACTAAACAACTTCATCCCCGACTATGGCCGCATCACCGCCTATCGCTCGGCCACCGGCATGGGCATCCGCCTGGATGGCGGCACCGCTTATGCAGGCGGGGTGATCACGCGGTATTATGACTCTCTGCTGACCAAGGTGACCGCTTGGGCCCCAACGCCAGAAAAGGCGATTGCGCGGATGGACCGTGCGCTGCGGGAATTCCGTGTGCGCGGTGTTTCCACCAACATCGCATTTGTCGAAAACCTGCTAAAGCACCCGACTTTCCTGTCGAATGAATACACCACCAAGTTCATCGATGAGACACCGGACCTGTTCCAGTTCAAGAAGCGCCGCGACCGGGGTACCAAGGTTCTGAACTATATCGCCGACATCACTGTGAACGGGCATCCCGAAACCAAGGATCGCCCGATGCCGCGCCCCGACCTGAAAGAGGCCAGGCCCCCCGCGCCCAAGGCCGAACCGCAGATGGGCACCCGCAACCTGCTGGAACAAAAAGGCCCGCAGGCGGTGGCTGACTGGATGAAGGCGCAGCGTCAGCTGCTGATCACCGACACCACCATGCGCGACGGGCACCAGTCGCTGCTGGCAACCCGGATGCGCTCGATCGATATGATCAAAGTAGCACCCAGCTATGCTGCGAACTTGCCGCAGCTATTCAGCGTCGAATGCTGGGGCGGTGCAACCTTCGATGTCGCCTATCGCTTCCTGCAGGAATGCCCTTGGCAGCGCCTGCGTGATCTGCGTGAGGCTATGCCGAACCTGATGACCCAGATGCTGCTGCGCGGGGCGAACGGGGTTGGCTATACCAACTATCCCGACAACGTGGTGCAGGAGTTTGTGCGTCAGGCGGCCAAGGGTGTCGACGTGTTCCGCGTGTTCGACTCGCTGAACTGGGTCGAGAACATGCGCGTCGCCATGGACGCGGTGATCGAAAACAACAAGATCTGTGAAGGCACTGTTTGCTATACCGGCGATATTCTGGACCCGGACCGCGCCAAGTATGACCTCAAATACTATGTCGGTATGGCCAAGGAACTGCGTGACGCGGGCGCACATGTGCTGGGCTTAAAGGATATGGCGGGGCTTCTGAAACCGGCCTCCGCCAAGATCCTGATCCGGGCGCTGAAGGAAGAGGTCGGGCTGCCGATCCATTTCCACACGCACGACACCGCTGGCATTGCAAGCGCCACCATTCTGGCCGCCTCCGAGGCCGGCGTGGACGCGGTGGATTGCGCGATGGACAGCTTCAGCGGCAACACCTCTCAGGCAACGCTCGGCACCGTGGTCGAGGCGTTGCGCCATACCGAGCGTGACACCGGACTAGACATCAAAGCCATCCGTGAAATCAGCGATTACTTCGAGGCAGTGCGCGGCCAGTACGCGGCCTTCGAGTCCAGCCTGCAGGCCCCGGCCTCCGAGGTATATCTGCACGAAATGCCTGGTGGTCAGTTTACCAACCTCAAGGCACAGGCGCGTTCGCTTGGGCTGGAAGAGCGCTGGCATGAGGTCGCTCAGATGTATGCGGACGTGAACCAGATGTTCGGCGATATCGTCAAGGTGACGCCGTCGTCCAAGGTGGTCGGTGACATGGCGCTGATGATGGTCAGCCAGAACATGACCCGTGCGCAGGTCGAAGACCCGAACACTGATGTCGCCTTCCCCGACTCGGTGGTGGACATGATGCGCGGCAATCTGGGTCAGCCTCCGGGCGGGTTCCCCGATACAATCATCCAGAAGGTCCTGAAGGACGAGGCCCCCAACACCGAACGCCCCGGCAAGCATGTCGAAGCGGTCGATCTCGAGGCCACCCGCGCCGATTTGTCCAAACAGCTTGAGGGCAAAGAGATCGATGACGAGGACCTGAATGGATATCTGATGTATCCCAAGGTGTTCCTCGACTATATGGGCCGTCACCGCACCTATGGCCCGGTCCGTACCCTCCCCACGCGTACCTTCTTTTACGGCATGGAGCCGGGCGAGGAGATCACCGCCGAGATCGATCCCGGCAAGACGCTGGAGATTCGCTGTCAGGCCATCGGCGAGACGGACGAGAATGGCGAGGTTCGCGTGTTCTTCGAACTCAACGGTCAGCCCCGCGTGATCCGCGTGCCGAACCGTTTGGTGAAAGCATCAACCGCTCAGCGGCCAAAGGCCGAAGTTGGTAACCCCAACCATATCGGCGCGCCAATGCCGGGTGTCGTTGCAACTGTTGCCGCTGTCACAGGTCAAGAAGTCAAAGAAGGCGATCTACTGCTGACCATCGAAGCGATGAAGATGGAAACAGGTATCCACGCCGAGCGCGACGCGGTGGTCAAGGCCGTTCACGTCCAGCCTGGAGGTCAAATCGACGCCAAGGATCTGCTGGTCGAACTGGAATAACCGGTTTAGCCTTCTAAGCTAATAAGGGCCGTTCGGGGAACCGGGCGGCCCTTTCAACATCAGGAGGCCGCATGCTGACCATCACCCCGATCTACGCCGCGTTGATCGCATTTCTGTACGTCGCACTCAGCGTGAATGTCATTCGGCAACGCCGGGCGGGCAAAATATCGGTCGGGGATCATGGCGACAAAGCCATGATCAAGGCAATGCGAACGCATGCGAACTGCGCAGAATACGCTCCCTTTGCTTTGCTGCTTATCGCCATGGTCGAACTGCAAGATGCTGGCGGCTGGCTTGTGAACCTGTTGGGGATGTTACTTTTGGCGGGCAGGCTTCTGCACGCTTATGGTTTTGGCAAGACCCCACAGATCATCATCCTGCGCCAGATCGGAATGGGTCTGACCTTTACGGCCATATTGCTGGCGGCCATGGCGAATCTTGTTCTGGCTGTATGAGAACGTTTAGCCCGTCAAAACCTGCGTCTCGATCAAAGGAGCATGCGGGAGGCTAGGCTGCGCCTCTGCCAGTGTTTCATCGCTCTGACTGTAGATCACGGTGGTAAGAACAATCAGCGCCGCCAATGCCGCCATTTTAATGTCTGCAATATCTTTCATTTCCTCTGCCCAATCCCTTATTTCGTTCATTGCTATATCTCTTGAACACCGCAGCCCCGAATTTCCGTCGAAAGATTTTTTGCTGTTTTTTGTGTTTTTCCGCTTGCAGCCTCGTGTGGGAATTTATACATCCCTCCTCACTCAACGGCGCGGGCGTAGCTCAGGGGTAGAGCATAACCTTGCCAAGGTTAGGGTCGGGCGTTCGAATCGCCTCGCCCGCTCCATTGAGAGGTCTACGGACCATATAAGTATCTGATGCGGGCGTAGCTCAGGGGTAGAGCATAACCTTGCCAAGGTTAGGGTCGGGCGTTCGAATCGCCTCGCCCGCTCCAGATACCAAACTCTCCGAACATGCTGGTTCTTTCGCGATTGCTGCGGCATCTTTGCTGCACATGAAATTACGACGGAGATGCGGATATGCCCGATTACGTCATTCGCGCCTTAACAGCAGATGAACTTCAAACCGCCGTTGATTGGGCGGGTCAGGAAGGCTGGAACCCCGGGCTGCACGACGCGGTCTGTTTTCGCAGTTCGGACCCCGAAGGGTTCAAGGGCGGTTTCCTGGACGGCCAGATGATCGCGTCCGCATCCGCCGTGAACTACGATGATGCCTACGCATTTCTTGGCTTCTACATCGTGCGTCCCGAGTTTCGCGGCTCGGGATACGGATTGCAGGTCGCCGAAGCGGTCAAGGCACATTGCCAGGATCGTAACATGGGCATGGATGGTGTGGTCGAACAGCAGGACAACTATCGGAAATTCGGTTTTGAACTGGCGTATGACAATTATCGATTCGCGGGCACCGTCGGCGGCATCCTGGATGCCCTGGGTCGCGTGGAGGACACTCGGGTTCGTCCAATCAACGCACTAACCGATGATCTAAAGTCGTATGACCGAGGCCTGTTCCCCGCCGCGCGCGACACGTTCTTGCGCGGCTGGTTGGAGGCACCCAGCCACGTTTCGCGGGTGTTTGAGGAAAATGGGCGGATCAAAGGCTATGCAACGTTGCGACGCTGCCTGAGCGGGTACAAGGTCGGGCCTCTGTTTGCCGACAATCCACAAATCGCGCAGGCGCTTTTGGTTTCCCTTCTGACGACGCTACCCGCCGATCAGGCAAAGGCCGAGGTATTCATCGACAAGCCTAATCCAAACGCACAAGCCATGGAATTGGCCAAACAGTTGGGGCTGACCAAGGTATTTGAAACGGGGCGTATGTATTCCAGTCACGCGCCGGACATCGACCTTGACCGGATATATGGCATCACGACGTTTGAACTGGGTTAGAACGCCTTGAACGTCATCGTGGTCAGCGAGCGTTCGATATTGGGAATCACCAGCAGGTTTTCGTTGATGAAATGGCCCACATCCTCGGTTTCGGGGATGTAGAGCTTCAGCAGCAGGTCGTATTCGCCGCTTGTGGAATACAATTCGGAATGGATTTCACGCAGCGCGATCTCTTCGGCGACTTTGTAAGTGGTGCCGGGTTTACAACGGATCTGGATGAAAACGCAGGTGGACATGGGCCGGGCCTTGTTGGTTCGTGTTGCCCGCAGGCTGGCACGGGCCGCGTCCGGGTGCAATCCCCTGCAACAGTTTGCGACGAAGGCTTAAAGCGGTCTGGATAGGTCGCCCATCCGGGTCTATAAGCGCGCCTGTAGCAAAAGGAATTCGCCCATGCGCAGCGCTAAGATCAGCCGTCAGACCGCCGAAACCGAGATTTCGGTCGAGGTCAATCTGGACGGCACCGGCCAGTATGACAACCAGACCGGCGTCGGGTTCTTTGACCACATGCTGGATCAATTGGCGCGGCATTCGCTGATCAACATGACGATCCGTGCCAAGGGTGATTACCACATCGACGACCACCACACGGTCGAAGACACCGGGATTGCGCTGGGTCAGGCACTGACGCAGGCGCTAGGGGATAAAAAAGGTATTCGTCGGTACGGAGAATGCCACCTGCCGATGGATGACGCACAGGTGCGTTGTGCGCTGGATCTCTCGAGCCGTCCGTTCTTGATCTGGAACGTGGATCTACCGACGCAAAAGATTGGCACATTCGACACCGAGCTGGTGCGCGAGTTCTTTCAGGCGCTCAGCACCCATGGCGGGATCACCCTGCATATCGATCAGTTGCATGGTTTCAACAGCCACCACATTGCCGAGGCCGCCTTTAAGGCCGTTGCCCGTGCTTTGCGCGATGCGGTCGAAACCGACCCACGCAAGGCGGATGCGATTCCCTCGACTAAGGGCGCGCTGTAGATGCTGACAGCCATCATTGACTACGAGAGCGGTAACCTGCACTCGGCGGAGAAGGCGTTTCAACGGATGGCCCGCGAACTGGATGCGGGCGAGGTCGTCGTGACATCGGATGCAGATGTTGTCGCGCGGGCTGATCGATTGGTTCTGCCCGGTGATGGCGCTTTCCCGGCATGCGCCGCCGAGTTGCGCGGCCACAAAGGCATCTATGACTCTATGGTTGAAGCCGTTGAGCAGAAAGGCCGCCCGTTTCTGGGCATCTGCGTCGGAATGCAGCTGATGGCGACCAAGGGTCATGAATACTCCGCGACCGATGGTCTCGGCTGGGTTGCCGGTGATGTTGTGAAGATTGAACCCTCGGACAGCGCGCTCAAGGTACCACATATGGGCTGGAACGATCTGATTCTGGAAAGCGACCATCCGGTCTTTGACAGGATAAAATCAGGCGATCATGCCTATTTTGTGCACTCCTACCACTTCCGGGTGACGGATCCGGCGCAACGGTTGGCCTATGTGGGCTACGGGCAAGAGGTCACGGCCGTGATTGGCCGCGACACTATGGTTGGGATGCAGTTTCACCCTGAGAAAAGCCAAGACGTTGGCCTGCGGATGATCGGCAATTTCCTGACCTGGAAGCCCTGAGATTTACTGAACCCGTGTCCAGACCTGACCCCGGCAGACCAGACCCCCAACGGCACATCCCTTAACGGTCAGTTTGTTCTGGCTGTCCAGTGTCATTTTCGAACTATAGGTTTTGTCGCGATCCGGGGCCCAGATTTTGCCGTCGTCATAGCTGCCGTCACCCTCGGGGATCATGTCCCAGATGATTTGCTTGCCAAGGTTTTCGTACTCCAGCTGTTGGTTGCCTTGGGCATCAAATGCGCTGTCGATAGTTCCGCAGATGGCGCTGCCACATTCCGAAATCGACACATGCAAATAGCCGCCCGTATCGCCCGGAGCGGTCTTCCACAGCCCGTCTACCGGATCGGCAGCAAAGGCGGTGGTGGCCATCGCAGCGAAGACCGCTGCAAGAGAATATGTCTTCATGGTTATCTCCCTGTCTTTCCGGTCAGTCTGACCTGCCGTTCGGCACCGGGCAAGAATGACTTAGCGTCGCGTTGCGCCCCTGCCCTGCCTGTGCGATATCCCGCGCGTGTAACAGTGATATAGGGCCGCCCGACATGATCCTCTACCCCGCCATCGATCTGAAAGACGGCAACGCCGTGCGCCTGCTGCGTGGTGAAATGGATAAGGCGACGGTCTTTAACGAAGACCCTGCTGCGCAGGCCCGCGCCTTTGTCGAGGCTGGTTGCGAGTGGCTGCATCTGGTTGATCTGAACGGTGCTTTTGCCGGGGAGCCTGTTAATGCGGCACCCGTTGAGGCAATTCTGAAAGCCTGTGATGTGCCCGCTCAGCTGGGTGGTGGTATCCGGGACATGGCCACAATCGAGACCTGGATCGAAAAAGGTCTGGCGCGGGTGATTCTGGGCACCGTTGCAGTCGAAAACCCAGATCTGGTGCGCGAAGCTGCCAAAGCCTTCCCGGGCAAGGTAGCCGTCGGTATAGATGCACGAAACGGCATGGTTGCCACCAAGGGCTGGGCCGAAGAGACCGACGTACAGGTCACCGATCTGGCGCACAGTTTCGAGGACGCTGGCGTGGCAGCGATCATATATACAGACATCAACCGCGACGGTGTGATGCAGGGTCCGAATATCGAAGCCACGGCGGCGCTCGCGCAGGCGGTTTCGATTCCGGTGATTGCCTCGGGCGGCGTCAGCTCACTGGACGACCTGATCGCCCTGCGCGATTGTGGCGTCGAGTTGAACGGCGCGATCTCTGGCCGCGCGCTCTATGATGGCGCGATTGACCTGAAAGAGGCCATTCGCGCCCTGAACTGAGTTATTGAGCAGCTGCGGCAGTCAGTTTCGCCAGAGCACCGCGCATCTTTTCAATGACAGGGGATTTCTCGACCTCGTCGAGCTCGTCCATCGTCTCTTTCGGGTCTTCATAAGCCAGCCAGACCTGTCCATTTGCGTCTTCGTAGGCCTGCACCTTCAGCGGCAAGAACAGCCCCGCGCGCGGGTCGATCTGCATGGCGGGAGTGCCCAGAGCCGGGTTGCCGAAAATCAGCACCTGATTGGCCGGGATCGGCGTTCCGACCTTTTCCGCCCCCGCCGCGTGATCCACGCGGGCAAACACGGTGGCGCCCGCATTACCCACGGCGGCTTCCAGCGCGTCCAGCGCCTCGGCCACGGATTTGTTGGTTTCCACTTTGATGATGTCGTCAGCCATGGCGGACAGAGCGCCTCCGAATGTGAGAATTGAAGCCAAAAGAAGTTGTCGCATCTGCGTAATCCTTTTCATAAATTTCACCCCTAATTTCCATGGCTTCGCGACAGATCACAATCACAAGTCTGGCATCGGCGGGGCTTTGCCGGTACAGGTGCCCCGAGCAAAGGAAAGCCCATGCTGAAAACCCGCATCATTCCCTGTTTGGATGTCGCCGATGGCCGTGTGGTCAAAGGTGTGAAATTCGTTGGCCTACGCGATGCTGGTGACCCCGTGGAATCGGCCAAGGCATACGACGCCGCCGGAGCGGATGAGATCTGCTTTCTGGACATCCATGCGACGCATGAGAACCGCGGCACGATGTTCGATGTGGTCCAACGCACGGCAGAGCAGTGCTTTGTGCCTCTGACTGTAGGTGGTGGCGTGCGCACCAAAGATGACGTGCGGGCCCTGTTGCTGGCGGGGGCTGATAAGGTCAGCTTTAACTCGGCCGCCGTCGCGAATCCGGATGTGATTGCCGAGGCTGCGGACCAGTTCGGCAGCCAGTGCATTGTCTGCGCCATTGACGCCAAGACCGTCTGCCCCGGCAAGTGGGAGATATTTACTCATGGCGGGCGCAAACCAACAGGCATTGACGCGGTTGAATTTGCTAAAACCGTTGTTGCCAAGGGCGCGGGGGAAATCCTGCTGACCTCAATGGACCGTGATGGTACCAAGGCCGGGTTCAACCTGCCCCTGACCCGAGCGATCAGTGACGCGGTGGAAGTGCCGGTCATCGCGAGCGGCGGCGTGGGCAATCTGGATCATCTGGTCGAAGGTGTGACTAATGGTGGGGCCAGCGCCGTTCTCGCAGCCTCGATCTTCCATTTCGGCGAATACACCATCCAGGAGGCCAAGGAGCATATGGCCGCCGCTGGCATTCCGATGAGGCTGACATGAGCATTCTGCACGATCTTGCCGCCACGATTGAGGCGCGCAAGGGTACTGATCCTGACAGCAGCTGGACCGCCAAGCTGTTGGCCAAAGGTCCCGAGAAATGTGCCGAGAAATTCGGCGAAGAAGCCATTGAAGCAATCATCGAAGCCGCCAAAGGGGACAGGGGAAAACTGACCTCCGAGGCGGCTGATGTGCTTTATCACCTGCTAGTGATGCTGGCTGCGCGCGATGTTGCGCTGGATGATGTGCTCGGCGAACTGGCCCGTCGACAGGGCACCAGCGGCATCACGGAAAAGGCATCCCGACCAAAAGACTAAGCGGGTTTCGTGCGATGACCCGGCCCGCTATACTGCGGCTTCGGGTGCATTGAGGCAAAGGACGCGCAGATGATCAGAGCTTTGGTGTTCGCGGCAGCGCTTGCCACCCTCGCCGCCTGTGCCACCCCTCCCCCGTCTTCCGGAGATGAGGTCCAGCGGCTGGCGGCTGAAATCCAAAGCCTCGGCCCCGATATCGACCCGGAAGAGGCCACCCGCGCCGCCCGCATCGCCTATGCCTATACTGCGCAACTGGCGCAGGAATACGAGATCACCGACCCTCCGCTTGTCCACAACGCCAAGGTCAACAAGGGTCTGCGTCCGCGTGGTCTGTGCTGGCACTGGGCTGAAGATATTGAGCGGCGACTGGATCAGGAGCAGTTCCGCACTCTGGAAATGCACCGCGCCATCGCCAACGCGGATAACCCGTTCCGCATCGACCACAGCACTGCCATTATCAGCCGCAAGGGAGAGAGCATGTACGAAGGCGTTGTCTTGGATCCCTGGCGCTATGGCGGAGTGCTATTCTGGTCGCCCCTGGTTGAGGACACCCGTTACGAGTGGGTTCCACGCGAAGTGGTTCTGGAAAAGCGGCGACAGGAACAAACATCCAGCCCGTGAGACTGAGCTTCTGCGGGCAGTGATCGAAGCGCCATAGCGACCCGACGAAAGCGTTACCCGTCGCGCCCCGGCTCGTTTGGATTGCTGGAAAACAGCGCGATTTTGTTGCCCTGAGGATCGCGCAGATAGCCGACATAGAAATTCGGACCATACGAGGCGCGAAAGCCCGGCTGGCCTTCGTCAGACCCGCCTGCGGCAAGCGCAGCGGCGTGAAGGTCGCGAACCTGCTGTTGGGTGCGCGCCTCAAACGCCACCATGGACCCGTTGCCAGCCGAAGCCGCGCCTCCATCAAAGGGTGATTTTACATAGAACTCGGGCTGAACCGGGGATTGCCCCGGCGGCACTGGCAGCGCATAGCTCAAGTCTCCGTGATACCGCTCCAACGCATAACCAAGGGCGGGCAGGAACGCCGAATAAAACCGCTCGGCACGCGTGATATCGTCAACACCAACAGTCACATAAGCAATCATTCCGCATGGTCCTGTCTTATTGGTTTGCTGAATGGGTATAGGTCAATTGGACCTCCCCCTCAACAAATGCACCATTTCTGTTCAATTCAGGCCGGGACGTAGACACAAACGTCAGGGCCGTCACAGCTTGGACGAAATCACTCCAGTCGCAAACCCACCCATACGCAATTCGCCAAACAAGCGCTGATATTCGATCTTGGGGCAGCGGTTCATGACTACGTCGATATCGCGGGCCTGCGCTTTAGCAGCGACCTCGGCATGTTCAACTCCGATCTGCATCCAGATGGTGCGCAAGTCGGGAAACGCATCCAGCGCCTCGTCGACAATGGGTGGCACGGCCTCGGAGCGGCGAAAGATGTCAACCATATCGACGGGCTCGGGAATATCGGACAGCGAAGCCTGCACGGTCTGGCCAAACAGCATCTTGCCTGCATGGCCCGGATTGACCGGAATCACCCGATATCCCTTGAGCGACAGATAACGCGCCACGTAATAGCTGGGCCGCACCGGGTTCATTGAAACCCCAACCACCGCAACCACTTTGGTGCGCCTAAGGATTTGGGTCAGAACATCGTCGGAGTAGTCATTCATGAGCACACCATAAGCAAGCGCATGCAAAGAAAAAAGCGCCCAGGAAACTCCTGAGCGCCAGTTGTTGGAACGAGGGACAGTGAAATGACCCGCGGCAGTTCCATTCCGCGGTCACTGTGACATTTAAGCATGAGTTTTCTAAAAAAAAGAGGTCGCGCGCATTTTTGTGATGACACATCACAAAAGGCGGAATGCCGCCGAATGGGACCGTGCGCATTTCCTTCGGCGATCATGGTCAGAACGGCTCGTTACATAAGCCGCGCGCCGATCTTAAGCCAAGAGCAATAGGTTTTATTGGTAAAGAACCGCAGGCCAATGCCCCTCGGCCTCGCGGATGTAATTGGTGACATCGCGTTCCCAGATACGTTCGATCGCTTCCGAGTGGGTCAGATATAACCGCCCATCCACAATCTGCCATGCCTTGGGATCGGTACTGCTTAGCAGGCCTTTCGCCATCGCATAGGCGCAGTAACCACCAAACTGCGGGGCATAGGCGCGCGGATTGCGTTCAAATCGATCGCGATTTTCCTCTGACGCAAACCGCCAAATCGCACCCTTCCACATCAGCGCTATGTCGGGCTGACCCAACTCTGGTGCTCCAGCCTTGAAATAAGAAACCGCATCATAGCCTGAGACCGCCATCCCATCGTCCACGTAGAACATCGGCATTTCCTGCGCACCGACGACAGAGGCAAACGGGGTACAAAAGAGACTGATCAAGAAGGAACGTCGAGACAACATAGGTGATTCACTGGATTGCGGTTAGAGGGCTTCAAGATGCATATTTCAAACCGTATCTGAAACCCCCATGACGCCGATGTGAACTGGCGTGCGGTTGTTAATCGAAAACGTCTTCGATCACGTCCCAGGCTTCGTCCAACACCTTTGAGAACAGGCCCCGCTTTTTCTTCTTTTTGTATTTTTTGTGCTTCTGTGCCGGCTGGTAACTTTTGATCGGCCGATCTGCCAGTTTGGCTTTCGGCACCATCTTGAGATTATGCAGGGGTGCGCCGCAGCTTGCGCAACTCAGCTCGTGCTGTTGCTTTCCCCGAAGAACCAATGCGGCACGGGTTCCGCAATAGCAGCAGGTGGCAATTTTATGTGGAGTGGATATGGGGGCCTCCTGTCATCTGGGTTTGGATGCATATAGTGCGATAGCCGCGGCATTTGAGACGTTTAGAGAACCAAATCCCCCCGCCGCGTCAATTTTTACCAAATGATCGACGGTTTCCTTGGTTTTCTGACGCAACCCGGGCCCCTCAGCCCCCAGCACCAGCGCCACCGGGCGATCACGCTTGTCGCCCAGCGTGGCTTCTATCGTCTGTTCGGCCTCACCATCCAGACCCAGGACTAAATACCCCATGTTCTGCAGCTCGATGATCGTATCGGCCAAATTGCGCACGCGTAGATAGGGTTGTCGTTCCAACGCGCCGCTGGCAGTTTTTGCCAAAGCGCCGGTCTCGGGCGCTGAATGGTGGCGGGTGCCAATGACGGCGCTGGCGCCCAGCACTTCTGCCGAGCGTAGAATCGCCCCGACGTTGTGTGGGTCTGTCACCCGGTCCAGCAGCAGCACACGTGGGTTTTCCTGCCCAATACAATTCTCGGCAAGCCCACCCCATTCCAGCGGCTTGACCTCAAGTGCCGCGCCCTGATGAACCGATCCCGGATCAATCGGTGCGGTGAATTTTCGCGGATCAACCATCTCGGGTACAATCTCCGCAAATTCAATAGCTTCCAGCAGTTTGTCGCGGGCATTGCGCGTCACAATCAGGCGCAGCTTCTGCCGTTTCGGGTTCATCAGCGCGTCGCGCACGGCGTGTAGACCGAACAGCCAGACGGTTTCTGCCGCAGCCGCTTTGCGCGCCTGTTCCTTCACAACGACCCACTTTGGTTTCTTCATGATACGGGCCTCCGGGCCGGGAATTCGGTTTCCTGCGTCAAAGCGGTATTTTCCTGTTGACGCCCTTTAGACGCGCTAGTAATCACGCCTCCACGTCAGGTGCAACGCCTGGCAGTGGGCGACAGGCCGCAAGGTGTGGCAGGGGACTGTAACTCCCTCGCGGAGACGCACGCCTGGTTCGATTCCAGGGTCGCCCACCACTTACTCACCGAAAAAATTGAGCCATTCGTTCGGGCCGATATCTGGGTGATAGCAACGTTCGATGTCAACTTCCATGGTCCCGGCGCTATTGCGATACAGGTCCAAATGACAGCGACATCTCTTCGTTGTTGTCAAAGCGGTATGGCGCAACCAAGGTTTTCACCTGTGCTGGGTCGACGTCCTTCGGGGCATTTCGAGCCGATTCCCAAACCCGAAGAGCAGCATTTGGCGCGCGCGGGTCCCGATCGCTGTAAACAGGATGATCGGGCGCAAAATAGGCCATGTTTCCGGAAATCCAATTGTCAGCAACAATTGCATTTTCGGGCGCTGTTTGCGCAATTATCTCAGAGGTCAAAGTAGCGAAAGGGGCCGCGCGTTTGGCATCCCCTGCCAGATTGTGATGCAGCATCGCCAGTCCAATAAACACCGCCAGAACGGCGCTGACCTGGGCAAATCGCCTTACGCCTTTACGACCTGCACTCGGTAACAACCACAAACACAGCACGGGGCCGGCATAAATCAATATCGGTTGCAGCCAGCGATCCTTTACGTTGGTGCTTCCGCTCACAAGCACTACAGCCGCCATAAGTAACAACGCCCAGACCAGAGTACGCGTCATCAATCGCCTCAGATCATCGCCTTTGGCGGCCACCCCTTGTCTGAGGTAGACCAACCAGAGAACACCCAGGACGATTAGCAAGAGCGATACAAACCCAGCCGACGCCAAGGCCAACTCAACCAAGCCTTGCAGCGCGATCAATGTGGTTGGGCCATCGCTGCTCATGTCCAACTTGCGCGCGCTTGCAAATGCGTGTTCGGGATTGTTCAGAACCCATAGCATCGGTGGTGTGACAAGCAATGCGGCGACACCCAACGAAAGCAGCAGTCGAGGCGACCAGAGAGGCTTGCGCGTCTCAGATGCACTGAAAGCCGCCAGCAACATGGCCAGCAGCGCGATCGCATAGTTGTATTTTGACAAACTTCCCATTGCCACGACTACGCCCAGCAAGACGAATCCCCAAGTCGTCGGTTTGCGAATTAGCCCCCAAATCACCGCGAAGGTCAGAACCGAGCAGAGATTGGCCAGAACGGTATGCGTCAGCGCGCGTTGCGCCTCCCAACTAAACTGATAGAGCATCAGAAGTGACAGGACCGACAGCCCTGCCCACAGTGGCGCATGACGGGTTCGTATGGTCAGGTACAGCGCGACAACCGTCGCCAGCAGCATCCCGTTCTTCAGCAGTGACAGCCCTAATATGCCGGGACCGGTTATCTGAAAGATGCCCCATTGCAGCCAGGCATAAAGTGGCAGTTGCGGGCCGTAGCCCCATTCCAGGCGGCGCGCATCAAGAAGTATCTCAGCCTCATCCAGACCAAGCGCGCCGCCGGTTGCAACTCGCAATACGACATGAAGCAGAAAGTAAGCCGTGACTATGCTTAACCAGAAGCAATCTGTCGACATCAACCCATCGAGACGGGATTGCTTCGCTGCCGGGTCATCGACCCCGCAAGCGGCTTCCAGAGATCGCTCATCTGAGACGCACTGATCTTCGATCATGGATAAGCCCATTTCGTCGGCACTCGCCCAGGATATCTGGCCGCCGGATTGCAACTTTGACCGAAGCTAGACCCGATGTGTGGGCTCAAGTCCACCATTTTTGCGGCAGTTGGGCGCGTGAAACAATGCGCGCAGCTCAGCAGATGGATGCCTGGGCTTCAGCCGCCAGATGCCGCGGCGGGTTGAACGTCAGTTTGGGATATTTTGTCAAACCACTCAGTCAGGCTGCTGACATCGGGGCCAAGCGCCTCGGCTATGCCGCCGGCGAATTCCTGAAACTTTTCAATGTTCAACTGATTGACGCCCACCAAGACGGGAATTTCACGTTCAAGAGCGTCGGCGATAATCGGGCGAAAGCCCCGCCCGTCCGCCTCGTGCTTTCCGAACTTGTTGATGATCAGCAATTGAGGGCCATCCTCAAGCGACCGCGTCACGAGGCCGACGGCCCGTTCCAATTCAGCCGGATCCAGACGGCAACCCCGAGCGTTCTTGCCAAGGGATTGTGAGATGCGAATGGTTTCCCCGGTCGGAATGACTTTCAGATCCATATCGCATTTATATCCGTCGGCACATTCGGTGTTGGTCTGCACAACCCCGGCAATCGGTGTTCCGGCCTGCACAAGACCATCCGCAAATTCGCTAAGCAGGCGGTCAGTCGCACCGCGATCGGTTGTCGTTACATAGGCCAGATGCATTTTTTTTGGACCTCAGATTTCAGTCGATGACGTTTCAGATAGCACGCGTCGGCTTGCCCGACCACCTTCATCCATCAAGGCAACGGAGAAAGCCCGATCACCGATGCGTGCAGGTGGAGGAGAACCGCGTAAGAAGCCAAAGCAGTCAACCAGACCCAAAGGCTGGGCCAAGGGCGGGGCGCGCTGAGTGACAGGCGCGCGGTATTGCGGGAAAGGCGTACCCATTCCGTCCCCAAATTGCGCGCGGTGCGGTGATCAATGAGCGCCATGCCCATCAACGCAAAGCCAGCAAACAAGCCGAACAGGATGACATGCGACAGGCTTCCATTGGCCAAGAGATGTGCCAAAGCCCATAGCATCAACGCCACAAGTATCGGATGACGCGTCGTGCGCAGGATTCCAGGGTTTTCGGGATCGAACGGACGGTGCCCCAGCCCTCCGAATGAGAACGGGTTCCGGATCGACAGGCCCGCAATGGCCAACCAGCAGACTATAGGCATGACCAGCAAAGGCACCCAGCGAAAGATTGGAAGCGGCGGGATCACTTCGACATAGGGTGCATTTGCGGCGGCGATGATCAACCAGGCCAAAACTGCTAGCGAAATCATTGAATAGCTGGCGAAATATGCGCGCTTTCCCATCGTACCGATCAGCCAGCCGCGCACTGCTGGGCGTGCTGGAATCATGTGGCTAAGAAGGAATGTGGCAAGTGCTGCGAGGAAGAGGCCCCAACCAGTCATCGTAATCTCCGAACGTGTTGCGCCCGGTTTAGGCCGTGACAGCGCGCTGGTCTTTGTCCGAAATCAAGTGAGGGCAAAGGGGCGGTTACCCGCCCCTGCCCTGTCTTACAGGCCCAGCGCCTTGCGGCGTTCCTCGGCAAAACCCTGCACCATACGATCAGCGATCAGTGCTAAAATAGCCATGGCGGCACCGGCCGAGATGCCAAGCCCCACATCCGCCTGCCCCAGCGCCAGATAAATCGACTGGCCCAGACCGGTTGTCCCGATCAGTGCCGCTATCACCAGCATGGCGAAGGCATAGAGGATGGTCTGGTTCAGCCCCAGTAGGATGGTCGGTGCGGCATAGGGCGCGCGGACGTCGCGCATGATCTGCCACTCGGTCGCGCCGCTGGAGATTGCGGCTTCCATCATTTCCTCGGGTGTGTTGACCAGCCCGTGTCGCGTGTAGCGGATCATCGGGACGATGGCGTAGGCGCAGATCGCCAGGAAGGCCGAGAACTCACCGATCTGAAACACCATCAGAACCGGGATCAGGAACACAAACAGTGGGATCGTCTGCAGCATATCACAGATCGGGCGAACCACTTTCCAGACCGGCCCCCAAACTGCGCTGGCAAGACCGATCAGCCCTCCGACTACTGCGCAGGAAAACACTGCGGCACCGCTGAGGTAGAGCGACAGGAGTGCCCGCTCCCACAGGCCTGAAACGAGGATGGTACACAGCAGCCCAACCGACAGCGCCGCAAGACGCCAGCCACCCGCGACCCAACCCAGCGCAGCCGCGCCCGTCAGGACAAACGGCCAAGGCAGGTTTGATATGCCGGTTTCCAGCATTCCGATCAGGATAAGAACGATCAGTCCACCGGTCAGATGCCCGCGCCATGTCATCAGCAGAGCGATAGCCGCACCAGCGGCGAACAGACCCCAGCTCATGCTCGGGGTCCACTGGAACCCCCAGGTGAACGGTAGTACAGCCTGGTCCAGACCGATCCGCAAGGGCAACAACACATAGAACAGAGAGTTGTTCTTGAGTGCGTCCAGCCAAGGCCCGTTAGCCTGCGTAAATGAGGTCAGGCCGGTGTCAATCGCCTCGGCCATCGGGTCCAGAACTGTAAGGTCAGACGGGTTCGGCAACCGGGACCAGAAGGCAGCGGTAAATAGCACTGCAAAGCCCAGCATCGCCCAGACAACGCGGCTGTCATATCGCTTGCGCTCGGTCGCCAAAGTGCCGCTCATCCTGTCGATGATCACTGCGAAGACAACGATGACCAGACCGGCCATGAGGGATTCACCGAACTGCGCCTTGCGCATGGTCAAAAGGACTTCCCAGCCGATGTCGTTGAAGCCGCCGATGACCGCAGCGATGATCACCATCGACAGGGCGGCCATCAGGCATTGGTTCACACCAACCATGATCTGAGTCGTGGCAGCAGGAATTTCGACCTGAAAGAGCTGCTGCCAGCGCGTCCCGCCGGACATGATCGCAGCTTCTTTGATTTCGGGCTCTACCCGTTCCAGCCCCAGCATAACGTTGCGAGCCATAGGTGGCGCGGCGTAGATGGCCGAAGCGATCAGGCCGACCACCGGACCGAAGCCAAACAGAAGCAGCAGCGGCGTCAGATAGGCAAAGGTCGGCACCGTTTGCATGATGTCCAGTACTGCCTGAACAAAGGCCTTCACACGTGGCACTTCATTGGCAAGAATACCGATAGCCCCGCCCATAATCAGCGCCACGGGGACAGACACGGCGACAAGGGCCAGCGTATTCATGCTCTCGGCCCAATAGCCTGAAGCCAGAACGAAGCTGAGGCCAAAGAACCCCAGCGCAGCCATCGGCAAACCGCCCAGATACCAACCCAGCGCAGTGACGACCCCAATCAAGATCGGCCAGGGCGTGCTGCCGAGCACGTAGTTTGCAGCATTCATCGGATACGTCATCAGGTCCGAAAACAACCGCATCGCCGGTTTAATGCCATTCAGAAACCAGTCGAGAAACGCCCCAACCCATTGCGTTGCAGGCAGTTCCCATTCTTTGGGCCATGTGATCAGCCATGGGGCAACGCCTTCCAGCGCAAGGCAAACCGCACCAACGACAAGGGTAATCAGCGCGGCCTGCGCCCCAGCCGTCAGGCGGGCCTGCCGCGCGGGGATATCCGTCACAGCGGTCATGCTTCATCCACCTGCAGGGCTGCGGCGAGATCGGACGGATGAACCGTACCGACAATATTGCCGTCTGCATCGCGGACGGGCACGGGTTCATACAGCTCCATGCAATGTGCGAGCGCCGCGTCGAGCGTCATGGATGTGGTCAAGCCCGGATCATCCGGCCCACGCTCAGCATCATCACGCATGACCGAAGCAACCTTGGCATGCTGGCCTTTGGCCACGTCCTTAGAAAATTCGCGCACGTAGTCGTCTACCGGACGCAGCACGATATCCGTCGGCGTGCCGATCTGAACGATTTTGCCATCGCGCATAATGGCGATGCGGTCGGCCAGTTTCAGCGCCTCTTGAATGTCGTGAGTGATAAAGACGATGGATTTCTTCAACGTCGCCTGGATGCGTAGGAATTCATCCTGCAGCTGGCGGCGGATCAAAGGATCAAGGGCCGAGAACGGCTCGTCCAGAAACCAGATATCGGGATTCACCGCAAGGCTGCGCGCGATCCCCACGCGTTGGCGTTGACCACCCGAAAGCTGCCGAGGAAAGCTATCTTCGCGGCCTTCCAGGCCGACCAGCGAGATTACTTCCTGCGCACGCGCCAAACGTTCCTTTTTGCCGACGCCTTGCACACGTAGCGGATAAGCCACGTTTTCAGCCACGGTCATATGAGGGAACAGGCCAAAATGCTGGAAAACCATGCCCAGCTTCTTGCGCCTTAGTTCAGTCAGGGTTTTCTTCGATGCACCGACGACATTCTCGCCATCCACACGGATCTCGCCGCCCGTACCGGGCAGAAGTTGCGAAATGCAACGAATCAGCGTCGATTTGCCCGAGCCGGACAGACCCATGATGACAAAAAGCTCGCCTTCTTTGACCTCGAAATTGGCATCCTGAACAGCAGGGATAAACCCCAGTTCGCGCAAATCGGCGGCGGCTTTGTCAGCGTCACTCCCTGACCGAGACAGCGCGTCGGTCAGAGCTTTGTCGGCACCTTGGCCAAACACCTGCCAGAGATTCTGGCAGGCGATGGCTGGCGTATTCGCTTCAGTCACTTAAGCGGACTCACTGCGTTGCCGCGTCAACGACGGGGCGCCATTTGTCTTCATTCTCGGCCATCCATGCCGCGACGACTTCTTCGACCGCGCCACCATCTACGTCGATCGCCCCCATCATTGGCTGCTGGTCTTCGACCGAAAGCTGATAGTTAGTCAGGATTTCATAGGCAGCGGGCCACTTGTCTGCCATGCCGCTCCAACCGGCCTTGAAGATACGTGACGGCGAGAAATCGCAATCATTCACTGCGTTGGGGTTCGGGCCCCAAGACGGATCGTTAAAGCACGCCTCTTCGCCTGCAGGCAGTTCGACAAACTGTACGTCATATGCCGACATCGCCCAATGTGGCTGCCAGAAGGTGATCAGCAACGGCGACTTGCGCTCGGTCGAGGCGCGCAATTCGGCGATCAAAGCGCCCTCGGAACCCGCGGGGACCGCTTTGAACGGCAATTCAAGACCGGTCATACGATCCGCGCCGGGCGTACCCCAATCCGCTGGGTAATCGACCAGACGGCCACCGGGCAGAGTTTCAGCCGTAGCAAAAACTTGCGCACACTCTTTCAGCGCTTCCCACGCAGGCAGGCCCGGGCACAGCTCCGCTACATGTGCCGGGTAGGCAATGCCTTCCTTGGCATCAAGCCCCAGATCGCCGATTTCAACAACGGTGCCTTCGTCGATCTTCTTGGCGTATTCGTCGGACACGTTGGACGACCAGATTTCCAATGTCGCGTCAATGTCCCCATCGGCCAACGCCTGGAACTGATTCATCATCCCGGCGGTCACGTATTCTACGTTATAACCGGCGGCCTTCAGCATCTCACCTGCCACATGGGTGGTCACATGTTGACCGGTCCATTCGTTGATCGCCAGCTTGATCGGTTCATCGACCGCGCCCATATCTGCGGCATGGGCCGCCCCGGCCACTGCGATAGCCAAAAAGCTTACGCTTAGCTTTTTCATAACAACAACTCCCTGTTTTTTACGTTTGCCCCATGGCGATATCGAGCCCGCCCAGGATCATTTGTGGTCACAGCACATTTCGCAACATGCACAAGTTTAGCCGAAAAAGGAAAGGGAACAGTTGTTCCGGGTCCGACGCGCTTCATCTAGCGTTAAACCACGACCCATCCCTGCTGCTCCACTCGGCAATACACACACTTAACACCGTCAGTTCGGAACCGTCAAAGATATTGATTGACTAGTCAATATAAAACACGCGCTTCATCTCAAGATCTGATTTGCCTTGTCAAATCTTCTTAATAAGGCAGCATCTGGATAAGGGAGGGTCTGGGAGATGCGTCACTTTGAAAAGATCTACCAGATATCGGCTGATCGCCACGGCGGCCCCGCCGAACTGGAAAGCAAGCTAAGCAAGCCTAAACCAATCGCCGAATTGGTGGCGATGTCAGATGATCGCTGGTTATCGCTTATTACGAAAACCGTGTTCCAGGCAGGGTTTAACTGGAAAGTGATCGAATCGAAGTGGGACGGATTCGAAACGGCATTTGACGGCTTCGACATTGGACGCTGCGCATTCATGGATGACGAGAAATTCGACGCACTGCTGCAGGACACCCGCATTGTCCGCAACGGAACCAAGATTGCCACAGTGCGCGACAATGCCGCGTTTCTGCTGGAACTCCGCGCGGAAGGTGGCGTCGGGCAAATTCTGGGCGGGTGGCCATCACAGGATTATGTCGGCTTGCTACAGATGCTCGCCAAGCGCGGATCGCGGCTTGGCGGTGCTTCGGCGCAGTATGCTATGCGGTTTGCCGGACGGGACAGCTTTATTCTGTCCCAAGATGTAACAGCTCGTCTGATCGCTGAGGGCGTTATCGACAAACCTGCAACCTCCAAAAAAGCAATGGCCGCTGTGCAGGCCGCGTTCAATATATGGATGGAACAATCCGGGCGATCGCTGACGGAAATCAGCCGGGTTCTAGCGATGAGCCTTTGAAAACGACTTGCAGCGCCGAGCTGCCGCATTAGGCTTAATGCTATGATCCGCCCCCTGTTGATTTCATTGCTGTTTCTGTGTGTAGCCTGTGGTCGACCTCTAACCGATCACGAGCGCGCATTTGTCAGTAAAATCCACGGAGACACATTGAATCTGGATCGTGTGCGATTGGTAGAGGGTGCCCCCGTCGCAGCGGTTACATTTACCCGCAAAGCCCGCCCTCGGGTTGCCTGCCGTGAACGAATCTTACCACCTGTCAAAGAGGAAACCGTGACCGGCAAACCCGCGGGCGTTGCGCTGTTCAATCATGTATACTTCACGAAGGACTGGTATCTGGACGACTACATGAGCCAGTACCCCGATCAGGTGAACCTGATCGGGGCAATGTTGCTTGCGCATGAATTAACCCATGTCTGGCAGTGGCAAAATCGCAAGACAACTGGTTATCACCCGTTCCGCGCTGCGGCAGAGCATGGCCGGAAGGACGATCCTTACCTGTTCGACCTTGATACTTCGCCCGATTTTCTGGCCTATGGCTACGAACAGCAGGGCGCCATCGTCGAGGAATATGTTTGCTGCCGGGCGCTCGACCCCGACGCACCTCGAACCAAGCGTCTGCACGATATGCTAAGCGCCCAATTCGAAGTCTCGAAATTGCCCGGTAACAGGCGCGAAAGCTCCGTCCTGATACCCTGGGCGGGCGCAGAGATTAATGGCATCTGTCGCTGAGCTTTTTAGTTCACTTGCAGGGTCTTCAGGTACGCCACTAGATCCACGATTGGCTTGCTGGTCAGGATAGGCTGCCCTTCCGGCGATTTGATCGCGGTGTCGTTACCTTCGAAATAGGGGCCATAAACCGGCATCGGGCTGCCATGGCTGACCAACGGTTCGCGCCCGTCAATCCGCGCCACGACGCGCGCTGTCGGAAATACACCATTTGCATCGGCCAGCGTTCTCAGGTTTGTTGGCTGGATCACCAGCACCCCGGCCATTGGCCCATGCCCCGTTGCATCCAACCCATGACAGGTAGCGCAATAGTGCTGATACAGCTCGGCCCCGGTCTCCACGTCCTGAGCTGAAGAGGCCTGTGGTATCATGGTAAGTACAGTCAGCGCGCCCGCGCCAAGTATTGATCGGATCATCACTTTTCTCCCTCCTGCCTGGCAAATCGAGACTTGCCGGGAGTTCACGCTGGCGCAATGATCCAGATCAACGAAATAGGCGCAGGGACAAAAGGCAATGACACAATACGCAGCCATCATGCTGGCCGCCGGGATCGGCGTTCCCATCCTCGCCGCTCTGAATGCAGCCTTGGGCAGGTTGATCGGCTCACCCAATGCGGCCGCCGTCGTCCTGTTCGCGATCGCCTTTGTCGCTTCAGCGCTGGCGCTGTTGGTACTCGGTGGATCCGATGCCTTTGCCAAACTCACCCAAGCCCCCAAACATCTGCTGCTGGGCGGCGTATTAATCGCCTTCTATGTGCTATCAATCACCCATGTGGCCCCACATTTTGGCGTGGGCAATGCGGTGTTTTTCGTCTTGCTCGGCCAGTTGATCAGCACAGCTGCGATTGACCATTTCGGTCTGTTCGGCGCTCAGGTTACGCCGCTGACGTTCATGCGGGCAGGAGGCATTGCAGTAATGGCAATCGGGGTCGCCATCACTCAGCTGGCCTGAGCACGCCCCCTTCCAGCCGCAACATCCGGTCCATCCGCGCCGCCAGATCAAGGTTATGCGTCGCGATCAGCGCCGAAAGCCCTTCATCCCGCACCAGCGCCATAAGGGCCGCAAACACCTGATCCGAGGTATCGGGGTCCAGATTGCCGGTTGGCTCATCCGCCAGCAGCACACGTGGCTGATTTGCCAGTGCCCGGCAGAAGGCCACGCGCTGTTGCTCTCCGCCCGACAAGGCTGCTGGCCGGTGATCTGCGCGCGGAGCGACGCCAACGCGATCAAGCAACTGCATCGCACGGGCTTGCGCTGCTTTCTCGGAAGCACCGTTTGCCAGTTGCGGCAACACGATGTTCTCCAGCGCCGTAAACTCAGGCAACAGATGGTGGAACTGATAGACGAAGCCAACATCGCGCCGACGGATCGCTGTGCGCGTGCGATCCCCTTTGCCCGTCGCGCCCTGCCCTGCGACTTCGACTTCGCCGGTATCCGGGATATCCAGCAGGCCCGCGATATGCAGCAGGGTCGACTTGCCCGCCCCGGATGGCGCAACCAATGCCACAGCCTCACCCGCGCGCAGCTCCAGATCGGCACCGCGCAGAACCTGCACCTCTCCTGGGGTGCCTTGCAGATAGGTCTTGGTCAGACCGCTGAGCCTTAAAGTCACATCACTCATAGCGCAGCGCCTCAACCGGGTTCAGCCGCGCTGCGCGACGAGCCGGGAAATAGGTGACAAGGAAAGACAGGCCAAGTGACAGCCCTATCGCTTTCATGACGTCAGACAGGTGCAATTCGGCGGGCAATGCGTAGATGCCGCGAATGGACGGGTCCCAGACGCCGCCACCCATGACGTAGTTCACGAAGGAAAAAATCGGATCGATATAGATAGCGAAGAGGCAGCCCAGTACGACGCCCATCGCTGTTCCGATGATTCCCGTAAAGGCCCCGCAAATGAAGAACACCCGCAGCACTGATCCTTCGCTGAGCCCGATGGTGCGTAAGATACCGATGTCGCGCCCTTTGTTCTTCACCAGCATGATCAACCCCGAGACGATGTTCATTGCTGCAATCAGCACGAGGATCGACAGGATGATGAACATCACATTGTCTTCGACCTCCAGCGCCCGCAGGAATCCTCCAGAGGCATCCTGCCAAGTCCAGATCTGGCTGCGCTCACCTGCGGCCTCAAGGATCGGAATCAGGATCGGGGTCAACTCTTCGGGGCGCTCAACCATCACTTCGATCTCGTCCGCCACGCCTTCACGGTTGAAGAAGCTTTGCGCCTCGGCAAACGGCATGTAGACGCGCGTGCGGTCGATGTCATAGCGCCCGGCAGAAAAGACATAGACCACCTCATAAGCGTTCACGCGGGGAGATGTGCCAAATGCGGTTTTGACACCGTTGGGCGAGGTCAGTTTGACCCGATCCCCCACCGTCGCCCCGATGGCCCGCGCCACGCCCGAGCCGATGGCGATGCCGTCCGGGAACCGGGACAGGTCACCATAGGCCTCTTCGCTTTCTGCAATACCTGCCAACTCGGCCAGATCGTCGGGACGAATGCCAAAGACCTGCACGCCTGAACTGCGGTCCGCGTTGGTGATCAGCACCTGACCTTTGACAAGCGGTGCTGCCCGTTCGACCCCCGGCACCTGCGCGATCCGCTCGGCCATTCCATCGAAATCCGTGATGGTACGGTCTAGCCGCCCCTGCGCATCGATTTCTCCGGCGGAATAAACCGTGACATGTGCGTTGGCCCCAAGAATAGTGCCCACGAATTCTGACCGGAATCCGGACCGAACAGCCAGCGTCGCGATCAAAGCGAACACAGCGAGCGTAATCCCGATCAGCGAGATCCAGGTCATCACGCTAACGCCCCCTTCGGCCCTACGGGCACGGAGGTATCGCCAGGCGATTTTCCATTCGAAAGGGGCAAAGGGCGGGGGAGATTTGGCCATTCCTGCCTCGGGTTCAGATTTTTCGCGACCCTTTCGACATTTCGCCGGATGGTCAAGCCAGTTATCGTGCGGACACCGGTTCGGCGTTACTGCGCCCGATAAAGGGGCGAAAAGAACAGTTTGAAACGAATCATTTGCCCCAAGCGCCAACTCATCAGCGGCAGCGCGAGAAATCACTGGCCGCAAATTATACCAATGGTTGTGAACCCCTTCACAGACACGGGCTTATTGTTTCAGTTATGAAGTCAATGTGAGATATCAGCACCCGACTGAGTCACAATCGCAACATTCAGGTGCGAAATATTGTTTCACAAATTGATTAGTGTGAGAAACTTTGTCACCCTATTTGTGTGGGGGACACATTTTAAGAGTTTAAGGGCGGAGGCACGCTCATGGGTATTCAAGAACATATGGAAGGTACGGGCCCGATTACTGCCCGTTCAGCAGCAACAGAACTGGATTGCGAAAGCGCCGCATTGTTGCGGGCAGCGATCAGGCCAGTTTTCACAAGCGCAGCAAGCTGGGCCGGGTTGGCCGACATACTGCGGGACAAAGGCTATCGCCTTGCTTTCCGGCAGGGGCGGCTGTGTATCACGGATCGCACCACTGACGAACGCGTCTGTGGATTGCGGTTTCTGGGCTTCGAACTGGCGGAACTTGTACGCCGCTTTGGTCGCCCGATCGTGGTCGCACGCGGCAGCGAAGCGGACGGCGATTTCCTGACCGCACGTCCGACCTCAGCTTCCTGAGCTAAACCGCCGAAGGTTGCACCGCCTTGTTCAGGCGATGCCCTCATAGATTTCTGCGATCTTGGTGACGGCCGCATCGGGGCTGAGCTCCTCACTTTCGCCGGTACGGCGGCTGGTGAGTTCGACAACACCATTCTTCAATCCACGCGGACCCACAGTGATGCGCCACGGCAGACCGATCAGGTCCATGGTGGCAAACTTGCCCCCTGCCCGTTCATTCCGATCATCATAAAGCGGCTCAAACCCCAGTGCGGTCAACGCGCTGTAGAGTTTATCGCACGCCGCGTCCGCCTCTTCATCGCCTTGCTTCAAGTTCACGATGCCGCAATGGAATGGAGTCACGCCTTCGGGCCAGATAATGCCCTTGTCGTCATGGCTGGCTTCGATGATCGCACCGATCAGGCGGCTAACGCCGATGCCGTGGCTGCCCATATGCACCGGAACCGGCTTGCCATCCGGGCCTTGCACAGTCGCTCCAAGAGCTTCGGAATACTGGGTGCCAAAATAAAAGATCTGCCCCACTTCGATACCACGCGCCACGCGGCGGCGGTTTTCGGGGATTTGGTCAAACAGGGCTTCGTCGTGGGTTTCGTCCGTTCGGGCGTATTTAGAAGTGAACTCTTCGAGGATCGCCTGACACTGTTCGCGGTTATCATAGTCGATCTCACGATCGCCGAAGGTCAGATCGGTGACCGCGCTGTCATAAAAGACCTCGGATTCGCCAGTATCGGCCAGTACGAGGAACTCATGCGTGTAGTCACCGCCGATAGGTCCAGAATCAGCGCGCATCGGGATGGCTTGCAGACCCATCCGCTCATAAGTACGCAGATAGCTGACCAAGTGGCGGTTATAGGCGTGCAGCGCGTCTTCTTTGGTCAGATCGAAATTGTATCCGTCCTTCATGTAGAACTCGCGCCCCCGCATCACGCCGAAACGTGGGCGGATTTCATCGCGGAACTTCCACTGAATCTGATAGAGCGTCAGCGGCAGGTCTTTGTAGCTGCTCACGTGGCCGCGGAAGATGTCGGTCACCAGTTCCTCGGCGGTCGGCGTGTACAGCATATCGCGACCGTGGCGGTCCTGCATGCGCAGCATTTCCTGGCCATAATCGTCATAACGACCGGATTCGCGCCAAAGGTCGGCTGATTGCAGAATCGGCATCTGGATCGCGATGTGCCCAGCCCGCGCCTGCTCTTCATGCACAATGTTCTCCAGCTTGCGCAGAACTTTGAAGCCCAATGGCAACCAGGAATAAATCCCGGCGGCGGCCTGTTTGATCATCCCGGCACGCAGCATCAGCCGGTGGCTGACGATCTGAGCCTCCGAGGGGTTTTCCTTGAGAACGGGCAGAAAGTAACGGCTGAGGCGCATAACGTAACCTTACGGGTGAGAATTTCGCTGCAAGGTGATTATTCCAAAGCCTAGCCGGGGGCAATCGCACATCGGTGTTTTGCGACCCATGCGCAGTCGGTTTTTTGATTGACCCGAGCGTTGGGGTTTTCAATGTTGGCGCAAACGTTAAACCGCGAGGCAGCAATGCAAACAATCACCGAACCCGCCCGCCAGATCCCCGTTGTTCATCAGACAGACGTATTGGTTGTCGGCTCGGGCCCCGCTGGATTGTCAGCAGCGCTGGCTGCCGCACGCGCTGGGGCCGAAGTTTCCTTGATGGATAGATTCGGTTGCATGGGTGGGAATATTACGGCAGTCGGCGTCGAAGGCTTTGCCTGGTATCGCCACGAACAAACTGTCGAGGCCGGAGGCATCGGCATGGAATTCGAAACCCGCGCCAAAGAGATGGGTGCAGCAGTGCCTGAAAGCCAATCGCTCAGCTACGAACTGGACAGCGAGGGTTTCAAGCTGGTGGCCGACAAGCTGGTTGAAGAGGCTGGCGTCCATCCGATGTTGCACCGGCAATTCGTCGCCCCGATCATGGAGGGGGATCGCATCACTGGGGTGATTACCGAATCCAAAGCGGGACGTGAGGCGATCTTGGCCAAGGTTGTCATCGACGCCACAGGGGATGCAGATGTAGCGCATCGCGCGGGCGCCCCGACCCACAAGACGCCACGCGAGGACATGATGGCGGCCTCAGTGATGTTCCATCTGGCCGGTGTCGATAAACGGGCCTTTATTGAAGGTGTCAAAGCCGACCCGCAGACCTATAAAGACTGGGGTGGCGGTGGCGAATGGAATATCGAAACCTCGGGCAAAGAGGACGACATGTTCTCGCCCTTCGTCAAGAAACCCTTCCAGCAGGCGATTGATGAGGGCCTGATACCGGCTCATTTGAACACGATCGCAGGGACCTGGGGGGCGATGCACGATACCGGAGAACTGACCTATATGAACCTGATTCATATGGACCAGATCGATGGAACCGACCCCGACAGCCTGACCTTTGGTGAAATCGAAGGCCGCCGACAGGCGATGCTGGCCATTGATGCCCTCCGCCGTTTCATGCCGGGGTGCGAAAACGCACGTCTACGCAATTTCGGAATGACCATCGGCATTCGGGATACGCGCAAGATCGATGCCGTCTACAACATGACCGAAACCGATGCCCGACATCAGGGCCGGTTCGAGGATTCCATCGGTATCTACCCTGAATTCATCGATGGCTACGGCATTCTGATCTTGCCGACCACGGGGCGATATATGCAGATTCCGTATCGCTCGATGCTTCCCAAAGGGATCAAGGGCTTGTTGGTTGCGGGCCGGTCCCATGGCGCGGATCGGGTCGCTCACGCCGCAACGCGCAACATGTCCTGCTGCGCGGTCATGGGGCAAGGCGCGGGAATTGCTGCGGCGTTATCCTTGAAAAGCAATCAAGATCTCGACAGCATGAACCTTGTTCCTGTGCATCAGGAACTGGAACGACAAGGCGTGAGAATTAACTGATGGAGCGTATTCCAACCATTGATATCAGCCCGCTGACTGATCCTTCTGGTCCGCTGTATCAAGCAACGGTCGCGCAGATCATGGATGCCTGCACCAGCATCGGGTTTCTGTCGATCACAGGGACAGGCATCGCGCCTGAGCACATCGAGCAGGTGCGCGAGTGTGTCAGTGCGATCTTTGATATCGACGAGGCCCGAAAATGGGATCAGGCCATCACCCGCGAAAACTATCGTGGGTACATTCCGATGGGGTTCTTCACGCCCAATGACGGCTCGGGCGCGGCGGATAAGTACGAAGGGTACAAGCTGCATTTCGAAGCAGCCGAAGATGCGCCGATCCGGGTTGAATGCGCACTTTACGGCCCGAATATCTGGCCCCGAGAAGTGCCCCAGGCCCGCGCGGTAATACTGGATTACTGGCTACAGCTTGATGGCGTGACAGATCTTTTGCTGGGTGCATTGGAAGTGGGGTTAAAAATCCCGCCCAACACACTACGCGACGCCTTCCGCGACCCGATGACCAACATGACCCTGCTACACTATCCGCCACAATCCCCGGATGAGCTTGGCTATGGAATTCATCCGCATAAGGACACCGACGCGCTGACAATAATCGCTCCCGATCCGGTCGGAGGACTTGAGGTGCAGACCCGCACCGGCGGCTGGATCACACCGGACTGCCCGCCCGGCGGCTTCGTGGTCAATATCGGCGACATGCTGGAACTGTGGTCGGGCGGGCGGTTGAAATCGACCCCGCATCGCGTGGTTAATCGATCCGGGCGTGAACGCTATTCCTTCCCTTATTTCGCCGTTCCGCGCCACGATGTGGTGGTTGCGCCACTGCTGCCTGCCCTGCCCGGCATTGATCGCCCGAAGGTACATTGCGGACACTGGTCGGCGGAAATCTGGCGCACCAACTGGCCTGATGAAATGGCCACAGGTGAGACACCGGAACTGGGTACTCTGACAGACTAGGGTATAAAAATCGCGCGCCATGAACCGCTTGCATCGCCGGGCGTCATGGGCCAAGAACACGGCAATGCTGTGCAAACGAGGGATTGCGCCATGGCCTTGCCGGTGAAGGATCAGCTTAGATACTGGGGCATTGCCGCCGCTGTTTTCGTGCTGCTTTTGTACCTGTTGGGCGATGTCTTGCTGCCCTTTGTGATCGGTGGTGCGATTGCATATTTCCTTGATCCCGTTGCGGACCGCCTGGAAACACTCGGCCTTTCGCGCATGGCTGCGACCGGGATCATTACCGTTGTCGGCGTGTTTGGTTTTGTTTTGATGATTCTTATGGTTGTGCCCGCGTTGATCACACAGCTACTGGATCTGATTGATGTTTTGCCAAGCCTTTTTAAAGAACTGCGCGCCTTTATTGAGAAACAATTCCCGGCTTTGCTCGATCGCGAATCAAATACCCACCAGATGCTGGTGTCATTTGGCGAGACGCTGAAATCAAAAACCGGCGATGTGCTGCAAACCGTTCTGGCCTCATTGGGTTCAGCAATAAATGTCGTCGTCCTGCTGGTTATCGTACCGGTTGTCGCGGTTTATCTGCTGATGGATTGGGATCGCATGATCACCCGGATCGGAGAGCTCTTGCCCCGTGATCACGCCCCCACGATCAAACGACTTGCTGGTGAAATCGACGCCGTTCTTGCCTCATTCGTGCGTGGAATGGGTACCGTCTGCCTGATCCTCGGCACCTACTATGCTGTCGCATTGATGCTGGTCGGCCTGCAATTCGGCCTGATCGTCGGCTTCATTGCAGGACTGGTAACCTTCATCCCCTATTTGGGCGCCCTGATCGGAGGCACCCTAGCCATAGGCCTGGCCCTGTTTCAGTTCTGGGGGGACTGGGCACATATCGGTTTGGTCGCCGGTATTTTTGCTATCGGACAGGTGACCGAGGGCAACTTCCTGACGCCCAAACTCGTCGGTAGTTCGGTGGGCCTGCACCCGGTCTGGCTGCTGCTGGCCTTGTCGGTCTTCGGCGCGCTGTTCGGCTTTGTCGGAATGCTGATCGCAGTACCTGTAGCGGCTGCCTTGGGCGTGCTGGCACGGTTTGCGACCGAGCAGTATCTGCACAGCCGCCTATATACCGGGCTTGAAGGGCTCAATCAGGAAGACGAATAAATGGCCATGCAGCTAAGCTTTGATCTGCCGTCCAAGACTGCCTTGGGCCGCGAAGACTTTTTCGTCTCGCCTGCTAATGCGCTGGCTGTTGCGATGATCTCTGCCACCTCATGGCCTGGCAACAAACTGGTGCTGAGCGGCCCTGCAGGATCGGGCAAGACCCATCTAGCGCATGTCTGGGCCGGCGAGACCGGCGGTCGAATCGTACAAGCCGCCGCGCTTCGATATGACGACGTGCCGGACCTGGCGCGCGGTCCGGTGGCGGTCGAAGATGTGCCGGTAATCGCGGCGGACGTCGAGCAGCAGAAAACTCTGTTCCATTTGCACAATCTGGTTCTGGCCGAGGGCCACGCCTTGCTGATGACCGGGCGCACGACGCCGAAGCTGTGGCATCTGCCGCTGGCCGATCTGCAAAGCCGGGCCGAAGGTGCGCATCATGTGTCGCTTGAAGGGCCGGACGATGCGCTGCTGGGCGCAGTGCTGGCGAAGCTATTCACCGACCGGCAGCTCAATCCGGGGCCGGATGTCATAGCATATCTGGTCAAGCACATGAATCGAAGCTTTGAAACCGCCGCCCGCGTGGTCGAGCAGCTTGACGAAATTGCGCTGACTGAAAAACGCGACATCACCCGTGCGCTGGCGGTGCGTCTATTGAACACAGAGGCCGAACAATCGGATGCCTGCAATTGACCGGACAAGGGTGATCTCGCATCCTGTCGCGCAAAAGACCTGGGGACACCATGACCAAGATTGCCGAGACTGATTTCCCGGATCACGGGCTGTTCGGAAGGCCGCTGTTCGAAGATCCGGGCGCCCGTGCACTTTCCCGGGTCGGGGTTGTCGATATCGGATCGAACTCGGTCCGGATGGTGATTTTTGACGGCGCGGCGCGCTCACCGGCCTATTTCTACAATGAAAAGGTGATGTGCGAACTGGGCGCCGGCCTGTCAGAGACCGGCCGACTGAACCCTGAAGGTCGCAAACGGGCGCTGGCTGCCTTGCACAGGTTTCAGCATCTTGCCAGAGACCTCGGCCTGCCCGCCCTGCACGCGGTCGCCACCGCTGCGGTGCGCGAGGCCAGCGATGGACCGGATTTCTGCGCGCAGGCAAAAGCCGAAACCGGCCTGATCATCAACGTTGTCGATGGCGAGGAAGAAGCACGGCTCTCAGCTCAGGGCGTGCTGCTGGGTTGGCCCGGAGCTTATGGGCTGATCTGCGACATCGGTGGCTCGTCCGTCGAACTCGCTGAGATCGGAGGCGGCAAGGTCGGACGTCGCATGACTTCGCCCCTGGGGCCGCTCAAGCTGCGCGATATCAAAGGCGGTCGCCGGGCGCGTAAGGAGCATATCAAGAAGACGCTGGAAGAGATGCGCGACCGGATGGGCCCTCAACGTGATCGGCTGTTTCTGGTCGGCGGCAGTTGGCGCGCCTTCGCACGTCTGGACATGTTGCGCCGAGGCTATCCGCTGAACGTGCTGCACGAATACCGCATGACACAAAGTCAGGTACGCGAGACCATCAAGTTCATCGAACAGAATGATCCTGATGAATTGCGCGCATTGGCCGGTGTGTCGGGATCGCGTATGGCATTGATCCCCTATGCAATGGATGTGCTTTCACGCCTGATCCGCACGTTCAAACCAAAGGACATCGCGATTTCAAGCTACGGCATCCGCGAAGGATTGCTGTATGAACAGATGCCGCAACGCCTGCGCGACCGGGATCCTTTGATCGAAGCCTGCCGGTTTGCCGAAGCGAAAGACGCGCGCTTGCCCGGTTTCGGCAAACACCTGTTCGATTTTGTCATGCCCTTGTTCCGTTCGGCGCCGGAACCGATGCTGCGCCTGATCAAGGCAGCTTGTCTGCTGCACGACGTCAGTTGGCGTGCGCATCCAGATTACCGGGCCGAGGCTTGTTTCGAATATGTCACCCGCGCCAACATGAGCGGGATCAAACATTCCGAGCGGATCTTTATCGGGCTCGCTTTGCAACACCGATATCGCAACAAACGCGAAGGGAGCCGCTTTACCGAGCTTTACGAACTGCTCGAAGAACGCGGCCAAGAACAGGCCGAAATCCTAGGCAAAGCACTACGGTTCGGAGCGATGCTTTGGATGCAGCACGACGCAGCCATGGGCAAGATGCGTTACTATCCCAAAAAACAAAAGCTCGAACTGCGTCTGCCCAAATCGGCAGGCGCATTGTTCAACGAAGTCGCCGAGGCCCGTTTTAACTCGTTGGCCGGCGCGCTGAAATCAGAACCCAAAGTGATCATTCGCGGATAATCAGATATCGGTATAACCGTTAGAAGTCTCTTCTTCCGGCACAACTTCTTCGGGCTGATCTTTGGGCTTCTTGCGGATGATAATGTCGCCGTTTGGTAACATCTCGGGCGATTCATACGCGCTCCAATCCTGCACCTGAGCAGCCAAATCAGCCAGCGCCGGACCCATTTCCCGCATGAAAGACTGCAAAGCCGGACCAAATTGGTCCGCAAGTCCACGCAGGTCTTCGAGCGTGGGCTCCATCTCTTGCCGCAAGCCTTCCAGAAACAACTCGGCACCCCGCTCCATCAGCGACTTACCTGAATCGTTCTGTGCTTGGGCAGGCAGGGCCAAGGCGGTACAAACAGCGCTGATCAGCATTAGACGTAGCATAGCTTGAATATAAGCGAGCGTGCCGAGTGTTGAAAGGTCAGAGGTCGATATCCAACGTCACCGGGAAGTGGTCGGATGCGGTTAGCAAGGCATCCCTCAGCTCGGGGTTGCCCCAGCAGGCGGCATCGCGAAACGGATGCCAGATGCGCCAGTTCGGGTGGTGGGCGCGCAAATCCTCGCTAATCATGATGTAGTCCAACAACGCCTCAAGATACCGTCCTTCATTCGGCCGCGCAAATCGTGCAGTTGCCGGGACGGAACCGGGGCGCAGTTCCAATGCCCGTGCCGCATGAGGATCATAGAGCCCCGCCTGCAACAATATCTCGACCGACGATCGACCGAAGAGATGTTCGAACTCGTCCAGCCCGGGTCCGTCATTGAGATCGCCCAGCAAAATCACCGGCTCTTGCTCCGTCAAATGATGTCGGACCCGTCGACCCAGCCATACCGCCTGCGCCAACTGCTTACGGCGATTGGCAATCGAAATTCGTATCATCTCATCCCGCGATGCAGCGCCATGGGGTGCTTTGGACTTCAGATGCGCCCCGATCAGTCGAAACTCCTGCCCTGAGGTTGTTTGGATCGCCAATTCCATCGGAGGCTTTGAAAACCGAACAAGATCCTCGGTCGCATCCACATCCAGGTCGATCCGGAACTCGGCATCGAAACGCGGCGCGTTCTCAGCCTCCCTTGCGTCGTGTTTGGCTGTAAGAATTTCGGGATCATAAAGCAGGGCCAATTCCTGATGTGTATCATTGGGAAATCCCATGATTGCATGGCTTGTACGCAGACCGAACGCCTCGGCAAATCGCTGCAAGGCACGGACCGTATTCTGAGACTTGCCTGTGTTGGGGGCTTCGACGATCAGCATCGCATCGGCATCAATCGCCGTCAGCACCTTTGCGATCGCCTCAACCTGCCGGGCCTTGGTCACATCGTGACGCCCTGACCAGCTGTCATCGACAATCAGGCTGTCATTGCGATCAAACAGGTTGGCGAACCATTCGATATTGTAGGTCGCCAACCGCACGGATCAGACCCGAGCGCCATTGATTTCATCCCAGGCGCGGTTGATGTCGATCATCTTTTTCTCGGCCAGCCGCACCGCCTCTTCCGGAACGCCGCGTGCCAGCATCGCATCGGGGTGAGTTTCTCGCACCAGTTGCCGCCAAACCTTGCGAATTTCGGTCAGAGGAGCGTCGCGGGGAACGCCCAGAACCGTATAGGGGTCTTTCGGCGCATCCGGTACGAAACGCGCGCGCAGGGCCATGAACTGAGCGTCGGTCTGGCCGAAAATGCGGCTGACTTCTTCCAAAAACTCGTTTTCGTTCGGATGGTAGAACCCGTCCGCCATGGCAATGTGAAACAGCCCTTCCATCAAATCGCACAGGGTGGTGCTATCTTCGGCGAACATGCGGGCAATCCGGCGGGCGTAGTCCTGATATCCAGCAACGTCTGTCCGTGCCATGTCAAAGACCTTGGCCGCCCCGTCTTCATCTTCGGGCGCGATCTGGAACACTTCACGGAAAGCCGTCACCTCATCCCGCGTCACCTGACCGTCGGCCTTGGCCATCTTGGCGCCAAGCGCCACGACAGCAATCGCAAAGGCCACCGAACGTTCTGGCGGCGTGCGCAGTTTCTCAAACACCGCAGTCAGGCTTTCGCCCTGGGCAAGCGCGTTCAGCGCGTCGGCTATTCTGGACCAGATCGACATGGGCGCACCCTAGCGTGCCTTGTCACGACTGTCAGGTGCGACAGATGACTGCGGGCCGAGTATTTTCTGCATCAGGACAAGATCCAGCCGCTGCCCCCATTTGAACCCCACTTCAGGCATGCGTCCCACCTGCTTGAAGCCAATTGCCTTATGGAAGGCGATGGCTGCGGGGTTGGCCGATGAAATGCCCGCCACCAAGACATGCACGTTATCCTCCCGCGCGATGGCTTCAAGAGCCTCCATCAACGAACGGCCAACATTCTGGCCTCTGGCTTCGGGTGCCAACTGTATCGAATGTTCGCGGCACTGCGCATATCCCGGTCCCGAGCGGAAGGTGCCATAGGTCGCAAACCCCTCGACGGCACCACTGCGCTCGGCGACCAAGAAGGCGGGACCTCTGGTTTCGATCTCTGCCACCACGCTTTCGACGCTGCGTTCATCGGTGGTGAAAGTGACCAGCGTATCACGGATAATCACGTTTGCTATCGCCGCAATCGCGGATGCATCTTGGGCTCTGGCCTGCCGGATGTTCATTCCAGCACGCGCAACCCGTGCGGTGTTTCGATTTCAGCGCGCAATGCAGCCGGGCCGCTGTCAAACGCGACATACTCCAACGCCCCCAAACCTTTGGCTAAGTCGATTGCATCCGGATGGCACACAATAAGGCGGCGTAACCGGCAGCCACTGTCCTGAAGCATTTGCGCCGGATGCAGATCACCCTGCCACTCAATAAGCGCCGGAAAGAGGTTGTCAAATGGCAGACGTCCATTTGGGGGGACTGCCATACGCCAGCGCAGCGCGCCTCGGTTCAGATCGATAGGTTGTCCGACGCCGTCGGGGAAAACGGTCAGTGACGCTTCGATATCCGGAACCCGGCAAATCCAGTTGGTCAGGCGGGGTGATCCGGTGAACCGGTCCAGATCGAACCAGCGCGTCCTTTGCGGTTTGGAGGCTTCGGGGTCGATCGCAATCGCCTCCAGATAGAGCCCATCCCGCAAGCCCAGAAGTCGATTATACGTTCCGAATTTTTCGTGCTTGCCGCCGTCCTGAAGCCGTACGCCCAGCGCCTGTTCGATATGGTCAGAAGCTTCTTCAAGCGTTTCGCCCGCAACAGCCAGATGATCCAGTAACATGAAGACGCCTCCTGATGACAAACGACCAGACCATTTGGGTCTGGTCGCATGTTTTCCGCAAAGGGGCGAAATCACAAGATTTTTCGTACGAAAAATCTTGGCGCCGGCGTTAGGTTTTGGCTTCGCCGATCAAACGCAAGATGTCTTGGGCCGCTTCAGGGATGTTCGTTCCCGGACCAAAGATCGCCTTCACACCGTGATCGTAAAGGAACTGGTAATCCTGTTGCGGAATGACCCCACCGCAGATGACTATGATGTCTTCAGCCCCTGCCTTTTTCAGTTCCTCAACCAACTGAGGCGCCAATGTCTTATGCCCCGCAGCCTGCGAAGAGATCCCGATCACATGCACATCATTGTCCACCGCGTCCTGTGCGGCTTCTGCAGGTGTCTGAAACAGAGGGCCGACATCTACGTCAAACCCGATATCAGCAAAAGCAGTGGCGATCACCTTGGCCCCTCGATCGTGGCCGTCTTGCCCCATCTTGACCACCAGCAGACGCGGGCGACGCCCCTCGGCCTTGGCGAATTCTTCTATGGAATTCTGAATCGCGGCAAAACCTTCGTCACCCTCGTAGGCCGCACCGTAAACACCGGCCAGGGTCTTCACTTCGGCACGGTGGCGACCGAACTCTTTCTCCATTGCCATGCTGATCTCTCCTACGGATGCGCGGGCTCGGGCGGCCTCGACGGCGGCGGCCAGCAGGTTGCCTCCCTCGCGGGCGGTTGTTGTCAGGGCGTCCAGCGCCTGTTGGCAAGCCGCCTCGTCGCGCGTTGCACGGATACGCTCCAGCCGCGCGACCTGAGCTTCACGCACGGCCACGTTATCGACATCCAGAATGTCGATCGGGTCTTCTTGTTCCTTGCGGTACTTGTTGACGCCAACGATGACTTCTTCACCCCGGTCAATCATGGCCTGACGGCGCGCGGCGCTTTCTTCGATGCGCAGCTTGGGCATACCGCTGGCAACTGCCTTGGTCATGCCGCCCATCTCCTCGACCTCTTTCATCAAAGCCCAGGCTTTTTCGACCAGCTCATTGGTCAGACTCTCGACGTAGTAAGAGCCCGCAAGCGGATCGACCACATCGGTCACGCCGGTTTCCTCTTGCAACACCAACTGCGTGTTCCGTGCGATACGCGCCGAGAAATCGGTGGGCAGGGCAATCGCCTCGTCCAATGCGTTGGTGTGCAGCGATTGGGTGCCGCCCAGAACCGCGCTCATGGCTTCATAGGCGGTACGGACCACGTTGTTATAGGGGTCTTGCTCCTGCAGACTTACACCCGACGTCTGGCAATGTGTCCGCAGCATTTTCGACCGTTCGGATTTCGCCCCGAACTCCGTCATTACCCGATGCCAAAGGGTGCGCGCGGCGCGCAGTTTCGCGATCTCCATGAAGAAATTCATGCCGATGGCAAAGAAGAACGACAGACGACCCGCGAACTTGTCCACGTCCATACCCGATTGTGTCGCGGCACGCACATATTCACGGCCATCGGCCAGCGTATAGGCCAGCTCTTGCACCAGGTTCGCCCCGGCTTCTTGCATGTGATAGCCAGAGATCGAGATCGAATTGAACTTGGGCATTTCGTTCGACGTGTATTCGATGATGTCCGAGATGATCTTCATCGATGGCTCGGGCGGGTAGATGTAAGTATTACGCACCATGAACTCTTTCAGAATGTCGTTCTGAATGGTGCCCGACAGCACGGCCTTGTCATGCCCCTGCTCTTCACCTGCAACGATGAAGCTGGCCAGAACCGGGATCACCGCTCCGTTCATCGTCATTGAGACCGAAACCTTGTCCAGCGGGATACCGTCGAACAGGATTTTCATATCCTCAACGCTGTCGATGGCCACACCGGCTTTGCCGACATCGCCCACCACGCGGGGATGGTCACTGTCATAACCCCGGTGAGTCGCCAGATCGAAGGCGACCGAGACACCTTGCTGGCCGGCCGCCAGATTGCGGCGGTAAAATGCATTCGATTCTTCAGCCGTCGAGAAGCCTGCATATTGACGGATCGTCCAAGGACGCCCTGCATACATCGTCGCTTTAACGCCGCGCGTAAACGGCCCGAAGCCCGGAAGCGAGCCCATATGCGGCAGATCAGCCGTGTCTTCCTGAGTATAAAGCGGTTTGACGTCGATGCCTTCCAGCGTCTCTTTGGTCAGATCGCCCAAAGGTCGGCCGCGCAGCTCTTTTTCAGCCAGCACCTGCCAGTCGTTGGTGTCGGTCATGTCGTTTTCCTCTGTTCAATTCTGGTTTCGGCGGGGGCGACCCCGCGTGCATTGCTATCTGTCCGGCAGACCAGTTCAGCCCTCCCATCGGCGCCCGAGGCAAGCCATTCCAGATCATCGGCATAATCAGCCCAAAGCTGCATCGCCTGTTCAGCGGTCAGACCATGGGGCGTAGGTTTGGGCGCAGCATTCAACGCAAGGCCATCGCTGAATTCGGGCGCGGTGCGACCCGTCAGCGCCTGAAGCTGCGCCTGTTGATGACCCGCAAATTCCTCAAACGGCAAAACGAGCAATGGGACGCCCGGGAAGGCGTGGCTAATATCGGTGATGACGTCTCGCCAGCTCCGCTTGCTTTGCGCGATGCGGGTCCACTTTGTGGGCTCTATTGGGGCGCTGCCACGTTTGAACTTATAGGCGGCCACGGAAGACCAATACATATCCAACGCGCGGATATTCAAAGCAATTTTGGTGACTCTTCCATCAAATGCCCTTGCCAAAAGCTGCCCACGTTCCTGCATACCTGGATAGAGCGAGGCAAAGGCAATATTGCGCTCCATTGAGCCCACGAAATTCTCTTGGCTGACCAATAGCTGCGTCGCGCCGTCTTTCTGACATACGTCCAGCTCGCGGCGTAATCCATCACAGACCTCAGGCGTCAATTTGTTCAAGCTGTTGAGGCCATTGGAGCGTGTTCGCTCCGGCCCCCAATACGCCAGACCTTGATCTGCAAGGAGCTGCACGTTCCGGCTCAGATAGTTCTGGAAACTGGTGCTTGCACATCGATGTGCGCCGCAATGCAGGATCACTTCCATCGACCTACTCTCCCAACGCGAAGGCCGCGGGAACGGCGCGTTTTGTAGGCAAATTGATAAATACGCATGGGTGGGTGCGGCGTCCACGAAGCAAATTTTTGGTGATCACACGCATTTCGTCAGTCGCATTCGCCCCAGCAGAGGCTATATTCATGACAACAGGAGGCCTCATGACACGCACGCTTGCCTTTGTTTTCTCGGCACTATTCCCGTTGGCCGCCTTGGCCGCCGACGCGACTGCCCCTGCGGATGACAGCTTTGTTCGTCCAGTAGCTGACAGCGATCTAAGCGATTTTCTCTGGACGCATCGCCCGATCGTCGTTTTTGCCGATACCCCGGCAGACCCAAGATTCCAGCAACAGATTGACATGTTACTCGAAGGCGAAGACGCAATGCGGGATCGCGACGTGGTTGTCTTGACCGATACTGATCCGGCGGCGCGATCATCGATCCGATCAAAACTGCGACCGCGTGGTTTCCAGATGGTGTTTGTCGACAAGGATGGTGTCGTCAAACTGCGCAAACCCAGCCCATGGAGCGTGCGTGAGATTGGCCGATCCATTGACAAGACGCCTTTGCGCGAACGCGAAATCCGCGAACGACGTGAGGGCGGCTGAGCACCTGCGACATGCCTCAAGATCCCGGCGGAAGCCGCTGGGAACCTTGAAAGATATGTCGCAGGTGCGCGCATCATCACTCGAACTCGATGATCACATCGTCAACGGCCAGACTGTCGCCGGGGCCCGCGTTGATCTTGGAGACAACGCCCTTTTTCTCGGCGCGCAGGATGTTCTCCATCTTCATCGCCTCAACGGTACAAAGTGCCTGACCTTCCTGCACCTCCTGACCTACTTCCACATCAATCTTCACGATCAAGCCCGGCATTGGGCAGAGCAGCATTTTCGATGTATCAGGCGGCAGCTTCTCGGGCATCAGGCGGGCCAGTTCGGCCTGACGCGGGGTGCGCACATGTACCTTGAGGTCAGCCCCTCGGTTTCGGATACGGAACCCGCCCGATACCTTTCCAACCTTCAAGACCAACGGGCTGCCATCCACGTCCAACACCGCAAGTTGGTCACCCGGCGTCCAGTCAGAGGACACACGCAGAGCTGACCCGTCTTTGAATTTGACAGTCGCGCCCTGTTTGTCAGCCTTAACCTTGACGCTGAAATCCTGCCCTTGCAGAGCGACATTCCAACGTTTGCCGACTTTCCGTTCATGGTTGTCCATCCGGCCTGATACGCGGGTGCGACGGATTTCGGCAACCCGGTGCATGGCAGCGCACGAGGCTGCGATGCGACGCAGATCTTCTTCGGGAAGGTCGACGCCTTCAAACCCGTCCGGATACTCCTCGGCGATGAAAGCGGTCGTCATGTCACCACTTACAAATTTCGGGTGATCCATGACCGCTGACAGGAATGGCAAATTGTGACCGATGCCTTCGACTTCGAAACTGTCCAGCGCCACGCGCATCGCCTCAATCGCCTGTTCGCGGGTCGATGCCCAGGTACACAGCTTGGCGATCATCGGGTCGTAATACATGCTGATCTCGCCGCCCTCATAGACGCCGGTATCGTTACGCACAGCGCTATCCCCTTTAGGCGCATCACCTTGCCATTTGTCATTCACAAGCAGCGGGCCTGCTGCGACCTCCTGCGGCGGGCGATAACGGGTAAGGCGGCCAATCGAGGGCAAGAAGCCACGATACGGGTCCTCTGCATAAAGACGGTTTTCAATCGCCCAGCCTGTCAGGGTGACGTCATCCTGCGTGATCGACAGTTTTTCACCAGCGGCCACACGGATCATCTGTTCGACAAGATCGACACCAGTGATCAGTTCGGTCACCGGGTGTTCCACCTGCAGGCGGGTGTTCATTTCGAGGAAGTAGAAGTTCTTTTCGCCATCCACGATGAACTCGACCGTACCGGCGCTGGCATAGTTCACAGCCTTGGCCAACGCGACCGCCTGTTCGCCCATCGCCTTGCGGGTTTCAGGGTCAAGGAACGGCGATGGCGCCTCTTCCACAACTTTCTGGTTCCGGCGCTGGATCGAGCATTCGCGTTCCCCGAGATAGATGCCATTGCCGTGACTGTCACAGAGCACCTGAATCTCGATGTGGCGCGGCTGAGTCACAAATTTCTCGATGAAAATCCGGTCGTCGCCGAAGGAGTTCGCGGCCTCGTTCTTGGATGACTGGAAACCTTCCCGCGCCTCTTCGTCATTCCACGCAATCCGCATGCCCTTGCCACCGCCGCCAGCGCTGGCCTTGATCATCACCGGATAGCCAATGTCGTTCGAAATCTTCACCGCCTCATCGGCGTCTTCGATCAGGCCCATGTAACCGGGCACCGTCGAAACCCCGGCCTCCTGCGCGATCTTCTTCGAGGTGATCTTGTCCCCCATGCTTTCGATCGCACCGACCGGGGGGCCGACAAAGGCGACGCCTTCGGCATCCAGCGCCTCGGCGAATTTGGAGTTCTCGGACAGAAAGCCATAACCGGGGTGGACCGCCTGCGCGCCGCTTTTACGGATGGCATCCATCACCTTGTCGATGACGATGTATGACTGGTTGGCGGGCGGCGGGCCGATATGCACGGCCTCATCCGCCATTGTAACATGCAGGGCGTTCTTGTCAGCATCTGAATAGATGGCAACCGTGCCAATGCCCATCTTGCGGGCGGTCTTGATGACCCGGCAGGCAATCTCGCCCCGGTTTGCGATCAGGATCTTGTTGAACATGGAACGTCCTTTGGCTTGATGTTCTGGAAACGCAAAACGCCGCCGCGGGGCGTTGACCCCACGACGGCGTGATGCGCAATGACGGACGGGACTTTTCCAGCCCCGTTAAATTCAGCTTTAGTTACAGTTGTTCTGGGTCTTGCAGTAAAGCACGTTGCCCGCAGCCCCGACTGCCGCCCCAAGCAGCGGATCTGCACTGAGGACCGCTGCCCCCAGAGCCCCCGCACCGCCGCCAAGGATCGCCTGTTCGCCGGTCGAGCCACCGCAGGCCGCCAAACCCGCGCAGGTTGCCAACGCAAGGGAAATTCGTTTGATTCGCATGGTTTCTGCCCTTCTAGATTTTTTGCAGTCTTTGAGAGCAGATGCCGATTTCGCGCCTTGTTATGCAATAACACGGACCACAAACTTGCGAATTGCGCAGGTTTTTGCCGCTTTTTGTCCAAACCTGACAAAAAGAAAACCGCGGACAGAACTCTGTGGGGAACACAAGCCTGCCCGCGGAAGGAAGGGGTACGGAATAGTAGGTGCTTGTGCGACGCAGGCAAAGTAGAGCCGCACGGCCCAATCACTGTGCACAGCACAATTCTGGCCGCCAACCAGTTATTGTTTCCATCTGAGATTCCGGCTGAAACCTGCCCATCCAGCGCGGCACCACGCAGATTTGCGCCGACGTCGTAATCGCCCGGACAGCGACGACTACGTCTGAAATCCGTCACGTTCCTGTTACAAATCGAAGACTTGTAGCGAGGCAGTGCGCGAGGCACCTCACGCAACATCACTACAAACTCACGCAAAAATCCTTCCGGTGACAGTAACTTAGATTCCGGTTTCAGCGCAGCGTGAAACGTCACATGTCTACCGACACTTTTGCTTGAAAAATTGAGAGCATCTTCTCTCAACTTGGTGATTTCCCAAGAATTCAGTTGCGTGGAACGGTGCCCCTGCACACTCGCACACAAGGAACTATCCATATGATAACAAAGGGTAAAAATGCTAGCCTGCTTGCTGCCAGCGCGCTTTCCGTGACCGGTATGCAAGCCTTGGCGCAAGATGCACAAACTCAGGCTGAACTGGATGCACTGCGCGCCCGGGTCGAAGCGCTGGAATCCTCCAATCCCGGGTCTGGCACTGGGGATCTGCAGATCGGCAACACCACTCTGGACGTCTACGGTTATGTCAAAGCCGACTTCTTCTATGACTTCGAATACGATCAGGGCGACACCGCATTCGTAAACGTGATTGGCGAACCCTCGGCCGAGACAGATGGTACGTTTGGCGCCACAGTCCGTCAGTCTCGTATCGGGCTGCGCACCAGCACGCCTTCGGGAATCGGAGACATTCAGGGCCAGATCGAAGTCGATGCCTTCGGCTCGGACGGAACCGCCGAATTCCGAATTCGTCATGCCAATATCCGAATTGGGGAACAATGGCTGATCGGACAATACTGGACCAATTTCCAACCTCTGGACACCTACCCGACCTCGGTGGAATTTAACGGGCCGGTCGGGATCGCTTTCGCGCGCGTTCCGCAGGTGCGCTACACCAACAATATCGGATCGAATACCACCTTCGCCGTTTCCGTTGAAGAAAACGTCGGCGGCTCGGATTCGGATGATCCTGTGCTGACTGGTTCGGTCGAATACAACGATGGCAAATACATCGCTCGTGCCTCGGCGCTCTACGGCAAGGCGCAATCCGGCGACGTCGAGGTCGATCAGACCGGTTTCTCTTTGTCGGGCTCGATCCGACCGTGGGAAGGTGGGTTGTTTCAGGTCAACTATGTCAACGGCGAGGCACTTGGCCCCTACCTGATCGGCTTGGGTGACGCAGTCGTCGGGGGTCAGGCCAACGATGTTGATGGCTACACCATCGAATTCCGTCAGGACCTGAGTTCCAAATGGAACGTCGGCATCGCCTATGGCAAGGAAGACTACGACCTGCCTACATCGACCGGTACTTTGTCGTTCACCGAGCTTGAGACGATCCACGTCAATGCCTTTTACAAGGCGACAGACAACCTGACGCTCAGCGCCGAATACATCTATGGAGAGCGGAACGACACAATTTCCGGCGACACATTCGACGGCAATCGTGTCCAGTTGGCCGCGCAACTCAACTTCTGATGAAAACAGCCTACCCTGCCCATTAGCGGGCAGGGTTCCAGTGTCACTGATCATCTGAGTGTTATGTGCGGCAGCCCCGGTCACAATCAGCGCACTCCGTCGAACACGTCAGGGAAAGATTGGCGCGCGGCGTCCAGATTGATCACCAGCAGAGCATCGTAGCTTGCAGGATCAAACGGGTCTTCGGCGGCGACAACCTCACGCCCGAACAGCCAACTTAGACGGCCCGCGTCCAGATTGCCTCGCTCAAAGGGCTGATCACCAAAATGCGCCCATAACGCCTCGATAAACGCGACATCTGCGCGCTTGTCGGCGGGTTTGCGATCGCGAAAGCGTTCTCGCTGGGTCAGCGGCGTAACGCCCTTGGGATTGGCCCGCCGAATGGTGAACTGGAAGTCTGTTCCGGGCAAACGTCCGGGGAAACCGCGATGTTTCAGCATTGCGAAACCTCAACGGACAAGTTCCAGATATGGCAGGCCATCGGACATGCCTGCGGGATTGAAGTGATCATGCGAACCTCCAGAGCTGCATCACTGTATCGGGACACTCTGAGACCGTGACATTGTTGGTTCATGGTCAGAGCCCCTCCCAGATACACCGGGATTGATCCAGCCGGTAGGCTTCGAAGAACTGCGTTGCGTCAGGTTCGGAGGTGCCGAACGCTACCGGTCTGTCCGAAAACGAAATCACAATCCGGGCAGGCTGCAATTCGTGCTGGGCCACGTAAGGCACCGCCAGTGTTTCACACAAATGCTCCATGTCGACTACGGCGACATCATATGTGATACGACCTGCAGTCGATCCGATCTTGGGTGCAATGAACCGAAACCGCACCCAAAGCTCACCCGGATTGGTGTCCAGAAGCACATCGCTAAGCTCGACCGGTTGACCCGACGGCACGGGCAGCAGGTTTGAGGCCAGCGCCGAACCTACTCCGACCAGCAACGTAAAAACCCCGGCGCATCCCCGGATCCGCCAGCGGCGGCTTCCTTCCTCCGGGGGAGCGTGCAGAGTGGTTGCAACCTGCACGGTCTTATGTCCGGTCAATCGGGGCATTTACGGCTCGGGCCTCCTCGGCGGGCATTTACAGCGGGATATTGTCGTGCTTTTTCCAAGGGTTCTTCAGTTGCTTGCCGCGCAGGCTCGCAAATGCACGTGATACACGGCGGCGGGTCGATTGTGGCATGATCACCTCGTCGATAAAGCCGCGCTCGGCCGCGACGAAAGGATTTGCGAACCGGTCCTCGTAGTCCTGAGTGTGTTTCGCAATCTTGTCGGCGTCGCCCAGATCGGCGCGGTGGATGATTTCGGTCGCGCCCTTTGCGCCCATCACCGCGATCTCAGCCGTGGGCCACGCATAGTTGAAGTCGCCGCGCAGGTGTTTGGAGGCCATAACATCATACGCGCCACCGTAGGCCTTACGCGTGATTACGGTGACCTTTGGCACGGTCGCTTCGCCATAAGCAAATAGCAGTTTCGCGCCGTGCTTGATCACGCCGCCATACTCCTGCGAAGTGCCCGGCAGAAAGCCCGGAACATCAACAAGCGTCAGGATCGGGATTTCAAAGCAATCACAGAACCGCACGAACCGGGCCGCTTTTCGGGAACTATCGATGTCCAAACATCCTGCCAATACCATGGGTTGGTTGGCCACGACGCCCACGGTCTGCCCTTCAAGCCGGATAAAACCGGTGATGATGTTCTCAGCGTAGTCTTCCTGAATCTCGTAAAAATCACCCTCATCCGCCACTTTGGTGATCAGTTCCTTCATGTCGTACGGCGTGTTCGGATTGTCCGGGATCAGCGTATCCAGCGATGTCTCGACCCTGTCAGGGCTGTCAAAAAACGGACGAACTGGCGGTTTCTCGCGATTGTTGAGCGGAAGGAAGTCGACAAGACGGCGCACCTCGGCCAGGGCCTCCACATCGTTTTCAAACGCACCATCAGCGACCGAAGACTTTTTGGTGTGGGTTGAAGCCCCGCCCAATTCCTCTGCCGTCACGACCTCATTGGTGACGGTCTTCACAACGTCTGGGCCGGTTACGAACATGTACGAGGTGTCTTTGACCATGAATATGAAGTCGGTCATCGCAGGACTGTAAACCGCACCACCTGCACACGGCCCCATTATCACGCTAATCTGTGGCACGACGCCTGAGGCCATGATGTTACGCTGGAACACCTCAGCATATCCGGCCAATGAAGCGACGCCCTCCTGAATCCGCGCCCCGCCCGAGTCGTTGATCCCGATCACCGGCGCTCCGTTTTGAACTGCCATATCCATGATCTTGCAAATCTTCTGCGCATGGGTTTCTGACAGCGAGCCACCGAATACGGTGAAATCCTGGCTGAAGACGTAGACCATTCGACCATTGATTGTACCCCAGCCTGTGACCACCCCGTCACCAGCAGGCTTTTGTTTCTCCATTCCGAAATCAGTGCAGCGATGGCTGACAAACATGTCAAACTCTTCAAAGCTGCCTTCGTCTACCAGCAACTCGATCCGTTCGCGTGCCGTCAGCTTTCCGCGGGCGTGTTGCGAGTCGATGCGTTTTTGCCCACCACCCAATCGCGCGTTGTTGCGACGGCCTTCGAGCTCGGAAAGGATGTCTTTCATGTCGGTAGTCTCCCAAGAGAATTTGCGCGACCATAACGATTTGGGATCGGCGGCCAAAGAAGTTTTCGGCAAATTTGCAAATATTTGGCAACACTATTTGAGATAACTGCAAATTTGTTAATTAACACAACAAGCCAAACTGCCGATGGCATTTCGCGCGATCAGGGTCTAAAGGTAAACCATGCAGTTCAGTTCACCCTCTGTCAGCCGCACGCCCCCCACGCTTGCAACACTCGTTTTGTTGTCAGGATTGTCGGCGCTGAGCATGAATCTGTATCTGCCCAGCCTTCCCTTTATGGCGACGTATTTTCAGACTGATTACAAGGTGATGCAGCTTTCGATCGCGCTTTATCTTCTGGTCAACGCGGCACTGCAAATCTTAATAGGACCCATTGCCGATAAGGCCGGACGTCGGCCTGTACTGCTGTGGGGACTCGCCTTTTTTCTGCTTGCAACGCTGGGGTGTATATACGCCCCAAATGTCGAGACCTTTCTCGCTTTCAGAATGTTTCAGGCCGTCATTGTCGTTGGTATTGTCTTAAGTCGTGCGGCTGTGCGGGACATGTACGAACAGGACCAGGCTGCTTCGATGCTCGGATATGTCACCATGGGGATGGCAGTCGTCCCGATGATCGGTCCTGCTGTCGGCGGGCTTCTCGAAGAAACTTTTGGCTGGAAAGCCAATTTCTGGCTACCCTTTGCCCTTGCGGCGCTAGCGCTGGTGCTGACCTACCAAGATTTTGGCGAAACCGCAGCCGCAAGCGGCAAAACACTGATGCAGCAATTTCGCGAATATCCTGAATTGCTGAGATCGCCCCGCTTCTGGGGCTATTCCCTGTCCTCGGCGTTCTCTTCAGGTGCGTTCTTTGCCTATCTCGGGGGCGCACCCTTTATCGGGACCGAAGTGTTCGGCATGACAGCCGCCGAGGTCGGCATCTACTTTGGTACGCCTGCGATTGGCTATTTCTTCGGCAACTTCATCAGCGGTCGATTCTCGGTTCGCTTCGGCGTCAACCGAATGGTGCGCTGGGGATGCTGGCTGAATGCAATTGGCGTGGCCCTATCAGCTTTGTTGTTCCTAGTGGATTTGGGAACGGCGCTCAGCTTCTTCGGCCTGATGACCTTCGTCGGGTTGGGCAACGGCATGGCGATCCCAAATGCAACCGCCGGATCGCTTTCGGTCCGCCCGCATCTTGCGGCCACTGCCTCTGGTTTGAGCGGTGCGATCATGTTGGGCGGCGGCGCGGCACTCAGCGCATTGGCAGGCGCATTGCTGACGCATGAGACGGGCGCGATGCCTCTGCTTTGGCTGATGCTGGCAACCGCCGCACTGGCAATCTGCGCGATCAGCGTTGTTATCTGGCGCGAACGGCAATTGGGTCTGTAGACGGCTTGCGCGACAGGGTTTGCAAAGTTAGCCTGCAGATTCAGTAAAGCTGCAAAGAACCGCCATGGCCACTCAGAAACTATACGCTGGCGCCAAGCTGCGCGAAATGCGCACACGCCTGACCCTCACGCAGAAGGATTTCGCCGCAAAACTGGGCGTTTCACTGCCCTATTTGAACCAGATGGAGAATAACAACCGGCCGATCTCGACGACCGTTGTTCTGGCACTGGCGCAAGAGTTTGGTATGGATGTGACCGAACTCAGCACAGGGGATAGCGAACGATTGGTTTCGGATATGCGCGAAGCACTGGCCGATCCGGTGTTCGCCGAAACGGCGCCCCCTCTGGCTGATCTCAGGCTCACCGCTTCAAATGCGCCCGCGCTTGCACGCGCGTTCATCGAGTTACACCGCGCCTATCGCCAGACCCATGAACGCCTCGCCTCGCTCGACGAGGCATTGGGCCGCGAGGATGCCCGTATTCAGGCCAGCCCATGGGAAGAGGTGCGCGATTTCTTTCACTACTGCGACAATTATATTGACGCCGTTGACCGCGCCGCCGAACGCTTCGCCAGCCGTGCCGATGAAACCAGCGATATTCGGCAAGTCGCCCTGAACAGCCTGTCAGAACGCGGCATTCACGTCACTTTCGCCGACACAGAAACCTTACGCAGCTACAATGCTGGTGACAAAAACTTGCGCCTTTCCTCGCGCGCCGCACCACAAACGCAGGTCTTCCAACTGCTGCTGCAGGTGGCGTTGATCAGTCAGGATAAGCTGCTTGAAGCAACGCTAGATTTCGCCCGTTTCCAAAGCGATGAGGCCCGCGCCATCGCCAAGATTGGCCTCGCCAACTATTTTGCCGGGGCTTCGCTGATGCCTTACGGCGCTTTCCTGTCCGCAGCGCAAGACTATCGGCATGATTTGGAGCTGCTCAGCAACCGGTTCGGGGCGTCGATTGAACAGGTGGCGCACCGCCTGTCTACGCTACAACGCCCCGGCGCAAAGGGGATTCCGTTCTTTTTTGTCCGTGTCGATCAGGCCGGAACGATCACCAAACGCCATTCAGCCACGCGTCTTCAATTCGCCCGCTTCGGCGGCGCCTGCCCACTCTGGAATGTCCACCGGGCATTCGAGACCCCGGGTCATTTCCTGCAACAGCTAGCCGAGACGCCGGATGGCGTCCGCTATATCTCATTAGCTCGTGATGTTTCAAAATCCGGAGGCTCGTTCGGTGCTCCTGTCCGCCGCTACGCCATCGCCTTGGGATGTGAGGTTCGTCATGCCGAAGCATTGGTCTACGCCGATAATCTCGACATAAACAACGCGAGCGCTTACGAGCCCATCGGCATATCATGTCGCATATGCGAGCGCCAAACCTGCCACCAAAGATCAGTCCCACCGTTAGAGCGCCGCCTGACCATCGACGCCCATAGCCGCGGCACCCTGCCTTATGAGGTCACCTGATCTTCGCCTGGCCATATATATCCTGCGAGTCCGGGGGCAGAGCCCCCGCCTAATCCTCAGCTTTTTGACAAGATCGCCCAGATCTCGTCTTTGAGCGCCGCGCGTTTCTTGCGCAAATCAACCTCGGCCAATTCCTCCATCGGTTCGACGTTGGTTTCAGCCCGATGCACGGTGCGGTTGACCTCATGATACTCATCCGCAAGTCGGGCAAAATGCGCATCCGTTTGCTTGAGCTGACTCATCACTTCGAGCTTGTCGGGGAACTCTTCAGCCAGTTCATGCGGGGTATGAGACATCCAGTTGGCTCCTTGTTTCAGCGTTACATCCCAAGGCTAAACATGACTGTCGCACTCCGCTTTGACGCCGATCAAATTCCGAGCGCAATCAACCAGCTTTCAGGATAAATGCACGCCGTGGGTTTTGGATGTGTCAGCGCTGTGCCGTTGCCCATCTCGGACTTATCCAGGGCTGGTCGTTCGCTTTGGGCAGAGGGTCTTTCTGCAGCAAATGGTCCGACACCTTTTCACCCACCATGATCGACGGCGCGTTCAGATTGCCATTGGTGATTTGCGGGAAAATCGAGCTATCGGCGACGCGCAATCCATCCACCCCAATCACACGCCCCTGCGGGTCGACAACGGCATCCTTGTCATCCGGACGGCCCATGCGGCAAGTCCCGCAAGGGTGATAGGCGCTTTCGGCATGCTCAGCGATAAAGGCATCTAGCTCATCGTCCGACTGAACCTCCGCCCCCGGTTGGATCTCTTTACCGGCAAAGGGTTTGAACGCCTGCTGTCCAAAGATCTCTCGGGTCAAGCGAATGCAGGTTCTGAAGTCTTCCCAATCCGAATCATGGCTCATGTAGTTGAACCGGATCACCGGCGCGTCTTCGGCTTTGGCAGATCGCAGAGTCACAGCGCCGCGCGAGGGCGACCGCATTGGCCCCACATGCGCCTGGAATCCGTGCCCTTCGGCTGCCGCCTGCCCGTCATAGCGAACCGCCATCGGCAGAAAATGATATTGTATGTCAGGATATTCCACACCCGGTTTCGAACGCACGAAGGCGGCGCTTTCAAATTGGTTCGATGCACCAAGGCCTGTTTTGGTAAACAGCCATTGCGCTCCGATCATTCCTTTGCTGATCAGGTTCCAATGCTTGTAAAGCGTGATCGGCTGGATCGAGGCCTGTTGGATATAAAGTTCTAGGTGATCCTGCAGATTGGCGCCGACGCCAGGGCGGTCGGCGACCACTTTGATACCGTGCTCGGCCAGGTGCGCCGCGGGTCCAACCCCCGAAAGCATCAGCAACTTAGGCGAATTGATAGACGAAGCCGCCAATACAACCTCGCGCCGCGCTGTGATCACTTCCCGTTTGCCACCCCGGATCAATTCGACCCCGGATGCGCGCCCGGATTCAATAATCACGCGCGCCGCAAGACCCCGGATGATTTCGCAGTTTTGCCGCTTGAGCGCTGGCCTAAGGTACGCATTCGCCGCCGACCAGCGCCGTCCTTTCCAGACGGTCTGCTCCATCGGCCCAAAACCTTCTTGTTTCTCACCGTTATAGTCGCCAGTGACCTCATATCCAGCCTGCTGACCTGCATCGACGAACGCCTTAAACAGCGGATTTTCACGAGGCCCTCGCGACACGTGCAGAGGTCCATCCGTGCCTCTCCAAGTGTGATCACCGCCATGACCACCATCATGCCAGGTTTCCATGCGCTTGTAGTACGGCAGCACATCTGCATAGGACCATCCATCTGCGCCCATCTCGGCCCAGGTGTCAAAATCCCGCGCGTGACCGCGCACATAAACCATGCCATTGATCGAAGACGACCCTCCGATCACCTTGCCTCTGGGGCAAGCAAGTTGACGATTGTTCAGATGCGGTTCGGGCTCGGATTTGTAGCCCCAGTCATATCGCGACATATTCATCGGATAGCTTAGGGCGGCAGGCATTTGGATGAAGGGTCCGGCGTCAGTGCCGCCATGCTCGATCACCAGAACCGAAGCTCCGGCCTCACTCAGACGGTAAGCCATCGCGCAACCAGCAGAACCGGCGCCAACAATGACAAAATCTGCTTCCATATTCGTGTCTCCGTTCACCTTCGGGGCAAGATTTTTCGACGAAAAGTCTCTGCACTTCCGACGGGTGCAATTTCAAAAATGTAAAGGATTACTCGCCACGCGGATAACGCTGGCTATCCTCGACATCGTTCAGGTCCATATGATTGCGCATGTACCGTTCAGACGCTTTCTGAAGAGGCTGATAATCCCAAGGATAATAGCCACCCTGCCGCAGTGCCTCATAAACCACCCAGCGCCGGGCTTGGCTGGCCCTCACATCGGCGTCAAAGCGATCCAAATCCCATCGCGCCTCGGATTTAGCACGCAGTGTTTGCAAGGTGCCTGCATGTTCGGGCAGGCCAGCGAGATTTTCCATCTCATGCGGATCAGCCTCGAGATCGAACAGTTGATCGGGGTCCAATGTACAGCGATTGTATTTCCACTTGCCATAACGCAAGGAGACTAAAGGAGCGTATGAGGCCTCGGCGGCATATTCCATTGCAACCGGCGCGGTTCGGTCTGTGCCCTTTGCCAACGGAACAAGGTCCTCACCATCCGTCCAAGGTGAGATTTCAGCCATATCGACGCCCGCCAACGTACCAAGCGTCGGTGTCACGTCGATCGTCGAAACTGGTGTATCGATGCGACCAACTGGAAGATCGGAGGCAGAAATCATGAGCGGCACGCGGGAAGAGCCCTCGAAGAAAGTCATCTTGAACCATAACCCGCGCTCACCCAGCATGTCGCCGTGGTCGGACACGAACAGTATGATCGCCTCTTGCCGCGTCGTTTCCAGAACCTCCAGTATCTCACCGATCTTGTCATCCAGATATGAGATATTGGCGAAATAGGCGCGACGGGATTTGCGAATATCCTCGGTCGTTATGTCGAAGCTGCGCCAGTCATTGGCATCGAAAATACGTTTGGAATGCGGGTCCTGATTGTCATATCCCAGATCCGCGATCTGTGGCTCAAGATGCTCACAATCTTCATACAGATCCCAGTACTTGCGTCGCGCCACGTAAGGATCGTGTGGGTGCGTGAAGCTGACGGTCACACACCAGGGGCGATCATCCTTGCCGCGTGCAAGGTCATATAGCTTGGCCTTGGCGTTATAAGCGACCTCGTCATCATATTCCATCTGGTTGGAAATCTCGGCAATGCCTGCCCCAGTGACCGAGCCCATATTGTGATACCACCAGTCGATGCGCTCACCGGGTTTACGATAGTCCGGCGTCCAACCGAAATCTGCCGGGTAGATATCAGTGGTCAGACGATCTTCGAACCCGTGCAACTGGTCTGGGCCGACAAAGTGCATCTTGCCGGACAAGCAGGTGTAATATCCTGCACGACGAAGGTGGTGGGCATAGGTCGGGATATCGCTGCTAAACTCGGCGGCGTTGTCATAGACGCCAGTGCGCGATGGCAGTTGACCCGACATAAAGCTCGCACGTCCCGGAGCACAGAGCGGCGAGGCAGTGTATGCATTTGCGAAACGCGTTGATCTTGCCGCCAGCTTCTTCAGGTTCGGCGCATGCAACCATTCTGCAGGACCGTCGGGGAAGAGGGTCCCGTTGAGCTGATCCACCATCAAGATCAGAATATTCGGCTTTGTCATTTTTCGGCCTCTAGGAAAACTCTCAGTACCCGCAGCGCATGGGTGACTGCCCGCTGCGGCTCTTGTGGGGAATTCAGTGCAGAGTGGATGTACAACCCATCGATCAGCGCGATCATACCTTCGGCAGCCTCGCTCGGGTCACTCATATGTGGACGCAACGCATGGATCAGGTTCGAGCGGATGCGCGCCTGATAGATTTGCCAGAGCCTCAGCGCATCATCGTTGGTTTGCGCCAAAACATAAAAAGTCATCCAAGCTGCGATAACATCCGGTGTGAAACACGATGGCGCGAAACAGGCGCGAATGATGGCCTGTGCGCGCTCTTCCGGATCTGCCGTGCTGAGTTGTGCGCGCGCTTCAGATCCAAAATCCGTCAGGATACGCCGCATCGCGGCTAGGAATATCTGTTCTTTGCCCCCAAAGTAATGATGCGCCAATGCACTGGACATACCTGCGCGTTTGGCGATCTGGCTAACGGTGACATCAAGGGATTTTTGCGCGCCAAGCTCGGCGATCGTCGCCTTGACGATCGCGTCCCGCCGGATCGGCTCCATTCCGAGTTTTGGCATCTTCGCCTCTTCGCCATACCTGAGTGCAAGGAAGGCTAAGCGGTTTTTATTGACTCGTCAATCAATAACGGTTCTTGGTTTCGCCGGTGGGGTCTCAGAACCTTGCGGCGGTGTGCCGCCACGGCTCAGCACGGCTTCACGCCAGGTGATGAAGCTGACGGCAGCCAGGATCAGAGTGCCTCCTGCAATTACCCAGATGTCGATGCGTTCATGGAAGGCCAAAGCGCCGAGCAAAGTGGCCCAGATCAGCTGCAGGAACGTCACCGGCTGGGTCACGGCCACCGGGGCAGCCTGCAATGCAAGCGTCATGAAATAGTGCCCCGCAGTCGCAAAGCTGGCGACGATGAAAAGTATACCAAGATCGCGCAGGCTGGGCGGCTCCCAAACCGCGACGGCGAAAGGGATAAGCGCGATGGTGACCCATATCGAAAGATGGGCAACAACGGCTGAGGGACGGATATCACGGACCATGACTTTGGCCAGCAGATAGGAACCACCAAGCGCTAGTGCAGCCCACAGCATCGCTATGTGACCGGGCAATATCTCGCGAAAGCCCGGGCGCAGGATGATCACTACTCCAATCACAGCAACACCAATCGCGGCGATACGACGAAAAGCTAGCTTTTCACCCAAGAACAGTGCCGCACCCACCGTGACGTAGATAGGTGTCATGTAATTCATCGCGGTCACCTCGGCGAGGGGGATGCGCGTCATCGCAAAAAACCAAAGCATGACGGCGATGGCGTGGATCATTCCGCGTAGTCCAAACAGCGTTAGATTGCGCGGGGTCAATGGAGTTCCGAGGATCGCCCGGATTGCGGGCAAAAGAAACACCAGACCCAGGACATAGCGCAAGAATGCCGCTTGAATGGGGTTCATGCTGGTTCCCAGAACCTTCACCAGCGCATTCATGCCCACAAAGGACAGCCCGGCCGCAAGCATCCAAAACATGCCAACAAGCGGGCGGTACTGATCATTAGGTGAGGTCATACAAACGGTTGAACACCGAATTCTGATCCGGGACAACCCTTCACATGATAACAAGTTTCAACGCGATCATAAGCATCACGATTCCGATGATAAAATCAAGAATCTGCCATGCGCGCGGGCGGGCAAAAATCGGTGAAAGCACTCTAGCACCGTAGCCGAGCGAAAAGAAGAAAACGAAACTCGAAGTCATCGCCCCTATCGCAAACCCCATGCGATCTGAATATTGGGCCGATATCGACCCGATCAATACGACCGTATCCAGATATACATGGGGGTTGAGCCAAGTGAAGGCCAGCACGGTCAGCATGGCCGCACGCAGGCTGGTGCGCTGCCCTGTTGCGGTATCCATCACCGCCCCACCTTGCCAGGCAGACCCAAAACTTCGTAGGGCGTACCAAATCAGAAACACCGCCCCACCATAGCGCATCACCGTTTCAAACCATGGCGCGGCCTGAGCCAGGGTGCCGAACCCTGCAACACCCGCCCCGATCAGTATCGCGTCAGACACTGCGCAGGTCAGGCACAGTGCAAAGACGTGCTCGCGCCGCAGGCCTTGGCGCAGAACAAAGGCGTTCTGAGCGCCTATCGCCAATATAAGGCTAAAACTCAGGGCAAACCCGGCAATCATTGATGGGAACATGCAGCCTCCTGTCGATGCTCGTTGACTACATGGCCAGTGTGAATCTATCAAATTAATGATGATTACCCAGATTAAGTAACTCTAATGCTCCTCGACCCTCATCAGCTATCAGCATTGGCGGCGATCTTGCGACACGGCAGCTTTGAGGCCGCAGCCGCAGAGCTATCCGTCACCCCGTCGGCTATTTCGCAGAGGATCAAGGCGTTGGAGGATCGTGTTGGTGCGGCCCTCATTCATCGCGGCACCCCATGCACCGGCACTCCGGCGGGTCTGCGGATCGCCCGTCATGCCGAAGATATCGGCCTGTTGGAGGCAAAGCTGGCGCGAGAGCTGACTTTGGATCAGCGTGAAGGTCCGGTACGGGTTCGCGTCGCGCTACCGGCTGACAGTCTGGCCACATGGTTTATCGACGCGATGGCGCGCGCCGAAGACATACTGTTCGACCTTGTAATTGACGATCAGGACCATTCGGCTGACTGGCTGCGGCGTGGCGACGTAAGTGCGGCGATAACGGTGGATGGTCAGAACATTACCGGATGCGATGCCATTGCGTTGGGCACTTTGCGCTATTTGCCGACCGCGAGCCCCGGCTTCATGCAGCGGTGGTTTTCTGATGGGGTTTCCGCCAAATCCCTGGCACAGGCCCCCTGCTTGACCTTCAACCGTAAAGATAATCTGCAGAAATCCTGGATATATGCCCAGACAGGCAGCCGTCTTTCGCCACCGTCTCACTTTCTGCCGTCCACAAATGCCTTTGTTGACGCGGCAATCGCCGGTTTAGGATGGGGTATGAACCCCGAAAGCCTTGTAAGAAGAGCGATCGCAAACGGGCAGATTTGTGAAGTAATCCCCGATGCGCCGCTCGATATCGAACTGACCTGGCAGATCGGGCGTGTCCTTGCCCCTGCCCTTGCACCCTTGACCCAAGCGGTACGTCGCGCGGCAACGCAGCAACTGATCGCACCGGCGGCAGATTAGGCCTGCGACTCTGAAGCCTTTTGCGGTTTCGCGATGCGGTAACAGCTAAATGCCGCCCAGATGCTGGCCAGCACGATAAACACGATGGCAGCGGCAACCTCGTGCATATGTGCAACCGCAGCCAAAATTGCAGACAGTGCAACGGCAGCGAGTCTGCAGATGGATTTGATGGCTGCTGCGCCCTGAATACGTTGTTCCTTGGGCGCAACATCTAAAAAATACAGCTGGCGCGCACTGGAAATTCCGGTTGTCGCCACCGAGACGACAAACAGGGCAATCGCGTGCAAGTGAACTTCGTGATCGATACCGGCATAGTGGAACGCCAACAAAACGATCCCTGTCACAGCGACCAACAAGTTGCCCGCGACCATCACGGTACGGTGTGATTTCATGTTCACCAGTTGCCACAAGGGCGCCGAGACCAGATAGCCGGACGCGGATGAGATGATCATGGCCGTCAAACCCTTGGCCGAGTTGTGATGTGCCTCGGCAGCGATGAGCGCAAAAAACGGAACCGACAGCGATACGACAACCAAAGGAAGCCGCAGAGCCATATAGCGCCGGAACCATGGCTGTTCGAACATACTTACGATTCCGGAGATGATGTTCTGCAGCGATTGACGTCCTGCACCTTTAGGTTTTCCATTACCGGATTCATCGGGGGCGATCTCGGCCATGCCGAGAATGCATAATGCTGAAAACAAGAAAAACACGACCGAGGCCGCAATCACCGCGGAATGCCGCGAGAATGGCGGGTACTCTTTCGTGATCTCGTGTATCAGCAACACCAAGCCGATGGCACAAAGACCTCCCGCGCCCAATTGGAGATAACGGATAACCATCCGGGATTTCGATTTCAGATGATCGCCCAACAGGTCAGACAGCATCAGGGATTGGCTTTCTTCAATAAGCCCAATCATGAAAAAGGCGATCACAAAGGCAATGGCCGTCAATGAGACACTGCCGGTAGCCGCGATCAAAAGGGCCATCAGAAGGCAACCGCCAATTCCGATCTCGGTCAGGGCAATCCCGCGTTTCTTCCGCGCCTGCGCAGCAATGGAGCGGGCGAAAAACACGTCCGAGATCATGCTGCCAACCATGCGGATCGACACCAATGCACCGGCAAGGAACATCGGTAACTCCAGCGAGACCGCAAGGAATGGCAATACGATAGACGGGCTGCCCAAAGTCCACGCCACCTGGGAAAGGATACTTTGGCTAGCCAGAACCGGGACATTTCGTCGGGCCGGATCAGTCGATTTACTCGCCATTTGCGATGCTCTGCATGATGTGCCTACGGTTGCCTTTCAGGTCCTTCAGCCTCAATGATCTGAGTTTAATCGCAAGAGGCTTCAGGACCAAGGCTTGTGTAAAACGCGCAGCTGCAACAGAAAAACCCGGCCGCTGGGCCGGGTTTGGTTCATCTGGCGTTTGTCCGATGCATCAGAGCTGCGCCATAACCTCGTCGGTCGCTTCGAAGTTAGTGGTCACGCGCTGAACGTCGTCGTCGTCTTCCAATGCATCCACCAATTTCATCAGCTTTTGCATGTCTTCCAGACCCAACTCGGTCGTCGTTGTCGGCTTCCAGACCAGCTTGGTGGATTCGGATTCGCCCAGCGCCTCTTCCAGCGCGTTTGACACATCGTTCAGATCCGTATCTGCGCACCAGATGATGTGACCGTCATCCGAGCTTTCGACATCCTCTGCCCCGGCCTCGATCGCGGCTTCGAAAATCGTATCCGCATCGCCTGCGTCTGCCTGATACACAACTTCGCCCTTGCGGTCGAACATGAACCCGACCGAGCCGGTTTCACCCAAGTTTCCACCATTCTTCGAAAAGGTCGAACGAACAGTCGAGGCGGTACGGTTCCGATTGTCGGTCATCGTTTCAACAATCACGGCCACACCGTTGGGACCATAGCCCTCATACCGGATTTCTTCGTATTCATCGCCCTCGCCTGCTACGGACTTCTTGATCGCACGGTCGATCACGTCCTTGGGCACCGAATTCGACTTGGCCTCTTTCACCGCCAGACGCAGGCGCGGGTTCTTGTCGGGATCGGGGTCGCCCATCTTGGCGGCGACCGTGATCTCTTTCGACAGCTTGGAAAACAGTTTGGACCGCGCGGCGTCCTGACGTCCCTTGCGGTGTTGGATATTGGCCCATTTGGAGTGGCCTGCCATGGTGCGTCCTCGTCATCGTGATTGCGTGTTTGGCGCTCATATAGACGTTTGCGGGGCAAAGGATCAAGAGAGCGGCTTGCCCTGTCTTCGCCCGTGACTATGGTGGCGGTATGACGACAGATCAGATCATTCTTTTTTCCCTTTTCATCGCCGTTTTCGGAATGCTGCTCTGGGGGCGGTTCCGCTATGACCTTGTAGCATTCACCGCCTTGATGATCGCGGTCACGCTGGGTGTGGTGCCCGTTGACAATGCCTTTGCCGGGTTCGGGCACCCGGCCACGATCATCGTGGCGTTGGTGCTGGTGGTTTCTGCCGGTCTGGTGCGCTCGGGTGCAGTGTTCATGATCACGCGCACACTGGTCGACGCATCGCGCGGATTGGGCGCGCATATCGCGCTAATGGGCGGCATCGGGGCGATCCTATCGGCCTTCATGAACAACGTCGCGGCGCTGGCGCTACTGATGCCAGTCGATATCCAGACCGCGCGCAAAGCGGGGCGCCCGGTCGGCCTTAGCCTGATGCCGCTCAGCTTTGCGACGATCCTGGGAGGGATGGCCACGCTGATTGGTACGCCGCCAAATATCATCATCGCCTCGATCAGGGCTGAAACACTGGGCGAACCGTTTCACATGTTCGATTTCGCACCGGTGGGCGGATTGGCTGCAATTGCGGGGCTGGCGTTCGTCGCGCTGATCGGCTGGCGCCTCATTCCCAATCGCGGCGCGCAGGAAGAAACCTCGGAAGTTTTGGCCGAATACATCGCCGAACTGACGATCCCGCCTGAATCGCCCCATATCGGGAAACGGGTCAGTGAGCTTTATGAGGCCGCCGAGAAATCTGACGTCGCTATCATCGGCCTGATCCGGGACGGAAAGCGACGCTATGGTCGATCAACCCACGCAACCCTGCATGAAGGCGATGCGCTTGTTCTGGAAGCACGCCCCGAAGCGCTGGATGAGTTCCGCGCCGCGCTCAATCTGGATTTCTCGGACGCCCGTCGGCAGGAGGTTTTGACTGCCGAAGGCGAAGGGCTGGAAGTGGTTGAAGTCGTTGTCCCCGAAAGCGCGCGCATCACTGGGCGAACTGCGCAGGCGTTAGGACTGGCCTGGCGACAGAGTACAGTCCTGATGGGCATTTCACGCCAAGGGCGCCGGATCACCAGTCAGGTTCGCAAAACCGAGGTCGAGCCCGGCGACATCTTATTGCTGCTGTGCCCGCGCGACCGAGCACCCGATGTCACCGAGTGGCTCGGCTGCCTGCCCCTGGCCGAGCGCGGCTTGAATGTAACCGCGAATGATAAAGCCTGGCTTGCCATCGGCCTGTTTGCCGCAGCCGTGTTGGCGGCCAGTATCGGGCTGATCTATCTGCCGATCGCACTGGGGTTCGTGGTCGTCGCCTATGTGCTGACCAAGATCATGCCGATTGCGGATATCTACAACCACATCGAATGGCCGGTGGTTGTATTGCTGGGGTCAATGATCCCATTGGGCAGCGCGCTTGAAACCTCGGGCGGAACCGAGTTGATCGCCAACGCCTTGATTCAGCTGACCAACGGCCTGCCCGCCTGGGCAATCCTGACCGTACTGATGGTCGTGACGATGACCCTGTCCGATGTGTTGAACAACACAGCCACCGCCATTGTCGCGGCCCCTGTTGGCATTCAGATGGCGCGCACGCTTGAGGTGTCGCCAGATCCGTTTCTGATGACGGTGGCCGTTGCGGCGTCTGCCGCGTTTCTGACGCCCATTGGGCACAAGAACAATACGCTGGTGCTTGGTCCCGGAGGATACCGTTTTGGTGATTACTGGCGCATGGGGCTGCCGCTGGAAATCCTGATCATCGCGGTCTCGATCCCCGCGATCCTTGTGTTCTGGCCGCTTTGATGGCTAAAGGCTGTCTATGAAACGCTTTCTGATCCTGCAACTGCGCCCGGAAACCGATGCATCGGATGCCGAATATGCCTCGATACTGGACAAAACCGGGCTGAGCCCTGCGCAAACTCATCGCATCCGGCTGGATTGCGAAGACCTGCCCGAAGGGTTGGATGTCGTCGATTACGCTGGTGTCATCGTGGGTGGGGGTCCCGGCTGCGTCAGCGACGATCCGACCACCAAATCCGCGCTGGATGCAAAGATCGAAGGCGCAATCATGGGACTGATGCCCCAGATCACTGCGAAAGATCACCCGTTCATGGGCTGCTGCTATGGCTTGGGTATTCTCGCCGTACATTTGGGCGGAGATGTCAGCAAACGGCAATTTGGCGAACCGGTCGGACCGTCCGACTGCCGTCTGACAGAGGATGGCGCCCAAGACCCCTTGACCGCAGGCCTAAAGCCGAAATTCGAAGCGTTTGTGGGACATAAGGAAGCCGTGCAGTTACTGCCGGATGGCTGCGTTCATCTGGTAGCGTCTGACCCCTGCCCGTTTCAGATGATCCGCTGGGGGCAGAATGTCTATGCCACCCAATTCCACCCCGAAGCGGACGCCAAAGATTTTGAGCAGCGGATCAACATCTACAAGGACCACGGCTATTTTCCGCCAGAGGATGCGCAAAGCTTGATCGATATGTGCCATGCCGCAGACGTTACGGAGCCGGGTGAAATCCTGCGCCGGTTTGCTCAACGCTACGGGTGACCCAACGGCGTTGTTGCCTGATCTACGACCCCTCGCATAGGCTGGCCCGAATGACTTTGGGAGGAGTTGTTCTTGGACCTGCTTATCAACGTTGGCCTGCCCATTTCGCTGGCCATTATCATGTTGTCACTGGGGATCGGGCTAGAAGCCGCCGATTTCCGCCGGGTTTTGGCGCGGGGGTACCCCTTCGCCATTGGCGCCATCAGTCAAGTTGTGCTGATACCATTGGCTGCCTTCGCGACGGTCACTCTGTTCGGACTGCCCGCTGAAATCGCCGTGGGTGTCATGCTTTTAAGCTTTTGCCCCGGTGGGGTCACCAGCAACATCCTCGCAAAATTTGCCAAAGGTGATGTGGCGCTGTCGGTCAGCCTGACAGCGGTGATCAGCCTGCTGTCCATCGTGACCGTCCCCATTCTGGCCGCATGGTCCATAGATCATTTCATGGGCGAGGCCGCACCCAAAGTTTCGATCAGCGCATTAGCCACCGCGCTGTTCCTGATCACGACCCTACCAGTCGCCATTGGTGTCGCCATACGTCACTTTGCAAGGGGGTTCGCCATTCGGGTCGACGGCCCGCTTTCGACGCTCGCATCGATACTGTTCGTGCTGATCGTCGCGGCGGCACTGGCCGGAAACTGGCAGTTCTTCATCCAAAGCCTCAGCTCGATTGGGGCAGCTCTGATCGCGTTGAACGTTGCGCTGTTGCTGATCGGTCTGGGGCTGGCGCGCATCGCCAATCTGACATGGAGTGAGGCGAAAACGATCTCGGTCGAGACTGGCATTCAGAATTCGGCGATGGGAATTACGCTGGCAGCTTTGATCACCGGCACCACGACCGGCTTCAGCCCACTTGCCGTTCCCGCCGCCGTTTATGGTATCACGATGTATGTGGTCGTAACCCCCTTCATCCTTTGGTTCCGCAGCCGCTGAAAGGACATTCGATGACCAATAACACCGCAGATGCGATCGTGATCGGAGGCGGCCTTGCGGGCCTCTCGGCGGCGGCCGAATTGGGCGACCGGGGCAAGCGGGTGATCGTGCTGGATCAGGAGCCCGAGCATTTTCTGGGTGGACAGGCGTTTTGGAGCCTCGGCGGCCTGTTCATGGTCGACACCCCCGAGCAACGTCGCATGGGCATCCGCGACAGCCACGATCTGGCGCTGCGCGACTGGATGGGCAGCGCGCAGTTTGACCGCGATGAAGACAACTGGCCCCGCAAATGGGCTGAAGCCTATGTCGAGTTCGCCGCAGGTGAAATGCGTCCGTGGCTGCATGAAATGGGGCTGCGCTGGTTTCCCGTCGTGGGCTGGGCCGAACGCGGCGGTTCTTATGCGGACGGACATGGCAACTCGGTCCCGCGCTTTCACATCACTTGGGGAACCGGCCCAGGTGTACTTGAGCATTTTATCCGCCGCGTCCGCGCGCATGTCGACGCCGGCTTGATCCAACTGAAGTTCCGTCACCAAGTCAGCCACATCATTATGCAAAATGGTTCTGCCAAAGGCGTGTCAGGGGAAGTCCTGGCCGATGACGGCATTCAAAGAGGTGGCAAGACCAACCGGGACGAAGTAGGCGAATTCGAAGTCTATGCCCCTTCGGTTATTGTCACCTCTGGTGGGATCGGTGGGAATTTTGAAATGGTGAGACAGAACTGGCCCCGCGACCGGCTGGGTGAACCGCCCAAAGATATGGTGGCAGGCGTTCCGTTTCATGTCGATGGCCGCATGATCCCGATCAGCGAGAAAGCTGGCGGACATGTCATCAACGGCGACAGAATGTGGCATTACACCGAAGGGGTGCGCAATTGGGATCCGATCTGGCCCGCGCACGGTATACGTATTCTACCCGGCCCAAGTTCGATGTGGTTCGATGCGCGCGGCAATCGCCTGCAACCCCCTTGCCTGCCAGGGTTCGATACGCTGGGAACGCTGAAAGAGATCCTGAAAACCGGATATGAATACAGCTGGTTCGTTCTGACCCAGAAGATCATCAAAAAGGAATTTGCACTTTCGGGGTCCGAGCAGAACCCGGATTTCACTTCGGGGAGCTGGAAAGAGGTGATCCGTCAGCGCATCCTGTCTGGCACCAAGGCGACTGGGCCGGTCGAGGCGTTCAAGGAAAAGGGCGAGGATTTCGTCGTCGCCAACACGCTGACTGAATTGGTCAGCGGCATGAACCAATTAGGCGGGGGTCTGATAGACGAGACGCATCTGCGCACCCAGATCGAGGCACGGGATTCTCAGGTCGACAATCCGTTTTCCAAAGACGCCCAGATGATGGCCATCCTTGCGGCACGCAATTATCGGGGCGACAAGCTGATCCGGACGGCCAAACCGCACAAGTTCCTCGATCCATCAAACGGCCCGCTAATCGCGGTCAAGCTGCACGTACTGACCCGCAAGACACTGGGCGGGCTGCAGACCAATCTGGACAGTCAGATGATCGGCGCCAATGGACAAATCGTCCCTGGCTTGTTTGCAGCCGGAGAGGTCGCGGGCTTTGGCGGCGGCGGCTACCACGGGTACAACGCGCTAGAGGGCACGTTTCTGGGCGGTTGCATCTTCTCGGGTCGCAACGCAGGAAGGTCCCGCGCAGTGGCCTGATTACTGGGTGCGCACGAATTTCAGTATCGGCTCACCTGCAGCATCGAGCAAAACCATGCTGTCGCCGGCAACGGCATAGTTCGTCACGTTTTGCAGGGCAGCAAAGAACTGATCCTCGACCTCGTCCAGTTCTGGCGGGCACGCCATTAAAGTCGCGGCCATATTGTCTGGAAACTCAAGGCTGTTGCCGGTGATCTCGGCTTGCCCAGAAAACCGGTTGCAACCGCCCGTGCCACCGAACGCACCACCTTGAGCGAAGGAAAGCTGGGGCGGCCGTTTTGTGTCGAGCACGGTTCCACCGATACCGATGGCTGTCCACTCAGTCCCTTCCAGGGTCGCGGGGCTCTGAGCACCGGCCTGCACCAGCACAAGATCAGCCGAATTGCCTTCGCCGTTGGTCAGCACGGGATGGACCGTATCCGTCGTAAACAACAGCTCACCCCCGCGATAGATCGACCCGCGTACTGCATAGGTCATCCCCTCGCGGATCAGCGCGTCATCAAAAGTCAGTTCAAATTCCGAGGGCACTCCGTTCAACGCATAGCGTTGCGCCGCCAGCGTGACCGCTGCCGCATCGGCCCGAGAGATATCCTGCAATTCGACAAATAGCGTCGCATCCGGTGGCAGGGCGATCCGTTCACGGTAGGTTGCCGTGCCAGTGACTGTTCCTGCCGAGCTTTGGCTGCCCAGCAAGGCCAATACGATTGCTCCGGCCACAATGGCCTGCCCGAGTTTTGGAAAAGGCATGATCCCATCCTTTCACATTCATCTTAGGCAAAAAGATTGTGACGATATCGACATTTACAAGGCCCGAAACACCAGGTCGGCGAATCCGTGCCAGTGTCAGAGCGGCCAGATGAACGGAATAAGAAGTGACGCCAGCAGACCCACAGTCAGGTTCAGCGGCACACCAACTTTCAGAAAATCGGTGAATCTGTACCCACCCGGGCCATACACCATCATGTTGGTCTGATAGCCAATCGGCGTCGCAAAGGATGCCGATGCCGCCACCATCACCGCGACCACCAGCGGGCGCGGATCAATTCCTACAGCCTGAGCCAGAGAGATCGCGATCGGAGTGACCACCACCGCCACGGCGTTGTTCGAAACCAATTCGGTTAGCACCGAGGTCAACAGATATACGGCCCATATGATCAAGAAAGGTGGCAACATGCCAAGCGCCGGTGCGACCGCTTCGACAATCAGTGTAACCGCGCCCGATTTATCGAGCGCAGCCCCAATTGCGAGCATGGAGAAGATCAGGGCCAGCAATCGGCCTTCGACAAATGAGAACGCCTCATCCGCGTCGATACATCGGGTCAGCAAAACCACAGCAACGGCGATGATCGACAACAGCAAAATCGGTGCCACGCCCAACCCCGCCAGGGCGACGATCCCGACCAGCGCACCGATGGCTATGGGCGCATGGCTGCGGCGAAACGCTCGTGCCGAAGGTTGCGTAACATCGACCATATCCATATCGGCGGCCAGCTTCTGGATATCCGCAGGCGAGCCCTCTAACAGCAGCGTATCCCCGACGCGCACGGTCAAAGCATCCAACTGACGCCCGATATTCTGGTTCCTGCGATGAACCGCCAGGACGTAGACACCATATCGGCGACGTAACCGCATCGCACCAAGCGTTCGACCGACCATACGGCAGCCCGGCGTGATCAGAACCTCAACCGTCTTGGTCTCAACAGCTGAGACCTGATCCACGCGCTTGAGTTCCTTGTTGCTTTGAAGACTCAGCAATTCGGTCATCTCGGTGCGCAAAACTACCCTGTCGCCCACTTTCAGCGTCACCCCCTTAAGGTTCCGCCGCAGTGAATCATCGCCTCGGATGACGTCGATCAGGCGCACACCGGGGCGCTTGAACAGCTGAACACCGGTCACTTCGCGGTCGATCAGATTGCTGTCGGGTGGGATAACCGCCTCAGTAAAGAACTTCATCTTGGACCGGTCGCTGAGCATCTCAGCCATGCTGTCACGCTCGGGTAGCAGTCGTGGCGCAATGAAGCGCAGGTACACCATACCGTAGATCACCAGCGCGATGCCCAGCGGGGTAACCTCGAAGATCGAAAACGCCGTCATACCCTGTGCGCGGGCCACACCATCGACCAACAGGTTAGTCGAGGTGCCAATCAGCGTCAGCGTACCCCCAAGGATCGCCGCATAGCTGAGCGGGATCAACAATTTGGACGCCGAAACGTTCAGCGTGCGGGCGATCTGGATAAAGACCGGGATCATTACAACAACAACCGGTGTGTTCGACACCACCGCCGAAGCGACGACGACAAACGCCATCAATAACCCGATAGCAAACCGAGGGTTCACCTGCGCCTGCTTCTGCGCGAGCGAGGTGAAGGCATCAAGCGCTCCGGTGCGCACCAAGGCACCCATGATGATGAACATCGCGCCGATGGTCCACGGCGCGGGATTCGAAAGGACTGCAAGCGCACTTTGATAGGGCAGGATACCGGTTGCCAGCATCAGGGCCGCCCCGCCGATTGCGACGACTTCGGTCGGATAGACCTCGCGCAGAAACATGATGAACATGCCCGCTACGATCATCAGCGCCAGAATTGCGCTGCCCATCTCTGTCAGTTGAAGGAATTGCATTCTTGGTATTCTGTCCGAACCCTGATCTGGCACACGCGCCTAATAGGTAGTTTCACGTATTGCGTGCGGCGGGGCAAGTCTGACGTGCTTTTCAGGGTTTAGACTGCTGCAACCGCCCGCCAACACGAATCATCTGCACGGATTTTGCGCTTCCATCGCGGTCATCGGTTTCGACAAAAACTCCGCTCAAGGTCGCCTCACCGGTCGCAGGCGTAAACCGCGCCTTGGGCATCCCGGTTATGAACCGGCGCATCGGTTCCTGCTTGTCCATTCCGATGACCGAGTCATAGTCGCCGCACATCCCGGCATCGGTCAGGTATCCTGTACCGCCCGGCAATACCTGCGCATCCGCGGTAGGCACATGCGTATGCGTCCCAACCACAAGACTCGCGCGTTTGTCGCAATAATGGCCCATCGCCATCTTCTCGGACGTTGCCTCGCAATGCATGTCGACGATGATCGCCTGCGCCTGGCCGCCGCGTGGGTGCGATTTCAGGATCGGTTCAATGGCCGAAAAGGGATCGTCAAAGGGGCGTTTCATGAAGACCTGCCCTAACACCTGCACCACCAGAACCTTGCGACCGCCCGGCGCGGTGAACAGTCGATGCCCTCGCCCCGGTGCCCCTTTGGCATAATTCAACGGACGCACGATGCGAGGTTCTTTCTCAATAAACTGCAGCATGTCTTTCTGGTCGAAAGCATGATCGCCCAAGGTGATACAATCGGCTCCCGCGTCCAAAAGCAGCTTGGCGTGGTCCCCGCTCAGCCCCATTCCGTTCGAGGAGTTCTCGCCGTTGACAACGACAAAATCCAGCCGCCATTCGTCACGCAGGCGTGGCAGATGCTGCTGGATGGCGGCGCGACCCGAGCGCCCCATGACGTCACCAAGAAACAAAATCCTCATGATTGCGGTCCTAGGGGCTGGAAGTGGCAATAACAAGGCAGAAGCAAACAATCACTCAGCCTGAAGCCTGCCAATGTAAAGGAAATCGCGATCGCGCATAGCGAGGGATAACTTAGAAAGTTAGCACCCGGCTTTCAGTAATCACCATATCGAGTGCTTGATCGGTCGGCTCCAGCGGCAGATGTTCGGCTTCCTGCGCATCAAACGCAAATCCTATGGCAAGCGTCGGGCGCTTGGCGCGCAACCCTTCAAGCGTGCGATCATAGAAGCCGCCGCCATAGCCCAAGCGGCCACCCTTCGCATCAAACGCAACCAGTGGCACGATCAGGATTTCCGGGTCGAAATAGTCATCGATCTCGGGCACTTTCGCGCCGAAGGGTCCATCTTTCAGTATGCCCTCAGGCGTCCATCGAGAGAAGCGCAACGCCTGCCCTGCGGCCTGAATGGCAGGCACGCCCACTGGACCATATGCAGAAGCCTCGGCCATTGCAGGCAGCGGGTCGATTTCGGTGCGGATCGGCATGTAGCCAGACATGGGAACACCGCGATGACCCGCCAGAACCTCGGACAAGCGCCCGGCCGCGCCCGGGATGCGCATATCAAACGCTACCTTGCGTCGCGCGAATGCCGCCTTGCGCGCTGCGGCCTTGATTTCGGTCAGATCGGTTGTCTCGTTCACAATAGCACCACGCTGGCAAGCCCCAGAAAGATGAAGAACCCCATGACATCCGTTGTCGTGGTCACAAAGGTTCCTGACGCCAGCGCCGGGTCAACACCCAGACGGTCCAGCACGACCGGTACTACCGTACCAGCAAAGCCCGCGATGATCATGTTCACGACCAGCGCAGATCCGATCACGACACCCAGCAGCGGGGAGTCGAACCACATCATCCCGACGGTTCCCAACACGATAGCGAAACACAGCCCGTTGAGCATTCCCACCAGCAGTTCTCGCCGGATCACGCGCCCTACGTTCGAGCCGGTCAGGTCGCGTGTTGCCAACGCCCGCACTGCAACGGTAAGTGATTGGGTCCCGGCATTGCCCCCCATCGAGGCGACGATCGGCATCAGAATCGCGAGCGCCACCAGTTGATCAATCGCGGCCTCAAACTGAGAAATCACCAGCGATCCGCAAATCGCCGTAACCAGATTGACACCAAGCCAAGGCAAGCGGCGCCTACTGGTTGCCGCTACACTATCGGACAGAGAGCTTTCGTCCGAGACGCCCGCAAGACGCAGCATATCCTCTTCGTATTCTTCGTCCAGGACCACCATCGCATCGTCGATAGTGATAACACCGACCAAACGACCGTCGCCATCCACGACCGGAGCCGAAATCAGGTGATACTGATTGAACGCATAGGCCACGTCCTCTTCATCCTGTTCGACGGGGATGGTGTGGAATTCATCTTCGGCAATGTCCTGCAGCGGCACCTCGCGCCGGGTTGCCATCAACTTGCCCAGCGTGACCTGAGCAACCGGTTTCAATCGCGGGTCAACAAGTATGACGTGATAAAACTGTTCCGGCAAATCGTCGTTGGCACGCATGAAATCGATGGCCTGCCCCACGGTCCAGTGATCGGGCGCCATGACCACCTCGCGCTGCATAAGGCGGCCAGCAGAGTTTTCTGGATAAGATAGGGCTTGCTCTGCCGCGACGCGTTCGGAGTCTTCAAGCGCGCCCAGGATGGTTTCTTGCTGCGGCTCTTCAAGGTCTTCCAGAAGGTCAACAACGTCATCACTTTCCATATCCCGAACGGCTTCGGCCAGAACGTCCGGTTTCAGGACATTGATTACTTCTTCCCGAACTGACTCGTCGAGCTCCGACAGGATATCGCCGTCGAACTCTTTGTCATACAGCCGGATCAGGCGCGCACGGTCGTAAGGATTGATCTGTTCCAGAAGGTCAGCGATATCGGCCGCGTGCAGCGGCTCCATCAGCTCAATCAGCTTGGCACGATCTTCGACATCAACCGCATAAAGGATGGCCGCAACGGTTCGCGGGTCCAGCGCATAGGCGTCCTCATCGCGGGGCTGATCGGGTCTGGCTTCGTCGTTGCCTGTCGTCATGCGCTGCCCCTCTTTCTTGTCGATTGCCCCTAGATAGAAGAAGCAGCTACCGGAAAACAATGACAATGGTCCAATTTACCCGCATCTTTCGCGCCCCTATGCTGGTTGGCGGTCCAAAACAGGCGGAGAACAGAACAAATGGCGCAAAAGACGCTTCTGAAGGGACGTGTGCTTAGCTTCAACGGATCACCGTTCGAAGGTGAGCCCACCGATGCGACCAAAATTCACCAAGCCGTCCTGATCGAAGATGGCCGCATCGCGGCACTGGGCCAGGCGTCCGACCTGTCTGACGCGCATCCCGACGCCAACATTAAGGATTATGGCGATCACCTGATCATGGCGGGATTAGTGGATTCTCATGTCCACTATCCGCAGACGGCAATGATCGCGAGCTGGGGAAAGCGGCTGATCGATTGGCTGAACAGCTACACGTTCCCTGAAGAGATGAAGTTTGACGACCCCGCCTATGCCGCTGAAATTGCGAATAGATATCTGGACCTGACCGCTGCCCACGGCACCACAACCATGTGCAGCTTTTGCACCATTCATCCCGAGAGTGTCGATGCCTTCTTTACCGCGGCGCAGGCGCGTGGGCAGCGGGTCATCGCGGGTAAAACTTGCATGGATCGCAATGCGCCTGAGGGGCTGCGGGATACTGCACAAACCGGGTACGACCAGTCCAAAGCTCTGCTTGAAAAGTGGCATGGGGTTGATCGCATATCTTACGCCATCACTCCACGATTTTCGCCGACATCGACGCCAGAACAGCTGGAGGCGATGGGCGCGCTTTGGGCCGAGCATCCCGACTGCCTGATGCAAACCCATCTGAGCGAACAGACCGATGAGATCGAATGGGTCCGATTCCTGTTCCCCGACACGCGCGACTATCTGGATACGTACGAGCAGTTTGGATTGCTGGGCGGAAATGGCCTTTATGGGCACGCGATCCATCTGGAAGACCGAGAGCGGGATCGTCTGCGCGAGGTAGATGCAGCCCTGATCCACTGCCCCACTTCAAACACGTTTATCGGCTCTGGCCTGTTTGACATGAATGGTCTGATCCACTCAGGGCACCGCGTGGGCTTGGCCACCGACACCGGAGGCGGCTCAAGTTTTTCAATGCTGCGCACAATGGCTGCGGCCTATGAGATTGGTCAATTGCGGGGTTATCCTCTGCACCCGTCGCAATTGCTTTGGCTTGGAACGGTGGGATCGGCTCGTACCCTGCGGATGGATGACCGTATTGGAAACATCGCCGTGGGCATGGAAGCCGATCTGGCGGTGCTGAACCTCGCATCGACGCCTGCTATCGCCCAGCGCGAAGCTCATGCTGATGATCTTTGGGAAGCGGTGTTCCCGACCATCATGATGGGTGATGACCGTGCCGTAACCGATACCTGGATCGCCGGACGAGCTGTTTCTGGTTGATAGGAATGGGCCTATGGCCCATGCCTCCGGCGGAGGTATTTTTAGCCAGATGAAGAGCGGATCCGCTATTCTGCCAGCGCGCGTGCCAGACGATTCTGGGTTTCTATGACCCTTGGCAGGTCGATCGTGGCGATCTGACTGTTACGAACAATCTGGCGTCCCTCGACAAAGAGGTGTTTGACACGCGTCGGTCCGGCCAGAAGGAGCGCAGCGGGGTCCCAACTGCCTGCACTTTCAATTCCTTGCACGTCCCAAATGGCAATATCAGCTCGTTTACCGGGCATAAGCCGGCCGCAATCGGGCCGATTCAACACATCCGCCCCGCCTCGGGTGGCGATCTCAAGCGCCTCACGGGCCGACATGGCGTCAGCGCCGTTTGCGACTCGTTGCAGCAGCATAGACTGGCGCGCCTCGGCCATCAGATTGCCGCTGTCGTTGCTGGCTGATCCATCCACGCCCAACCCGACTGGCACGCCTTGATCACGCATTTTTCGGACTGGCGCGATACCTGAACCAAGACGACAATTGGAACATGGACAGTGCGCAACGCCGGTTCGGCTACGTGCAAACAGGTCAATCTCGGCGCCATCCAGCTTGACACAATGAGCGTGCCAGACATCCGAACCGGTCCAGCCTAATTCTTCGGCGTATTGGCCGGGTCTACATCCGAACTGATCTTGAGAATAGGCAATATCCTCATCGTTCTCCGCCAGATGGGTGTGCAGCATCACACCTTTGTCGCGCGCCAACAGCGCGGCATCACGCATCAAGTCTCGGCTAACCGAGAACGGCGAACATGGCGCCAAACCAACGCGACACATCGAACCCTCAGATGGGTCGTGATAGGCGTCTACGACACGGATCATATCCTCCAGAATAGCCTGCTCGGATTCGACCAAAGCATCAGGAGGCAGTCCACCATCACTTTCGCCAATGCTCATAGCCCCACGCGTGGGATGAAAACGCAGCCCCAGCTCTGACGCTGCATGGATCGTGTGTTCAAGCCGCGCGCCATTTGGATATAGGTAAAGGTGGTCAGAGCTAAGCGAGCAGCCGGACAGTGCCATCTCGGCCAATCCGATCTGGGCAGATATAAACATCTCGTCAGGACCAAAGCGGGACCAGATGGGATAGAGCGTTCGCAACCAACCAAACAACAATGCGTCCTGCCCGCCGGGAACCGCGCGGGTGAGCGTTTGGTAGAGATGGTGATGGGTGTTCACCAGACCGGGGGTCACAACACACCCATTTGCATCATGTATTTCGCCATCGCTCGTAAGGCGCTGGCCAATCTGGGCAATCTTACCATCCCGAACCAGCAGATCAGCGCCTGCAAGCTCTTGCCGATCATCATCCATCGTCAGGATCATATCGGCGTTACGGATCAGAAATTCTGTCATTTTCGCACTCCCGCATACTGCCCGTCTCATGCATGGAGTGATGGGCTGGTGGAAAACGGGCGTAAGAACCAGCCGTGATCAGTTTAAAGTCGCAAAGAAGGGTCGGCAACCCGTTTAGTATTGCTTCAGAATTTCTAGCGCTGCCGCATGAATCTCAGTATTGGCTGCAGCGAGCGCACGCCCACCATTATGAGCCGGATTGCCCTGCCAATCCGTCACAATACCACCCGCGGCCTCGATCACCGCGATTGGGGCCTGGATATCGTAGGAATTCAATCCGGCCTCGACCACTAGATCGGTTTGACCTGCAGCGAGCAACGCGTAGGCATAACAATCCATCCCATAGCGTGTCAGCTTCGTTTTCTGAGAAACCGCCTTGAATGCGGCGGCCTCGACCGCGCTGCCAACCTCCGGGAAAGTGGTGAAGATGATCGCCTGGTCCAGAGATCGAGTGTCACGCGTCCCAAGTTCTGTGCGTCCCAAAGGGCCTTTGACAAATGCGTGCTCTTTATCTCCGATAAAACGTTCGCCGATATAGGGCTGATCGATCACACCAAGCTTCGGTCCAGTCTCATCGCTTAGGGCGATCAGAACACCCCATGTGGGCGTACCACTTATGAAACCGCGCGTGCCATCAATTGGGTCCAGCACCCAAACTCGTCCGGTAGTTCCCTCGGAATGACCGAACTCTTCCCCCAGGATACCGTCCTCAGGCCGGTGATCAGCCAGCACCCTACGCATTGCTTTTTCTGCTTCGCGATCAGCGGCTGTCACCGGATCAAAACCGGCATCGAGTTTGTTGTCTGTCTTCAGGTTAGATTGGCGGAAAAACGGAAGAATGGCCGCCCGCGCAGCGTCGGCCATTTCTTCGGCAATCTCTAGATCGCTTCGTAGGGTGTTTTGCATTGCTTACCCGTGCGCCCCACACCCCGCGAAGTCAAGCGCTTGTATCAGGCGACGTCGCTCAGCACGCGTGCCAGTTCAAACAGGCGGCGACGCTGGTTTTCCGGGATCGCATAATACGAGCGAACAAGATCAAGCGCTTCTTTGTCACCCATCAAATCCGCAGGAACCGATTTCTTGTCTGCATCCGACTTCTGAGCCTCTTCAAGACCCTCGAAGAAAAAGCTAACGGGAACATCCAACGCTTCGGCAATGTCCCACAAACGCGATGCGCTTATACGGTTGGCCCCTGTTTCGTATTTTTGGATTTGTTGAAACTTGATACCAACTTGCTGCGCCAACTGCTGCTGAGTCATGCCAATCAGCCAGCGGCGATGCCGGACGCGTTTGCCCACATGGACATCGACGTGATGGGTCATTGGTAGTCTCCTTTACACAAACACCTGTCCGGGAAACCGCGACAGCAGCAATCGCCGCTTAGTTAGCGGGTCGCTGCTTAAGAACTCCCTAATTCGGATCGTGCCCCCCGAACAGCACCATAGTACAATATTGCCGCAATCCGTTATTTTTTCAAGCTGGTTGAATCAGAGAATTCGAACAGTGGTTTGTGGTTGTACGGCCAACATAGAGATAAATAGTTTCTAAATGGGAAACAGTTGATCCGCCCTATTCAGTTTAACGCTGTGAAGATTGCGAATGGAATTGACAAACGGTCAAGCCAAACGGCCTATGGCGACAAAAGAGCGGAGACCAATGATGCAGGCATTTCGTATCGAGACCAAAGGGGCACCCGCTCAGCTATGCGAAACACGCGAAGTACCGCTGCAAGAGAACCAAGTTCGTATCGCAATCCGCGCCTGCGGCCTGAACTTTGCAGACCTTCTGATGCAGAAAGGCACGTATCAGGACTCCCCCGAAGCACCGTTTACGCTGGGTATGGAGATTGCGGGGATTGTCACCGAAATTGGAAACAATGCTGCGCATTTGAAGTTGGGTGATCGTGTTGCAGTCTATTCGGGTCAAGGCGGCCTGGCCGAATCAGGCGTTTTTGATGCGGACCGGGCAATTCCCCTTCCAGATTCCATGAGTTTCGAAGACGCGGCCGCGATCCAAATTGCCTATGGCACCAGCCATATTGCTCTTGCGCACCGGGCGCGACTGCAATCGGGCGAGACCCTACTGGTCACCGGTGCTGCCGGTGGCGTGGGATTGACCGCAGTTGAAATCGGAAAACTGATGGGGGCGACAGTCATCGCCCAAGCCCGCGGGCATGACAAATTGGCCGTGGCACAAAAAGCTGGTGCAGACCATTTGCTTGACGCAAGCGAAGACCTGCGCGACCGCGTTCTCGCTCTGGGTGGTGCTGACGTGGTCTACGATGCGATTGGTGGAGATGTCTTCAAGGCCGCCTTCCGCGCGACCAACCCGGAAGGCCGCTTGTTACCGATCGGATTTGCGGGAGGTGAGTTGCCCCAGATCCCGGCCAACCATCTATTGGTCAAGAACCTGACCGTGATCGGCGTATATATCGGCGGCTATCTGAATTTCAGACCCGAGATCGTGCGCGACAGCTTCAGCACCTTGTTCCGCTGGCATTCTGAGGGCCGGATAAAGCCTCATATCAGCCACGTCCTGCCCTTGCAGGATGCAGCAAAAGGTTTGGAACTGCTGCGCGATCGCAAATCCACTGGCAAGGTGGTGATCCGCATCAACTCGCCACTTTAAGCGGCTGCGCCGTTGGATGATTGAAATTTTGGCGCAGTAGGTTCGCAAGCTCTGATACGTATTCCTCACGTACCCGCTCGGCACCATAGAGGTTGATGAACTGCACAGGCAAATCCGGCAGAACCCCGGCATGGTCAATCAGTTCCTGATGGCTGGGCTGGGTGCCTTCCAGCAAAACTCCCACAGCCAGATCAGCGCTGACGGTGGCTTCAACGGTGCGGTCGGAATCGCTGTCGATGCTCATATCCCATTCGATTCCCGCATCATCCAGCGCCGCTGTCGCGACTGGGCGAAAAATGCAATTCCGGCAAAACCCCAGCCGCAAAGGCTTTTGGCGCCAGGCAGATCCGTTCAGCGCGCCAACCCAACGCAAAGGCATATGGTGCAGGGTTTCGGCACCTTCGCCCGCACCCGATTCCGTAGTCACAATCAGATCGAAGCTTCCGCGTGCGAACTCTTCTTTCAAGTGCCGCGTGTTGGAAGTGACCAAGTTTACGCTGACCCGAGGAAAGCTGGCATTGAAACGCTTCAACACGCGCGGGATGAACGGATGAACGACGTCATGCGGTACGCCTAGCACGACCTCGCCCTCAAACGCCTGATCCGTCAGCCGCCCGATTACCTCATCATTCAACGCAATCATCCGCCGCGCATAAGCCAGCAACTGCTCTCCGGACGCCGTTAGCGCGATGGTTCGACCGGATCGATCCAGTAATTCCAGGCCCAAAAGCTCTTCCAGCCGTTTTAGCTGCATAGAGACCGCAGATTGCGTGAGGTGAAGAAATCCAGCGGCACGCGTCACGCCACCATGATCAGCAACAGCTACGAAAGACCGCAATGTAGTGATGTCCAAATTTCGCATGTTCAAGATTCCTTATGAGACTCGTCATAAACATTCATTTCCAAAATATGTCAGACTGCTCCATATAGATCAAGGAAATTGATTGAAGCGCTAAGTTTCATCAAACAATCAGGAAAGGGCAATGATTATGACCCATATAGCCATCTCAACCCCTCGTCGCATCAAGCGTAAGGCGATTGGTGCTCGGATACTTGACCTGTTTAACCTCGCTCGTCAGCGTCGCGAACTCGCCCAGCTTGATGATGATGCACTGAATGACATCGGCGTTTCACGCAAAGACGCGCGTAACGAAGCAGAGCGCCCGTTCTGGGACGCGCCCGACAGCTGGCACAAACATCTGTATTAATTCGAAAATACCGGCGGCTTGAGGGATTTGGCGACCAAGCCGCCGGTTTTTTGGCGACAGTTGCAAAAATTGCCGACAGTTTTGCTGAGTTTCAGGCTTAAAACCCTTGAAACGAGGGCCACACTCTCCGATATTTACCGGGAAACCGGCTCGCATCCGTGGGCTGCGAACAGAATATTGAAGGGAGACCCCTATATGGCACAATTCGACACGATCCGGACGGCGTCCGGCGCTCGCGCTGCCGAGATAGACGAGGGCCTGCGCGCCCATATGAACAAAGTCTACGGCACGATGTCCGTAGGCATGCTGATCACATTTGCCGTGGCATGGGCCGTGGGCTCGAGCCCGCAACTGCTGTCGATCTTCCGTGATCCGGTCACGCTGAGCCCCAATATCCTGGGCTGGATCGTGATGTTTGCACCTTTGGCGATGGTGTTTGGCTTTGGCGCTGCGATCAACCGGCTGTCTGCATCTGGCGCACAGCTGTTTTTCTATGCATTTGCAGCCGTCATGGGCCTGTCGCTGAGCTGGATTTTCGTAGCATTCACCGGCATTTCGATCGCGCAGGTGTTCCTGGTGACTTCGATCGCGTTTGCAGGTCTTTCGCTGTACGGTTATGTGACCAAGAAAGACCTTTCGGGCATGGGCACCTTCCTGATGATGGGTGTGATTGGCCTGATCGTTGCGATGGTCATCAACATCTTCCTGCAATCACCAGCGATCATGTTCGCAGTGTCGATCCTGGGTGTGCTGATCTTTGCCGGCCTGACCGCCTATGACACGCAGAAGATCAAAACCACCTATCTGCAGATGGCTCATGCGGGCGATCAGGAATGGCTTGGCAAAGCGGCGATCATGGGTGCTTTGAACCTGTATCTGGACTTCATCAACATGTTCATGTTCCTGCTGCAACTACTGGGCAACAGAGAATAAAACCGCTTCCAACAGAATACAGAAAGCCCCGCTTGGCACTTTGCTAAGCGGGGCTTTTTTTATGTTGCTCTTCAAAAGCCAATACCAAGCCTTGGTGAATTCGCATGATGTTCCGACCAGTTTATTTTGCCTCCACAAATTTTACACGCCCTCATAGCCGGATAGTCGCCCGTATTTACGCATAGTCCTCATGCTCAATTCACCGATTCCCATCAAAGCTCCGCGAACAATGATCAGCCTGCAGTTACTGTAGCAGTCGGCAGTCAACCATGTTGGCGCAACACTAATTTTGCACCACTCTGAAAGCCGCGTTTGCAAGTTTGCATATGCGTTCATCAGCGCCTTTCGCCATTGGAACGTTCGTGTACTTGGTCGATCCAATCAAAGAATTTCATAATTTTGATTGCCGAAACCGGTTTCGGAGAAAACAAATAGAAGAATGATGACGAATCCAACTCTCCAGCAACCGCAGTCTCGCCCCCGGAGTCATTCTGGCCCCGGCAGGGTAAAACTGGATCAATTGGCCGATCATCTTGGGCTTTCTAAGAGCACGGTGTCCCGCGCCCTGAATGGATATACCGACATCTCGGAATCCACGAGAAAGCGCGTTGAAACCACGGCGCGAAAGATGGGCTATCGCCCACTCAGCCATGCGCAGGCGATACGAACCGGGCGGGTGCGCGCCATTGCCATGGTCATCAACAGCGAAGAACCAGACCGGCATAATCCATTTCTTCAGGATTTTCTGGCCGGAGCATGCGAAGCGGCGAGCGCATCCGACTGGACGATGACGATTTCTACGGCGAAGTCCGAAAAAGATATGCTTGATGTATTGGGGCGGCTTGTCGAAGAGCGCAAAGCCGATGGATTCATTCTGCCCCGGACCGAGGTCGACGATGCGAGGGTGAAATACCTGCAAGAGTTGAAGGTTCCCTTCATCATGTATGGCCGCACGGGGTATGGGCAGGCGGACTGGCAGGATGAGACATCCTGGTTCGACATTTCGGGTGAATCTGCAACCCGTGATGCGGTTGGTCGGCTCGTCGATTTTGGCCATACGCGTATCGGATATGTCGGTAGCGATCCGAAATTCAACTACAGCCATCTGCGCCGTGACGGTTATCTTGAAGGTCTCAAGATCGCGGCCTTGCCTGCCGATCCCGAGTTGATCCGGGAAGGTGCTCGTACGCGCGAGGAGGGTGCGGTTGAGGCACGCGCGCTTTTGACGCTGAATCACCCACCTACTGCAATAGTATTTGCAACGGATCTGGCTGCGCTGGGGTGTTACTCGGTCTGTACAGAACTGGGCCTCGAGGTCGGGCAAGATGTATCAATTCTGGGATATGACGGCATCCCTGAATGCCAATATGTCAGCCCTGGTCTTACCACGTTCAGCGTCGATTCTAAGCGGGCAGGAGAACGCCTTGCGACGATGCTGATCAGTCAGACTCGCGGTGAAGCGCCCGCAGATCTCCGTGAGATTGGTGAGGCCGTTCTGATCGAACGCAATTCCGACGGGCCACCAAGCGTTACAGCCGAGGAACTGGCCCGAAAAATTCAACTTTCAAAAGATCATAACCGGGGAGGAAACCGACTATGAAACTTGCACCTGTAGCATCGCGAATGATGCTTGGAACATCGCTTGCGCTAGTATTGGCGGCGATGTCCGCTCAGGCGGATACGATCCGCTTCTGGACCACCGAAGAACAGCCCGAGCGGCTGGCCAAGCAACAGGAAATGGCTGACCAGTTCAAGGCTGAAACCGGCACCACGGTCGAGGTTATCCCGGTCACCGAAAGTGATCTGGGTACACGCGCCACAGCAGCATTTGCCGCCGGAGACCTGCCAGATGTGGTCTATCATCCGCTGCAATATGCCCTGCCATGGGCCGAAGCGGGCATTCTGGATACCGAAGCCGCCACCGAAGTGATCGAAGAACTGGGCGCCGACACCTTCGCCCCCGGCGCGCTTGGTATGGCGGCGTTCAATGACGAAACCGCGTCGGTACCGGTCGATGGATGGACCCAAATGGTTGTCTACCGCAAAGACCTGTTTGATGAAGCGGGCCTTGAGGCCCCGAACTCATTCGCCAATGTCGTTGCTGCGCTGGAGCAGTTGCACAACCCGCCCGAGATGTACGGTTTCGTTGCTGCAACCAAAGTTGATGAAAACTTCATGAGTCAGGTTTTGGAACATGTGTTCCTCGCCAATGGCGTGACCCCTGTTGGCGCGGACGGATTCCAGCCGCTGGATGAAGCCAAGACCATAGAGGTATTGGATTTCTACAAGGCGATCTCGAAAGCCTCGCCCCCGGGTGAGCTATTCTGGAAACAATCGCGCGAGCTGTATTTTGATGGCAAAGCAGCGATGATCATCTGGTCGCCCTTCATCCTTGACGAACTGGCCGGTCTGCGCGACAGCGCCCCGCCGACGATCAACGATGATCCGACCTCACGCGATCTGGCCTCGAAGACTGGTATCGTCACTAACTTCTCGGGCCCATCGAACCCAGATGGCGCGGCTTGGGGTGACGTTCGTTACTTTGGCATCACCAACGACGCCGACACCGACGCGGCGATGGAGTTCGTGAAATTCGCCATGGATGACGGCTATACTCAAACACTGGCCATCGCACCCGAGGGCAAGTTCCCGGTCCGTCGCGGTAATGCTGACAACCCGACCGCGTTCTCGGAAGCATGGGCAGAGCTGCCTGTTGGCGTGGACCGCAAAGCCCCGTTGGGCGAACTGTATGATCAGGCGATGATCGATGAGATCGTCGGCGGTCTGGACGTGGCGCAGCGCTGGGGCGTTGCTGAAGGCCAGCTGGCTTTGGCGTCCAAAATGATCAACAGCCAGGCAATTAACCGGGTCGTGCGCCAATATATCGACGATGAAATCGATGCCGCCGCTGCAGTGGCCGCAATGAACGACGAGCTCGCGAAGGTTCAGTAACCTTGTGACACATGCAGCGGCGATTACGCCGCTGCACCCAACCCTTCGAGGTATCCCATGTCTTCGGCCACCCCACCGACCGGAACCGGGGCGCTAGCCAAACGCGAGGCGCGTCTGGCCTGGACGCTGCTGGCTCCGACAGTGATCAGTGTATCGCTTGTGGTGATCCTGCCCTTGCTGGCGATCTTTTGGATCAGTTTCAAGCCCTTCACCCTGTCTGACCTTCGTCCGCCTGCACCTGTGGTGCGTGAAAGCTTGCGCGGATCTGGCGAGGATCAGCGGATTGAATACCGCGTCCGCAACTCAAGTCAGGACATCGCCGTTGTCGGCGTCACCCTGACAGATGTTCTACCGGACGGCGTGACGGCGCGCGAAGTTGCAAGTCCCTGTGTTCTGGACGGGCAAAACCTGTTCTGCGATTTCGGCACACTGGAAGGCGGTCAACGCGAACGCATCCGTATTCCGGTCACATTGGACGGAGATCCGGACGCTTTCGAAGAGCTGCTCGAAGGATCAGAGCCCGGCGTGACCGGGAGCGGACCCAGCGTCCTGACCAACCTTGAATTCAGTCTGGAAAACTACGCCCGTGTCTTTGATGGAGACGAGTTCTGGGGCGTGCTGTGGGTCACGTTGTTCTACACCGTGGTCGGCACCATTGGAGCTTTGGTGATGGGCCTGTTTGCAGCCTTGTTGCTGAACAAAAGCTTCAAAGGGCAAGGGTTCATACGCGGCCTCTATCTGTTCCCCTATGTGGCGCCAGTCATCGCTGTGGCCTTCACATGGGTCACCTTGTTCGACCCGTTCTCAGGTTCTGCCAACGCATTGTTGGTGCAGATGGGACTAAGCAGTGAACCGATCAACTTCTTCGGGGAACGCCCTTTGGCGCTGATCATGGTCACAGTGTTCGAGATCTGGCGCTATTTCCCGCTGTCCTTCCTGTTCATTCTGGCGAGGATGCAATCCATCGACTCTAGCATGTATGAAGCAGCGGATATGGATGGAGCCTCACCATTCCAGAAGTTCTGGCTGCTGAGCATCCCGCAACTGCTGGGCATCCTGTCGGTACTGTTCCTGCTGCGTTTCATTTGGACGTTCAACAAGTTCGACGACATCTTCCTGCTGACCGGCGGCAATGCCGGCACCCGTACTCTGACTGTAAATGTCTATGAACAGGCCTTTGCGGTTTCGAACATCGGCGCAGGCGCAGCGGTGGCCGTTGTGATCCTGATGTGCCTGATTGCCTTCAGCTTCGTCTTCTTCCGCTTCATCAGCCGTGAGGAGGGTTTGTGATGCGCAAAGGGTATATAACCGCCCCGATTCTAGGCGCGCTCTGGCTGGTGGTGATCGCCACAACAGTCGCCATCACCATGTCATTCTCGACCGGGGCTGCGTTCCGGCCACAGGTCTTGCTCTGCTTGATATGGGGGGCTGTTGCCGGTCTGGTGTATGTCCGCTTCCCGGCGCAACGCGCACCGGCCCGACTGGGTGTTTCCGCCTTGTTAGGCCTGTCTTGCCAGACCGGAGTCGGGCCTGTCCTGATCGGCTCTGACACATCCCTGCAGGCAATACTGGTCACCGTGGTAGCGATGGCAGTCGTGATGCACCTATCCGTTGCCGCAATCCTGAAAGAGACACCGTTCGGCGAGCTCACCCGCCACGAGTACGAAGAGGCCGTGATCCGGTTCTGCACGGGCTTTGGCTATATCTTCTTCACGGCGATCGTGATCATCCCGTTCTATGTGATGGTGATGACCAGCCTGAAGTCGCAACAGGCCCTGTTGCAGAACCCGCTGGATTTCTCGGTAGATCTATCACAAGGCACCGCGCTGTTTCGCAGCTATACCGAACTGTTTCGCGATTTCAACTTCGGCACCTATCTTTGGACCTCGCTCTACGTCTCGGTCCTGACGGTCTTTATCACCCTGCTGTTCAGCGTCCCCGGAGCCTATGCGGTGGCGCGGTTCCGTTTCTCGGGGCAAAAGGCGTTCTCACGCTCGATCCTGCTGATCTACATGGTGCCGATGATCGTCCTGGCGCTGCCGATCTATATCGCGTTCTCGCTGACCGGCTTGCGCAACTCGATCCTTGGCATCGTCATGATCTACCCGGTCACGACGATCCCAGTCGCGCTGTACATGCTGCAAGGATATTTCCGTGGCTTGCCGACTGAGGTGGAAGAGGCCGGTCTCATGGATGGGCTGTCGCGGCTGGCAGTGATTTGGAAGATTACGCTGCCGCTTAGCCTGCCTGCGCTGGCGTCGGTCTCGCTCTACGTCTTTATGATCGCTTGGAACGAGTTCCTGCTGGCCTTCATGCTGCTGGACGACCCTTCGAAATTTACCCTGACCCGAGGCGTCACGATGCTGAACTCCTCGGAGATTCCCCGACAACACCTGATGGCGGGTGCGGTGATCGCCACCGTTCCGATCATGGCGCTGTTCCTGGGACTTGAACGTTTCATGACTAAGGGCCTGACTGCGGGGTCCGTCAAAGGATGACTGAGATGAACCAACATACAAACCCCGACCGCGAGGCGCGCAACATTCTGGTTACCAATGATCGCGGCGGCTACACCATCCCGACCGAAGGGCTTTACCCCTATCAATGGAATTGGGACAGCGCGATTGCGGCGCTTGGCTTTGCCGAGTTCGACATTGATCGAGCCTGGGTGGAACTTGAAACACTGTTCTCGGGCCAGTGGGACGATGGAATGGTGCCGCATATCCTGTTCCACAAACAGGATGACGGATACTACCCCGGCCCGGATGTCTGGGGTGGCCACGGGCCGATCCCGTCCTCTGGCATCATTCAGCCCCCGGTGGCTGCAACTGTGGCGCGGAAGATCTGGGAAAAAGATGGCGATGCAGGCGCGGACCGCGTTCGCGCGCTTTTCCCATCTCTGCTGGCGTGGCATCGCTGGATCATGAGATGGCGACTCGACGAACACGGCGCGGTCTGCACCACGCATCCGTGGGAAGCTGGTCGCGACAATGCACCGGACTGGGACAAAGCAATGGAGGGCGTAGATCCCACAGGTGTCGGAGACTACCAGCGTCGTGACACAAGCCACGTCAACAGTGCAGACCGACCGACCAAATACGACTATGACCGCTATATCAAATTGGTTCAGATCGGCTGCCAGGCCGACTGGGATCAACAGAAGTTGCTGAGCCTGAATCCCTTCCGAGTCGCAGATCCGACGATGACATTTATCGCTCTGCGCGCCGCACGCGATCTGCAGGAGATCAGCGAAAGGCTTGGAATTGCTGCGGATGGACTAAGTAGCGACATTCAAAGGCTCGAAGCGGGCGCGCGATCTTTGTGGAACGAAACGCTGAGCTCGTTCGACTCGCGTGATGCGCTGACTAGTGATTGGGCCGGAAGCATCTCTAACGCGTCGTATCTTTGCTGGTTTGGGGGACTTGACTCACAGCACATGCTGGAGCGCCTGCGGGCGACGCTTGCAAAAGTACCCTTTCCAGTTCCCAGCTATGACCCCGCGATGCCCAACTTCGACCAACGCAGGTACTGGAGGGGTCCCACTTGGGGGTTCATGAATATGCTGATCGGGTTTGGATTGGCGGATATGGGGCACCTCGAAGAAGCCGAGGCACTGCGCCAGAAAACGTCGCAGCTGATCGCAACAAACGGCTTCGCTGAATACTACGATCCTCTGACCGGCAGCCCTGCCGGAGGGAATTCATTCACCTGGACAGCCGCGGTTTGGCTGCATTGGGCAGGGAGGAACTAATGGGCAGCATCGAACTAAAATCCGTCGAAAAGTGGTTTGGCTCGGCCCAGGTCATCAAAGGCGTTGACCTAATGATTGATGAAGGTGAATTCATCGTCTTCGTCGGTCCGTCGGGCTGTGGAAAATCCACCCTGCTTCGCATGATCGGTGGGCTTGAAGATATCTCGCGCGGATCGCTACTAATCAACGGCAATGATGTCACGGATCACCCACCCTCCAAGCGGGGTCTGACGATGGTGTTCCAGTCCTATGCGCTTTATCCCCACCTGACGGTCGCCGAAAATATGGGGTTCTCACTTAAGGTCGCGGGTGTTCCGAAGGCCGAGATAGCAGAGCAGGTCAATAAAGCCGCCGAGGTTCTCAAGCTGGGACCTTTTCTGGAACGTCGCCCCAAGGACCTGTCCGGTGGACAGCGGCAGCGCGTTGCCATTGGTCGTTCTATCGTGCGCGACCCGACGGCGTTTCTGTTCGATGAACCGCTTTCGAATCTTGACGCAGCGCTTCGTGTCGAAATGCGTTACGAAATCGCGAAACTTCATCAGAACCTAAAGCGCACTATGATCTACGTGACGCACGATCAGGTTGAAGCGATGACATTGGCCGACCGCATCGTCGTGCTTGAGTACGGCAAGATCGCGCAAGTCGGCACACCCCGCGAGCTTTACGAACGCCCTGCCAACCTGTTTGTCGCACAGTTCATTGGCAGCCCCAAAATGAACATATTGCCGTGCACGACTCAGAACGATGGCTACACTTTGGAACATGGCAGAGGCGGCGACTTCGCGCGCTCGGGTGTAGCAAGCAAACTCGGCATTCGCCCCGAACACATCGATGTTGTATCATCGGGCGATGGGCAATGTGATGGCATCATCGAGGTGATTGAGTATCTGGGGGCAGATACCTTCCTGATCGTGGATTGCGGCGCCGAAGAGAAGGTTACCGTGCGCCTGAATGGGGACACCGCTCTAAAGCCTGGGGCAAAGATCGGCCTGCATTTTCCCACCGACAAACTTCATTTCTTTGACGAGAATGGGCAGGCATTGGTAGAACAATGAACGTTGCTTCCTATCAGTTGAGGTTAAACAGTTCTGCTGATCGGGGCTGAGTTTCACCACTGACTATTCTTTGGCGGTGAGGCGAAATAGAGAACACGCATAGCGCTTGCTTGGATGCCAACGGATGGCGGGGGCCTCTGAACTCGCGTGATCATCGTCCGGTGTGTCACATGGATTGAATGACCGCTGCTGGGTTTGGGCCCTTGCTCAGCGCCTCGTAAGACTTGCAGAAACACTGAAACTAGAAAGCCCCCGCCAATGGCGGGGGCTTTTACTTAGATTGTGTAAGCTAAATTAACGGCAGTTCAGTGGCACTGCAAAACCCGAACTGCGCTCGGACGAACCTTTGCGGTATACATCACCCGCGGGCAAACATCCGGTAAAGCGTTCCGTTTGAGCGCCAAAGGCCGAGCCCACCGATGTATCAACTTTGGTGGAGTTGTTTTCCGTACGCAGGACGCCGAACAACTGACCGTTTACACTGACATTGCTCAGGTACAGATTGGTATCACTGCCAGTGAGTTGAACTGAATTCGCATCTGAGCGACCGCCATTATCGATAGCGACACCCGCGATCTTTTCAAGCTCGGCTTTGTCCGATGTAACCTGGACCGTTGGTAGCTTGGCCAGTTCCGCCGGGATGTTGGTTTCTGGCGGCAAAAAGGCTACGGCGCCTTTTACATCCGACACTGTGCGCGGTTCACCATCAATCCCGGTGAAACCAACACCTTCGCGGTTAAAGGGGTCTTCGCAGGCTGACAATGTCAGAACAGCAAGAGCGGGCAACAAGATTTTTTTCATGGCGGTCAACATTTTGGAAAGGGTTGCTGAAGCGTAGCGGCAGGGGATTAGAAAAAGCAAGCCGCTGAGATTCAGAACACCCAAACCTCTGATGCGCCCCTGCAACGCCCCCGCTTGGTTTAGGCCGACCAAGAGATACCCCAAAACAATACAAAAAAGGACCCTGCATGGCAGAGTCCTTCTTCAAAAAGTATGTCAGAGGGCAGATTACTTGATCTTGCCTTCTTTGTACTCGACATGCTTCCGAGCGACCGGATCGTATTTACGAATGGTCATTTTCTCGGTCATGGTGCGCGCGTTCTTCTTGGTCACGTAGAAGTGGCCCGTGCCCGCGGTCGAGTTCAGACGGATCTTGATTGTCGTCGGCTTCGCCATGGTTATCTCCTGCGTCCGAAAAGGCAGGGGCCTTTCGGTTGAATCCTTATGAGCGTGCGCTTTTAACCGCTCATGCGCCCAAGTCAACCGGATTCGCCGCGTTGAGGGAACAATTCCTGACACGGCTTCAAGAGCAGTCGATTTGGAACGCTCACGATTCTGTGATAGTGTCGCCGGAACCTTCGAAGCCCGTTTTGCGGACTTAGGTAATACCGGGCTGGATGTAAATTCCGGCAGACAACACCGCTCACAACTATAGCAACGCCCGGCTGTCTATTTGGCCGGGTCTTTTCCGGTTTGCGCGCAATCCTGCACGCGACACGGCCAAGGAGTCGGCCGCTTTTAGCGCTCCGAATAAACTGCAACCAAGGGAGAGAAATATGCCTGTTTTCATTACCTATGCGTCTTATTCGCAAGATGGGGTCAAAGGAATGTTGGCAAAACCGGAAGATCGCACCGGTCCCGTCAAGGTCTTGCTTGAGAAAGCAGGCGGCAGACTGATCTCATTTTATATAACCACTGGAGGCAATGATGTCGTCGTTATCAGCGAACTGCCTGAAGGCAGTGATGCTGTGGCAATTGGCATGGCCGTCGCGGGCACGGGTGCGGTTTCGAGGATCGAGACCGTTCGCGCATGGTCGGCGCAGGAATTTGTTGCCGTCGCCGAAAAAGCTGCAGCACTTGGCGGCACCTACACACCTCCGGGCGGGTAACAGGAGATGCGCGGAGGGCCTGTAAGCCGGATCCTGTTCCAGGGTTGCCCCCTTCGATGACCATTCCTCTAGGCCGTGCATTGCTGCGCGGCTCGAGCTGCCAACCCGGTCCCTCTCGGCCAAGGCGTGCCTAGCGGCGGTATCGGTTTGCACCGACCGGCCCGCGCGGGGACCCTATTCGGCATTGCTCCCGGTGGGGCTTGCCGTGCCGCCACTGTTGCCAGCGGCGCGGTGGGCTCTTACCCCACCGTTTCACCCTTGCCACACGTGTGTGGCGGTCTGATTTCTGTGGCGCTTTCCGTCGGGTTTCCCCGCCCGGGCGTTACCCGGCACCGTTGCCTTGTGGAGTCCGGACTTTCCTCTCGGGCCTAACGACCCCAGCGACCATCCGGCCCTCCGCGCGTGGGTTGGGTAGGCTCTGTGCGTGATGGCGTCAAGAGGGGTTGGGGTGGTGAAGGGGCCAGCCCCTTCTTGGCCTACGGCCAATTCATCCCCGAGATATTTTTGGCCAGATGAAGGGCGGATCAGGTCGATTTTGGGAGCGGACAGAGGGCTATGAGATCATCGAGGTGCAAGGGGCCTGAGGCCCACGGGCGATAGCGCAGGCGTGTGGAATTTAGGAGCGTCTTCTCGTCGCTTGTCGCTGTGTAGCCCCGGTTCTGCGCCAGCTCGCGGAAGTTGACGTTCGGTTCGAGGGCAGTACCACGCCGAGCGGCAATGCGCTGGTGTTCCAGCCTTTGCCAGTCGAACCGAGGGCCGGGGTCGGACTTGCGGCCCGGTGCCATGTCGGAATGCCCGATCACACCCTCTGGCGCGATGGTCCAACGCTGCATGAGTTCGGGCAAAAGCTGCTCCAATACACGCATTTGGGGTTCGGCAAACGGGTGGTCTCCGCCATTGTCCAGCTCGATCCCGATCGAGCGGGAGTTTATGTCGGCTTGCCCTTGCCACTCCCCTGCCCCGGCGTGCCAAGCGCGATCTTCCTCTCGGACAAGCTGCCAGAGCGCACCGTCGCGACCGATCAGGTAGTGGGCGGAGACCTCGGGACCCGGATCGCAGAGACGTTCAAGCGCGGCAGCAGCGCTCTCCATTGCAGTGTAGTGCAGCACGATCAGCTCGGGTGACAGCCCATCCCGGCGGGGGCCGAAATTGGGCGATGGGTGCCAGATGGGGGAGAGCTTAGTTGTTGACGGCACTGCGGAACGGGCTGGGGTCCCAGCCGCAGGCGTAACCGTCGCCGTCCGGATCCAGCCCTTTGCGGTCACGCTGGGGGCCACCATTCGACAGAAACTCAATCTGCGCCTGATCAGGAGAGGCGAACTGAGCGCAGTTGCGCTGTGCCTTGGCCTGCAGGTTAAATCCGGCTCGGCTGTACAACTGGGTACCGATGGGGTTCGAAGTGCTCAGGGCGTATTGCACGATATTGGGTTGCCCGTCAGAGCCGCGCTCGGGCACGGCAGTAGGGGCGACGACCTCGTAAGACTGCCGATTCTGTTCGATACGAGCGGCGTCGGCATCGATACTGCGACGGTTTGAGACAGCCTTAAAATCCTGCTCATCAGAGATACTTGGGTTGTTTGTTGCAGTCAGAGGCGCGACGCGCGTCTCTTGACCCGACGTATTCGCCAAGGCAATGGCCGTCTGGTTGGCGATGTCAGAGGCGTCGCCTGTTGGTGCGGCACCAACAGCCCCCTGCGCCGAGAGCGGCTGTTCGGAAACCGCCTCGGGTGGTGCAAGCGGATTACCGGCAAGACCCTGCCCGGCCAGTTCGGCCTCGCGCTGCGCCTGATATTCCGGCGTATTGAAACCGGTACCCGAAACAGGGGTAACGGTATCACATGCCGCGATCAGCCCAAGGGCCGGGATCAGAAGCAATTTGCGCATTTGGCTGCTCCGGTTCTTTATTGCCGTGTCAGGATTGAGGATTACCACCATTTTCCGGGCTTGGCCACAAACCCAGCCGCGCTCTCTAGCGCGTAGGCGGTGTTGAGCAGATCGCCTTCCTCCCACGGACGGCCGATCAGCTGCAGACCCAACGGAAGGCCCTGTTTGTCCAGACCAGCAGGAACCGAAATACCGGGCAGGCCAGCGAGGTTCACTGTCACGGTGAACACATCGTTCAGGTACATCTGAACAGGATCAGCCTCGGTCATCTCGCCCAGACCGAACGAGGCCGACGGCGTTGCCGGGGTCAGGATCGCATCAACGCCTGCGGCAAAGACATCTTCGAAGTCCTTCTTGATCAGGGTGCGGACCTTGCGGGCGCGGTTGTAGTAGGCGTCATAGAAGCCTGCAGACAGCACGTAGGTGCCGATCATCACCCGGCGCTGGACCTCATGGCCGAAGCCTTCGGCGCGGGTCTTTTCGTACATCTCGGTGATGCCATCGCCCTGAGCCAGCTGTGCACGGCGGCCATAACGGACACCGTCATAGCGGGCGAGGTTCGACGACGCCTCGGCAGGAGCAATCACGTAATAGGCAGGCAGCGCGTATTTGGTATGCGGCAGCGAGATATCTACGATTTCGGCGCCTGCGTCTTTCAGCATAGCGGTGCCATCGGCCCAAAGCTTTTCAATCTCGGCAGGCATGCCGTCCATGCGGTATTCCTTGGGGATACCGATTTTCTTGCCTTTGATATCGCCGGTCAGCATCGCCTCGAAATTTGGCACGGCCAGCTCGGCGCTGGTGGAATCCTTGGGGTCATGACCGCACATGGTTTCCAGCATGATCGCTGCGTCTCGGACGTTCTTGGTCATCGGACCGGCCTGATCCAGAGAAGAGGCGAAGGCCACAATGCCCCAGCGCGAGCAACGACCATAGGTTGGCTTGATGCCGGTGATACCGACAAAAGCAGCAGGCTGGCGGATCGAACCGCCGGTATCGGTACCGGTCGCGGCCAGACACAGGTCAGCCGAGACAGCCGAGGCTGAGCCACCGGACGAGCCGCCGGGTGTCAGCTGTGCATCGTCATTGCCGCGCCGCCACGGGCTGACCGCATTGCCGTAAACGGATGTTTCATTAGACGAACCCATCGCGAACTCGTCCATGTTCAGCTTGCCCAGCATCACAGCACCAGCATCCGCCAATTGTTGCGACACGGTGGATTCGTATTCGGGCTTGAACCCCTCGAGAATTTTCGAGGCCGCTTGCGAGGGCACGCCCTTAGTGCAAAACAGGTCCTTGATGCCGATCGGCAGACCGCACATCGAAGGCGCGTCACCGCCTTTGATCCGCTCATCCGCCGCCTTGGCGCGCTCCAGCGCGATCTCGGGCGTTTTGTGGACAAAGGCGTTGAGCGCGTCGGCGTCGTCAATCGCCTTGAGGCAAGCCTCGGTCAGTTCAACGGACGTGACATCTTTGGCACGCAGCGCGTCGCGGGCCTCGGCCAGGCCCAATTTGTTCAGTTCGCTCATGACTTACTCCACAACTTTTGGAACAGCGAAGAACCCTTCGCGCGCATCGGGGGCGTTGGATAGGACCTTGTCCTGCTGGTTTCCATCGGTGACCACGTCCTGACGACGCTTCAGGCGCATCGGCTCGACCGAGACCATCGGCTCGACGCCTTCGACATCCACTTCGTTCAGTTGCTCGATAAACCCGAGGATATTGTTGAACTCGGACGCCAGCGCAGGCAGCGCATCATCCTCGACCTTGATCCGGGCCAGTTTGGCCACCTTGGCGGCGGTGCTTTGGTCAATCGACATCGGAAACCCTCATCTACGTTAGGGGGCGTTTACCTGCCTGCCGCAACACTCGCAAGAGCGGCAGACGGGGATTCAAACCCAATATCGCCAGCTGCCATGCATATTTGAATGGCTGATATGCAAATAAGTAAACCGATTAGTTCAGTTTTGCCATTGAAAAAATGAACCGAACAGTTCACCTCAATATCGTGACGCAACGAGAAATCGGAGACACCTCATGAAAACCCTTCTTCCCGCCTTCATATTGTCCGCTCTGGTTCTGACCTCGCCCGCCCTGGCTTTGGGTATCGATATGAACAATCTGACCCGAAACCTTAGCTTCCCCGCGCCTGTTTCGGAGCCCGTGACGAGGGACCACACCCAGGCAGGCAAATAACCCTGACCTGCGCGCCGGATCGGTACGCCCCCTCCCGATCCGGCGCTTTTTACAATTGACTGCTGCACCCATTCCAACAACTCGTTAGCATGGTCTTGGATCAAACGCCGAACCACCCGTCAGGTGCAGTTCAGGCGAGCTAACGGAGCAGAGAATGAGCACACGCAAGCAAACCGTTCTGGACGCAATTGACGCAGCAAATGCGCAAGACCCTAATATAGAGGACGGCCAGCCGGTCGAGCTGCTTTATGGCCAACGCATGAGCACCGAGCTGGATCGGCTATTTCCCGATGCGTCGGATGCTTTACAGATCGCCGCACGTGGTCAGCATGTCGAACGCTGGAAGCTAAAGCGCACTGAATACCCCGAAGGACGTGCAGGGTATCTGGCCTGGAGGAAGGCGCAAGGCGTATATCACGCTGACGTTGTGCAAGGATTCATGGAACAGGCTGAATATGGTGCGGACGATATAGAAGCCGTCGGGCAAATGCTGCGCAAACAGGGGATCAAGCGCAATGCCGAGGTACAGGCGCTTGAGGACGTGATCTGTTTCGTTTTTCTGAAATGGTACTTTGAACCTTTTGCCGCCAAGCACTCCGCCGAAAAAATCCAGCGCATTGTTAAAAAAACGGCTTTCAAGATGTCAGCCGAAGGCCGCGCGCGCGTATTGGCTGAATTTGATCTGCCCGAGGCTTTGGCTGCTGCGTTCAGGGATTAACCAATCAGGATGATGCTTCGGTGGTTCTGATCAATGTCCTGATCCTGCAGCCACCGCAGCTCCGGCAGGTGGATTTCGGATCGCCCGCAGATAAACCTCAATCATCCAGCCCAGCATAACTGCATTCAGAATGTGCCACATAAAATGCGTCCCCGTTGGCAGATACCCGCAAATTGGAGTGTCCAGTGATCGAAAGGTGATCGAGGTGATCAGGACAGTTGCTCCTATTGTCAGCCCACGCGCAGTGTCCGGGGCTTTCCGGCGCAACAGGACCGCATAAATCAGAATCAATAGAGGAACTGGGGCGTATGCCGCCGAGCCACCAAGCCCAGGCACCAACTGGAATAGCGGGATCGTCAGCGCCACGTATGGAAAGAACAGCGCGGTCAAACCCAGCGCGTATCTGTTGCTCAGCCGCCAGACATCGCGATTCACTGCGTAGATGTAAACGAGGATGTACAGCAGAATTGGCGTCACATCCAAGATCGCCGCCCAAACCTGCGCATGGGTATGGAACAGATAGCTGCCAATTCCGATCATCGCCAATATGACAACCAAAGCCATCGCCAAAGGTGCGCCCCGCCCGCGCGCCCTTTGCCACATCACAAATGCAGCAATAAGAAAGGCCGCATTGGTAATCGCGTTTATCGGCTCGGCCCAATACGCGGGTGAGAGCCTCTCACAATATCCATCAACATACTGCGTCCAATCCATAGATTTTTACATAGCCGATGCTAGGCTAACTCCAAGCGGAAAATGGGAGGATTCTCTATGGATATCATTTGGCTGGGACATGGCAGCTTTCGCATCGAAACAGCAGGACAAGTTCTATTGATCGATCCCTGGCTGACGGGCAACCCGTCTTTGCCCGAAGATCAGCATGACGCAGCCGTTGCGGGCGCGACGCATATCCTGCTGACTCATACTCATTTCGATCATGTCGTCGATGTGCTGCCGCTGGCCAAACATCTAAACGTGCCCGTGGTCGGGCAATACGACCTGATGGGCTACTGGGCCGAGGCTGAAGGTATTGAAACGGTCGGATTCAACAAGGGTGGCACTGTTGACCTAAACGGTGTCAAATTAACGATGGTGCCTGCGTCGCACAGCTCGACCTTCTCGACGCCTGATGGTCTTCGCACGGGTGGAACCGAGGTCGGCTATATGATCGCGTCCGAGGACCGTATGCTCTATTTCTCTGGCGATACCGACATTATGGCCGACATGGAGTGGATGGGTGATTATTACAAACCCGATATCGGCATCCTTTCGGCAGGCGGCCACTTTACCATGGACATGAAGGGCACTGCCTATGCTGCCAAGCGGTATTTCAATTTCAAGACAGTGATCCCGTGCCATTACAAGACCTTTCCGATTCTCGCGCGATCGGCTCAGGAATTGGCTGACGGGTTACCCGGTGTCGATGTAATCGAGCCCGAGGTCATGCAGGCGATTTCTCTCTGATGCCCGCGTCGGATTTCAGCGCGCAGGAATACGCTGACCGCATTCACAAGACCCGTTCTGCGATGGATCAACAGGGTATCGAGACCTTGTTGATCACGGACCCATCGAACATGGCGTGGCTCACCGGTTATGACGGTTGGAGCTTTTACGTACCGCAGATGGTCATCCTGCCCGCCAGCGGATCGCCCCTTTGGTGGGGCAGAACGCAGGACAAGGCGGGGGCTGCGCAGACCACCTGGCTGGACCAGATGGACCTGCTGGACTGGCCCGAAGAGCATGTGCAACACCCGGACCACCATCCGGTCGACGCGCTCGTCCTTGCGTTGCGGGATCGCGGCTGGACCTCTGGTATCGGCGTGGAGATGGACAACTATTATTACTCAGCCGCCAGTCACCGCATCCTCGAACGCGCCTTCGGTGCATTGATTGATGCCACAGGGCTTGTGAATTGGAAGCGCGCCGTAAAAAGCGATGCCGAGATCGCAATGATGCGCAAGGCGGGTCAGCTGACCGCACATATGCACGGTGTTCTGCGTGACGCATATCGCGAAGGATTGCCCAAAAACCAACTTGTCGCCGAAGTGCAGGCGGCAGGCATCGCCGGACTGCCCGGCCTAGCCGGAGATTACCCTGCTATCGTGCCGATTGCACCCTCCGGTCGTGAGGCTTCTGCCTCGCACATTACTTGGAACGACCGACCTCTGGCGCGGGATGAGGCGACCTATTTCGAAATCTCCGGCTGCTATCGACGCTATCACTGCCCCGCCAGTCGCAGCCTGTTTCTGGGTGATCCCCCGGATGATATCCGCCGGGCCGAAGCCGCCGTTCTAACCGCTATCGACGACACAATGACCGCCGCACGCCCTGGCATCACCGGCGAAGAGGTCGCGGCTTGTGTCTATGACAGTTTCGCCCGCGCGGGGTATGTCAAAGCCAACCGCACCGGCTATCCCATCGGGCTCAGCTATCCGCCCGACTGGGGCGAGCGCACCATGAGCCTGCGACCCGGTGACACGACGGAATTGCAAGAGAATATGACCTTTCACCTAATGCCCGGCCTCTGGACCCCAGACTGGGGACTGGCGATTACCGAAAGCTTTGTGGTGACGTCAGATGGGGGCAAGCCCCTGGCTGATATCCCACGTGAAATGGTCGTAAAAACTTAACCGCGCTGCGCCGCGAAGAAGCGTTTCAGCAGCGCGGCGGCCTCTTCGGCGGCAATGCCGTCATAGACCTCGGGTCGATGGTGGGCCTGTGGGTGTGAAAACACGCGCGCGCCATGCGCGACACCGCCAGATTTCGGATCGGAAGCGCCGTAGTAGATGCGCCGGATGCGGGCTGCGGCCAGCGCTGCGGCGCACATGGCACAAGGCTCAAGGGTTACGTAAAGGTCATGATCGGGTAAACGCTCGGACCCGGCCGCGGCACATGCGGCGCGCAGAGCCAGAATCTCAGCATGGGCAGTGGGGTCATTCAACTCGCGGGTGCGGTTCCCATCTGCGGCCACCACCTGCCCGTCGGGCGCGACGATCACCGCGCCGACCGGCACTTCACCTCGGTCTGCTGCCGCCTGTGCCTGTTCCAGCGCCTGTTTCATGTGGGATCTGAACTTCATGCCTCTGACTGCCTCAGAAACCCGTCTTTCGCAAGCCGCCGGGATGGGTTATGGCCGGAGGATGACCAATACCCCTCCTCCCGGCGACCGGATCGCCAAAGTGCTGGCCCGCGCCGGTGTCGCCTCGCGCCGCGAAGCTGAACGCATGATCGAAGCCGGACGTGTGACCGTGAATGGCAAGGCGATCAACAGCCCTGCGCTGAACGTAACCGCCAAGGACAGGATTACCGTCGATGGTAAACCAGTATCCGAGCCCGAGCCATCACGCCTGTGGCTCTATCACAAGCCACCGGGACTAGTGACGACGGCGCGTGACGAAAAAGGCCGCAAGACGATTTTTGACGACCTGCCCGAGGATATGCCCCGGGTCATGAGCGTCGGGCGACTCGATCTGAACTCGGAAGGATTGCTACTGCTGACTAATGATGGCGGCATCAAGCGCAAGCTGGAACTGCCCTCAACTGGATGGCTGCGCAAATACCGGGTGCGGGTAAATGGACGCCCCAAAGACGAGGATTTCGAACCGCTGCGCAAAGGCCTGGTAATCGATGGTGAACGGTTTCAGCCCATGACCGTGACACTGGACCGTCAACAGGGCGCGAACGCTTGGCTGACCATCGGCCTGCGCGAAGGCAAGAATCGCGAAATCCGCCGCGCTATCGAAGATATCGGTTATGTGGTGAACAGGCTTTTGCGGGTTTCTTACGGCCCATTCCAACTGGGCAACCTGAAACCCGGCGAGGTTGAAGAAATCCGCCGCCGTGTCATGCGCGACCAACTGGGGCTGGATGCTGAGGATAGCGGAATACCCCCGGCCAAACGCCCTGCTCGACCGCAGCGCAAAAGACCAGCAATCGGCAAGAAACCTCGCAAGTGACGCGGGTTATTCAACCTTCCCCCTAGCGCCAAGCCCTCGTATCGCCTAAATTTTCCCTGATGGTCACAGTTGGGGGGCGCTATGTCCGGGAACGGAGTACAAAAATTGGCCTATGCGGCCCTGTTGGTGCTGTTGTTCGGCGTCTGCACCGGTCTGTTGGGGGGCCTGTAGCGAAATGGCCAAACGGTACGGCGGCAAATTCAGCCCAGAAGGCGATGTTTCCTCGCAGGATCAGCCATCGCGTGGCCAATTCGATGGTGCCCGTGTCGAACCGGCAGGTGCACGCGCGAACATCCTGTTTGTCCCGGCGATACCACTGGTGTTTCTGTCTCTGAACGATGGCGCGATCGGAATGACCATCGGCCTGGTTGCGGCAGGGCTACTGACCGCTGCCGCGTTTCTGCTGCGCGAAGGTTTAAGGGCCGAATCCGCTTACAACGCCCGCCGCACCGCACGCAGACCTGCGTTTCCCCGCAAGGTGTTTTCCAGCGTTCTGACCGGTTTGGGGGCGGCGCTAGCCTCATACCGGACCGAATTTCTGGTCGCCGAAACAGCATCACAGGTAAGCCTGCTGGCCCCCATCCTGTTTGGCGCCGCTGCAACGGTTCTACATTCGGTTTCCTTCGGCCTCGACCCAATGAAGGACAAAGGAATGGAGGGTGTCGACACCTTCCAGCAGGACCGTGTCGCACGCGTGGTCGAGGACGCCGAAACCCATCTGACCCAAATGACAGATGCAATAAAACGCGCAGGTGACCGCCGGATCGAAGCGCGGGTCGAACGCTTTCAGGATACAGCCCGCGATCTGTTTCGCACGGTCGAGGAAGACCCGCGCGATCTGGCTGGTGCCCGAAAATACCTGACGGTTTATTTGCAGGGCGCGCGCGATGCGACGGTGAAGTTTTCGGACGTCTATGCACGGACGCGTGATGCGCAGGCGTTGGCGGACTATTCGGCGTTGCTGGACGATCTTGAACAGAATTTCGCGGCGCGGACGCGAAAGATGCTATTGGATGACCGCAGTGATCTGACGGTTGAAATTGATGTGCTGCGCGACCGGCTGCAGCGCGAAGGCGTCCGGTTGGACTGACCGGCTTTTATGTAAGCGAGGATTACCCCATGTCCGATGAGATTAAAAACAAGGCAGTCGAGGCTGAAACGCTGGTGCAGGAAGTCACCGCCGTAGCCCTCCCCGAGCCGCAGGCCGAGATTGTCCCGTTGGAAGAGGCCGACGAACCAGTTGGTGCCGAGATCCGCAAGCGGATGGGTGAGATCGACATGGGCGACACAAACTCGATCGTCTCGTTCGGATCATCCGCACAGGCGGAATTGCAAGAGATCAGTCAGGCCATGCTGGCCGACGTGCGCAACAAGGATGTGGGCCCGGCGGGTGACAGCCTTCGCAATATCGTAACAACGATCCGGGGGTTTTCAGTCAGCGAACTGGATGTGCGTCGCGAACGCAGTTGGTGGGAAAAACTGCTGGGCCGTGCTGCGCCCTTCGCCAAATTCACAGCGCAGTATGAGGACGTTCAAAGCCAGATCGACCGGATTACTGATGATCTTCTGGGGCATGAGCATACACTGCTGAAAGATATCAAGTCTTTGGACCTGCTGTACGAAAAAACGCTGGAGTTCTACGACGAACTCGCACTGTACATCGCAGCGGGAGAGGAGAAGCTGACCGAGCTGGACAGCCATGACATTCCTGAAAAAGAGACCGAGGTTCAGGCCGCGCCCGAAGACCAACAGGTGATGAAAGCGCAGGAATTGCGCGACTTGCGTGCCGCGCGCGATGATCTGGAACGCCGGGTCCACGACCTGAAGCTTACCCGTCAGGTGACGATGCAATCGCTGCCCTCCATCCGTCTGGTGCAGGAAAATGACAAGTCGCTGGTGACCAAGATCAACTCGACCCTCGTCAACACAGTACCGCTCTGGGAAACCCAGCTGGCACAAGCTGTCACCATACAGCGCAGTGCCGAGGCCGCCGCTGCCGTACGTGATGCCAATGATCTGACGAATGAATTGCTGACCTCGAACGCCGCCAACTTGCGCGAATCCAACAAAATGATCCGCGAAGAGATGGAGCGTGGCGTCTTCGATATCGAAGCCGTCAAACAAGCCAATGCAGACCTGATCGGCACCATCAACGAAAGCCTCGCCATTGCAGACGAAGGCAAGGCCAAACGCGCCGCAGCCGAGGAAGAACTGAAGAAGATGGAGGCCGAATTGCGCGACACGCTCGCCTCGGCCAAGGCGCGACAGGACGGGATCGGCGACAATGCCGGAACGGCTGTTCCCGGATAATGGAAACAGCGGGCGTGCGGCCATTTCATCGCGCTAAGATTGCAGTATTGGGCTTGTCGCTGCTGGCATTTGCTGGCTGCGATGAGGCATTGACGACGACGATCGCTCCTGAACCTCAACCTGCCCAGCCGCAAGGCCTGAGCAATGCATATCAAGCGCCCTCACCAGCGAGCCTTGATCTCGCGCGATACTATGAAAGCGTACAAAACAACTTGCTGACGCGCGGGTTGCTGAGAACCGATGGCGGTGGCCCTGATACGCCCTATGATGCCGATGATCTGGCCCGGAACTTTGAGACCATAGCGTTTTATAATGAATATCCAGGGCAAGCCGTTGCCAGCGGCAGCAGCCGCACCAGCCGACAGCTTAGTCGCTGGTCGTCGCCGGTTCGCATAAAGCCCGAGTTTGGTCCATCGGTTGCACCTGAAGTCCGCCAGCAAGAGACCGCCCGAATTGACGCCTACGCCAACCGCTTGTCGCGGCTCACTGGACACCCGGTCTCAACCACCACCCGGAATGCAAATTTCCACGTCTTCGTGGCGGGTGAAGATGATACCGCTTATGTGCAAGCCCGGCTGCGACAACTGATCCCGGGCATAGGGCAGGCGCAACTTGACCTCTTCGACAAACTGCCGCGCTCTTTCTATTGCTTTGTATTCGCTTCGGCGTCGAACAGCGCGCCACAGACATATACCCGGGCTGTTGCCCTGATCCGGGCGGAACATCCCGATCTGGTGCGCCTGAGTTGCGTCCACGAAGAGATCGCTCAGGGATTGGGGCTGCCGAATGACAGCCCGTCTGCCCGGCCATCAATCTTCAACGATGACGACGAGTTCGCCCTGCTGACAAGTCATGACGAAAAGCTGCTGACCATCCTTTATGACCCGCGCCTTAAGGCTGGCATGACCGCTGAAGAAGCGCGCCCGGTGGTCCGTATCATTGCACGCGAATTGATGGGGCAGTCGCTCTGACCCCGAAGACAGGAGAAATCCAATGGGAATTTTTGATTTTCTGACCGGTGAATTTATCGACGTCATCCACTGGGTCGACGATACGCGCGACACGATGGTCTGGCGGTTCGAGCGTGAAGGACACGAGATCAAATACGGCGCCAAGCTGACCGTGCGCGAAGGTCAAGCGGCGGTCTTTGTGCATGAAGGGCAGTTGGCGGATGTCTTCACCCCAGGTCTCTACATGCTTGAGACAAACAACATGCCGATCATGACGACGCTGCAGCATTGGGATCACGGCTTTCAGTCTCCGTTCAAGTCTGAAATTTACTTCGTTAACACGACCCGGTTCAATGACCTGAAATGGGGCACCAAGAACCCGATCATGCTGCGCGATCCCGAGTTTGGACCAACACGCATCCGGGCCTTCGGCACCTATACAGTGCGGGTCAAGGACCCGGCGAAATTCCTAGTAGAGATCGTAGGCACCGATGGTGAATTCACCATGGACGAGATCAGCTTTCAGATCAGAAACATCATCGTGCAGGAATTCAGCCGCGTCATCGCAGGCTCGGGGATCCCGGTTCTCGATATGGCGGCGAACACCGCCGATCTGGGCAAGTTGATCGCAGCCGAGGTATCGCCGGTGCTGGACGGATATGGTTTGAGCATGCCCGAGTTCTACATCGAGAACATCTCGCTGCCACCAGCGGTCGAGGCCGCGCTGGACAAACGCACATCGATGGGGTTGGCGGGCGATCTGGGCAAGTTCACGCAGTATTCCGCAGCCGAAGCGATGACTGCGGCAGCCAACAACCCTGGCCAGGGTGGCGGCATGGGAGCGGGTCTTGGCATGGGAATGGGCATGGCGATGGCGCAGCAGATGTCGAACATGGCAGCGGGTCAGCCGAGCGGCCCTTGGGGCGGTTCCGCCCCCGCTGCCCCGCAAGCCTCAGCACCTGCGGCACCGCCACCCCCGCCACCCGTCGAGCACGTGTGGCATATCGCGGTGGATGGCCAGACCAGCGGGCCGTTCTCCAAGGCCAAGATGGGCCGAATGGCGACCGATGGTGAGATAACGCGCGAGACCCACGTTTGGACCGCCGGACAGGACGGTTGGAAGAAGGCAGGCGACGTGCAGGAACTGGCACAGCTGTTCACGATCCTGCCTCCGCCGCCTCCGGGCGCGTGATCTGACATTTGGTAACCTGATTTCGAGGTTCTGTCATGGCGAAAGACGAACACCGTTTCCCCTGTGACCAATGCGGGGCGGATTATCGGTTCAATCCCGGTGACGGAACGCTGACCTGCGATCATTGTGGCAACACCAGAACGATCGGTGCTGGCCCATGGGGTGGTGCGAGTCTGCGAGAGCTGGATTTCGACGCCGCCATCGCGGATCGCTTGCCTGACAGCGAGATTGAAGAAACCCGTGTTCTGACCTGTCCGAACTGCGCGGCTCAGGTTGAGTTTGATCCGAACACCCATGCTGCGGAGTGCCCGTTCTGTGCCACTCCGGTAGTGACCGATACAGGCGTTAACCGCCATATCAAACCTCGCGGTGTGTTGCCCTTTGCACTGGATGAACGCTCGGCCCACAAGGCAATGGGGGATTGGCTGGGCCGACTGTGGTTTGCACCCAACGGGTTGAAGGAATACGCCCGAAAGGGACGCAAGATGCAGGGCATTTATGTCCCGTATTGGACCTTCGACGCTGATACCAAGTCGAGCTATCGTGGGGAACGCGGTGTGGTGTATTACGAAACTCGCACTGTGATGCGCGATGGAAAGCGCGTGCAGCAACAGGTTCCTAAAGTACGCTGGACTCCAAAATCCGGACGGGTCGCACGGTTCTTTGACGATGTTCTGGTGTTGGCGTCTCAATCGCTGCCCAAATCCTATACCGATGCGCTGGAGCCATGGGACCTGCCTGCGCTTGAGCCATACCAGCCAGAATATCTGGCCGGTTTCCGCGCCGAAGCTTACACGGTCGAACTGCGAGAAGGTTATCAAGAGGCCCGCGCACATATGGCACGGGTGATCGAGCGTGACGTGCGGTTCGATATCGGAGGCGATCGTCAGCGCATTCACGCTGTCGACACCGAAGTGCGAGATGTCACATTCAAACACATCCTTTTGCCGGTTTGGATGGCGGCATACAAATACCGCGGCCAGACCTATCGTTTTGTGGTCAATGGCCGGACTGGCCGCGTTCAGGGTGAGCGTCCCTGGTCCGCAATCAAGATTACGATCGCCGTGGTTCTGGGCCTTCTCGTTGCGGCCGGCGTCGGGTATCTGGTGGCAACTGGACAGCAATAAAGCTGATAAGCAGAGCAGGCTCATGGAACCTACTCCTCGGCATGCCTGAAAGGAGATGTTGAATTGCACCTTGACGCTCTGAACGCGCTCTTGGCCGATCGTTTTTCTTGCCGTGCCTTTCGCACGGACCTGGTGCCGCGCGAACAGATTGAACAGATCGTCGCCAGTGCTGCGCGTGTTCCAAGCTGGTGCAACGCGCAACCCTGGCAGGTCGTCATCACCAGCGGGGCCGAGACAGACCAGTTTCGGGACGCGTTGCAACACGAAGCTTCGCACGTTGCGCCTACTCCGGACCTACCCTTTCCAACCGGCTACTCCGGTGTTTATCAAGAGCGCCGTCGCGCCTGTGGCTGGGCCCTCTACAAAGCGGTTGGTATCGAAAAAGGTGATCGCAGGGCTTCGGCGCAACAGATGATGGAAAACTATGCTCTGTTCGGCGCCCCACATTGCGCCATACTGTCCAGCCCGGCTGAACTGGGCCCTTACGGCGCGATGGATTGTGGTGGCTTCGTGACCGCATTTTCACTGGCGGCGCAGGCCCTGGGTCTGGCTTGTATCCCGCAGGCAGCGGTAGCGGCCCATGGCGCATTTCTTCACCGTTACTTCGGGATATCAGAAGATCGCTTGATTCTGTGCGCGATTTCGTTCGGATATGCGGATATGGATCACCCGGCGAACGCGTTCAGAACGGAACGTGCCGCGCTGGATGAAGTGATCGATTGGCACGAATAGCAATAGAATACAGGACCTGCAGATGCGCGCCTTACTTCAACGAATTTCCAGTGCCTCGGTCAAAGTCGATGGAACAGTGATCGGGCGATCGGGCCCCGGATTGATGATTCTGGTTTGTGCGATGCAGGGGGATGGAGAGAAACAAGCTGATCAATTGGCTGAAAAGATCGCAAAGCTCCGTATCTTCAAGGACGACGCGGGAAAGATGAACCGGTCGATATTGGACATTGAGGGCTCGGCCCTGGTGGTCAGCCAGTTCACCTTGGCAGCTGACACATCGCGTGGAAACAGGCCTGGGTTTTCCGGGGCCGCCCCGGCGGCTGAGGGCGAACACCTCTACGAGGCGTTTGTACACAACCTTTCATCGCGGGGCATTCCGGTTGAGACAGGTGCGTTCGGAGCTGACATGGCGGTAGAGTTGGTCAATGACGGACCAGTCACAATTTGGATGGAAAGCTGATGCAGAGTTCGCAAAAGGCACAGGACATTTGGCGCGCAGGTGTGGCGGCGGTTGATGGATATCGCGCAACGCTGGAGGCCACTCAGGCGATCGAAGCCCCAGATCAGATATTGGCCGTTGGAAAAGCCGCAGGGGCCATGGCCCGTGCCGCCGTCGAACGGTTTGGCCCAGTGCCCACTCTGGTGGTTACCAAGGATGGCCATGGCCACGACCTGCCTAAGCATATTGTGGTGATTGAAGCTGCACACCCGGTTCCCGATGCCCGCAGTCTGAAGGGTGGGCAGGCATTGCGCGAAACGGTTGAGGCGATGAAACCCGACAGCAAGCTGCTTCTGCTAGTTTCGGGAGGGGCTTCTTCGCTTGCCGAGGACCTCGTGGCCGGTACGACATTGGATGATCTTGAGGCCCTCAACCAAAGACTGCTGAGTGAAGGTCTCGACATCGGTGCAATGAACACGGAACGGCGCAAGCTGTCCCGGATCAAGGGTGGCGGTTTGTTGTCGGCATTCTCGGGGAAAAGCGTGATCGTTCTGGCGATCTCGGACGTCCCGGGTGATGATCTGGGTGTTATTGGCTCCGGTATCGGGTCATTGCCCGACGAACCGGAGTTTTCTGCCCACACCGCGATAATCGCATCAAACGCACACGCGCGCGACGCCGCAGCATTTGCGGCTGAGAACTCAGGCATCAAGGTCCTCGACAACGAAGAAGCGATGCACGATGACTATCTCTCGGTTGCAGCTAAATTAGGAGATCGGCTGCGGAATATGCCCAAGGGCGCCATGGTATTTGGCGGCGAACCAACCGTGGTCCTACCTGATGCGCCAGGGCGCGGTGGGCGTAATCAGGCCCTTGCTCTAGCACTCGCGCGCGAAATCGCAGGGCAATCTGATTTGACCGTCATCGTCGGAGGAACAGATGGCACCGACGGGCCAACAGATGCAGCAGGCGCCATCGTTACCGGCGACACTTGGTCTGATAAGGCGCAAGCGTATCTGGACAATGCAGATAGCGGCAGTTTCCTCGACAAGGCGGGGGCGCTGTTGGTCACGGGACCCACAGGCACAAACGTAATGGATCTGATTGTTGCAATAAAAAACTGATCCCAGACCCTGACCCCGCCCATCCGAAAAACCCACCAGATAGAATCACTTAAAGGCCGGAATGGCGTTTGATCTGTGGAACGAAAGTTCATGCTAAACTGACCAGGCAACTATCGGATAATTTGTTCAGGTCAGAGTAAGTAGTTAGGAATAAGGGGTTTTGGATTTCCAAAGGCTCATAACAAGATCATCTGGCGCGATCAAAGGCGGAACCTCCCCATTATTTCAAGAGATTTGCACTTGCCCGCTGCCCTGAATTGCACCTAAGTTGACTCATGCGTCAATAAAAAGCCCACCAACGGGCTGAACATCCTATCAACTGGGAGAAATCTGGATGAACGAACAACTCACTCACATGTCAAAGCAGGTCACAGCTGGAAAGCTGACCCGCCGTGAATTCATGGGTAAAGCAGCGGCACTGGGTGTCTCGGCCGCAATGGCAAGCACTATGTTTGCCGATGCGGCACGTGCCGCTGGTCCGAAAAAGGGCGGCGATCTGAAATTCGGTTTGCAGGGTGGTGAATCAACCAACTCACTTGATCCGGCAACCTACGCAAGCTCAGTCCCGTTCCAGAACGGCAAGCAGTTCGGCGACCAACTGGTCGAAGTGGCGCCCGACGGAACCATCGAACCGCGTCTGGCTGAAAGCGTCGAAGGAAGTGCAGACGCGAAAGTATGGACGTTCAAGCTGCGTCAAGGGGTCGAGTTCCACAACGGCAAGACCATGACCAGCGAAGACGTGCTGAAAACTATGCAGCGTCACTCGAACGAAGATTCCAAATCAGGTGCCTTGGGCATCATGAAAGGCATCGAGTCGATGAAGGCCGATGGAGACAATTTCCAGGTCACACTGACCGAGCCGAACGCTGACCTGCCGTATCTGATGGCCGACTATCACCTCATCATTCAGCCCGATGGCGGCATGGATAATCCTGCGGCAGGTATCGGCACCGGCCCGTACAAACTAGAAGTGGACGAACCCGGCGTCCGCCACTTGTTCACCAAGAACGAAAACCACTGGAACAGCGATTTCGGCAATTTTGACAGCGTAGAAGTTGTTGTGATCAACGATGCGACGGCACGGACCGCTGCACTGCAGTCCGGACAGGTCCACGCCGTCAACCGCGTTGAACCCAAAGTTGCCGACCTGTTGGGCCGTGCGCCTAACCTGACGGTGCATTCAACCGCTGGTCGCGGTCACTATGTCTTCATCATGCATTGCGACACGGCTCCGTTTGATAACAATGAACTGCGCACCGCACTGAAGTACGCCATCAACCGAGCGGAATTGGTTGACAAAGTTCTGCGCGGCTATGGCTCGATCGGGAATGATATGCCGATCAATTCAGCCTATCCATTGTTTGATGAAACCATCGAACAGCGCGAATTCAGCGTTGAAAAGGCTGCAGAGCACTATAAGAAATCTGGACATGATGGCTCTCCGATTATTTTGCGCGTTGCCGATGGTGCGTTCCCAGGTGCTGTAGATGCTGCTGCTCTGTTCCAGCAGACTGCTGCACAGGCTGGAATTCCGCTTGAAATCAAGCGTGAGCCCAATGATGGCTACTGGTCCGAGGTTTGGAACGTTCAACCCTTCTGTGCGTCTTACTGGGGCGGCCGTCCGGTTCAGGACCAGATGTACTCGACTGCGTATCTGTCGACCGCAGACTGGAATGACACGAGGTTTAAGGTTCAGGCGTTTGACGACTTATTGTTTGCAGCAAAGGCGGAACTCGACCCTGAGAAACGCAAAGCCATCTATAGCCAGATGGGTCAAATGGTCCGCAACGAAGGCGGCCTGATCTGCCCGATGTTCAACGACTTTGTTGAAGGCGTCAGCAACCAGTTGGATGGCTGGGAATCTGACCCAACGCAAGAGATGATGAACGGCAACATATCCCGCAAAATGTGGTTCGTCTAAAACGGGCTACGGATAATGCATCCCATCATCAAATTGGTTTCCCAGCGCCTGGCGCTGGGACTCCTTTTGCTGCTCGGCGCTTCGGCCCTGATTTTCGGCCTAACCGAAGCCCTACCCGGAGACGCCGCGCAAGCCGTCCTGGGGCAGTCCGCAACTCCAGAGGCCTTGGCAAACCTACGCGAAGAAATGGGCCTGAACCGCCCTGCCCTTACACGCTATTTCGAGTGGTTGGGCGGCATACTTCAGGGTGACCTGGGTCAATCCCTGACCAACAAACTTGATATCTCCGAGAGTATTGGAAAACGCCTTGGGAACACTCTGTTCCTGGCTTGCGTGGCAGCAATAGTTTCCGTACCGCTTGCAATCTTTCTGGGGCTGCTTGCCGTGCGGTTCCGCAATCGCTGGCCCGACAAACTGATTTCAGCCATCACTCTGACGACGGTTTCGATCCCCGAGTTTCTGATCGGTTATGTGGTGATCTACTATATCTCAGTGAAATTGGGATGGTTCTCGTCGCTTGCGATGATCAATGATTCTATGTCGTTTGGACAAAAGTTGAATGCAATCGCGCTACCTGCCTTTGTTCTGACGCTGGTCGTGCTGGCACAGATGATGCGCATGACGCGCGCGGCCATTCTGAACCTCATGCAATCGGCCTATATCGAAACCGCTGAATTGAAAGGCCTCAGCACATTTCAGGTTATTGCCCGCCATGCCTTTCCCAACGCGATTTCACCGATCGTGAACGTCGTCATGCTGAACCTGGCCTATCTGGTCGTGGGTGTTGTCGTGGTCGAGGTTGTGTTCGTCTATCCAGGTATGGGGCAATACCTTGTGGATGCCGTGACCAAACGTGATGTGCCGGTTGTTCTGGCCTGCGGCGTGGTGTTTGCGGCCGTTTATATCGGTCTGAACATGGTTGCAGATATCGTGTCGATCCTTGCCAACCCAAGACTGAGGCATCCGAAATGATAAAGAACATTCCTCTTTCGGCTCTGATTGGCCTTATCTTCACCTTCGCCTATTTCTTTGTGGCGATCGCCGCCCCGTTGATTGCACCCTATGGAATGGCCGAAGTCGTCGGCGACGTCTGGGAGCCGAGCAGCCCCGAACATCTGCTAGGCACTGACAATATCGGTCGCGATCTGCTGACCCGCATGATCTATGGCGGGCGCACGACAATCTTCATCGCGGCAGCGGCGACGCTGCTCAGCTTTCTGACTGGTACTTCGCTGGGCTTGCTGGCTGCTGTACTGGGCGGATGGGCTGATCAGGCGCTCAGCCGTACGGTGGATCTGATCATGTCAATCCCGACTCTGATCCTGGCACTGGTCATTCTGGCCATCGTTCCGGTGACCGTCCCGATCCTGATCCTTGTTATGGGCTTACTGGATGCCACCCGCCCGTATCGCCTATCGCGATCTGTAGCGGTGGACATCAACGTGATGGACTATGTTGAAGCCGCCAAGCTGCGCGGCGAAGGGCGCGCCTGGATCATCTTCCGGGAAATCCTGCCCAATGCGCTGTCGCCACTTGTGGCCGAATTCGGGCTACGGTTCATCTTCATGGTTCTGTTCATCTCGACCCTGTCGTTCCTGGGATTGGGCGTCCAGCCACCGCTGGCTGACTGGGGCGGTATCGTGAAGGAAAACAAGGATGGCATCGTCTATGGCATCGGCGCAGCGCTTTATCCCGCTGTGGCCATTGCGACGCTGGCCATCTCGGTCAACCTGGTGGCTGACTGGGTCCTGAATCGTACCACATCGTTGAAAGGAGGCCGGGGATGAGTGATGTCCTTCTCAAGGTCCGTGACCTCAAAATCGGCGCGACCGTCTATCCGCCGGGTGAAAAGCCCCATGACATCGAGATCGTGCACGGGGTCAGCTTTGACCTCGCGCCAGGCAAGGTGCTGGGTCTGATCGGCGAATCCGGGGCTGGCAAATCTACCATCGGTCTGGCCTCAATGGCCTATGGCCGTGGCGGTGTGAAAATCACCGGGGGCGAGGTTTGGGTAAACGGGCGTGATATCCTCAAGACATCTCATGGGGATATCCGCAAACTGCGCGGTGGTGAGGTAACATATGTTTCCCAATCCGCCGCCGCATCGTTCAACCCCGCAAAGAAGATCATGGATCAAGTGGTCGAGGCCGCAGTCGAGCAGAAGAAGTTTTCGCGCAAAGAGGCTGAAGCCCGCGCGCGTGAGCTTTTTGCCAAGCTGGGTCTGCCCGACCCTGACAATATCGGTGATCGTTACCCGCACCAGGTTTCGGGCGGACAGCTGCAGCGCTGCATGACGGCGCTGGCGCTTTGCCCCGAGCCTGATCTGGTGGTTTTTGACGAACCTACCACGGCACTGGACGTGACTACCCAAATCGATGTGCTGATGGCCATCAAAGACGCCATTCGCGACTCGGGCGTTGCCGCCTTGTATATCACCCATGATCTGGCGGTTGTGGCTCAGGTCAGTGATGACATCATGGTGCTGCGGATGGGCGATACGGTCGAATACGGAAATACCGACCAGATCATCAACCGCCCGCAAGAAGAGTACACACAGGCGCTGGTTTCGGTCCGCTCAATCGAGCACGAAGAGAAAAAACCAACTCCTGAACCCGTGCTGAGCGTCGATGGTATCACCGCGCGCTACAAAGGCTTGAACTTCGACGTGCTGCATAATGTCAACGTCGAGCTTCATCCGGGGCAGACACTGGCGGTTGTGGGTGAATCCGGATCGGGCAAGTCTACGCTGGCACGGGTCATCACCGGGCTTCTTCCGCCCCGCGATGGTGAGATTACCTTTGCGGGCCGCAAGCTCAGCTCTGATCTGAAAGGCCGCACGCGTGAAGACCTGCGTGAGCTGCAAATGATCTACCAGATGGCCGACGTGGCAATGAACCCGCGTCAGACCGTCGGTACGATTATCGGCCGCCCACTCGAGTTCTACTTCAACATGCGCGGCGCCGAGAAACGCAAGCGGATCGTCGAGTTGCTGGATGAGATCGAACTGGGCGAGAAGTTCATCGATCGTTATCCGGCGGAACTGTCGGGTGGTCAAAAACAGCGTGTCTGTATCGCGCGATCGCTGGCGGCCAAGCCAAAGATGATCATCTGTGATGAGGTCACCTCGGCGCTCGACCCGCTGGTCGCGGACGGTATCCTCAAGCTGCTGCTGGATCTGCAAAAGATCGAGGATGTGGCATACCTGTTCATCACCCACGATCTGGCGACAGTCCGTGCGATCAGCGATAGTATCGCGGTGATGTACCAGGGTCGGGTGGTTCGCTACGGTCCCAAGAGCCAGGTGCTAAGCCCTCCATTCGACGACTATACAGACTTGCTGCTTAGCTCGGTGCCTGAGATGCATCTTGGCTGGCTGGAAGAGGTTGTCGCTCACCGCAAAATGGAGAGCGCGGGGAACTGATCCGCGCCCTTCTCATAGAAACACCGAAGACCATTCAAATTCCCGGCGCTGTGAACACAAGCAGACGTCGGGATTTTGCTATTTGGGGCGCAAATGCGCAGCCATAGCCGGACGAATCTCATAGGTTCGCCGGAACGAATACTCAGAAACAAGGGCCGGAACATGGACCGCAAACTGCTTTTGATCATCCTTGACGGCGTCCCCTGGCGCAACTTTCGTCGACTGTTTGGCAATCTTGAAGGATGGGTCGACAGCGGTGCTGCCCGGGTTTGGAAACTCTGCTCTGTACTGCCTTCGACCTCTGCCAGTTGCTATGCGTCGATCCATACCGGCGTCACACCGCAAGAGCATGGCTGCACCGGCAACGGCAACGTCTTCCGGCTAAGCCACAAGGATGTGTTCAGCCAGGTGCGTGAGGCAGGCGGCATAACCGGCGCGGTCACCCACAGCTATTGGTCTCAATTCTTCAATCGCCACCCATTCGACTACGTCCGCGACGTTGAATATGACGAGCCCGACAGCCTGACCATCAACCATGGTCGATTTCATTCGATGACGGGATACGGCAAAGCGAACCAGATGACGCCCAGTGATGTCGATCTGTTTGCCTCGCTGACCAATCTGTGTCTGCGCTTTGGGCTGGATTATGGCATCCTGCACACCTGCACACTGGACAGTATGGGGCATCGTTTCTTCCACGATTGCGCCGAGATGGACCATGCCTGTTTTGTCATGGACGAAATGCTGGCCCCGTTCATTCCGCGCTGGCAGCAGTTGGGCTATGACGTCATCGTGACGGCTGATCATGGACAAGACGAACGTGGCCATCACGGAGGGCGCAGCCCGTTGCAGCAGGAAACAGCGCTTTACTACTTTGGAGAGGCCAAAGGCCCTGATCCCGATACCGTGATAGACCAGCTACAGCTTGCACCAACCATACTTCAGCGCATGGGCGCACCGGTGGCGGATACGATGAAAGCCAAGCCGTTCCTGACCTGACGCGGTTCAGTCGTAGGACCAAATCCCCTGCCCCAAAGCCTCAATCGCCACGGAAATCCGCTCAAAGCTGTCCGCGGCGCGCCTGACCGATGTTCGGGCGCGCAGATATCCGTGGACCAAACCGGCCTCGTTGATGCAATGGGCCTGCCCACCTGCGGCTGTGATCCGGTCGCAATAAGCTTGCCCGTCATCGCGCAGCGGATCGCAATCGGCGGTCACCACCACCGTCGGCGGTAGCCCCGAGAAATCGACGTCATGCAACGGTGCATAGGTAGGATCGTTCTGGGGCGTGGTACCTTGATACCGAACAGTCTCATAAAACCGGATATCGTCCAATGTCAGCAGCGGGGCATTGGCATGTTCGATATACGACCCCTGCGACATATCTCCGCCTAAGCCGGGATATATAAGGACCTGCCCCAGCACATTTTCCAACCGACTCCGACCATGGTGCGAAACGGCTGCTGCCAGATTGCCACCCGCGCTGTCACCGGCCAGCACGATCGGTTCGCCGTATTCCTGAACCACCCAGTTCGTGGCGGTCCAGCTATCCTGAAACTGCGCCGGGTGCACATGCTCAGGGCATAACCGATAGTCGACCGAAACGATCCGATAGCCCGTCTGGGCGCAGAGTTCCGCACAAACATCATCGTGGCTATCCAAGCCCCCGACGACGAACCCACCACCATGTATGTAGACGACGGTCCGGGTGGGGTCACCGGCGCTATAAATGCGAACAGCTACGCCATCGGCGGACCTGTCGCGCACCTCGATGCCAGGTGGGCGCGGCGGGCGGAAGTCCTGACACATCGCGTCATAGACCCGGCGTTGGTCAGCAATGGACATCTCTACCGTATCATCCGGATAGCTCTCGGCTGTGCGCCGGATGAAACCCCAGGTCTCCTCGTCGATCAGACGTTCATAGTCCATTGTTCCTCCGAATTATTCAGACCACTCCCATGGCCGGGTAAACGAACCCAGTACTTTTGAGACATCGTCTTCGGAAGACCCATTCGCGTCAAGCTGCGCGACAAGACCCCTCTTCTTGTCGTCGATTACCGAAACGACCCGCGCTTCAATGCCTGCGGCGTCCAATGCACCGTTGTAGATGCGAGTGATGGCTTGCTTGCGCAGTTCGGGTTTGAAAACCTTGCCAACGGCGGTTTTCGGCAATTCATCCAGAATGGTCATGTGCTTGGGCTGTGCCGCGCGTTCGTGGACGTGGACCTTGCAATAGTCCATCAGCTCCTGTTCAGTGACCGAGGCCCCCTCGACCAGTTCAACAAAGGCGCAAGGCACCTCACCCGAATGCGCATCGGGCTGACCGATGGCCCCTGCAAAGGCGACGGCATCATGGCCCAGCAAGGCCTCTTCGATTTCTGCAGGATCGATATTGTGTCCGCCGCGAATGATCAGGTCCTTCGCGCGACCGGTGATCCACAGATAGCCGTCCTCATCAAACCGTCCCAGATCGCCCGTGCGCAGGTATTTATCGAAATGATAGAGGTTCGTATTCTTGTCGGTCTCGGTATAAGTATTGCCCGCGTATACGCCGGGGTTCGAGATGCAAATTTCACCGATCTGATCTACGCCGCACTCGGTTGGTCCATCCGGCCCGTCCTGCAGGATTTTGACATCCGTATAAGGGAACGGGATACCGATCGAGCCGATCTTCTTTTCCCCATCCACGGGGTTGCATGACACCAGACAAGTGGCCTCGGTCAGGCCGTAGCCCTCGACGATAGTAACGCCGGTCGCTTCTTCAAACCGACGGAACAGTTCGACCGGCAACGGAGCTGATCCCGAAAACGCCGTTTTCACGCTGGATATATCCGCATCCACAGGTCGCTGCATTTTGGCTGAAATCGCTGTCGGCACTGTGATGATGAACGAAACCTTCCAGCGTTCGATCAGTTTCCAGAAATTGTCGAATACGCCATCACCGCGATACCCGGCAGGCGTCGGGAATACCACATGTGCACCAGACGACACCGCCGCCATCACGATGACATGCACCGCAAAGACATGGAACATCGGCAGAGGGCACATGATGACGTCGTTTTCGTCAAAGAGCAGCGTGTTGCCCAACCAGCCATTGTAGATAAGGCCCGAGTATTTGTGCTGCGCTACTTTCGGCATGCCCGTAGTGCCGCCCGTGTGGAAGTAGCACGCCACCCGATCTTCCTGGCTATCCTCAAAGTTCAGCGTTTTAGGCTGCTTGTTCAGCTCATCAAGGAAGTTCTTGTAATCCGCATGGGCCAGCTTTTCTTTATCACCCATCTTTGGGCGCAAGAACGGTACAAGCCAGGATTTGGGCGGCGTCAGATAGCGATTCAGGTCGATCTCAAGGATCGTGTTGACGCCCGGAGCGTGGCGTACTGCTTCTTCAACCTTTTGGGCTACATCGGTTTTGGGGAAGGATTTCAGCGTGACCACGACCTTCGCCTTGGTCTCACGCAGGATCGCCGCGATCTGCTCCGGCTCCAGCAATGGGTTGATCGGGTTCACGATCCCGGCCACCGCACCGCCCATCATGGTGACCAGCGTCTCGTTACAGTTGGGCAGCACATAAGCCACCACATCGTTTTCTCCGATGCCAAGGGAACGGAACAGATTGGCCGCTTGGTTGACTTTTCCCAGCAGTTCGGACCATGTCAGCGTCTCAGCTTTGTCACTCGGTCCAGACAACAACTGAAAGCTGATCGCTTTGTGGTTCGGGAACTTGCCCGCCGTCCGCGACAACAGCTGGTGGAAGGTGACGGGTACATCCCGATCCTCCCACGTCATCTCCTGCTCGATGCGCGCCTTGTCTTCCAATCCCACAAAGGCCATGTGGCTCCTCCCCTGATCTGTCTCCCGTGTCGCGCACAGGCTTGTTTGTCACCTCCAAGATGGAAGCAAAACACACCATGCGCAAGCAAGGGCTTAGCGATCAGGTCCGGGAATATGTAGAATGACGCTACGGCGAAACGAGATGTGCCGGAGCGTCACTTTATTCTGCAGCCACCCCGTCGGTGAACTGCAAGCGTGCGAGGCGGGCATACAAACCGTCCTGCGCCACCAGATCGTTATGGGTACCCTGCGCCACAATGCGCCCGGCTTCCAGCACGACAATCCGGTCTGCCTTCTTAACGGTCGCCAGGCGGTGCGCCACGATCAGAGTGGTGCGCCCTGCCCTCATGTTATCGACCGCACCCTGCACCGCACGTTCGCTTTCTGCGTCCAAAGCCGAGGTCGCCTCGTCCAGCAGCAGCACCGGTGCGTCGCGCAGGATGGCACGTGCGATGGCGATACGTTGCTTCTGACCACCCGACAGCATTACGCCCCGTTCGCCTACAAAGCTGTCATACCCTTCGGGCAAAGCCGAGATGAACTCATGCGCGGCAGCGGCTCGGGCGGCGGACTCGACTTCGGCATCTGAGGCGTCCAGACGGCCAAAGCGGATATTCTCGCGCGCCGAAGCGGCAAAGATCACGGGGTCTTGCGGGACCAGCGCGATGTGCTGGCGGAAGTCGTCACGGTTCAACTCGCGCAGGTCGAGCCCATCAAGGCTGACCTGTCCCGCATCGGGATCATAGAACCGCTGAATCATCTGGATGACTGTTGTCTTGCCCGCACCAGACGGGCCAACAAAAGCCACTGTCTCCCCGGGTTTGATTTGAAGTGACAAGTGATCCAGCGCAACGACGTCCGGGCGCGCGGGATAGTGGAATGTCACATCGTCAAAACGTATCTCTCCGCGTACGGGCACAGGCAATGCCTTGGCCTGCGGCGGATCGTTGACTGTATCTTCAGCGTTCAGAAGCTCGACCAAACGCTCCGTCGCACCTGCAGCGCGCTGCAACTCACTCCAGATTTCCGACAGTGCCGCGACCGAACCCGCCATGATGATCGAATAGATTACAAACTGGATCAGCACACCCTCGGTCATGATCCCGTTGCGCACGTCATTCGCACCCATCCACAGCACGCCAACGATGCCCGAGAAGACGAGAAAGATCACTATGACGGTTAGAACCGCACGTGTCTGGATCCGGCGAAGAGAAACTTCGTACGAAGTTTCTGTCATCTCTCCGAACTGCGTCCTGCTGGCGTCCTCATGGGTAAAGGCCTGCACGGTTTGCACAGCGCCCAATGCCTCACCAGCATTTCCAGAAGACGCCGCGATCCAGTCCTGATTTTCCCGGCTGATCACCCTTAGCCTGCGACCCAGCACCAATATTGGTACAACCACCAGCGGGATCAGCAGCAACACCATCCCGGTCAGCTTGGCCGATGTCAGCAGCATCAGCACCAGTCCGCCGACGAACATCAGAAGATTGCGGAGCGCGATGGACACAGACGAACCCAACACCGACTGGATCAGCGTTGTATCGGTGGTAATGCGGCTCAGAACCTCGCCGGTCATGATGCGTTCGTAAAACTCGGGGCTCATCCCGATCACACGGTCAAAAACCGCCTTTCGGATATCGGCCACCACACGTTCACCCAACCGGGTCACCAACGCATAGCGAATGCCCGTTCCCACGGCGAGGATCCCGGCAATACCAAGGGCGGCCAGAAAGTACCATTCCAACAAATCGCCATCTTCGATGCGGAAATTGTCAACCACTCGCCGCACAGCCAACGGCAGTGTCAGTGTCATGCTGGCCGTGAGGATCAAAGCCAATGTCGCGCCGATCATCAACAGGCGATAGGGTTTCATGAACGGCCACAAAGACCGCAGAACACCTATTTTCTTTGACCGCGCACGCTCTTCCTGTGCACGCGGAGCCGAATTGTTCGCTGGACTGGCGGCGCTGGTTCTTGCCATGTCTGGCCCTTGTATTTTGGTCGATCGCCCTGATCAGGCGTCATTCCCAGCTTCTTGGCGTCAGAGGCGTTTGGGGTCAAGCTGAAGACAAAGTTTTGCAGCCCGATAAGGGCTAAATGACGCAACTTGTGTGGGGGATCAGCTGGAGCGGGCGGCGGGAATCGAACCCGCGTCATTAGCTTGGAAGGCTAAGGTCTTACCACTACACAACGCCCGCTCAGCGAGGTCACCACCTATTTCATACGAAATTTGACGTCAAGAGGATGTTTCGGGAAAACGCATTTCGCAATCCGAGTTGGAGACAAGTTACGGATGCTGGCTCAGCACTGAACCTCTCCAAGGTCTCGGCATGTGCCAGTTTGCCGACAGGTGTTTGCTGGATGCAAAACCCAACGCTGCCATTGGAAACTACGGCATCACCGTATCGGATCTCTGAAATCCATTTCGAAATGACTTGAAACAGAAAACTGACCATCCAAAAAATATATCTCAGCCCAAACCGGCCAGTCCGCTGAGACGGGTCTGAACAGGCGCCGTTTAGCGCCTGACCGACGCCATTCACGAAAATGTGCTATAGTTCGAAAATCCGCCGTCCGGCGCTGTTTGCCCGTCCTCGGCGGAATTTAAGCGGGGGATTGAATGATGACCGAATTTGACCTCGGCACGTATCGCCGTGCTGTTACCACTTCTTCAAGCGAAGCTCAGAAACTGTTCGATCAGGGGCTCATCTGGTTGTTCGGGTATAACCATGAGGCCGCTGCCGCCTGTTTCGAACAGGCCATAACTCATGACCCGAATTGCGGTATGGCCCATTGGGGCATCGCCTATGCGATTGGTCCAAACTACAACAAGCCGTGGGAGTTCTTCGAACCCGATGAAAAAGTTGCGACCCTTGATCGGGCGCGTCAGGCAATCGAAGCGGCGTTGGCGTTGCGCACATCCTCTACCCCGGTCGAGGCGGCGCTGATCGAAGCGATCTCACAACACTTCCCGTCGGACCCAGAGATCGAGGATTACGCCCCGTGGAACGACGCGTTCGCCGATTCGATGCGCGCGGTTTATTCCGATCATCCGGACGACCTGGATGTCTCATCTGTGTTTGCCGAATCCCTGATGAACCGAACGCCCTGGCAACTTTGGGATCTCAAGAAGGGCGTGCCCGCCGAAGGTGCATCCACCTCCGAGGCTCAAGCCGTGCTGGAAAGGGCCTTTGAAACGCTGCCCGGTGCATGGGGTCATCCCGGCCTGCTGCATATGTATATCCACTTGATGGAGATGTCGCCCACTCCGGAAAAGGCGTTGCGACACGGGGACCGGCTGGTCGATCTGGTGCCCGACAGCGGGCATCTGGTTCACATGGCAACGCATATCGACGTGTTGTGCGGCGACTATCAGAATGTGGTCTGGCGCAATCACCGAGCCGCAGCGGTCGACAAGAAATATGAAGCAATGGCCGGGGGTGAGAACTTCTATACCGTCTATCGCGTGCACAACGTCCACTTTGAGGCCTATGGGGCGATGTTCCTTGGGCAACCCGAATTGGCGCTGGCTGCGTCCGAGGAATTGATGCACCTGCTGCCCGACAACGTAATCCGTTTCTTCCCGGATTTGTTCGAATCCTTCTATGGCAAGAAAGTCCATGTCATGGTCCGCTTCGGCATGTGGCAGGAAATTCTGGATGAACCCATGCCGGGCGACGCGGAGCTATACAGCTATACCACCGCCGCGATTCATCAGGCGCGGGCTGTGGCTCTGGCCAACTTGGGTCGCATGGACGACGCAACGCACGCACGCGAAGTGGCCGTTCAGGCCAGGAAAGACGTCCCAGATAGTCGACTGGTATTCAACAACACCGCCGAGGATGTTTTGATGATCGGCGAGGCGATGATGGATGGAGAGATCGCGTTCAAATCCGGCGACCGTGAAGGCGGGCTTGGTCATCTGCGCCGCTCGGTCGAGTTGGACGACAATCTGGTTTATGACGAGCCATGGGGATGGATGCAGCCGACAAGGCACGCCCTGGGTGCCTTGTTGATGGAAGCCGGTCAGTTCGATGATGCCGAGGCCGTCTATCGGGCCGATCTGGGTCTGGACGACACGCTCGCCCGCGCCTGCCAGCATCCCGGCAATATCTGGAGCCTTCATGGCCTGCATGAATGCCTGATCCGTCGCGGTGAAACGACCGAGGCCCGTCATATCAAGCTGCAACTGGACAAAGCTGCTGCACGGGCCACGGTGCCTATCCATGCCTCATGTTATTGCCGCAGCAAGGCAAAGGCGGCTTAGGCTTCTGGTCGTTTGGCGATAGATTCGCCTAAACATTGATCAGCGCCGCAGGTAGATCGGCGTCAATCTGCATGCGGCGCAGATCAAAAGAAGCTTTGCTCAGACTGTCAATTTCCTGTCATGTGATCGCTCTAAACCCACGGTGCGATTCTTAGTTCAGACAGCCAGGAGCTATCCATGACAGACGTCGATCTTACCACCCTTTCCGCCGACGATTGGGATGAGTTGCACTTCCCCCGCCCGGATGAACACGACTTCGACCGCGTGGTTGAAAGCGCTATCTCGCGACGGGGTTTCCTGTCAGGAGTTGTGGCTTTTGGGTCGGGCGCTGCGGCGATGGGCGCTGGTTTGTTGGGCTCAACTTCAGCACAGGCGGTCGATGCGCAACGCTTTGCCTTCACGCCGATTCCCGCCCAGACCGATGGGACAGTCCACGTTCCGGAAGGTTATGAGTGGAAGATGCTAATGCGCTGGGGCGATCCGCTGTTTTCCGAGGCCGATGGATACGATTTGACCGATGGCGGTAAGGTTGAAAACTCGGACAAGGTTTTTGGCGAGAATACGGATGGGATGGAGACATTCTCGTTCCGGGGTCACGAGCTGATTGCGATCAACCACGAGTACCCGAACCGCAAGATCAACCTGCCTGCCGCGCAGGAAGGTGTTCCAACCCGTGCCGATGACGTTCTGAAATTGCAGAACATTCAGGGTGTGACCGTGATGGAGATCAAAGAAAGCCCGGAGGGCTGGTCTGTGGTGAAGGACAGCCCCTTCAACCGCCGAATCCACCACAACACTCCAATGAAGATCGTCGGCCCCGCCGCCGGTCATGACCTACTGAAGACCGAGGCCGATCCGACAGGCACCGCGTCGCTGGGCACCATGAACAACTGTGGTTCCGGCAAGACACCGTGGGGCACCTACCTGACCTGCGAAGAAAATTTCAACGGCTACTTTGGTTCGTCCGACAAAAACGCCAGCTACGATCAGAAGGTCGCGGACGGTATGAAACGCTATGGCATCAAGGCTGAAAGCTGGAACGGTTACGAGCTGTTTGATCCCCGCTTCGACACCTCGAAAAACCCCAATGAGCCGCACCGCGCAGGCTGGATCGTTGAAATCGACCCGACCAAACCCGACAGCACTCCGGTCAAGCACACCGGCCTTGGTCGCTTCAAGCATGAAAATGCTGAGGTCGCGCTGGCTGCGGACGGTCGTGTCGTGGTCTATATGGGCGACGATGAACGTGGCGAGTATCTTTACAGGTTCGTCTCGAACGCGGCCTATGCGCCCGGTGTCGACACTCAGGGCTTGTTGAATGACGGCACGCTATATGTCGCCAAGTTCAATGACGACATGAGCGGCGAATGGCTGCCGCTGACGCCGGAAACAACCGGCATGGACGCGGCCGAAATTCTGATCTTTACCCGTATGGCCGCATCGGCTGCGGGCGGCACCACAATGGACCGCCCGGAATGGGTGGCCTCAAGCCCTGTTGCGGTCGAGGCATATTGCTGCCTGACCAACAACAAGAACCGTGGAGTTAAGCCAAATGCTGGGGGTGATGACACTGCAGTCAACGGCCCTAACCCGCGCGAGGCCAACAAATACGGCCAGATCGTGCGCTGGCGTCCAGCGGATGAAGATCACGCGGCCACTGGCTTTGATTGGGATCTCTATGTCATGGCCGGAAACCCAACTGTTCATTCGGATAACCGTGGCGGATCGGCAAATGTGAACGAAGGCAACCTGTTCAACTCACCCGACGGCATGGCCATCGATTCGACTGGTCTGGTCTGGATTCAGACAGACGGGAATGATGACAACGAGGAAGAATTCGCAGGAAACGGCAATAACCAGATGCTAGTTGGCGATCCCGTGACCGGGGAGATTGTGCGCTTCATGACCGGCCCGAATGGCTGTGAAGTCACCGGTCTGGCCTGGTCGACCGACCTGCGCACCATGTTTGTTGGCATCCAGCATCCGGGCAGCAATTGGCCCGATGGCGGTACGCCGCGTTCGTCGGTGATTGCGATCAAACGCACCGACAACGGGCTGGTCGGCTAATCAAGCCCTTGCATCAAAAGCGCTCCTGAACTTCGGTTCCGGGGCGCTTTTTCGTCTCAATTCAAATATCCTCACCCGGTGGATCAAGCAGCCCGCCCGGCGCAAGCAAGGCACGCTCTGAAAGCCACGGGTTCAGTTCGAGTGCATGGTTCAGCGCCGTTCGCGCTTCGTCCAGCCGCTTGAGACCCAACAGCGATAATGCCCGCCCGCTAAGCGCCGCTACATGGTTCGGGGACAGCTCAATGGCCCGATCCAGATCGATCAGGGCCGCACCGTAATCCTGCTGCAAATAGTTGACGAACGCCCGTTGATTGTACCCCTCGGCATAATCCGGGCAATAAGCGACCAGAGCGTCAAACTCGGCCAGCGCACCGGTCAAATCCCAAGACTCGCGCAGAGACATCCCGCGATCCAACAGGGTTTGAGATCGGGCGTCCGGCGCATCGGTCCAGAGTTGCCACATCCGTCCCGAAATGCCCCGCGCCTCGCGCTCAGACGACGCGGTTTGGGCTTGCGTAATCAGGGCGTCGACGCCAGAGATATGATCCGGCGCAACCGGGCAATCTGCAGAAGCCTGAGCGGCAGAACCAGCGAGTATGGCAACGATAAGTACGTTTTTCATCCTCTCTAACCTGATCCATCAGTCGTTTAGGTCAACTGCTTTATAGCGGAGCCAGCAACCCGGTTTCTTTCACCGCCTCCATCGCAACGAAGGTGGAGGTGTTGGCAACATGCGGCAGGGATGAGATTTTCTCGGCTAGCACCGTGCGGTATTCCGTCATCGATCGGGTGCGGATTTTAAGCAGATAGTCAAAGTTGGACGCGATCATATGAGCCTGTTCAATCTCAGCAACTCTGCGCACCGCTGCATTGAACTCGGCCAGTGCCTTTTCACGAGTATCTGTGAGACGCACCTCGACAAAGGCCACATGGTCAAGGCCCAGACGGATCGGGTCCAACATGGCGCGATAGCCTGTGATGATCCCGTCAGCCTCAAGCCGCTTGAGCCGCGCCTGTGTCGGCGATTTTGACAAGCCGATCCTGCGCGCAAGGTCCGTCACTGAGATGCGGCCATCTTCAGCTAATGCCGTAAGGATCGCGCGGTCAAAGCGATCAAGGCTGGACAAGTCGTTTTGCATGATTAAGCTCCTATATTTCAGCCAATTCGACCAGAATTCGAGAAAATTCGGTCCATTCTCCTGACTATAGGCGGTTATATTAGGCAAAAGCCCCGGAGTACACATGTCACACAGCCTACGCACCAAAATCGACACTCAAACTTATGCCGACCAGTCCACTGTACTGGACGCGCTGATCTCTCAGGCCAAGCTGTCAGAGGCCGACCGAACGGCCATTTGTGAGGCTGCAGCACAGCTGGTGCGCGACATCCGCTCAAGCACGTCGCCTGGCATGATGGAAGTGTTTCTGGCTGAATACGGCCTATCCACTGATGAAGGCGTTGCGCTTATGTGTTTGGCCGAAGCGCTGTTGCGTGTGCCAGATGCGGATACCATTGACGCACTGATCGAAGACAAGATCGCCCCGTCAGACTGGGGAAAACATCTGGGACAATCATCCTCGTCACTGGTGAACGCGTCGACATGGGCGTTGATGCTAACAGGCCGGGTCCTGGACGAAGACAAATCCTCGCCCGTCGGCGCGCTGCGCGGGGCCATCAAGCGGCTGGGTGAACCAGTGATCCGCACCGCAGTTGGTCGTGCGATGAAAGAAATGGGGCGTCAGTTCGTTTTGGGCGAAACCATTCAATCCGCCATGAAGCGCGCCAAAGGAATGGAAGATAAGGGCTATACCTACTCGTACGACATGCTGGGCGAGGCGGCACGGACCGAGGCCGATGCTGCCCGCTATCACCTGTCTTACTCGCGCGCGATCGCCGCTATTGCCGAGGCCTGCACCCATAAAGACATTCGCGAAAATCCGGGCATCTCGGTCAAGCTGTCGGCCCTGCACCCCCGTTATGAGCTGGCACAAGAACAACGGGTGATGGACGAACTGGTGCCCCGGCTGCGCGCGCTGGCTTTGCTGGCCAAGGCGGCGGGCATGGGACTGAACGTTGACGCGGAAGAGGCAGATCGCCTGTCGCTCTCGCTGCAGGTGATCGAAGAAGTTATGGCAGAGCCTGCACTGGCCGGTTGGGACGGGTTCGGCATCGTTGTGCAAGCCTACGGCCCACGCGCCGGGTTGGTGCTGGATACGCTCTATGACATGGCCCAGCGGCACGACCGCAAGCTGATGGTGCGGCTGGTCAAGGGCGCTTATTGGGATACCGAGATCAAGCGCGCGCAAGTCGAGGGCGTCGATGGTTTTCCGGTCTTCACCGATAAGGCGGCGACGGATGTGTCCTATATCGCCAACGCCCGCAAGCTGCTGGGAATGACCGACCGTATCTATCCGCAATTTGCCACGCATAACGCCCATACGGTCAGCGCCATCCTACAAATGGCGGACGGCCAGCCATTCGAATTCCAGCGCCTGCACGGGATGGGTGAGACCCTGCATCAGATCGTGCGCGACAAGCGGACCTCGCGCTGCCGTATCTATGCTCCGGTCGGTGCGCATCGGGATCTGTTGGCCTATCTGGTGCGTCGCCTTCTGGAAAACGGGGCAAATTCCTCGTTCGTCAATCAGATCGTTGATGAGGAAGTCGCCCCAGAAACCGTTGCCGCAGATCCGTTCGTGGCCGTTCAAACACCTGGCAAACCGCTGCCAACCGGGCCTGAGTTGTTCGCACCGGAACGCCCAAACTCGAAAGGCTTTGATCTGCACCATACGCCAACGCTAGACAAGATTGACATCGCACGCGACGCCTTCCGCGCCCATCATTGGTACGCCCGACCTTTGCTTTCGGATGATGCACAGCCTTTGGCAGACACTCCCGTGATCAATCCCGCGCAACCACTGGATCGTCCCGGTTCGGTTGCTGCGGCCAGCCCCGAAGACGTGGAACTGGCGTTGGCCAGCGCTTGCCCATGGCAGGCTTCAGCAGAGAAGCGCGCTGAAATTCTAAATAGAGCAGCCGATCTCTACGAAGCGCATTTTGGAGAGCTGTTTGCCCTGCTCGCCCGCGAAGCCGGAAAATCCGTGCCCGATGCGGTAGCCGAGCTGCGCGAAGCGGTTGATTTCCTGCGCTACTACGCCGCCAATATTCCTGCCGCCAAACCCGCCGGAATATTCACCTGCATCAGCCCATGGAACTTCCCTCTGGCGATCTTCACCGGGCAGATATCGGCTGCGTTGGCCACCGGCAACGCTGTGCTGGCAGCCCCTGCCCCGCAAACGCCATTGATCGCCCATCGTGCCATTCAACTGATGCATGAAGCAGGCGTTCCACGCGATGCGCTGCAACTTCTTCCGGGCGGGCCGAAGGTGGGTGCGGCGCTAACTTCGGACGAACGCGTCTCTGGTGTGGCCTTTACCGGTTCCACCGCGACCGCGCTGAAAATCCGATCAGCAATGGCGCAGCACATGCGGCCGGGTACGTCATTGATCGCCGAGACCGGCGGTCTGAACGCCATGATCGTAGACAGCACCGCTTTGCCGGAACAAGCGGTCCAATCGATTATCGAAAGCGCGTTCCAATCGGCAGGCCAGCGGTGCTCGGCCCTGCGTTGTCTTTATCTGCAAGAGGATATTGCCGAGGACGTTCTGACCATGTTGCAAGGGGCGATGGACGCTTTGCATGTGGGCGATCCTTGGCTGATATCAACTGATTGCGGCCCGGTCATTGACGCGCAAGCCCGGCAAATCATCGCGGACCACGTGGCCCAGGCCCGCTCAGAAGGACGGGTACTGAAGGAGATGACAACGCCTCCTGAGGGTACATTTATCGCACCGACTCTGATCGAGATACCCGGCATCTCGGCGCTAGAGCGCGAGGTGTTCGGTCCGGTTCTGCATGTCGCCCGGTTCAAGGCGCAAGATATCGACAAGGTCATTGCGGATATCAATGCCACGGGGTACGGCCTGACTTTCGGCCTGCACACTCGGATCGACGACCGGGTGCAGCATGTGACCGAGGCGATCCATGCCGGTAATATCTACGTCAACCGCAACCAGATCGGCGCAATCGTCGGCTCGCAACCCTTCGGTGGCGAAGGTCTGTCCGGCACCGGCCCCAAGGCGGGCGGTCCGAACTATATGGCACGGTTCTGCGCACCTGATCGGCAGAATGCTTCGGGACGCTGGGACAGTTCGGCTGAACCAGGTGCGCCCGAAGGGCAACCTGCAACGCCCAGCACCCAATCTCTGCCCGGTCCCACCGGCGAATCAAACCGCCTGACCGAATATGCCCGTGCGCAGCTTTTGTGCATGGGTCCGGGGGCCGAGGCCGCCAAGGCTCAGGCGGATGCGGTCAAATCGTTGGGTGGTACTGCGATCCAGATGACCGGCACGTTGGACCTGCACCGCCTTGAAAACCTGACCGGTTTCTCGGGCGTTCTGTGGTGGGGCGACGATGACACTGCCCGCCAGATCGAACAGCACCTGGCCCGGCGCGATGGACCGATCATCCCGCTGATCCCCGGCCAGCCCGACCGCGCGCGGGTTCTGGGCGAACGCCATGTCTGTGTCGACACCACCGCCGCCGGAGGCAACGCCGCCCTTCTGGGAGGTGCGGCATAACCGGACCTTGACGCTGGGCGGTGAAAAGCCCAGCGTCGCGCCATGTTTCCGATCCGAGACCATAACCCTTCGGGGCGTACTCCGTTTGTTGTTTATGCCCTTATGGCTGCGAACATACTGATCTTCCTCAGCTATGTGGGTGTCATGGAGAATGCGCGGCTGATCAATCAGCTTTATATTGACTACGCGGTCATTCCTGCCCGGATAACTGACGGCTATGGGTTCGAGACACTCGTGACGTCAATGTTCCTGCATGGGGGCTGGATGCATCTGGCGGGAAACATGCTGTTTCTGTGGATATTCGGCGATAACCTCGAAGACGAAATGGGGCATGTGCTGTTTCTCGTGTTCTATCTGCTGGCGGGAATCGGAGCGGGGCTGATTCACGTCATTTCGGCACCGGATTCGGTGGTGCCAACAATTGGCGCGTCTGGAGCGATCGCTGGTGTCATGGGCGGCTATCTTCTGCTTTTCCCAAAAGCGCGCGTAGATATCCTGCTGATTCTGATCGTCTATATCCGGATCTTCACTATCCCGGCCTTTATCATGCTGGGGGTCTGGCTGGGGCTTCAGTTCCTTGGCAGCCTGGCCAGCAATCCCGATGAAGGTGGCGTTGCCTATTGGGCGCATACCGGAGGGTTCTTTGTTGGTCTGATCCTGTGCATCCCCCTATGGCTCAGGCGCGGAGGGACTGGGTTCTGGAACCGCACCCACGGCCATCCGCCGCATCCGGAACACAAGTACAAACTCTCGCAATCGCGCATCCCCAGAGTGCCGCGCAAATAATCAAGCGTCAGCTCTTGGGTAGCCTACCGCCGCTCAGGTGGGTGATCTCTTGCGCCGCGCGCATGACCAGATCGCCCAACTCGGGCGCGCGTTCGCGGCTGAACCTTACGGTGGGTCCGGATACCGAGATACCGGCGCAAGGCTCAGCCCTGTCATTGAAGATGGCCGCACCAATGCAAGACATACCTTCATACCGTTCTTCGTGATCGTAAGACCAACCTCGGGTACGAGTTTCAGCCAGATCTGCATACAGGCCCGAAGCGGGCAACTGCGTATTTTCAGTGAAAGCAACCGGATCAATCCGGCCCAGAACTTTGCCTAAACTCTCTTCGCTCAACGCAGCGAGAATAGCCTTTCCTGTACCGGACGCATACATGGGCGTCCGCGCACCGGGTGGAAAGAAGGCCCGGATGGGGTTCTGAGTTTCGACCTGCCCGACAAAGACCACCTCTGCTCCATCGGGTACGGCCAGATTTGCGGTCTCACCGCTGTCTTGCATCAGACGCCGCAGGATCGGCCTGCCGATTTCCAGAACGCTGTTGCGCCGCAGAAAAGACGCACCGGTCCGATAGGCTTCGATTCCGACCAGCCATTCCTGCCGTTCCTCATCAAAGGATACGAATCCGTGTTTTTGCAGTGTCACAAGAATGCGATGCGTGGTGGCCGTCGGTACATCGACCTCGCGGGCAAGATCGCTTAGCGCGACGCGCTCTAGCCGGGCAACGGTGGTAAGTACGCTCAGCGCCCGATCCAATGATTGCATGGTCCCGGCCGAACTTTCTTTGAACAGCGATTTGGGTCTGCCGCGCGGTCGCTTTTGCGTTTCCATTTCTCACCTGGCTTTCGGACTTTCCCCCGAAAACCCGAACCAATTTTTCTGGCCCGGAATTCTCCGAGATCATTTTGATAAACTGAATTCCTATCCGTTTCAGCACCTTATCAATTTAACGGGTAAAATGAAAATATTTTTCAAGAAAATTGCAACACACAACCGTTCAAGCGACACTTGGGTCCAAAGCAGAGGATTGAGTTATGTCGCATCAAAACCCGGTCTTTATCCCAGGCCCAACCAACATTCCTGATCGTTTGCGCCTTGCCATGCAGGTTCAGACGCAAGACCACCGCGCCCCGGACTTCGTTGAAACCTTCGCCCCGGTACTGGAGGATACAAAACAGGTCTTTGGCACCACCGAAGGCCAGATCGTCACTTTTCCAGCCAGCGGAACGGGCGGTTGGGAGGCAGCTATTACAAATACGCTCAGCCCCGGTGACAAGGTTCTTGTCGCCCGCTACGGCGTCTTCAGCCATCGCTGGATCGATCTGTGCGAAAGACACGGGTTGGACGTTCAGATTGTTGAATGTCCATGGGGAACAGGCGCGCCTGCAGACAGGTTCGAGGCGATCCTGTCCGCGGATAAAGCGCATGAAATCAAGGCCGTATTGGTGACGCATAACGAAACCGCGACAGGTGTGCGTTCCGATATCAGCGCTGTACGCGGTGCGATCGATGCGGCGCATCACCCGGCCATGATGTATGTGGATTGCGTGAGCTCTTTGGCCTCAATGCCGTTCGAGTTTGACCGGTGGGGCGTGGATATTGCGGTCTCGGGGTCGCAAAAGGGGTTCATGCTGGCCACCGGCATGGCGATCCTGTGCGTCAGCCCCAAGGCTCTGGCAGCAATGGATACCGCCCAACTGCCCCGCACCTTCTTTGATTTCCGTGATATGATGTCGGCAAATGCGTCTGGCGGCTTTCCCTATACTCCGCCTTTGCAGCTGATCTACGGTATGCGCGAAAGCCTTAAGATGTTGTTCGAGGAGGGGTTGGACAATGTCTATGCCCGCCACACCCGTCTGGCCGAAGGTGTGCGCCGCGCGACTGCGGCCTGGGGCCTGAAGTTGGTCGCACAATCTCCTGACCTCTACTCGGATACCGTCAGCGCCATTTTTGTGCCCGAAGGTTTCGACAGCAACGAACTGACTGACCATACCTTCAACACCTATGGGGTATCCTTCGGCATTGGTCTGGGTGAGTTGAATGGCAAAGCGTTCCGTATTGGCCACTTGGGCAGCCTGACCGATGTTATGGTCCTGTCGGGGCTGGCCACGGTCGAGATGGCCATGGCCGATCTGAACTACCCAGTGAAGCTTGGCAGCGGGGTTGCTGCGGCGCAGGAATTCTATCGCGCCAGCTCAACTAGCCACGCAAAAGCCGCAGCTTAGGGAGGACAGTCATGTTGGATCAAATCCCCGTCGCCGACCTGACGTATGACGACGTACAGGCTGCGCATGAAAGGATCAAGCCGCACATCCGGCGCACACCGGTAATGACCTCGGACTATCTGAACGAATTGACCGGCGCACAGCTGTTCTTCAAAAGCGAGAACTTTCAGGAAGCAGGTGCATTCAAAGTGCGCGGTGCCAGTAATGCGGTCTTCGGCCTAAGCGATGAAATGGCGACCAAGGGTGTTTGCACCCACTCAAGCGGGAACCACGCCCTGTCGTTGTCATATGCGGCGGGTCGCCGGGGCATTCCATGCAATGTGGTGATGCCGCGCACCGCGCCGCAGGCCAAGAAAGACGCGGTACGACGCTTTGGTGGTACGATCACTGAATGTGAGCCATCCACCTCTTCCCGCGAGGCAACGTTTGCGGAGGTGCAGGCCCGAACAGACGGAGAGTTCGTGCACCCGTACAACGACCTTCGTGTTATCACGGGTCAGGCCACATGTTCGGCTGAATTGCTTGAGCAGACCGATGGCCTGGATGCAGTGATCGCGCCAATCGGCGGTGGCGGGATGGTCTCAGGCACCTGTCTGACGGTTTCGAACCTGTCACCAGGAACCGCGATCTATGCGGCTGAGCCTGAGCAGGCGGACGATGCGTACCGTTCCTTCAAAGCGGGTCATATCATTGCGGACGATGCCCCTAAAACGGTGGCGGACGGGCTGTTGGTCCCGCTCAAGGAAAACACATGGCACTTTGTGTCGAACAATGTGACCGACATCTTCACCGCGTCCGAGCAAGAGATCATCGACGCAATGAAACTCACCTGGAAATACTTGCGCGTGGTGATGGAGCCGTCTTCGGCGGTTCCTCTGGCCACCATTCTCAAGAATCCCGACACATTCCGGGGCAAACGAGTCGGCGTCATCATCACCGGCGGCAACGTGGATCTGGACAAGCTGCCCTGGCTGAAAGGGTAAGGAGAAACAGGATGAACAAACCGATGAACAGTGATCAATTCGAAGTTGGCTATGACATTCCTGCCGCGATCGGCATGGATGAATCCGAAATCCAGACGCCTTGCCTGATCCTTGATCTGGACGCGCTCGAGCGTAACATCAAGAAGATGGGCGACTATGCCGAGGCACATGGGATGCGGCACCGGGTGCATGGCAAGATGCACAAATCCGTAGACGTCGCGAAGCTGCAGGAACAATTGGGCGGCGCAGTCGGCGTCTGCTGCCAAAAGGTTTCCGAGGCCGAGGTGTTTGCGCGCGGAGGCATCAAAGACATTCTGGTCTCGAATCAAGTGCGGGACCCGGCCAAGATTGACCGTCTGGCGCGCCTGCCGAAGCTTGGTGCACGCACAATCGTTTGCGTCGACGATGTGGACAACGTCGCTGACCTTTCAGCTGCTGCCGCTAAGCATGGCACCGAATTGGAAGTTTTTGTCGAGATCGACTGCGGCGCGGGCCGCTGTGGTGTCACCACGACCCCCGCCGTGATCGAAATCGCCAAGGCGGTTGAGGCCGCCCCTAACCTGAAATTTACCGGCATTCAGGCCTATCAAGGCGCGATGCAGCATCTGGATACGTATGAGGCACGCAAAGAAAAACTGGATACCGCAATCGCCATGGTCAAGGATGCCGTCGACGGATTGAAGGCTGAAGGGATCGATTGCGAGCTGGTTTCGGGCGGCGGTACGGGGTCTTATTACTTCGAAAGCAACTCGGGCGTTTATAACGAGCTGCAGTGTGGCTCTTATGCCTTCATGGATGCTGATTACGGTCGGATTCTGGACAAGGACGGTCAACGGATCGATCAGGGTGAATGGGAAAACGCCTTGTTCATTCTGACCAGCGTGATGAGCCACGCCAAAGCGGACAAGGCAATCTGCGATGCGGGTCTGAAGGCGCAATCCGTCGATAGCGGCCTGCCCTTCATCTTTGGGCGGGACGATGTGGAATACCTGAAGTGCTCGGACGAACACGGGGTGATTGGCGATCCGGATGGGGTGCTGAAGGTCAACGACAAGCTGCGGCTGGTGCCCGGCCACTGTGACCCGACCTGCAACGTTCATGACTGGTACGTCGGTGTGCGCGGCGGCAAGGTTGAAGCCCTTTGGCCGGTCTCTGCCCGTGGCAAGGCCTATTGATCAACAGATGAATGCAGAGGCGGACGTTTAGCACCGCCCTTTCTAATGCCATCAAAAAGAAAGACAAACGCGATGATCATCGTTCCTGAAAAGGAAATCGGCGCTCTGTTAGGCCGACAGGAAAGCTATACTGCGGTTGAGCAAGTGTTTGCCGCGATGGCGGCTGGGGATGCCTACAACTTCCCGGTCGTGCGCGAGGCCATAGGTCATGCGGATGCGCTCTATGGGTTCAAAGGCGGGTTTGATCGCGCGGGCATGAACCTTGGCCTGAAAGCCGGCGGGTATTGGCCAAACAATCTGGAAACGCACGGGCTGATCAATCACCAATCCACCGTGTTTTTGTTTGATCCAGATACGGGTCGCGTTCGGGCCATCGTTGGGGGCAACCTGCTGACCGCACTGCGCACGGCTGCAGCCTCGTCGGTTTCGATCAACCATTTGGCACGCAAGGATGCCAAGGTGATCGGAATGGTCGGCGCCGGGCATCAGGCGACATTCCAATTGCGCGCGGCATTGGAACAGCGGGATTTTGAGAAAGTCATAGGCTGGAACTTGCATCCAGAAATGCTGCCAAATCTCAAAAAGGTCGCGGCTGAAGCGGGGCTGCCTTTTGAGGCTGTGGATCTGCCCGGCATGGTGCAGGCGGATGTGATTATCACCATCACCTCCTCCTTCGCACCTAGCCTGATGTCTGAACATGTCTCGGACGGCTCTCACATCGCATGTATGGGCACCGATACCGTCGGTAAGCAAGAGATCGCCACAGACCTGATCGCGCGCGCAAGCGTCTTTACCGACGAGGTCGCGCAGGCCGTGAGATTGGGTGAAAGCCAGCATGCCGTGGCTGCCGGAATGAAAGCCGAAGGCGATATCCGGCAGATCGGAGAGGTCATTAACGGTACCCATTCCGGGCGTGTGTCCGAGGCTGAGGTGACCGTGTTCGACGGTACTGGCGTGGGGCTGCAAGATCTAGCTGTGGCAAGCGCAGTGGTCGATTTGGCAGTCCAGCAAGGGATTGCGATCGAGGTCGACTTCTAAACCAAAACGCGCGCCCGGAACGGACGCGCGTACCATGATCAAATGACCGGGGTTGAATATCAGCCCCGGATTACCTTTGCGAAATTGTCAAAGATCGGTTCATTGGCGCAGATCACTTCGCCATCCTCAAGCACGCTGCCTTCGGGGTTCAGCGCCTGAACAAAGCCGCCCGCCTCTTTCACGATGATGATGCCTGCGGCCAGATCCCAGGCGTTCAGGCGACGCTCCCAAAAGCCTTCGTAACGACCGGCGGCCACATAGGCCATGTCCAGCGCGGCAGCACCCCAGCGACGAACACCTGCACAGGTAGGCATCAGACGGGCCAGGTCCTGCAAGGTCGCAGGCAGGTCCGAACGGCCACCGAATGGCAGACCCGTCGCGAAGATCGACTCGATCATGCGATGGCGGCCCGACACGCGGATGCGCATGTCGTTCATCCACGCACCTTCGCCTTTTTCGGCAAAGAACATCTCATCCTTGGCAGGGTCATAGATCACACCCGAAACGATCTTGCCCTTATGTTCCAACGCGATTGAAACGGCCCAGTGCGGCAGCCCGTGCAGGAAGTTGGTTGTCCCATCCAGCGGGTCGACGATCCAGCGACGAGTCGGGTCTTCGCCGTCAATCGCGCCGCCCTCTTCGGCCAGCCAACCATAGGTCGGACGGGCACCCAGCAATTCCTCTTTCAGGATGGCTTCGGCCGCGATATCGGCCTTCGACACAAAGTCGCCCGCACCTTTCATCGACACCTGCAGGTTCTCGACTTCACGAAAATCCTTGACCAGAGAACGCCCCGCCTTACGCGCGGCCTTGATCATGATGTTGAGATTTGCACTGCCAACCATTTTCCATAGGCTCCTGTCCGGTCAAGCCGCGCGTATACTGGGGCAACGCGCCCTTGCCAAGAGGAATGATGCGCATGGCTGATCTGCGTCCGGTGTTATTGAGTCTGAAGCTTACGCGCCTCGGTCCGCGCCAGTTTCACCAACTCTTGCACAAAGGGTTTTTCAAGGTCTTCGCTGCGGACCGCAGCATATAACCTGCGGGTAATCCCGTCTTTGGTAAGCGGGCGCGTGACGTAGTCCGAGCTATACTTTACCTCGCGCACCACCCAGTCCGGAAGAACGGATATGCCCCTATTCGAAGCCACCAACAACAAGATCACAGCGGTCAGTTCAACCTGTCGGATGGTGGCAGGCTCGACCCGGGCCGGGATCAGCAACTGACTGAAAACATCCAACCGGGTTCGTTCGACCGGGTAGGTAATCAGTGTCTGACCTCGGAAATCTTCAGCTTCGATATAGGGCTTTTCAGCCAATGGATGCGAAGACGCCGCGACAAATACGGCCTGGTAGTCAAAGAGTTCGACAAATTCGACACCCGGCAGATCTTCGGGGTCAGAGGACACCACCAGATCAACCTCTTCTTTCTGCAAGGCGGGCAACGCGTCGAATGCAAGGCCCGGGCGGATATCCACATCAACGTCTGACCAGGATTTGCGGAAAGCTTCAAGCACCGGAAACAGCCACTCGAAACAAGCGTGACATTCGATCGCAATGTGCATCCGACCGGTTCGACCGTCGCGCAGCGATGAAAACTCATCCTGCATCGCCTCGACCTGAGGCAGAATTTGTTCAGCGAGCCGCAGCAGCCGCAAACCAGCTGCCGACAACTTCATCGGCTTGGATCGACGTAAAAACAGCTCGACCCCGGCCTGATCTTCCAACCCCTTGATCTGGTGACTTAGTGCGGATTGCGTGATGTTTAGCTGATCAGCTGCACGCGCAAGCCCACCGCATTCGTGGATGGCTTTGATCGTCCGTAAGTGGCGAAATTCGATATGCATTACTCACGTGACTCATGTTGTTGTTGAACAATATGAGTTTGTCTCACACTACACATAATGGCACAAGGGTATAAATGACAGCTACGAGGCCACTATGACCAAGCCTGAAATTTCATTCGAGTTCTTTCCGCCGCAGACTCTGGAGGCCTCGTTTCGCCTTTGGGATACGGTCCAGACCTTGGCGCCGCTGAACCCGCGGTTTGTATCGGTGACTTATGGTGCTGGTGGTACAACACGTGAGTTGACGCGTGATGCAGTTGCAACCTTACACAAATCCTCGGGGCTGCCTGTTGCTGCGCATCTGACCTGTGTCGATGCCTCGCGTCAGGAGACGCTTGAGATTGCAGACACATTCGCGCGCGCAGGCGTTCAGGATATCGTTGCCCTGCGTGGCGACCCCCCCAAAGGTCAAGACCGGTTCGCCCCCCACCCGGATGGCTTCGCCAACTCGGTAGAACTGATTTCTGCACTAGCCGAGACCGAGATGTTCAGCATCCGTGTCGGCGCTTATCCGGATAAACATCCAGAAGCAAGCAATGCCCGCGCTGATGTGGATTGGCTAAAGGCCAAGCTGGATGCGGGCGCGGACGAGGCGTTGACCCAATTCTTCTTCGAGGCTGAAACCTTCTTCCGGTTTCGCGATGCCTGCGAAAAAGCGGGGATCGACAAGCCTATCGTACCGGGCATTCTTCCCATCGAGAACTGGAAGGGTGCGCGTAACTTTGCAAAACGCTGTGGCGCCCACATTCCCGACTGGATCGAGAACGCATTTGACAAAGCAATCCGGGACGATCGCGAAGATCTTCTTGCGACGGCGCTATGCACCGAACTCTGCTCGGACCTGATAGAAGGCGGCGTGGACAAACTGCATTTCTATACGCTCAACCGACCTGAGCTTACTCGGGATGTTTGCTTTGCCCTGGGCATTACCCCCCAGACCGAATTGCAGAACGTCGCCTGATCCCACTGTTTTTGCGCTTGCCCTGTATCGCCGGGCACGGCAGTCGTCTGCCATGCTGATTTGCGACAACCGCTGCGCAGGCGACAATCTCGATATGCACCCGTCAACTGTTGCCCTACCTCAGTCTAATTCCTGAAAAAATTTGACAAAAATGTGATCAATGGCAATCTGACCCCGTTGTAGTTTTAATGAGTGTTTTGAGTATGAAGCCAGTGAGCAAGGTACAGGCTCGGGCCGAAGCGTTGCAGGTTCTTGGTCTGCCCCCAAATGCAAACGCAAACGAGATTCGTGAAGCCTGGCGCAAAATCGCGTTCCACGATCATCCTGATCATACCGATGGTGATTATTCCGGGTTTTCGGATGCCAAATCAGCCTATGATTTTTTGCGTAAAGAAGGGATGACACGCAAAAACGGTTTAGATTCTTCTACACCGCGTCGTCCTCGTCTGAAGAAACGCGTAATCGAACTGGCCGCAGATGAAATCAAAGCTTGTCACGATCTGTTAAAACCCGAACACGCGCTGAAGGATTTATCGGAACTAGGTGAAACGGACGCCGCCAAAAGTGCCCGCGACTCTTCGGACCATGTTCCTGATGCAATCGGATGCTTCGGGCGCGATCTTACCTACTTCGTTGCATCGTCAGTCTGCGAAGGGTCTAACCGCGTTGCATTGCCAACCTCGGTCCTTTCCGGCTACCGCAAGTCAGAAACAGAGATTCTGACCTTTCGGTCCAAAGGCTCGGGCTCCGGTGAGATTGTCATTCCTGACCCGATACGCGAGAGGAAATTTCCCGGTGCCAAGAGTGTAACAATACGGTTCGAAGCGGATCAACACATGCGGGATATGTTCGAGTTGGCGGGGTGAGAGAACCCGCCAGCGAAAAAAGCCCGGCCTTAGTGGCCGGGCTTTCTTTCATTAATCGGAATCAGTTGGAAATCGGGCCTTCTGATGTGAATTTCGGGATCACGCTGGTCGAAGCGGCATCCCCTTCGATTCCGGGCCAGTTGCCTTCCGCCAGGTCGATGTTGGCCGGAACATCCTCTTCCCAGAAACCAACAACAACATCAGTGATGTTCAGATAGAGCTTGTCATCGACAATACGCCACAGATTTGGGTTGCCCGGAACCTTGCCGCCTTTCGACACGCCGTATGCACAATGGCCATCATATTGCGGTGCGTAAAAGGCCGGGTTTTCCAGAAACTTGTCACGGTTCTCTTCGGTCGCAAACGCCCAGGTAACACCATTATAGTCTGCGGTGATGTCGGCCCGACCGCGAACAGCCTCGGGTTGCGACTGGCCTACAGGAACCTGATCCAGGCTGCGGTAAGCAACAACGTCGTATCCCGATACGGCAAATCCGGTGCCATCAACATATTGTTCTCCGGCGAACGCGGGCACGGCAAAAGCCATCGTCGCGGCAAGGGTCAGCGCAAAGCGTTTCATGTGATTGGTCCTCATGTCCTTACGGTTTCTGGTCACCCGAACTGCGGGTCTGGTCAAACAATAGGTAATTTTGGCCCGGCGCGAAGACCCCCTCGCGCCGCTGTGAAAACCAGAGGGGTTTTGTGAGGTGAACGAGGCGCAATGTTACAAATATCTCGCCACATCCGGGGTTGGACTTTGAGTTTTGCAATATTAGCTGTGAAGGCGGCGGCGTTTTGGCCAAATGATGCAGAAAGGCAAAAGATGAGCGAACAATCCACTTACACACCCCCAAAGGTCTGGACTTGGGACAGCGAAAGCGGAGGACGCTTTGCCAATATAAACCGGCCCATAGCTGGTGCGACCCACGAAAAGGATCTTCCGGTCGGGAAGCACCCGCTTCAACTGTATTCGCTCGCCACCCCGAACGGCGTCAAGGTTACGGTCATGCTGGAGGAGCTTTTGGCATTGGGCCATTCCGGGGCCGAATACAATGCGTGGCTGATCAACATCGGTGAAGGTGATCAGTTCAGCTCGGGCTTTGTCGGGGCCAATCCTAACTCGAAGATACCGGCGCTGTGGGATCATTCAGGTGAAACACCTGTGCGCGTTTTCGAGAGCGCCTCCATCTTGCTGCATCTCGCTGAGAATTTCGGTGAGTTTCTGCCCGCCAGCGGTGCCGAACGGACAGAAGTGATGAACTGGTTGTTCTGGCAAATGGGCAGCGCGCCATATCTGGGCGGTGGCTTTGGCCACTTCTACGCTTATGCGCCTGAGAAATGGCAATACCCGATCGACCGTTTCGCGATGGAGGCCAAACGCCAGTTGCATGTGCTGGAACTGGAACTTGCCGATAAGCCTTATATTGCAGGTCAGGACTATACGATCGCCGACATGGCGATCTGGCCGTGGTACGGGCAGCTTGTTCTGGGCCGTCTATACGATGCGGCAGAATTCCTGGATGTCGAAAGCTATGAAAACGTGATGCGGTGGGCCAAAGCCATCGATGCTCGGCCCGCCGTTCAGCGCGGCCGGATGGTCAATCGTGCGTTTGGAGAGCCGCATACGCAGTTGCACGAACGCCATGACGCCAGCGATTTTGAGACGCGCACGCAGGATAAACTGGAAGCGGCAGACTAACGCCCTGCGCTACTTCAATATTGGGGGCCGCTCGGGATCACTGCCCGGCGCGGCCCTTTCCATTTGGGGCGCTTGAGGCTGGGGCAAATCGAACCGCAGCCCAACCTTTGCCAAGGCAGAAGTAGCCGGATCCTGCACTTCAAAAAAGCCAACATCCAGCGCTCCGGCCTCGATCCCCGAAAAGGTCAATGCCTCGGATACGGCGCGTGCAAGCGCTGGCTGCGCGCCTTCGACCGCTGAAACAAAACCCAATAAATGGCCCTGCCCCCCATCTTCAGTCTTTGTCCCAACCAGAAACGCCGCCGCAGCCAGACCTGCAGCCGTCGCCAGCTTTACATCAAGCGCGGTCAACAGAACATCAGGCAAACCGGAGGGCGGATGGAATTCGGCAAGTCGCTGCTGCACCTCCTTAGGACCATGCTGCAGCGTGTCAGACAACCAACCGAGCGCTTCAGCGGGGATCAACATCGACGACGGTGCAACATCAAGGTTCAGACCCAGCCCGACCCCCTGCCCCGACAACATCCCTGAAAGAACACGACCCGACAGAGCGACATAGGGGACCGGTCGACCCGCAAATGCCGCCATTCGTTCCTCGAGATCAAACACCAGAACAAAACGACCATCCGCCACATCGAACAGCTCAGGCGAAATGCTTTCATCCTTCGCTTCCTCGGTCAGCATCAGGAACAGCTCGCTATCGGCCAGTCTTTCGAAAAAGCGTAGTCGAGCGTTGTCGTCTTCCGGGGCCGCCTGCATGGCGTTATGTGCAGCATCCAAAGCTGTGGCTTCAGTCATTCAGAACCTCGTGCACCCGTTTCTGTAGCACCGGCAACAGCTCGGCCTCGAACCAGGGGTTTTTCTTCAGCCAAGCCGTATTGCGCCAGGACGGGTGAGGCAAGGCAAAGACGCGCGGCGCATGGTCTCGCCAAAGGCTGACGGTCTCGGTAACCGGTGTTTTTACGCCAAGATGGTATTTATGGGCATGACCCCCGACGAGGATCGTCAACGGTACTTCTCCCAACGCAGCCATCACCTTGTCATGCCAGGTGCGCCCGCATATCGGCGGCGGAGGCAGGTCGGCCTTGCGCTCATTGTATCCGGGGAAGCAAAACGCCATCGGCACGATGGATACGCGCGAACGGTCATAAAATGCGTTCTCATCCAGTCCCAGCCAATCCCGCAGCCGGTCACCCGAAGGGTCGGTGAAAGGCTTCCCTGAAGCATGGACGCGCGCGCCCGGTGCCTGACCTGCGATCAAAATGCGCGCACCGGGGCGAAACCAGACCACCGGGCGCGGCTGGTGCGCAGTCGCGGTCTGCGCGAACCTGTCCGCACACAAACGGCAGGCTTGGATGTCCTCAATCAGCGAATTCATCGGATCAACAGGCTTTTGCAATGTTCATCGATGAAGATAGGCATCATCTACCCTCGAGCCAATGAAACCGTCCTTGCAACACATCAATGTCATGAACGCGGATGCGCATTGATCATTTGTTTCATATTTCGACATAATGTGGCCAACATGGATCGGTAGCACACCGATCCTCAAACCGTCAAAACCCCGAGCGATCTGCAGGCCGCACATGCTGGAATTCGAAAATGTCAGCAAGTCTTTCTGGACCGGAACCCGCCGCAAGGTGATTCTGGATCGGGTCTCGTTCCGGGTTGAGCTTGGAACATCTCTTGGCGTGCTGGCCCCGAACGGAACCGGCAAGACCACGTTGATCAACATGATGGCAGGGCTGGAAAAGCCCGACGAAGGCGTGATTCGGCGCGACTGCCGCGTATCCTTCCCCATGGGCTTTGCAGGAGGTGTGGCCAAGCGCCTGTCCGCGCTGGAGAACGCACGCTATATCGCGAAGATCTACGGCATGGATCCCGACTATGTCGAAGCCTACTGCAAATGGCTGTGCAACTTGGGTGAGTATTTCGACCAGCCGCTCGGAACCTATTCGTCCGGAATGCGGGCCCGGTTTACATTTGCACTGATGCTGGCCCTAGATTTCGATATGTATCTGATTGACGAGGGGATGCCCTCGACAACCGATGTCGAGTTCAACAAGAAGGCGGGCGACATTCTGAAAGAGAAGCTGCGCACGACAACCTTGGTGATCGTATCGCACAACCCTTCGCTTCTTGAAAAATTCGCGCGGCAGGCTGCGGTATTGGTAGACGGCCAGCTTTACATGTTTGAAACCTTGGAAGAGGCAAAGCAGCTCTATGACTACCAAACCCAAGGCTAGGAAATACAATCCCGACCGCACGGCACGCGGTTCTGGCACTGCCGAGGCACGCTCGGACGCCATTTCGCGCATCCGCAATGCAACCCAAGGCACGAACTCGGCTGACGACACTCAGCAACCGGGCAACGAGTTGGATGCGATCAAACGCGAAGGTCTGACAGGGCGGCAATTGCGCGTCGCGCGGCGTTTGGCGCACAAGAACGGGCTTGCGGCGACGTCTGACTACGATGCGGTCCGGCTGTTACGAAAGAAAGGAATTGATCCGTTTCAGCGCACAAACCTGCTTGATCTGGCAGCTCCTGACAAAGGCAAGCCAACTGGTGATGACGCCGCGCAAGACAATATAAAGATTCACCTGCCGCAAACGACCAGAGACTCGCAGAGGAACCTGCCGGGACCCGAGCTCAGCCCGGCCGAACGTCGTGAATATGAAATCGGGCAGATCCAGAAAGACATCGCCCGCCGCCGCCGCCGCAAGCTTGCCGGGCTATTCGCACGATTGACGGTGTTCGTATTCATTCCAACGTTTATCGTGGGCTACTATTTCTATCGCGTGGCGACTCCAATGTATGCCAGCGACTCGGTGTTTTCGATCCTGCAAGCGGATGGCGGCGGTGCCTCGTTCGGTGGATTTCTGGCGGGCACGCAGTTTGCGACGGCGCAGGATTCCGTGTCCACTCAGGAATTTCTGGAATCCAAGGATGCATTGGAACGGCTTGAACGTGATGTCGGATTTACTGAGTTTTTTCGGCAGGATTGGATAGACCCGATCCAACGATTGCCGGCTGATGCGACGCTTGAAGAAACCTACAAGCTTTATAAACGTATGATCACAATCGGATATGATCCTAGTGACGGCGTCATCCGAATGGAGGTCGCAGCGCCGAGCCCCGAGATAGCGGTCGATTTGTCCAGGCGGCTTATCTCTTACGCGGAAGAGACCATCAATGGTCTGACTGAATTGAAACGCGAAGACCAGATGCGCGATGCCTTGGCGAGTTTTGAGGCTGCGCAAGAGGCACGCAGACAGGCTCAGGAAGACCTGATCGAACTGCAGCTACAAGGTGCGATACTGGACCCGCAAAGTGTGATCGCCAGCCTGCGAGGAAGGATCGATCAGTTCGAATTCGAGCTGCAGGACAAAGAACTACAATTGGCCGCGCTTCTCGATAATACGCGCCCCAACCAGGCCAAGGTGGATGGTACACGGGCGGATATCGCGCGGCTGCAAGCGGTCCTTGATGAGTTGAATGCCGAGATGCTGGATGTGTCGGCGGGCGAAAATTCGCTGGCGCGTTTGAGCGTGCGAATCCAGATGGCTCAGGCCGATCTGGCGGCGCGTGACATGATGCTGCAAACGGCAATGCAGCAAATGGAAGCTACGCGGACCGAGGCCAATCGAAAAGTGCGGTATCTGACCGTCTCGGTGAACCCGGTCGCCAGCCAGGAGCCCAGCTATCCGCGCAAGTTCGAAAATACGATTTTGGCATTCCTGTTATTTGCTGGTATCTACCTGATGATCTCGCTTACCGCGTCGGTCCTTCGTGAACAGGTATCCTCGTAAGACTCATGAAACATGTAAAAATAGCCGACCTGACGGTTGGCAACGACCTTCCGCTGACCATCATTGCCGGCCCTTGCCAGCTTGAAACCGCCGATCACGCCCAAATGATCGCCGGCACCATGAAAGAGGCATGCGACGCCGCAGGTGCGCAATATGTGTTCAAGGCCTCGTATGACAAAGCTAACCGGACCTCGCTGTCCGGCAAGCGCGGCATGGGCATTGATTCCGGGCTGCAGGTGCTGGAAGATATCCGCAAGACCATGGGCATACCGGTACTGACCGATGTCCATACCGAAGCGCAATGCGCGATTGCGGCTGGGGCCGTCGATATTCTGCAAATCCCTGCGTTTCTGTGTCGTCAGACGGACATGCTGCTGGCGGCGGGCAATACCGGCAAAGCGGTCAACGTAAAAAAAGGGCAGTTTCTTGCCCCGTGGGAAATGCCGAATATCGTCACAAAGATCGAAAGCACTGGCAATCAGAACATCCTGCTGACCGAGCGTGGAACTTCGTTTGGCTACAATACGCTGGTCGCGGACATGCGATCGCTGCCGCAGATGGCGCAAACCGGATATCCGGTCGTCATGGACGCGACCCACTCGGTGCAACAGCCCGGCGGCCAAGGTGGTTCCTCGGGTGGACAGCGTGAGTTTGCGCCGGTGATGGCGCGCGCCGCTGTATCTCTGGGCGTCGGAGCCGTATTCATAGAAACCCATCAGGATCCCGACACCGCCCCCTCAGATGGGCCGAACATGATCCCTCTGGATCAAATGGGCCATCTGGTTGACACATTGATGCGATTTGATGCGCTGGCCAAAGAAAACCCAATTCAGATTTAACGATTGAGATTTGTGATGACCAAGCCTTTGCCTGAGGTGACCCCAAACACCTGGAGCTTTCTGCGCGATCCGATGATCAAGCCCACGGGCTTTCGCGAATATGACGCGCGGTGGAAATACCCCAATGAGATCAATCTGCCAGGCATGACGGCCTTGGGTTTGGGTCTGGGCACACAGATGCTCAAACGCGGGATCGAACCCGTGATTGCAGTGGGAAATGACTATCGCGATTATTCCCTGTCGATCAAAAACGCTCTGATCGTTGGACTTATGCAGGCGGGTATTCAGGTGAAAGATATCGGCCCAGCGCTCAGCCCGATGGCGTATTTCGCGCAATTCCATCTGGACGTACCGGCGGTTGCGATTGTCACGGCAAGCCATAACCCGAACGGTTGGACCGGCGTCAAAATGGGCTTTGACCGCCCATTGACCCACGGCCCTGACGAAATGTCGGAACTGCGCGACATCGTCTTGAATGGGGAAGGCGTCGCGCGCCCGGGCGGGTCATATGAATTCGTCGACGGTGTGAAAGAAGCCTACATCGACGATCTGGTCGGTGACTTCAGAATGTCACGTCCGCTGAAAGTGGTCTGCGCCACCGGAAACGGCACCGCCGCCGCCTTCGCGCCCGAGATTTTCGAAAGGATCGGGGTTGAGGTTGTGCCCAGCCACACACGGCTGGATTACACATTCCCCAATTACAACCCGAACCCGGAAGCCATGGAAATGCTGCATGACATGTCCGACACAGTCAAATCCAGCGGCGCGGACCTGGCGCTAGGGTTTGATGGTGATGGCGATCGTTGCGGTGTTGTGGATGACGAAGGCGAAGAGATATTTGCCGATAAGGTCGGCGTCATCATGGCCCGTGATCTGGCCAAGCTGCATCCAGGTTCGACCTTTGTAGCCGATGTGAAATCCACTGGGCTGTTCGCCAGCGATCCCGAGTTGCAAGCGCTTGGGGTCAAAGCCGACTACTGGAAAACCGGCCATAGCCATATGAAGCGCCGGGTCAAGGAAATCGGTGCGCTGGCTGGGTTTGAGAAATCGGGACACTATTTCTTGGCGGAACCGGTCGGGCGCGGATACGACTGCGGAATGCGCGTGGCGGTGGAAATCTGCAAACTGATGGACCGCAACCCGGACAAAAGCATGTCAGACCTTCGGAAAGCACTACCAAGGACATGGTCGACACCCACCATGTCTCCGTACGCAGCGGATACAGAAAAATACGATATTCTGCAGCGCCTGGTCGGCAAATTGGTTGCCAAGGCCGACGCCGGCGAACACTTCGCAGGGCGGGCTATCAAAGAGGTCGTGACCGTCAATGGAGCCCGGGTCATTCTGGACAATGGCAGTTGGGGCCTCGTTCGCGCATCATCCAATACACCCAATCTGGTCGTCGTCTGCGAAAGCAGCGAAAGCGAGGATGAAATGCGCGCGATCTTCGCAGATATCGACGCCGTCATTCGAACTGAACCCGGCGTGGGCGAATACGATCAGACAATCTAAATGACACTATGAAGGGCGCCCATTTCGGCGCCCTTTGTTATCGCGCTCAGATCAATCCCCGCCAAACAGCTTGAGCAGGCCTTTCTTGGCCTCATCCTCAAGCTTGTTCTTCAGCGCGTCTTCGATGTGACCGGAATCCGTCACCGTGGTATCCAGTTCTTTACCAACCTTTTCCAAAACCTTCTTCTTTGCGTCGTCTTCCAGTTCTTTAACTTTGCCTTCGGCTGCCGCCTCAATGACTTTGGTAAGGTCCGGCTTGATCGACGGGTCGCTCCACGGACCTTTAATTCGGACGGGTACCGATATCCCCTGCCCTGAGTTGGCGCGCAGGGCGACTGGTGTGAACAGATAATCGATATCGCGAGCTCCTAAGCCAATGCGGCCCGTACCGTCCGCCCGGAAATTATCCAGCTGCATCAACAGGTCCTTGTTGGTCAAGTCGCCATTCTTCATCGTAAAGCTGGCCGTAAGGCTGTTGAATACGGTCGTACCACCCGATCCCTTTCCCCGCCCCATAAGGCGGTCAAGATCCAGCCCCGAGATAACGCCCCGCCCGACCTCGATATCTCCTTTGCCGCTGAGCGATCGCATGATCTGATCTTCGCTCTGTCCGACGCCCAGAAATTCAAGATTGCCTGAACCGGTGCCCGAAAGCCGTTTGATATCCCCAAGCGTTTCGAGCGCTTCGTTGATATCGATATTGGCGGCTTTCAGATTTCCACCAACCGACAGACCGTTGCGATTATTGGCGACCACCTGGCCGTTCAATTGCCCCGAGAACAGCGAGGCCGGGTGCATCTGCAATACAGCCCGCGACCGATCAAGGCTGAGTGTCAGATCACTTTTCCCAAAGGTCATACCCGGAACCGCAATCGAGGTGGCTTGCAAGCGGATCTTGCCATTTGCCAGCGCCAGAAACGACGCATCAATTGGGGCTTTTGACCACCCTTCCGTATCTGAGGTGCCGTCAGAAGAGTTGCCTCCGCTTACCTTCGATAAGTCGAGATCACCTGCGTTCAGACGCGCAGACATCTGGGGCGGATTTGAAATCTGGATATCAGCTTCGCCCTCAAGCCGGTTTTGATCCAGAACCGCGATCATGTTGCGCAATGAAATCCGCCCGTCCCGGGTATAGGTCATCTGCCCGGATACGCTCGCGACCTGTCCTAGTCCCTCCGGAACGGTGACTCCTCCGTGACCAAACGCGGCCAGCATCCTTTGGGTGTCCTTGGCCGTGACCGTCGTCTTGCCATCCATTTCGCCGGCCAGATTCACCCGGCCCGAGAACTGAATATCTCCGCCAGGCGCGGTTAGGCTCAGCTGCAACGGCGTGACAGCGCCGCTGGAAAATGCGGGCAAGTCGGGGATGGTAAGGTCCACTGCGACGCTGCCGCCGGGGACGGACATACTGGCTTGCATTTCCATTGGGGCCGTTACGTCAGGCCAGCGGGCCGAAAGATCGACATCGGCAAAATCCATACTAACCGCGCCATTCTCAAGATAGATTAGGCGCGCATTGGTCAGTTCCAACCGCTCGAGCGTGATGGGTCGGCTTTCAACGGCTTGCGCCGTAGCGCCCGTTTGCGAGGAGTTACCTGGCTGATGCAGCTCCCAGTTGCCGCGCCCATCGGCGCGTTCAAGGCGTAGAACCGGGCTATCGGCCAACACCCGTTTGATCCGGATATTCCCAGACAACAACGCCGAGGCATCGACCCCAACCGCGAGGCTTTGGGCGCTAAGCATCGGTTCCGGCCCGGCCCAAGGCGCATTGCCAAATGTCACAGGGCCGGTTTCCATCCCCAATACCGGCCAAAATGACAGTTTGACGTCACCGGTCAACTCGAGATCGCGGCCTGTTTGCGCCTTGACTTGTTCAGCAAGTATTGTCGCCAGTTTTTCGCCTGGCATCAGCAGCAAGGCACCAATGACCAGCCCGAAGGCTGCAACTATGAGAAATAGAAAACGAATGAGCCACTTCATGGGTCTGCCTTTCCGGCCTTTCTGCTCTGTTTCAAGTCAGCCCCGAGCGGGCGGGATTTGCAAGGGGAAGCTTTCCCCTCTATATGCCCGGCCATGAGCACGAACCCACCGAACCTCCGCCCCGATCTAGCCCCAGAGGCCCGGATCGCCGAGACGCCCCGCCGTGGCCAACCGACCCTTGGAATGGTGTCGCTGGGTTGTCCAAAAGCGCTGGTCGACAGCGAACGTATCCTGACCCGGTTGCGGGCCGAGGGGTACGGTATTTCGCCGGACTACACGGGTGCTGATGCCGTTATTGTGAATACCTGCGGGTTTCTGGACAGCGCCAAGGCCGAGTCGCTGGACGCAATTGGCGAGGCATTGGTTGAAAACGGCAAGGTCATTGTGACCGGCTGTTTGGGGGCTGAGCCTGACTACATCCGGGAACACCATCCGCGCATTCTGGCGGTTACAGGACCGCATCAGTACGAACAGGTGCTGGACGCAGTACATGCAGCCGTACCACCCGACCCAAACCCTTATGTCGATCTGCTGCCCGCTTCGGGCGTCAAACTTACCCCGCGCCACTATAGCTATCTCAAGATTTCCGAGGGCTGTAATCATAAGTGCAAGTTTTGCATCATCCCCGACATGCGCGGTAAACTCGCAAGCCGCCCGGCCCATGCAGTGCTGCGCGAGGCCGAGAAACTGGTCGACAGCGGCGTGCGCGAACTGCTTGTGATCTCACAGGATACCTCGGCCTATGGGCTGGATCGTAAGTATGACGTGAACCCATGGAAAGATCGGGAGGTGCGCAGCCATATCACCGATCTGGCGCGTGAACTGGGCCAGTTCGATGCGTGGGTCAGGCTTCATTACGTCTATCCCTACCCCCATGTGCGCGATTTGATTCCGCTGATGGCAGATTCGGGTAGCAATGTGCTGCCGTATCTCGACATTCCATTCCAACATGCGCATCCCGATGTTCTGAAACGCATGGCCCGCCCTGCCGCCGGGGCAAAAACTCTGGACGAGATTGCCAACTGGCGCGCTATTTGTCCTGATATCACTTTGCGATCAACCTTTATCGTCGGCTACCCCGGAGAAACCGAGGCAGAGTTCCAGACGCTCCTGGACTGGATGGACGAAGCGCAGTTGGATCGTGTCGGCTGTTTCCAGTACGAAAATGTCGATGGCGCCCGCTCGAACGACCTGCCGGATCACGTCCCGGCCGAGGTCAAGCAAGAGCGATGGGAGCGTTTCATGGAGAAAGCTCAGGCCATTTCTGAGGCCAAGCTGGCAGCAAAGGTTGGCCAAAAACTCGATGTCATCGTAGACGAGGTGGATGAAGAGGCCGCGACCTGCCGCACTAAGGCCGATGCTCCAGAAATCGATGGCAACTTGTTTATCGACGAAGGCTTCGAAGGCCTGAAACCCGGGGATATCGTCACGGTCGAGGTAGATGAAGCCGGAGAATACGACTTGTGGGGGCGTTTGCACCCCTCGGCGTAACGAAAGGCGTCTGTCCCTAGAACAAGCCGATCAAAATCACGATCCACGCCACTCCGGCAGCGACTGCAGACAACGCCACCGCTGCACTTGCTGCATCCTTGGCTTGCCCCGCCAACGCGTGGTGCTCGGTCGAGGTGTGATCGACGGCACGCTCGATGGCCGTATTAAATAACTCGGCCACCAAGACCAGAATGCCCAAAGCAAGGATCAACGCCCGTTCTGCCGTACCTAGAGGGAGTGCAAGCGCCAATAAAGCCGAAATCAGGTTGGCCCAAACCCACCCACGAAACGAATACTCTTGCCGCCAGGTTGCAGCCAGGCCCTGCCAGCTCCAGCGGGTACGATCCTTTAGGTGGTCAAAGAATTTGCGCATGGGGTTTCCGATCAGTCGTCCTGCAAGAAGACGTCCGCGACCCACAGCAGAAAGGCAAGAAAAAACCGCCTCGAGGGCGGTGTTCTTTTTAAAGGTGTGCAGGCGGCCCTGCGATCAGAACCGCCTGCTTAATACTTATTGGGTGACCGGGTTACATACGGTCTGGCCTGCTTCGGTTGTGGCCAGTTCATAGCCTGCCGAGCAACTGGGTGTACCAAACTTGTCATAGTCGGGCTGGATGTAAACCGGGGTCGGTTCCTCTTGCTGCGAGCACGCAGTCAATACAACGGCCGTGGCGCAGATAGCAGCAAATTTCAGTTTCATGTCCATCAATCCTCTATTACTTTTCTGATATTGCCCAGTTTTTCGGGGCCGGTATCAGAATAGGACCAAGAATTTCATATGGCAACCGAATCGATAACGCATTCGTGAATAAAGGCGAAACCACGCTGGAAGGCGGGTTTTCATTCGCAGTCTACCTTTTTTGACAAAGAGCCCTAAACTTTGACTTCGACATCAGCCAAAGACGGAGTAGCCACATGTCAGACGCCCCGATCATCGCCCAGAAATCGCCCTATCCGGTCGAAGTGACCGAAGGAAAAACCTATTTCTGGTGCGCCTGTGGCAAATCCAAGCGGCAACCGTTTTGCGATGGTTCGCACAAAGATACGTCGTTTGAACCCGTAAAATATACTGCTGATGCCAGCAAGAAGGTCTTCTTCTGTGGCTGCAAGCATTGCGCCAACCCGCCGTTATGCGACGGAACGCACAATAAGCTCTGAAGGTCAGGTCAAGTCGTTCAAAACCTGAGCATTGGCACAAAAATCAGGCGCTTCCCCAGCCAGTCCTTGTTGTGCGGCAAGCCATATCTGACAACGTTCGTCGCATATTGCGCCCCGGCATCGGGTCACCAGCTGAGCGTAGTCGGCAGGTGTCAGTTTCCCTTCGGCCATTGCTTCGGTCAGAGAAATCCCTAAGGATCGCGCGACCGAGCGTGTCAGCCAAAAGTGTTTTTCGATCTCGCCCAGAGATGTTCGATCCATTTGATCACCTTTGCTTGCTGACCCTCAAGGTGGCGAACCTGTGCCGGTTTGGGCAGGTGCAGGGCGCGCTTTCCGCCGTTTCGTTCTCGTTCAACCAGTCTGGGCATGCCCGCGCCCATTCGCACCCGCGGCAGAGCTGAACCATATCTGCCCATTCCTGTTGGCTCAGGTGCCCGTCGCGATGTGCGGTGGCAAGGTCGGTTCCCGTCGCCTGTGCCATTCGCAATACAAGACGAAGATGGGTCATGATCCGTCCAAGTCGTGGCACGGTACCCCCCTTTGGCGTTACGGCTTGAGCCTGTTCAGCAGCTCGTGATTGCGGCAGTATTCAGGTGTGTCGGGCGCTGTCAGGTTCTTGGCCAGAAACGCCTTGCAATGGCCCGGATTCGGGCATTCCGTGCACCGCAATACCGCGTCCGAGATTTCGTCGAACTGTAAGGCCCCTTTGATGGCAACTTCTTGCAAATCTACGCCCAGCGTCGTGGCCATCCGATCTACAAGGTCGGCGTGACGTCGCAGCGTTTCACGATCAGACATGCGGTTTCCTTTTCCATTCACTCTATGGAAAGAGTAACGCATGCCCCGCACAGTGCCCTTGACTCAGGTCAATGCCCGGTTGCCAGCTGGTCCAGATAGGCCCGCGTGGCGTCCTGCACGCGGCGAAAGCGGTCCCCGCCCAGCTTCTTGCCACCGTACCAGCGTGTCACGATGATTACGTGATCCGTCAGCTCGGCCCGCTCCATCATCCGCAAAATGACCATTGCCGCGCCAGACTCTCCGTCATCAGCCTTGAGCGCACCGTTTGGCAAGATGGCCGCCCAAGTGTTGTGAGTTGCCTTCGCATATGCCTTGTCGGATTTCAGTTCCGCCAGTACCGCATCGACATCAGCACGACTGGTGACCCCCGCGCCGGTCACAGCATATTTCGACCCGCGATCACTGAGAACGACACCCAATCGGGTTAAGTTGACCATTATCGTAATCCCAGTTCCCGCGCCGTTTGCAACACAACTTCGACCCGCTGGGCATTGGGAGGGTGCGTGGCAAGGAAACGATCACCCGGATCAGGAATGCGTTGGAAGAAAGCCATCCCGGCCAGCGGGTTATACCCCGCCGCGTAAGTGATCTGTGTCCCCAGACGATCCGCTTCCAATTCGAACTCACGCGTGTAGTTCTGCACCCCGACCTCAGCACCCAGCGCCTGTGCGCGCTCAATCCCTGCATCGTCCGCGCCCTGATTGCGCGCGAGTTCACCGAATATCCGCGCGCTCTCTTTGGCGTTCTGCGCCTGCCGGGCGATGTGACCCAAAATATGGTGGGCGGCCTCATGGCTCATGACAAAGGCCATCTCGTCCGCGTTCTGCGTTGCATCGATCATCGGCTGTGTAAAAACGACTAGCGGTCGCCCATCCTTGTCCAAGGTCTGAAACGCATTCGCTGGGGCCTTTGACGAGAGATCAACCAAAATCACAAAATCACAATTGGCAGTCCTCGATTGGCGGCGGCATTCCCGGCTTGCGGTCGTTCCGACAGCCCGGCTGACCTGCTCGAATACGCGCGCCCTGTCCTTTTGTTCTGATGACGATGGCTGCCATTGATCGGCCGGGATCGCGATAACAGGCGACATATCGCAAGCCGCCAACAGCATCACCAGCAACAGGGCAAGACGGCGCATTCACATTCCTTTCGGTCACTCTGTCGGCAGACAAGCATAGCGCGGCATTTAAGGCCGGGCCACAGCCGATTACAGCTTGCAACGGGTTGCATTGCGATCTTATGCCCTGCACTCTGCACATATGTTTTCAATTGAACACGAATTCGACTCGACGGTGATTACGCTGGTGGACGAAGGCGCAAAGCCTTTGCAAGAGGATGTCGTCATCAACAACTTCGCTGAATGCGTCACGCTCGAGCAGTTGGACCCGCGGACCGATCAGATTCAGAAGATTACCCTGTCACCAGAGCAGGTACGCGATCTGGCCGCTGCGCTGGATTTGCCCGAGGGCGTTTATCAGATACGTGAGTCCGAGAGCACCAAAGACTAGTGGTTCCTTTTGGATCTTGCGTCTGATCACAAGCAGCAATTCAGATTGAATTTGTCGCCTTTTGATGAGCAGTTTGCCCTTGAAAGAGAACAGTATGCCTCCGACATACAGACTGCCATGTGAAGGAAGTTAACATATGACCCTGAAGAACCAAGCTGCGCTGGATTTTCTGCACGCGCGCCGGTCTCGTCCGGCCAAAACGCTAGTATCCCCGGCCCCGACCCGGGAAGAGCTGAGGCCGCTGCTGACTGCTGCAGCGCGCAGCCCGGACCATGGAAAGCTGGAACCCTGGCGTTTTGTTGTTGTCGAGCATGGGGCCATGCAACGCCTTGCAGATCTTACAGAAACTTGTGGTCTCGCCTTGGGAAAATCGCCCGAAGATATCGCCAAGGCGCGCAGCCAATTCGAAATGGGCCATTTGGCGGTTGCTGTTATTGAGGTGCAGAAACCTTCTGACAAGATACCGGCAATTGAACAGACCTATTCAGCGGGTGCGGTATGTCTGGCTCTGCTGAACGCAGCGCTGGCCGCAGGTTGGGGGGCCAATTGGTTGTCCGGCTGGCAATCGCATGATCGCGAGTTTTGCGAACAGGGGCTTGGCTTGGCCGAAAACGAGAAGATTGCAGGCTTTATCCATATCGCAACCGAAGGTACGACCCCGCCCGAACGACCGCGCCCCAATGTGGCGGCACTAACCCAATGGGTTTCCGAATGATCATCATCCAGTCGTTTCTACAGGCGCTGGGACAGATCGGCGACCCAAGATTCCGCAAGGTACTTCTGTTGGGTGTTGGCCTGACATTCGCGTTGTTGGTGGCTGCCTATGCCGGCTTTTTGTGGCTGATCAACGCGCTGGTCGGCGATCAGGCCACCTTGCCAATACTGGGTGAGGTGACATGGCTGAACGACCTGCTCAGCGTGTCATCATTCCTGCTGATGATGGTGCTGTCGGTGTTTCTGATGGTCCCCGTTGCGTCAGCCATCACCTCGATGTTTCTGGATGAGGTCGCACAGGCGGTTGAGGATAAGCATTACCCCGGTCTGCCGCCGGCTCAGCGCATCCCCTTTGGCGATGCGCTAAGGGATACGCTCAGTTTTCTGGGTGTACTGATCGTTGCCAACCTGTTGGCATTGATCCTCTATGCACTCTTCACGCCATTCGCGTTGTTTATCTTTTGGGGTATGAACGGGTTTCTTCTGGGGAGAGAATATTTCACCCTGGCTGCGATGCGCCGACTGGGGCGCGAGGGGGCGCGAAAGCTGCGCGCAAAGCACGCGACAACCATTTGGGTCGCCGGTATTCTTATGGCGGTCCCGCTCTCTGTGCCATTGGTCAACCTGTTGATCCCGATCCTAGGAGCGGCGACCTTCACGCACATTTATCACGGTCTGTCGGGTAGCCAAACCTGAGCTACTCGCGCGGTTCCAGTTGGTTCAGCCAATCGAAATCGCGCACGCTGATTACGCCGGAGATAATGATGCCTGCAATGATCGCCCACAGCACGACCGATATCCCGGTGGTAATCCACAGCTTCTTCTTCATGTGATGGACTTCCGGCGCACCTGCATGAGTGCCCGGAACAATATCCCCCAGATCCCCCTGCGTTTTGATGCGCACAGGCAGAACAATCAGCAAGGTCAGAAACCAAATTACAGCGAAAAGAACCAGAGCGGCGGTAATGGTCATCGACTTCAGACCTGCTCCAGCTCAACGAGGCATCCGTTGAAATCCTTCGGGTGCAGGAACAACACCGGTTTGCCATGCGCTCCGATCTTGGGTTCACCCGATCCCAGAACGCGCGCACCGGTCTCTTTCAGATGATCGCGGGCCGCGATGATATCCTCGACCTCATAGCAGACATGGTGGATGCCGCCTGATGGGTTCTTTTCCAGAAACCCGTTGATCGGGCTGTTCTCACCCAGCGGATACAGCAATTCGATCTTGGTGTTGGGTAGTTCAATAAAGACCACGGTGACCCCATGATCCGGCTCATCCTGTGGAGCGCCGACTTTGGCGCCAAGCGCATTGCGATACTGGGCCGATGCGGCCTCCAGGTCGGGAACAGCAATGGCTACGTGGTTAAGGCGACCAATCATGGGACTCTCCTTCCTTCTGCGTTGCAGCGGTTATGGGGGCAGTATACCCAAAGGACAAGTGCGCCAAATCGTCGTTAACCCTGTATTAGCCAGAAGTTCCTAGCGTGAGGCATCTGCTAAACAGGAGTTCTGCCATGGACGATTCGGGACCTTTCGCCTCTCCAGCGCTGGCCACCAAGATGCGACCGCTGCTGGGCCAAACAATCCTTGTGGTCGAAGACAGCCGCTATGCATGCGATGCAATACGATTGATGTGCTTGCATAGCGGTGCGCGTATCCGTCGTGCGGATTGTCTGAAATCAGCGCGGCGCCATCTGCAAATCTATCGTCCCTCGGTCCTGATCGTCGATATGGGTCTTCCAGACGGGTCCGGCGCTGACCTGATAGCCGAAATGACCCATGCTGTACCCCGCATCGGTGTCATTCTCGGGCTGTCTGGCGATGACAGCATGCAGGTTATCGCCAGACGCGCAGGTGCAGATGGGTTTCTGGCCAAACCCCTGACCTCGGTCGCTTATTTCCAGACCTCGATACTTGAACTTCTGCCCGAAGATCGCCGCCCAGTAGGTCTGGATTTCGTCAGGGATAATATCGTTCAGCCCGATCCGCTGGCTTATCGGGACGACATGGCCCATATCGCCGACGTGCTTACCGGCCCCACTGATCAGCGCGCATTGGATTATGCGGAACAATTCCTGCAAAGCGTTGCGCGAGACGCCGAAGATACTGTGCTTGCCGAAGCAGCCCGGGACCTCGCCCAATCTCGTGCGCAGGGGACACCGGTCACCGCCCAGGCTGCACGGATTGCGGGTCTGGTTCAGAATCGGCTCGAACGGCAAGAGGCGATCTGAGATGCTGACCGCTTACTTTATTACCGCATCGATTCTTTGCATCTGGGTCTATCGCCTGACACGAGAGACGGCCAAGAGCATCCGCAATCGTCGGGATGCCGCAAATCCACTGGATTGAGCTGAGCTTGTTTTAAGCCCACCACGCAACTCAGATTTGCGTGGCGCGGCGAATACACCGATTGTTTTGCACTGCCCCAAACGTAAACCGCCCGCTCAGGGCGGGCGGCTAGATTTAGTCTTGCGGGATGATCCTGAGACCCAGTTCCATCAACTGATCCGAGGTCGGATCGGATGGCGCGTCCATCATCAGGTCTTCAGCGCGCTGGTTCATCGGGAACATCATGACTTCGCGGATATTAGCCTCATCCGCCAATAGCATCACGATCCGGTCGATACCTGCGGCACAGCCGCCGTGCGGCGGGGCGCCGTAGTGGAAGGCGTTAAACAAGGCGCCAAAGCGGGATTTGACTTCGTCTTCGCCGTACCCTGCCAGTTCAAAGGCCTTCAACATAATCTCAGGCTTATGATTCCGGATCGCACCTGACACCAGCTCGTAGCCGTTGCAGGCCAGGTCATACTGATACCCGCGTACGTCCAGAGGATTGCCCTGCAGCGCCTCCATTCCCCCCTGCGGCATCGAGAAGGGGTTGTGTTCGAAATCAATCGCACCGGTTTCTTCGTCCTGCTCGTAGATCGGGAAATCGACGATCCAGGCAAAGGCAAAGCGGTCTTTCTCGGTGAGGCCAAGTTCTTCGCCGATCACATCACGCGCTTTACCAGCGACCTTTTCGAAGGCTTTTGGCTTACCACCCAGGAAGAACGCGGCATCACCGACGCCCAGACCCAATTGCTGACGGATCGCCTCGGTGCGTTCGGGGCCGATGTTCTTGGCCAGTGGACCTGCGGCCTCCATACCCTCGCCCTGATCACGCCAGAAAATGTAACCCATACCGGGCAGACCTTCTTTCTGGGCAAATGCGTTCATACGGTCACAGAATTTGCGGCTGCCACCGCTCGGCGCTGGGATAGCGCGGATTTCGGTGCCTTCCTGCTCCAACAGTTTCGCGAAAATCGCGAAGCCAGAACCGCGGAAGTGGTCAGAGACCACTTGCATCTTAATGGGGTTCCGCAGGTCAGGCTTGTCGGTGCCGTACCACAGGGCTGAGTCCTTGTAGGAAATCTGCGGCCACTCCTGATCGACCTTGCGCCCGCCCCCGAACTCTTCGAACACACCAGTCAGCACGGGCTGGATGGTGTCGAACACATCCTGCTGCTCGACAAACGACATCTCTAGATCGAGTTGATAGAAATCGGTGGGCGATCGGTCTGCACGCGGGTCTTCATCGCGGAAGCAGGGTGCAATCTGGAAATACTTGTCGAAGCCCGACACCATGATCAGCTGTTTGAATTGCTGCGGGGCCTGCGGTAGGGCGTAGAACTTGCCCGGATGTAGTCGCGAGGGGACCAGAAAGTCGCGTGCGCCTTCGGGCGACGATGCGGTAATGATCGGTGTCTGATATTCACGGAATCCCTGATCCCACATCCGGCGGCGCATAGATGCGACAACGTCCGAGCGAAGGGTCATGTTTTGCTGCATCGCCTCGCGTCTTAGGTCGAGGTAGCGATAGCGCAGACGTGTTTCCTCGGGGTATTCCTGATCGCCGAACACCATCAACGGCAATTCGTCGGCAGCACCAAGAACCTCCAGCTCACGCACATAAACCTCGATCTCGCCTGTCGGCAATTTCGGGTTAATGAGATCAGCGTCGCGGGCTTTGACAGTGCCGTCGATGCGGATGCACCACTCGGACCGTACCTTTTCCAGTTCAGCAAATGCCGCACTATCGCCGTCGCACAAAACCTGGGTCACACCGAAATGGTCGCGCAGGTCGATGAACAGTACGCCGCCGTGATCTCGGACACGATGCACCCAACCGGACAGGCGGACGGTTTCACCGACATTGGCGGCGGTCAGAGCGGCGCAGGTGTGGCTGCGATAGGCGTGCATGGATCATATCCCTTCGGGCGCAGAATTCGTCGCGCCGATACACCCCGTCAGGCTTGGAAAGTCAAGGCGGGTCGCGCCGTCAAAACGGCCTTTGCACGTTGCCCGAGTAGAAATAGACGCCCAGCCCTGCCGCAAAGATAATATTACCGGCAATTGCGTGCAGAAGAACTGCATAAAAGAATGATCCGCGCTTGCGGTAGGCCCAAGTGAACAGGAGGCCTCCGACGAAAGTCATGATGGCAACGACCCAGCTCCAGTACATGAGGTGCGCAAGCGAAAACAGGCCAGCGTTCAAAAGGTATGCGACCCGCCCTTCAGGTAGGATCGCGTGATAGCGTCGGAAAAAGAGAGAGCGGAAAAGCAGCTCTTGTGGCAGAGCGGATAACAACGGGTAGCCGATACAGATGAATATCAACATCTCTGGCCGATGCAGCAGCAAAACAAAGGCTGCATCCGGTCGCGCCCACAGCACCAGGGCGGAACAGAAGGCAGCCATGAACAGGGTAAATGCAAAGACTTCGGTCCACGACCAGTTTCGCCAGCCATACCGAAGCTCTGCCCAGGAAAAACCGGGCGTATCCTGCAGCAGCAGTATGCCCAGTCCGGTAAACGCAAAAAGCGAGGGGAACATCCAGTTTGGCGGGAACAATGTCGCGATGGCTATGGGAACCGCCACAAAGAAGAGCACAAACTCAATCCTGAGGCGTGAGTTGGTAACAGGGGTCTCCACCCATTCGGTATTTTTGCTCAAGGTGCCACAAGCTCCGCACGGATCAGCCCCCGAAGGGAATTTCCACAGTGGATAGATTGCGCGTTTTTTAGATCGGTCAAGGTCAGAACGGATTCGGTAACTTCTTTATTATCCAACAATTCCTCGCGCAAAACCCCGGGAAGCAATCCGCATCGCAGTGAGGGCGTAAGTCGTCTGCCGTCGGGCATGGTCAGGAACAGGTTCGTGATAGTGCCCTCGCAAAGCTCATCCCGTTCGTTCAAAAACAAAAGCTCATCAACTCTTAGCGGCAAGCCTGCCCGCGCCATGTCATAGACGGCCCGTCGGGTAGTTTTGTAACCCAGCCAGATATCCGATGATGATAGTCTCTGTTTGGCCAAATCCACACGCCAGACGGGCGGATTGGCAGTCAATTCTCCGGACGTCAGTTCAAATTTGCCATCCGCGTCCAAGGTCAAACGGCAGCGCAATGCAATCTCACCCAAACTCGCATCCAAAATCGTCCAAGCGGCGGTTCGGTCAAAATCAATGCCGAACTTCTGTGCTGTGTGCGCCATGCGGGCCAAATGACGATCAAGCCTGACGAACCCCTGCCCCGGCCTGTAGGCCAAAGTTTCGATCAGACGGAAATCAGGCTCAGTTGGTGGGCGAAGCGGGCTTTCCATAGCGCCTCCTCATATTCCGATGGCGCGGTGCTGTCCCAGACCAGCCCGCCGCCTACGTTAAGGGTCGCCTTGCCGCCTTCAACCATGAGGGTCCGGATGGCCACGTTGAATTCCGACCGACCGTCCGGGGCCGCCCAACCGATGGTTCCGCAGTAAACATCGCGAGGCCAAGGTTCCAGTTCGGACAGGATCTCCATCGCGCGAATCTTTGGCGCTCCGGTGATTGATCCACACGGGAACAAGGCGGTCAGAATATCAGAAAGGCCTACGCCAAGGTGTAACTGCGCCTGCACAAGCGAGACCATCTGATGGACAGTCGCATAGGTCTCAACCTTGAACAGCTCGGGTACTTTCACCGATCCGGCCAGCGCGACCCGGCTAATATCGTTGCGCAGCAGATCGACGATCATCAGATTTTCGGCCCGGTTCTTTTCATCCGAAGACAGGAAAGCGCGTCGACGCTCGTCTTCGACTGGGTCCTCGCTGCGCGGTTGAGTTCCCTTCATCGGGCGCGTTTCGATCCGGCCCTCGGCGTCGGTTCGGAAAAACAGTTCGGGCGAGCGGCTCAGCAGATCAGGCAGCCCCTCCTGCTCAACCAAGGCGCCGTGGCCGACGGGTTGACCAGCCGCAAGCGCCGCATAAAGCGCGACGCTGTCTCCGGTTACATCGAGATCAATTGGGAAGGTCAGATTTGCCTGATAAATGTCACCCGCACCAATCGCCTCATGCACTGTACGAAAGGCCTGCGTATATCGCGCCTCGTCCCAGCGGGGCTGAAACGCAGTGACACTGCCCGACGCCTTTGGCAGTCCAACGCGATCCGGTGCGTCAAACACACCGAAACACAGTAGTGGCAGGCGTCGTCCTTCTGGCAGCCGGTCTGCCAGACGTGGTTCCAGCACGTAGCCCAGTTCATAACTTGCGTACCCTGCCAGCCAGGCCCCATCCGCGCGCGCCTGATCCAGCGCCGCCAGAGCCTGGGGCACCTCCGCCGCGTTATCCGCACGGATAATCCGGGACGGACGCTCAAACCGGGTTCCGCGCCCAGCTGGTCCTTGATCGAAACGAATACGCAATTGCATCCTCATTTGCCGTGCTGCGCGGTATAGAGAATAGCGCGCCAAGGGAAAGAGGGGAAAGCGGCAATTTCAAACCCGTTTCCGATACCTCTTGCACCTTTTCGCGCGGTCCCTATAACGCAGGACAATTTGGGCGCTGGGGCGGTGCCCTGACTCGCGGACAATTGAAGGGGCCAAGCCATGCCGAGAAGAACCGACATCCAGTCGATCATGATCATCGGGGCAGGCCCCATTGTTATCGGTCAGGCCTGCGAGTTCGACTATTCCGGCGCTCAGGCGTGTAAGGCGCTGCGCGAGGAAGGCTATCGGGTCATTCTGGTGAACTCGAACCCTGCAACGATCATGACCGACCCGGGGCTAGCCGATGCGACCTATATCGAGCCGATCACGCCCGAAGTTGTCGCCAAGATCATCGAAAAAGAACGCCCCGATGCCCTACTGCCCACTATGGGCGGACAGACCGGCCTGAACACCTCGCTGGCGCTGGAAGAGATGGGCGTGCTGGATAAGTTCAACGTCGAGATGATCGGCGCCAAGCGAGACGCGATCGAAATGGCCGAAGACCGCGCCCTGTTCCGCGAGGCGATGGATAGGTTGGGCATCGAAAACCCCAAAGCCGAGATCGTGACGGCCCCCAAGGATGAGAACGGCAAGAAAGATCTCGACGCCGGTGTGGCACTGGCGCTTGAAACCCTCGAAACAGTTGGTCTGCCCGCCATCATCCGCCCCGCCTTTACGCTGGGCGGCACCGGCGGCGGTGTCGCATATAACCGCGAGGATTATATCCATATTTGCCGCTCGGGTATGGATGCGTCCCCCGTCGGTCAGATCCTGATCGATGAAAGTCTTCTGGGGTGGAAAGAATACGAGATGGAGGTGGTGCGCGACACCGCTGACAACGCCATCATCGTGTGTTCCATCGAAAACGTCGACCCGATGGGCGTGCATACCGGTGACTCGATCACCGTGGCCCCTGCCCTGACGCTGACCGACAAAGAATACCAGATCATGCGCAATCACTCGATTGCGGTGCTACGCGAGATCGGCGTGGAAACCGGCGGGTCAAATGTGCAGTGGGCGATCAACCCGGTTGATGGTCGTATGGTCGTGATCGAGATGAACCCGCGTGTGTCCCGCTCTTCTGCGCTGGCCTCGAAGGCGACCGGTTTCCCGATTGCCAAGATCGCCGCAAAACTGGCCGTTGGGTACACGCTGGACGAGCTAGACAATGACATCACCAAGGTCACCCCGGCCTCGTTCGAGCCGACCATCGACTATGTTGTCACCAAGATCCCGAAATTTGCCTTTGAGAAATTCCCCGGTTCCGAACCCTACCTGACCACCGCGATGAAGTCGGTGGGTGAGGCCATGTCCATCGGCCGCACCATTCACGAATCGATGCAAAAGGCTCTGGCCTCGATGGAGTCGGGTCTGACAGGCTTTGATGAGATCGAAATCCCCGGTCTGAACGTCGGAGTCTGGGAAGAAGCCGACGACAAGGCCGCCGTGATCAAGGCGATCAGCCAGCAGACCCCCGATCGTCTGCGCACAATCGCGCAGGCCATGCGTCACGGCCTGACCGACGATGAGATTTTCGGCGTCACCAAGTTCGACCCGTGGTTCCTGGCCCGCATTCGCGAGATCATCGAGGCCGAGCGTCAGGTGCGCAAAGATGGTCTGCCGGTTACCGAGGACGGTATCCGCAAACTGAAAATGCTTGGATTCACCGACGCGCGTCTGGGCAATCTCACCGGCCGTGACGAAGACAACGTCCGCCGCGCCCGCCGCAATCTGGGTGTGAACGCCGTCTTCAAACGCATCGACACCTGTGCGGCTGAGTTCGAGGCGCAGACCCCCTATATGTACTCGACCTACGAAGCCCCGATGATGGGTGAGGTCGAATGCGAGGCACGTCCAAGCGACCGCAAAAAGGTCGTCATCCTTGGTGGTGGTCCGAACCGGATCGGCCAGGGCATCGAGTTCGATTACTGCTGCTGCCACGCCTGTTTCGCGCTGACCGAAGCCGGATATGAGACCATCATGGTCAACTGCAACCCCGAGACGGTCTCAACGGACTATGACACCTCGGACCGTTTGTATTTCGAGCCGCTGACCTTCGAACACGTCATGGAAATCCTTACGAAGGAACAGGAAGCCGGCACGCTGCATGGAGTGATCGTTCAGTTTGGCGGGCAGACCCCGCTGAAACTGGCCAATGCGTTGGAGGCTGAAGGTATCCCGATCCTCGGTACCACGCCCGACGCGATCGACCTCGCCGAAGATCGTGAGCGTTTCCAGGCGCTGGTCAATGAACTGGGCCTGAAGCAGCCCAAGAACGGCATCGCCTCGACCGACGAAAAGGCGCTGGAGATTGCCGAAGATATCGGCTTCCCGCTGGTCATCCGCCCCTCCTATGTTCTGGGCGGCCGCGCGATGGAAATCGTGCGCGATATGGATCAGCTACGCCGCTACATCAATGAGGCCGTAGTGGTATCCGGCGACAGCCCGGTTCTTCTGGACAGCTATCTGGCCGGTGCGGTCGAACTGGACGTGGACGCGCTGTGCGACGGTAACGACGTGCATGTTGCAGGCATCATGCAGCACATCGAAGAGGCCGGCGTGCACTCGGGCGACTCGGCCTGTTCGCTGCCGCCTTATTCGCTGTCGAAAGAGATCATCGAACAGATTAAGGATCAGGCGTTCAAGCTGGCCAAGGCGCTGAATGTCGTCGGCCTGATGAACGTGCAGTTCGCCATCAAGGATGACGAGATTTACCTGATTGAGGTCAACCCTCGTGCCAGCCGCACCGTGCCTTTTGTGGCTAAAGCCACTGACAGCGCCATTGCCTCTATCGCTGCGCGTGTAATGGCCGGTGAGAAACTGGCGAATTTCCCGAAACGCCCCCCTTACAAAACTGTCGATGACACCAAAATCGCTGACCAGATGACGCTGGCCGACCCCGACATGCCGTGGTTCTCGGTAAAAGAAGCCGTTTTGCCTTTCGCCCGCTTCCCCGGCGTTGACACCATCCTGGGCCCTGAAATGCGTTCGACCGGAGAGGTCATGGGCTGGGATCGCGACTTCCCGCGCGCTTTCCTGAAAGCACAAATGGGGGCCGGTATGGTGCTGCCCAGCGCAGGTCGTGCGTTTATCTCGATCAAGGATGCTGACAAAGGGCCGGATATGCTCGAAGCAGCGCGTGTTCTGGTTGAGCAAGGCTTTGAGCTTGTTGCGACCCGCGGCACACAAGCCTGGCTGACTGAAGAAAGTGTGCCGTGCGGCGTGGTCAACAAAGTGTACGAAGGCCGCCCGGATGTGACCGACCTGATGAAGGACGGCGGCGTGCAGCTGGTCATGAACTCGACCGAAGGCGCACAGGCGGTGGAAGACAGCCGATCAATCCGGTCGATCGCGCTGTATGACAAGATCCCCTATTACACCACAGCCGCAGCAAGCTATGCCGCCGCGCTGGCGATCAAGGCGCAGGCCGAAGGCGATGTTGAGGTGAAATCGCTGCAGGGCTAAGCCCCGGCAACGGTATGAATGAATGGACCCCGGCCTCGGCCGGGGTCTTTTTTCTTCCCCTCATTGCCCATCGCCCACATGATGGGCGGGGAAGGAGTGCTCATGGACCTCTACACCACATACGGAAGCAACGACCTGCCTCGGGCTATCCGCTTTTATGATGCGATCTTCGCGGTTCTTGGCCAGCCGCGCCTGCCCGGTTGGATTGATGGCTGGGCCGGATGGGGTTCCGACCCCGACAGCGGCACCGGGTTTTGGATCTGCAAACCTTTTGACGGAGCCACCGCCAGTACCGGCAATGGCACGATGATCGCCTTTCCCGCCAGAAGTGCCGATCAGGTCCGGCGTTTCCATGCCACGGGTTTGAAAAACGGCGGTGCAGATGAAGGCAAACCTGGTGTCCGCCCCCATTACGAGCCCGGATTCTATGTGGCCTATCTGCGCGACCCCGATGGCAACAAGCTATCCTGTTTTTATTACCATTATGATCCAAAGGAGGATTCGGGCGGATGATCAACCAGCAGCCAGACGTCGCTTTTCTTCACGGTTGAAAAACAACATGTAGAAGACAGGTGCGGCAACCATGGTCAGGATCGTGGCAAAGGCCAGACCGCCCATGATCGTGACTGCCATGGACACAAAGAACGCATCCGTCAGAAGCGGTGCCATCCCCAGAATCGTCGTGATCGCCGCCAACATTACCGGGCGCAGACGCGAGACAGAGGCTTCAACAATCGCAGGACGCAGGGCTTTACCAGTAGCGCGGACCAGATCGATTTCTTCGACCAGTACGATGCCGTTCTTGATCAGCATCCCTGACAGACTTAACAGCCCCAATAGCGCTGTGAAGGTGAAGGGCAGGCCTGTTCCAAGCAGACCGATAACTACGCCATTTACGGACATCGGGACCAGTAGCCAGATAATGACCGGTTGCCGGATTGCATTGAACAGCAATACGGAAATCAACACCATAATCAGCAAGCTCAGTGGCAACTGCCGCCCAAGGCTGGCCTGCGCGTCGCCTGAATCCTCGAACTCGCCCCCCCATTCCATACGATAGCCGATCGGCAGTTCCATCGCTTCAATGGCACTGCGTACTTCGGAGTGGACCTGCGCGGCGGTCATGTCAGGGGGGATGTCCGCTCCAACCGTGATGGTCAACACCCGGTCACGGCGGTGAACCAACGTATTGAGCGCCTTGTAGTCGAAGCCATCCACCATCTGCTCGATTGGAACGAAACGTTCCGACTGATCGGAGTAAACTACCTGATCGACGATCGAATAGTCTCCATCCGCCGGGCGGCGCAAGATGATCGGGATCTGGCGGTCGCGCTCGCGCAAAACGCCGCCCGTGATGCCATCGGTCGAAAACTGCAACGTAGCTGCAATGTCTTCGCGCGATACGCCTGCTGTTTGGGCGCGCTCCGTGGCATAGATCGGCTGCACGGCCAATTCCTGCTCACGCCAGTCGTGATGCACATGCAGCGCATTCGGAGATGCGGCTGACATGCGCTGTACCGCTTCTTCGGCCAGTTGACGCAGAACAACCGGATCACTACCCGAGAACCGAGCCTGGATTGGATCGCCGCCACCGGGACCAAAAATCAGGCGTTTGGTTCGGAACTCGCCTTCGGGGAACTGGGCTGAACCGAATTCCTCAAGATCGGCTTGCAAGGCAGGAATGTCGTCCAAAGCCTCGGTGCGGATGATCATATGTCCATAGCTTGGGTTTGGCTTCTCGGCAGCGTAGGTCAACATGAACCGCGTGGCACCCTGCCCGACGAATGTGGCAACCGAGACGACGTCATCACGTTCGGCCAGCCAGTCCTCGAATACGGCCATATCTTCCGCCGTGCGGGCGATCGGCGTGCCTTGTGGCAGCTTGTAGTGCACGAAGAACAACGGCGTGTTCGAGTTTGGGAAGAATTGCTGTTTCATCAGTCCAAAGCCCGCAAAACAGACGACTGTGACCCCGATCAACCCGGCCACTACCAGCCATCGGAACCGAAGCGCCCAGTTCAGGATTGCACCGTAGACGCGGAACAGGGTGCCGCCATAGGCATCCACCTCACCCTCTTTGCCCTGCTTGAAGAAATAGTGCCCAAGCAAAGGTGTCACCGTGATGGCCAGAACCCAGCTCAGCAGTAGTGAAATGCCGATCACGGCAAATAACGAGAACAGGAACTCCCCGGTCGCGTCAGGACTGAGCCCGATCCCGGCAAAAGCCATGATCCCGATCACCGTCGCGCCCAGAAGTGGGATCTGCGTTTTTGACGCAACCTCTTCCGCAGCATCGCGCGAGGATTTTCCCCGCAACATCGAAATCTGCATTCCTTCGGCCACCACGATGGCGTTGTCGACCAGCATCCCCATGGCGATGATCAGAGCGCCCAGCGAGATCCGTTCCATCTCGATCGAGAACATCGACATGAAGAGCAAAGTACCCACAACGGTCAGTAACAAGGTGGACCCAACGACAATTGCGGCGCGCCAGCCCATGAAAATGCCCAGAACCGCAACAACGATGCTGACTGACATGGCGAGGTTCAGCAGGAAGGCGTTCGAGGCCTCATCGACAACAACATGCTGCTGATAGATGGGCAGGATTTCGACACCAAAGGGGATTTCGGAATCCAGTTCGGCCAGTTTGGCATCTGCACGCTGCCCGACTTCGACGATGTTTTCAGTGGCCAGCCCAGCGATACCCAGCGTGAAAGCTTCAGCGCCGTTGAATCGGATCATGATATCGGGATCATTCTGCCGCCCGCGATAGACATCTGACATATCAAACAGATTGATCACCTGCCCCTGCGATCCAACCGACAGGCCGGCGATCGCCGACACGCTGTCCGAGCCCTCGGCCGTCAAGATCGTGGTGCGGTCACTATTGGATCTCAGCGAACCCGAAGCGTTGACCGAGTCTGCGTTTGCGATAGCTTCGTTGATCGCCTGCAGCGGAACGTTCTGATTGACCGAGATCGACAGGTCCGGCTCAATAAAGATCGCCTCATCCGGCAAGCCCTGAACCTCGACATCTGCAACACCGCTTACCGTCAGCAATTCGCGGCGAAGGAAGGTCGCCAGTTCGTGCTTCTCGGCGTCAGAAAACCCTTCTGCCGTAACGGCATAGAACAGGCCGAACACATCCCCGAACCCGTCATTCACATAAGGCGCACCCACGCCCGAAGGCAGACCGCGTGCTGCATCGCGCACCTTGGCGCGCAGACGGGTCCAGATGTCGGGCAACTCACTGCCGTCATAGGTGGATTTAATCTCAACCTCGATCAGCGACTGTCCCGGCTGGTTGACCGAGGTGATGACATCCACCTCGCCCATCTGCTGAATGGCAGATTCCAACGGTTCTGACACCTCCAGCGCCACCTGTTCGGCAGTCGCACCGGGGTATTGCGTGGCGATCACCGCCTGTTTGATGGTGAAGGCCGGGTCTTCAAGGCGACCTAGCGACGTGAAACCCCAAATGCCGCCGAACAGGGCAATCAGGATGAACAGCCACGTATAGAGAGGCCGGTCGATCGAAGCGCGTGCGATGCTCATGAAACTGCCCTCAGTTTGAAAAGCCGACAAAGCGGCGGACGGTTTGACCATCGGTCAATGCACCCCCACCCGCGACGACGATTTCTTCGCCATCGGTCAGGCCGGTCAGCACGCGGACATCGCCGCTCTGCGTAGGTTCTACAGTCACGGGAACCCGGCGGACGGTGCCTTCGTTGGCGCCAGCCGGCGAGAAGACCAGAACGCCCAGCGCGCCGCTGGCATCAGCAACTACAGCCGTTGGCGGGATGATGATCCCGGTGCGTTCATCCTGCACCTGCACGGTGACGGTCACGGATGAACCGGGAAGAATCTGCAATCCCTCGGGCGGTGTCAAACCGAACTGGATGCGAAAGGTCTGGCCCACGCTTGAAGATTCAGCATCGAATTCCCTTATTTCCAGCGGAAAGATCTCGTCGCTGACAGGGAACTTGGCAGTAATCGTGATGTCGTCCTGCTGTCCGGACCGCTGAAATAGGATTTCGGGCACATCCACCTCGATACGCAGTTCAGACATATCGTGAATCCGCACGATCGGAGTACCCGCAGAAACAGTTGTAAACGCCTCAACTGCACGGCTTGAAACCAGCGCGTCGAACGGAGCGGTCAGCGTCGCATGCTCCAGTTCATATTCTGCATCTCGAACAGCAATCGCAGCCAATTGCGCAGCTGTTTCGGCATCATCGACGGCAACCTGGCTGGCTGCGGTTCCACGCAGACGCGACAGGCGGGCGAGTGTTCGATCCGCCTGATCTTTTTGCAAGCGCGTCCGGTCGCGCTGCAGTTCGAACGGTTCCTGATCGAGACGGGCAATCAGTTCACCCTTGGGGATCACAAAACCTTCGGTCACAGGCATCTCGACGATCTGCCCCGCGACCTGAAACGCCAGATCAACGGTCTGGCGCGCGGCGATCCGCCCAAAGAACTGGCGCGAAAAGCCGGGTGAAGTTTCGCTGACCTGCATCAGTTTCACAGGCTTAGCGGGCTCTTGCGCCATGGCAGGCGCAGTCAACAAGGACAGTGCGAGGCAAACAGAGGTCAGGAGTTTCATTTCGTCAATCCCTCGGGAATTCCGGTTTTCAGAATGTTGTCACGGATTTTGTGAGCCAGCCGTGCGAACTCGGCGGTTTCTTCGGTGTTCAGACCCGATGCGCTGTGGAAAAGCTCACCCGCCACGGCCACCAGCATATTGCGGGCCTCTTCGCCCTGTTCGGTCAGCACCAAAAGCCAGGCGCGACGGTCTTCGGGATCACGCTGTCGGGTCAGGTGCCCCGCCAGTTCAAGTGCATCGGCGGTCGCCGTAATCGTTGACGGCACTGTCAACATATCTGCGGCCAGCACTCCCATACGTTTGGGCACATCGAGCTTGATTAGCATGTGGCATTCCTGATGGCTCAGGTCTGTTTCGATGCTGTCAAAGCTCTCTTCCAGTTTCCAATAAAGCGCGTAGACCCCCATCATCGCCTGAATCTCAGGGCTGAGGCGTCCTAACCGCATGCTGATATCGTCTGACATGAATCTTTTCCGTGCGAGTCGCGGCGAAATATACTTCGAATTTTGAACTATTCAAGTTATGAAGCGAGGGGCGATGCATTCCCTTGGGTCAACACATCTTGATCAATACGAATAGGGACTGCATTTTGTGCAGATCATGAACTCAGGGCCAGCCATGTACACTCCTGCCATCACCGGGACCGGTGTCTATACACCAGAAAACATCATAACCAACGCCGAACTGGTGGAAGCGTTCAATGCCTATGCCGACCGGATGAACGTCGAAAACGCGGATGCGATTGCAGCGGGCGACATGGAACCGATGCAGCATTCCTCGGAAGAGTTCATCCTGAAGGCATCAGGCATCGAAAACCGGTATGTGATGGACAAGACCGGTGTTTTGAACCCCGAGATCATGCATCCCGCGCTGCGCCAGCGTAGCGACGACGAGCCTGGGATCATGACCGAGATGGCGGTGGATGCGTGCCTTAAGGCGCTAGCACAAGCGGGGCGCAGCGCCGAGGATGTCGATTTGGTGATCTGCGCCGCTTCGAACCATGAACGTGCCTATCCTGCAATTGCCATCGAGATTCAGCAGGCATTGGGGATCAGCGGATTCGGGTTTGACATGAACGTGGCCTGTTCCTCGGCCACATTCGGCATTCAGGCGGCGGCGGATATGGTGCGCTCGGGCTCGGTCCGAGCGGCGCTGGTCGTCAACCCCGAGATCTGCTCGGGTCATCTTGAGTGGCGCGACCGGGATTGCCATTTCATATTTGGCGATGTCGCGACCGCTACTCTGATCGAGCGGATCGAAGACGCCCAAGGCCCACATTTCGAGATAGTATCGACCCGGTGCGCAACTGCTTTTTCCAACAATATCCGCAACAACAACGGCTTCCTCCGCCGTTCGCGCCCCGATGGGCTGGTGGATCGCCGCGACATGCAGTTCATGCAGAATGGTCGCAAGGTGTTCAAAGAGGTCCTGCCCATGGTCAGCAAACATATCAGCGACCACATGGAGACAGAGGGCATCAGTAGTGATGATCTAAAACGCCTCTGGCTGCATCAGGCCAACAAGACGATGAACGACTTCATCGGTAAGAAGGTTCTGCGGCGTGAGCCAGAACCGGGTGAGCAACCCAACATTCTGCAAGACTACGCCAATACCTCATCCGCCGGGTCGATTATCGCCTTCTCAAAGCATTCCGATGATCTGGATGCGGGCGATGTGGGCCTGATTTGCTCGTTCGGAGCCGGGTATTCGGTGGGTTCCGTGATCGTCAAACGGCATCAATAAGCGCGCGCCTTAACTGCGCTGCTGGAATCGCTGCAAGACCAAACCGCTTTCTCAAGAATTATTCAGACGGGCTCAACCGCTCCTTCATCTCTGACCGATACATCGAAACCCGGATGCCCTGTGCATCCGAGTGATGTAGTTATGGGAGCCCGCTGTTATGGGAAATAATACTCGCGTTGGACTGGCCGCCTTGGTCGCCGCACCTTTCATTGGGGTCATGGCGACCGGCGCGGCAATCGCAGAACCGCAAACCTGTACAGTCAACACCGCGCGTGTTGCCGCCAATGAAGGCGATTTTGACACGCTCTGCGGCTGTTCGCAGGTCACGCGAGGGTTTGTATCACATCTGCAAAAACGATCTGATTTTGCTTCGATCCTGCAGAACACTTCGGCGCAATGCCCCGGTCTGACTCAGTTGTTGAGCGATCTGCCCACTGCGTCGATTTCCAACACCAATGCCGGTGAAGAGCGCAGCAGAGATCCATCCTCCAATTCCGTTGGCTCGAGTGAAAACGGAAGCTCGGGCAACGGCGGCGGTAGCTCAGGCAACAGCGACGGGAGTTCCGGCGGCAACGGTGATCCGGGTGATGGTGGAAGCAGTCCTGGCGATGGCGGCGGTAAGGGCGGTGGCAAAGGTAGCCACGGCGGAGGTGACAAACCCGGCAAAGGCGGCGGCAAAGGCGGTCACGGCGGTGGTGACAAACCCGGCAAAGGCGGCGGCAAAGGCGGTCACGGCGGTGGTGACAAGCCCGGCAAAGGCGGTGGTAAAGGCGGTCACGGCGGTGGTGACAAGCCAGGCAAAGGCGGTGGTAAAGGTGGCCACGACGGTGGTGACAAGCCAGGCAAAGGCGGTGCCAAAGGCAATAACGGTGGCGGCAACGGACCAGAGGGGGCAAGCCCCGGGCGCGGCAAGAACGCCAACAATGATGAACGCTGAATATTAATCTGCCCGGCAGACAAACAAAAAGGCGGCACATGGGCCGCCTTTATTTTGCGCATTCACAACAATTCAGTACAGGGACATGACACCTTAACTGACGCTTTCCTCTTCCAGATGCAGCTTCATTTCGATCAGAACCTGTTGCAGCATACTGGTTTCTTTCAGCAGCCGCTTCGCCTCGTTCACCGTGATGATGCCATCTTCTATCGCCGACTGGTATTCCGTCATCAGCATGGCAAAACGTTGGCTCAGCGCAATGACATCGGAATTTACCCCGCCCGTACGTGGGCTGTCCGAGTTTCGTCCATCGTAAGAAAGCGTGATATTCTTCAAATCCGCCAATGCCGCAGTCACGTGCGGATAGGCAGCCGCGTTTTCCAACCGGGCAACAGCATCCACCGGCATGAACCGGTCAGAATGTTCTGCGTTGTCTGAATAGTACCTGCCAAGCGTGGCTTTGGATTTCCCGGTGATCTCGCACGCTGCTTCGATTCCGACATCCTTAACCAATGCTTCGGTATGCTTTTTCAGATAGGCCCCGATATCTGCCATTTTGCTACCCTTGTTACCTGCGCCCTGCCCCCTCTGCCTGTCCATGCTGGGGGAAAGGGTAGGGAAATTTCCCATATTCGATTCATAATTGAAATGGCAATAATTGACTATCCCTCAGATATGCAGGGATTTTGTGAGTGAGTGGCGGCCGTTCGAGCCGGTAAAGAGTGTATGCGGGGCAGGATTTTAGCCTTGCATTGTATAGGCCACTTGTAGGCCGACGACGCCACTGTCGCGAAGGCGAGGTAATCCATCCCCAAGAGCATTTGCTCAACCTCAGCTGTAGCGATGGTGGCGTCGATTTACCCCCATGAGACGGCTTGCCCAGGCAGCACATGCGAATTAGACCCACGGCATGGCAAAGCTCTATTTCAACTATTCGACTATGAACGCGGGCAAATCGACCGTGTTGCTGCAGGCCTCGCATAACTATCGCGAACGCGGCATGGATACCTACCTGATGACAGCCGCCATTGACGGACGCGCCGGTGAGGGGCGGATCGCATCAAGAATCGGAATCTCGGAACGAGCGGACATGTTTCGTCCCGACGACAATGTGTTTGCCATGATCGAAAACCGCCTGACACAAGGGAGCATCGCCTGCGTATTCATTGATGAAGCCCAGTTTCTTTCGGAAGAGCAGGTCTGGCAACTTGCGCGCGCCGTAGATGATCTGAAGGTCCCAGTGTTGACCTACGGGTTGCGGGTGGATTTTCAGGGTAAACTATTCCCCGGGTCGGCAGCATTGTTGGCTCTGGCCGATGAGATGCGCGAAGTACGCACCATCTGCGAATGCGGGCGCAAGGCGACGATGGTGATTCGTCAGGATGAAAACGGAAACACCATCACCGAAGGGGCGCAGGTACAGATTGGCGGGAACGAGACTTATGTCTCGCTCTGCCGCAAACACTGGCGCGAGGCGGTGGGTTCCTAAACCGGGTTGGGCAGCGCTCGCCCGGCCACGAACGCCGCGACGTTGTCCAATGCCATGTGACCCATATCGGTGCGCACCTCTTCGGTCGCGGTGCCGAGGTGGGGCAGCAGAGTCACATTTTCCATGTCACACAGGGCCTGCGGCACCTTGGGCTCAAACTCGTAGACATCCAGCCCAGCGCCGGCAATCCGACCCGCATGAAGCGCTTGGATTAAGGCGGCTTCGTCCACAACTTCACCGCGCGCAATGTTTATTACAATGCCCGAGGGCTTCATCGAGGCCAAAATCTGCGCGTTGACCAAGTGTCGTGTTTCAGCTCCTCCGGGGACGGCTATGACAAGAAAATCCACTGCCGCAGCTAATGCACTGAGATCCGGAATATACTCTGCTTGGAGGTCCAGCTGCTTTGGATTGCGTGATTGATAGGCAACGGTCATGTCGAATCCGAAATGACACCTCCGGGCAATAGCCTGTCCTATGCGGCCCATTCCAACGATGCCCACCTTTTTGCCGGTCACGTGGTGGCCCAGCATCTGTGTAGGATGCCACCCCTGCCACTGGCCTGACCTGACCAACCTTTCCCCCTCACCTGAACGGCGGGCCGTCGTCAGCAACAGAGTCATGGCAATATCGGCGGTGGCATCGGTGACGGCACCCGGCGTGTTGGTAACCGCGACTCCGGCAGCATGTGCGGCGCCCACGTCGATATGATTGTAACCAACTCCGAAATTTGCCAGCAGTTTACAGCGAGGCTCTGGCACCTGAGCAAAGATCTCTGCCGAAAACTGATCGCCCAACGTTGGGACCACAACGTCAAACTCAGTCAGCGCCCGCAACATTTCTTCATGCGTCATAGGCGTGGTTTCACTGCGGAATTCCACATCGAATTCGGCACGGGCGCGCACTTGCACAGCCGAAGTCATCGGTCGGGCAATCAGCAGTTTCATCAATGCATTCTTCCACCGATGGGCACAGCGCCATCGGGGCCTATCAACACGATCTCACCGTTTTCGTCGGGAAGACCCAACACCAAAACCTCGGACATGAATTTACCGATTTGGCGCGGGGGAAAGTTGACCACGGCCATCACCTGCTTGCCCACCAGCGTCGCCGGATCGTAGTGCGCGGTGATCTGGGCTGAAGTTTTGCGCTCACCGATCTCATCGCCAAAATCGACCCACAGCTTGATCGCGGGCTTGCGGGCCTCCGGGTACGGCTCGGCGCGTATCACCTCACCTACACGAATGTCGACTTTGAGAAATTCGTCGAATGAAATCTCACTCACGAGACAACTCCTTAGATCGGTCGGTTGCAGCTTTGACGGCACGATGTAGCAGGTCTGGGAAACCCTCTTCTTCATGCATCAACACCTCCAGTGCGGCCTGAGTGGTGCCGTTGGGAGAGGTGACGTTAACTCGCAATTGCGAGGGGTGTTCGTCAGCGGCCATCGCCAACGCCCCTGCCCCGGCGACGGTTGATTTGGCCAACTTCATCGCCAGTTCCGGTGGCAGACCATGCGCTTCGCCAGCTTGCGCCAGTGTTTCGATTAGGTGGAATACATAGGCCGGGCCCGAACCGCTGACCCCGGTGACGGCATCCATCTGCGTCTCATCATCCAATCGAACCGTCTCACCAATGGCCGAAAGCAGGTCTTCAGCCAGAAGGATATCCGCGTCCGAGGTGTTGGCATTCCCAATCAGCGCCGTGATCCCCTGCCGAACCGCCGCAGGCGTATTTGGCATCGCACGGATGATCGGCGTATCTGCCCCAATGACGTTCTCGAAAGTGGCCAGCGATGTACCCGCTGCGACCGATATGAAAAGACTGTCACCATTGCCCAGCGCTTGAATGGCTGGCAGGGCTTCGCCCATCATCTGTGGTTTGACCGCTACGAGTACAACTGCGGGTGCCTCGGGGAGAGGAGTGTTGATGTTGACGCCCTGCGCCTTCAGCCAATCCGAGGGAAATGGATCGATCACCCAGACCGATGCGGCAGGAAGGCCATGTTCCAACCAGCCTGCAAGCATCGCTGAGCCCATCTTGCCGCATCCCAGAAGCACAAGCCCCTGTTCCGCAACTCGCGAGATATCCATGCTGGCCCCTCCCCTATGGTTCGGGGTAAAGCTTTACGCGCGGCCGTAGGCCTCTGCAATGGCGACTTGCATCGCCTCTTCGGGGTCTCGGTTTCCCCAGGTCACCAGTTGGATCGCGGGGTAATAGCGCTCGGCGCTCAGTACCGCTGCGGTGATCATGGTATCGATCTGTTCTGGGCTGGCCGTCTGACCACCGGCCAGCACCAAGCCATAGCGATAGACCATCAATTTCTGGTTGGCCCAGTAGGTAAACGCCCCGGCCCAACACTGATCATTCATCTTGTTCAGTAGCTCATAAAGCTCGGTTTCGCGCTCGGCCGGAGGCTCCATCTCAAAGGAACACACCATGCGGAGCGTTTCATCGTAATTCGACCAGGCCAAAGTTATCGAATATGTGCGCCACTGTCCTTCGACAGCCATGGCAATCTGATCATCCCCGATCCGGTCAAAATCCCAGTCGTGATGTTCTGCAAGATGTTCAACAATGTCGATCGGATGAAGGTCTTCTTCGAGATACTGCTCGGAAAGGGCCATAATGCCACCTCACTAATCTCTAGCATTTTGGGGCTGGCAGCGCCCCAGCGCTAGTTGCCTGCTCTACAAGCCGGGCTTCCCCAGTCTGCCTGTACTAAATATGGTGCGATGTGAGCACAGCTCTGGCAACCCTATTTATTGGGGATAACAGCAATAAGTTGTGGACAGTTGGCAACGCCGATCAAAATATTGGCGTTGGATGCAGCTTTGTCTTGATAAATTTCTGCAGAGCGGCAAAATGCACAACACCGCACAATCCAAGTTCGGATTGCGCGGCGGACGCTTTTACCCAAAATCTTAAATTCCTGCGGACGTTACTTGTCCAGCTTCGCCTCGAGCGCGGCAATTCGCTGTTCAAGTGCACCGTTCTCTTCGCGCGCTTTCTGCGCCATGGCACGCACAGCATCAAATTCTTCACGGGTTACGAAATCCCGGTCGGCCAGCCAGCGGTCCATCATGGATTTCATCGCATTCTCGGCCTCTTCTCGTGCCCCCTGCGCCACACCCATGGCATTGGTCATCAGTTGAGACATATCGTCCAGAATCTTGTTACGGGTTTGCATGGGCTTTCTCCGATTTCGCGATTGCTCTCTATATGGGTAAAGATTGGCCCGGGCTCAAGGTTGACTTGCCACGCAAACCCCGGGCAATGAGACGCACATGCAGGCTGTTTTGAATTTCCCCGATCTGTCACCCGAAATTTTCTCGATCTCTCTGTTCGGGATGGAGTTTGCGCTCAGGTGGTATGCGCTGGCCTATATCGTTGGCATCCTGATTGCTTGGCGCATGGCGCTGATGGCGCTTAGGCGGCCTGTGCTTTGGGCTGATGACACACCACCGATGCAACCCGATCAGCTTGAGGATTTGGTCACCTGGATCATACTGGGTGTAATTCTTGGTGGTCGATTGGGGTTCGTCCTTTTCTATCAACCCGCATATTATTTTGCGTATCCACTGGAAATTCTGATGGTTTGGCAGGGTGGCATGGCCTTCCATGGCGGCCTGTTAGGCGTGGTGATCGCCACGTATCTGTTCGGCAAGCGCCACGCTACACCGATTCTTTCGCTGGGTGATCTGGTTGCCTACACAGTGCCGCCCGGGTTGTTGCTGGGACGATTGGCGAATTTCACTAATGCCGAGCTTTGGGGTCGACCCAGCGAATTGCCGTGGGCGGTGATCTTTCCCGGAACTGCGGCCCAGGATTGTCCCGGCGTTGTTGCCGGGATGTGCGCTCGCCACCCTTCGCAACTGTATGAGGCAGCACTTGAGGGTCTGGTCCTCGGGGCGATTCTGATATGGCTGGCCTACCGGCGCGGCGCGTTTCAAAAACCAGGTCTGGTTATGGGCGTATTTCTGGCTGGCTACGGCGCATCGCGGTTTTTTGTCGAATTCTTCCGTCAACCCGATGCGCAATTTGTATCGCCGGGGAATCCGCTAGGGCTGGCGTGGCATGTTGGCGGATATGGATTGACGATGGGGCAAGTCTTGTCGCTACCAATGATTGCACTTGGCCTTTGGTTCGCAATTCGGGCACAACGCAGATCATGAACCTGAAGGATCGTCTGCTCCTGCGCATCCAGAATGATGGCCCTATGACCATCGCTGACTACATGACCGAGTGTCTGATGCATCCGGAACATGGATACTACACAACCCGCGATCCGCTGGGCGCTCAAGGCGATTTCATTACAGCGCCTGAAATCAGTCAGATGTTCGGAGAGCTAATAGGACTGTGTCTGGCGCAATGCTGGCTGGTACAAGGCAAACCCGAAAAGTTTGTTCTGGCCGAGCTTGGCCCTGGTCGTGGCACCCTGATGGCTGACATCCTGCGCGCCACTCAGAGTGTGCCTGGCTTTCACAAAGCGGCCGAGATCGCGTTGCTCGAAGCTTCACCTGTTTTGCGCGACGTACAAGCCAAGGCACTGCAAGGGTATGAACCTCAGTGGATCGAGGCAATTTCTGATTTTGAAGATCTTCCACTGTTTCTGGTGGCAAACGAGTTCTTTGATGCCCTGCCCATCCGCCAGTTCCTGCGCGAAGGCGAAGGTTGGCGCGAGAGGTTAGTTGGCAAAAATGGTGCATCGCTTGCGTTCGGTCTTGGTGCGCAATCGGCACAAGCTGCGCTCAGCGAACGTGTCGAGGATACGCAGGACGGAGATCTGGTAGAACTGTGCGCTGCTGCCAGTTCCATTATGTACTCTGTTGCCGGGCAGATCGCTCGTAACGGCGGAGCCGCGCTGATCATCGATTATGGTGACTGGCGCTCGCTTGGCGACACATTGCAGGCGTTGCAAGCGCATGAACGTGTCGATCCCCTGGATCAGCCCGGTCAGGCGGATCTGACCACACATGTCGACTTTGAGGTCTTGGCGAAGGCGTCTCATGCTTCGGGCTGCGCATATACAAAACTGACCCCGCAGGGTGTGTTTCTTGAGCGGCTCGGGATCACCGCGCGCGCGCAATCGCTTGCCGCCCCTCTCAGCGGGTCACAGCTTGAGACGCTGGTCACTGCACATCGACGGTTGACGCACCCCGACGAAATGGGAAACCTGTTCAAAGTACTGGGCCTTTATCCGCCAAACGCCACGCCGCCACCGGGACTGGAACCATGACACTGGAAATCATTACCTCAGACATGCTGTCCCCCGTACGACACGGGTTCTTCAGCCGCCGCGGTGGCGCATCTTCTGGTATCTTCGAAGGACTCAACTGCGGAACCGGGTCGACAGATTTGACTGAGGCCGTAGCTTTGAACCGTCGGCGCGTCGCCGACGCGATGGAAGTGGCACCTGAGGCGATGATCGGTGTGCATCAAGTGCATTCACCGACCGTGATTGCAGTCGATGGGCCGATGACGGGTGACAAACCCAAAGCTGACGCGGTTGTCACATCAACGCCGGGTTTGGCGCTTACAATATTAACCGCTGATTGTCAGCCGGTGCTGTTCGCGGATCCTGACGCAAATGTGATCGGGGCCGCACATGCCGGTTGGCGCGGCGCGTTGGACGGTGTGCTGGAATCAACACTGGACGCGATGGAAGCGCTGGGAGCCAACCGGGATAATACAGTTGCCGTAATCGGCCCCACGATTTCACAACGCGCTTACGAGGTCGGCTCAGAGTTTCTGGACGACTTCCTTGCTGACACGCCAGAGAACGCGCGTTTTTTTGCAAATGGCAAAGGTGACCGGATGCATTTCGACCTGCCCGCCTTTGGCCTGCATCGTCTGCGCGAAGCTGGTATCGGCCAGGCCGAGTGGGTCCGTCACTGCACCTATTCCGACCCTGACAGGTTTTATTCATACCGGCGATCGACCCATGCCAACGAGGCCGACTACGGCAGATTGATTTCCGCTATCAGGTTGTAAATCTGGCCCAGATTAAGGCAGCTTTGCCCAGTTTCTGCCACATTTCTTGTGTTTATCAGAGTCAGAATCGTCTCAAATTTTCGCCAATGCACAGACGGTTACCCCAAGTGGGGTCGTCATGGCACGGGCGGAAGCAACTAAGAGGTACCTGAAACCTTCAATTTGTCCTCAATTCAACCCGGATCAGCCTTATAGGCGCCGCAAATCAGCGTCACATTGGCTTCATGAACGGGAACAGGGCGACCGCCCTATCGAAGCAGGACAATGGATATGAAATCGAAATCACGCTTTCTCAGCGCCGTTTTTGCGGCTGTCAGGGATCAAGAACCAGAAATGCCCTGGAAGCGGGTTTCAAGTCACTCAGTCAGAGTTGCACGCCGTCTGGCGGCGCGACGCTGACACAGCAACCCCAAGAGACCATCTGCCGGTCTCAGAGGGCAAACGCATACCGGATGAAGCTCCGGTTCGGTGTGTGGGGTCGCAATCAGGACTGCGACCAGGGTTCGGAGCGTGTGTGTGCAGGCAATTGCAGCCTGCGGTTTACGAGTTTGTCTGGGGGGTCAAGAACTTGACCAAAACACTGGTGTTTTCTGATGCGGCGCTGTGCATTCGCGGCGACCGGCCTGTGTTTACCCATCTGATTACAGACAAAGAACAAGGTCGTCCGGCGATATTGCACGGGGGTTCAAGCCGTCGGACGGGATTTAGAGGGGACGGAATACCATGACTATTCCAAATTCTCTGGCCCGCGCTGCCAGAAACGCGGTCGAGACGTCAGCGCTATTGCGCGATGCGCCTCGTCCCGCGACAAAACAAAAAGCACAGCTTCGACGCTATGAAGTGTGCAGTCTGCTGAAAAACGGGGATATTTCACAGACACGCCATATCGCGCCAGCTTTGCCGATGTTTGAAGATGCATTTTGTGCGTTCACGCGCGGATCGTTGGTCGAGACGCCGCAAGGCCAGATGGCGATCGAAGATCTGCTGCCGGGTGATGATGTCCTCACTCAGGACGGATCATCGGAAACCGTGCTTTGGAAAGGGTCTGTCACGCTGATACCCGGACGCGAGGATACGCGCGGGCGAACCCGGCCGCTGACACGGATCATGGCCGACACGTTCGGGATGCAAAAACCGATGTCGGGCGTCATCACGGGCCCCGCCGCACGTCTGCTGGGTACGCCTACGCACATGCGTCATTTGAACGGCGGGCAGCCCATGCTGACACCCGTCAGTGAGTTTCAGGATGGAATGGGTATCATTGAAACGCTGCCACCGACTCCGGTCGAGCTGTTTCATATCTGTGTCGCCCGACATTCCGTGATTCGGGTCGATGGCCTGCAATTCGAGACCTATCATCCGGGCATCAACGCAGTCCGAATGATCAGTCACTCTTTGCGTTCGATCTATTTGAATCTATTCTCACATATCGAATCGTTGAATGATTTTGGGCCGTTGCTCTTGCCAAGAGCCGGAGATGGTGAAATTGACGCAATGACAGCGTGAACTGGTTAACTATTACTGCAAGCGTGGGGCATTATGCAGATTTTACTGAGTTGGGTTTTAACCCTTGCACTGGCAGCGATGCTGCCACCCTGTCCTGTGGATCAAACAAGAGGTAGGTTCAGGCCGTCCGGTTCATCCGGTCTTCCAGTACGTCAAATGGTACGCCTGGCTCGTCTTTTGCGCCTCGGATAACAAGCGAAGTCTTGACGCTGGCCACGTTTGGCGTGGTCAGCAACTCGCCTGTCAGAAATTGCTGAAAACTGCTGAGATCCGGTGCGACGCATTTCAGGATGAAATCAACCTCGCCATTCAGCATGTGGCATTCGCGAACCAATGGCCATTCCCGACACCGGTCTTCAAAAGCGCTGAGTTCGGATTCAGCCTGACTTTCAAGTCCGACCATGGCAAAGACCTGCACTTCGAACCCAAGCTCGCGGGCGTTCACCTCGGCATGATAGCCGCGAATGTACCCCGAATCTTCCAGCGTCCGCACCCGTCGCAGGCAAGGAGGAGCGGATATTCCTACGCGCTTGGCAAGCTCAACATTGGTCATACGGCCATCGGCCTGCAGTTCCGCAAGAATTTTGCGGTCGATTTCATCCAACCGGGTCGTGACCATCGAATGCTCCTGAGTTTTTCAGTTGTTATATCAGCAGCCCCGAGAGGCGCAATAATATTTCACAGCCACGCAATTTTCGTTATTTCAGATACATAATTGGCCGCAATGCCAATCATTAGGCACATCACGGACCTGCAATATGAAGGGGCTTTAAGCCCTGCCCTGCGGTCGCTATATCGATCCGCACCGGACAACATGTCCGCCGAGGCAGTTTGAGTGAGGATACCATGGCCGAAACACGACACACCAAGGTTCTGATCATCGGGTCGGGACCTGCAGGATACACCGCGGGCGTTTATGCAAGCCGGGCCATGTTGGAACCGATCCTGGTGCAGGGTATCGAACCCGGTGGACAACTGACCACCACAACCGAGGTGGAAAACTGGCCGGGTGACACCGAGGTTCAGGGGCCAGACCTGATGGTTCGGATGCAGGATCACGCGAAGGCAATGGGATGCGAAGTGATCGGCGATATCATCAGCGATCTCGATCTAAGCCAGCGTCCCTTCACAGCCAAAGGCGACAGTGGCACCGTCTACACCGCCGACGCGGTGATTCTGGCAACGGGCGCACGAGCCAAGTGGTTAGGCATTCCCTCGGAAGAGAAATTTAAAGGGTTTGGCGTATCAGCCTGTGCCACCTGTGACGGCTTCTTCTATCGCGGTCAGGAAATCGTTGTGATCGGCGGCGGAAATACTGCCGTAGAAGAAGCGCTGTTCCTGACCAACTTCGCAAGCAAAGTCACTCTGATCCACCGCCGCGATGAGTTGCGAGCTGAAAAGATCCTTCAGGATCGGCTGTTCAAGAACGAAAAGATCGAGCCGCTTTGGTTTCACGAACTGGATGAGGTGATCGGAACCGATGCCCCACTGGGTGTGGAAGGCGTCAAGGTCAAGAATGTAAAGACCGGCGAAATCACGGAGATTCCGTGCAAAGGCGTATTTGTCGCTATCGGCCACGCCCCGGCAAATGAGCTGGTCAAAGATACGCTGGAAACCCACATGGGTGGCTACGTCGTGACCAAGCCGGGCACGACGCAAACTTCGGTTCCGGGAGTTTTCGCTGCCGGAGACCTGACCGACCACGTATACCGTCAGGCTGTGACAAGCGCCGGTATGGGCTGCATGGCCGCGCTGGATGCAGAACGATTCTTGGCGGAGAACGACTAAGATGATCACAGAATTCTCCGGCCTCGTCTGGAGAATTCTGTTCCGCACCCAATCGGGTGACCCGCTCTCATCGGCCCGTGCCCCCGAAGGACGGTTTCATCATTCTGGCCAATTCGCGCTTTACGCGTCGCTTAGCGCTGAAGGGGCCGGGATCGCCATTCGGCGCTATGTCTCGCAGTGCGACCCTCCACGGACGATCCATCGCTTGAAGATATCCAAGGCGCAAGTATTGGATTTGCGGGGGCAACCTTCTGCCTCGATCGTCTGGCAAGACATGCGGGCAACCGGCATACCCTCTCCAACATGGCGATTTTCGGACAAGGCCCGCACATACGGCGCGGATGGACTGCTATACAGTTCGCGCTCGCGTCCTAAACTGAGCCATTTGGTGTTGTTCAACGCAGAACACCAGATGATACAAACCGCAGGTGCCCCCTGCGACTGGTTCCCCGAAAGGTGACCGCGCCTATCTTGACCGGCACCCGGCACCGTATCAGGATCAACCATAGTAACGCGAAGAACAGGTGAGCTTTTGGAAAACGTTCTTTGGCGCGGCGGATGGATGAGCCGGCTCAGAATCGCAAGCGGCCTCGTGCTGTTTGTCTTTGCGTTCTTTCATTTCATCAATATCGGCCTTGGTCTGTTTCACACTGATTTGCTGCACGGGATGCAGGGCGGACGTAAAGCTGTCAGCCGTAATGAGATCGGCAGCGTCGTGATATATGGCGCATTGCTGATGCACATGGGACTGGCGCTTATCTCACTCGCGCAGCGCCGGACGCTCAGAATGCCTTTCAGCGTCGCGCTTCAGGTTATTCTTGGCCTGTTGATCCCGCTGCAGCTTATCTCACATTTGGTTCAGACCCGATACGCGCATGAGATTTTTGGGGTGAATGATGAAATGGGTTACATCATCATTCTGATGTGGCCCAGCACCGCGATCTGGTTCCAAAGCCTATTACTTCTGCTGGTGTGGGTCCACGGATGTATTGGGCTGCACATGTGGTTACGGTTGACCACATGGTGGCGCGCGATGGTTCCATATCTGATCGGTCTCGCCGTCTTTGTACCGGGCTTCGCCTTCGCAGGCCTTCTGACCGAGGGGCGGCGTATCTGGGCCGATTTTGCCGACCCCGATCTACGAGAACAGTATGTCGAATACTATAACTGGCCTTCGCAAGAAGAGTTTCAGTCTTTGTTTTCCGTCACAGACTATACGCAGTGGGTATTCTGGGCCGCGCTTGCACTAACAGGCTTGGTCTATCTCGGGCGCAAGCTTTGGCGGCGGCGGCATTCGGTGCGGGTGCGCTATGTCAACGGTCCAGAAGTTGTGTCGGAGAAAGGCATGACCCTTTTGGAGATGTCACGCGCAAATGGCATCCCACATACCGCGCTGTGTGGTGGCAAGGGGCGCTGCACGACCTGTCGCGTAGTGGTTGAAGATGGTGCCGATCAGTTGCACCCGCCTACCGAAGTTGAAGCCCGCAGTCTGAAAGCGATCAGCGCGCCAGAAGGAACCCGTTTGGCCTGCCAGATGCGGCCGTCCGACCCGCTCACGGTGTTTCGTGTTTTCCGCCCTGACGGCGCGCGTGATCGTGCGCATGCGAGCCAAGGGCAAGAACGGCAGCTGGCGGTTCTGTTTCTGGACATGCGCGGGTTCACCGCCCGCACAACGGGGCAATTGCCGTATGATATCGTGTTTCTGTTGAATCGTTTCTTCGACGCAATTGTCCCAGCAATCACGGCGCAAGGCGGAGTTGTCGACAAATACATGGGCGATGGGTTGCTGGCGATGTTTGAAACAGCCAACGCCGCAAGTTCGGCAAGTGCCGGTCTGAGGGCGGCGGCCGGGATCGGACACGCTTTGGAGCGTTTCAACCAGCAGCTTCAAGCAGAAGGCAGCCAACCCGTGCGCATTGGCATGGGTCTACATCTTGGTGATCTTGTGCTGGGCGAAATCGGAGCGGCGAAACACGCGCCACGCACCATCATCGGAGACGCTGTAAATGTTGCCAGCCGTTTGGAGGCTGAAACCAAAGCGTTGGGGGTCGAACTCCTTGTATCGGACAAGGTTTTGGACGCGGCTGGGTTACAATGTGATCCCCGCGATCTGCGGGAATTCAGCCTGCGCGGTGTCTCTGAACCTGTCCCCGCCCTGCCCGTCAGGCACGCAGCCGACCTTGAGTCGCAAACCTCACCACTGGAACAGATTGCCTGAGAATGCGCCTAATGAGCCTGAGCGGCGGGATTTTTTCAATAACCTGAAACAAAAAACAGAAAACCGTTCCATTTCAAGAAAAAACCACGCATTTCATCCTTAGTTTTTGCAAGTCTATGGACTTCACCCTCAGGCCGAGGCACATGCCCTGCAAACACCCTTGAAACAAATGCCAACAGAACTGCGATAAGAGTTTTCCGATGACGATGTTAAGCAATCTGGCCCCTATCTCCGAACTGTATGTTTCCTACGAGTCTGCGCAGAAACTCAAGATAGAAGCCGCTGATCTGACCAGCTGGGATCTTAAGCCCCGGCAGATTTGCGATCTGGAACTGCTTATGAACGGCGGGTTCAATCCGCTCAAAGGTTTCCTGAGCGAAGCGGACTATGACAACGTGGTCGAAAACATGCGCCTCGCCGATGGAACACTTTGGCCAATGCCGATCACCTTGGATGTTGATGAGGATTTTGCCGCATCGATCGAGCTGGGGCAGGACATTGCCCTGCGCGATCAGGAAGGCGTGATCCTCGGCACCATGACCGTGACCGACCGCTGGACACCAGACAAGGCGCGTGAGGCGGAAAAGGTCTTTGGCGCTGATGATGATGCGCACCCGGCTGTGAATTACCTGCACAATGTAGCGGGCAAAGTTTATCTGGGTGGCCCGGTCACTGGCATCCAGCAGCCCGTGCATTACGATTTCAAAGCCCGCCGCGACACGCCGAACGAGTTGCGCGCCTATTTCCGCAAAGTGGGCTGGCGCCGTATCGTGGCATTCCAGACCCGCAATCCTTTGCACCGCGCGCATCAGGAATTGACTTTCCGTGCCGCAAAAGAAGCACAGGCCAACTTGCTGATCCATCCCGTGGTTGGCATGACCAAACCGGGCGATGTGGATCATTTCACCCGCGTGCGTTGCTACGAAGCCGTGTTGGATAAATATCCGGCCTCGACTACGTCGATGTCGCTGCTGAACCTTGCGATGCGCATGGCTGGCCCGCGCGAGGCAGTCTGGCACGGGTTGATCCGCGCAAACCACGGCTGCACCCATTTCATCGTCGGTCGTGACCACGCAGGTCCGGGCAAAAACTCTGCCGGTGAGGATTTCTACGGCCCCTATGATGCGCAAGACTTGTTCCGAAAATATCAGGACGAGATCGGCGTCGAGATGGTCGATTTCAAACATATGGTCTACGTGCAGGAACGCGCGCAATACGAGCCGAATGACGAGATCCTGGACAAGGACAACGTCACGATCCTCAACATCTCGGGAACTGAACTGCGCCGCCGTCTGCGCGAAGGGCTGGAGATTCCTGAATGGTTTTCGTTCCCCGAAGTTGTTCAGGAACTGCGCAACCGCTTCCCGCCGCGCTCGCAACAGGGATTCACCGTGTTTTTCACCGGTTTTTCAGGCTCGGGCAAATCCACCATTGCCAACGCCTTGATGGTCAAGCTGATGGAGACCGGGGATCGTCCGGTTACCCTGCTGGACGGGGATATCGTGCGTAAGAACCTGTCTTCGGAACTGGGCTTTTCGAAGGAACATCGCGATCTGAACATCCGCCGCATCGGTTATGTCGCGTCTGAGATAACCAAGAACGGCGGTATTGCCATCTGTGCTCCTATCGCGCCTTACGCAACTACCCGTCGTGCTGTGCGTGAAGAGATCGAACAATTCGGTGCATTTTGCGAGGTGCATGTCGCGACCAGCATTGAAGAATGCGAGCGCCGAGACCGCAAGGGTCTGTACAAACTGGCACGTGAGGGCAAGATCAAAGAGTTCACGGGGATTTCCGACCCTTACGACGCCCCTGAAGACCCAGAGCTGCGCGTCGAGACCGAGAATGTCGAGGTTGACAACTGCGCACATCAGGTTCTGCTTAAGCTGGAAAGCATGGGGCTGATTGCAGCATCCTGATCACTTAAGACGAAAAAATACATCAAAGGCCCTCAGATTTCTGAGGGCCTTTTTCGCAGGTGCGGGTCTGGTTCAGTCGGGCAAATTCACCTGCCCGCGCATCAGGACATGGCCGCGCCCGGCAACTTTGATCCCCGTCATCGCATCCGAAGGTCCAACGCGTGTCACGGTCGCCTGACCGGGGCGGCCCATGTCATGGCCCTGTTCGGCGATGAATGTCTCTTTGTCCATCAGTCCGTGTTTCCAGAGATAGGCCGCCATCGCACCGGTGGCCGATCCGGTGAACGGGTCCTCGGGCGGGCTGGGGGGCGCCATCATCAGGCGCGAGAATGTGTCGCCCGTAGTCGTTGCGCCTTTCAGTGTTACAAGAAACGGTTCAGCCATGTCCGACCCCGAGAAACCGGCCTTTTCGGTAATATGACTGAGCAAAGCAACATCCAGCTTGGCAGCGCGCAGCGCCTCGTGATCGCGCAGGACCGTAATGCAAAAGGGCAGACCTGTTGAAACGAACTGCGGTGGAGAAATTACCACCTCTTCCGGCAGGCTGATGGCGGCGGCAACCAGATCTGCGGGCACATGATCGCCGAATTGCGGGGCGACCTGCGTCATTTCGATGTCATCACCATTCAGTTTGATCGATACAATCCCTGCTCCGGTCTCAAGCGTCAGAGCATCACCCTGAAACAACCCCCGTGATCGCATCGCTGCAACGGTTGCTATGGTCGGGTGCCCGGCAAATGGGATTTCCCGGCTGGCCAGGAAGTACCGGACCCGGATATCAGCGATATCGGATGGCCCGGTAAAAGTGCATTCAACCAGAGAAGTCTCGCGCACATATGCCATGCAAACCGCGTCCGACAGCCCTGCACCCTCATGCACAACTGCGCAGCCGTTGCCACCAAAGGCCTGATCGCTGAACGCATCCACCCAATCGAAATCATACCAGCTCATCGCGCACTCCTGCGTTTCAATCAGCGGCACGATCACCGCTTAGGCAGAAAATGTCACGTCAATTCGGCGGAATGTTTGGTGGCCTAGTGAACGGCCACCGGGGACAGGTCATGTTCGCGTGCCAGTACAAAGGCCAGCTTGCGGTCGGCAACCAGTGCCAATTGCTGCCCATCCGAATCGTGGACAGCATACAGCTGATCCAGATCGCCTGCCTGCTCTCGCAGATCCTGCGGAAGGTCTGCCACATCAACGGCCTTTACATAGACAATCCGATTGCCTTCGGCGTTGATCTCAATCGGTGTATTCATTGCTCTTACCCCTTCTTGATGTTGATTGTCTGAACCACGGTTTCAGGCACGGCGCGGGTCAGGTCCACATGCAGCAGACCGTTTTCCATGATCGCCTCGCCCACCTCGACCCCGTCAGCCAGCACAAACATGCGCTGGAATTGACGCGCCGCGATGCCACGGTGCAGGAATATGCGCCCCTCGCTGTCGTCGCGCTGACGGCCCCGGATCACCAACTGGCGATCCTCGATGGTAATCGACAGGTCCTCTTCCGCGAACCCGGCCACCGCCAAGGTGATGCGATAGGAAAAATCCGAGGTCTGCTCGATATTATAGGGCGGGTATCCTTCATTTCCGGCCTTTGCAGACCGTTCCAGAAGGCGTTCCAACTGCTCGAACCCCAAAAGATGCGGGTATGAGCCTAAGGTAAGTTTCGACACGTATTTTCGTCCTTCATTGTCAAAGCGACGTATTCTGCGGTCCCGATGTCGGCAACCGCGTGATATAGAATATGGGAAGATACAGGGATGTCCACAAGGTCTGGCCGGATAAACCCTGACACACTATCTTGTGTTAGAAGCACCACTTGAAACACTGAGTCGTCCATGAACGCACCCACCGATCTTTCGATGAAAACCGATGAAGTCCTGCGGGTGGAATTAGAGGTCTTTCGACGCCAGCACCGTGATTTGGACGAAGCGATCGAGGCCTTGCAGGCCAAGGGGACCTCGGACCAATTGACGATCAAGCGGCTAAAAAAGCAGAAACTGCGCCTCAAAGACATCATCCGTCTGATCGAAGACAGATTGACCCCCGATATCATCGCCTGAGACGCGCGTACCGCATTGCCACATATGCGGATTTGGCTATAGTGCGCGCTCTTTCCGATGGCAGGGGCGTAAGCGGATGAGCGATGTGAAAGTAGGGATCATCATGGGCAGCCAATCGGACTGGCCTACGATGAAAGAGGCCGCCGATATTCTGGATGAGCTGGGCATCGCTTATGAGGCGCGGATCGTCTCGGCCCACCGCACGCCGGATCGCCTCTGGGATTATGGTAAAACCGCCGTGTCGCGCGGCTTGCAGGTCATTATCGCGGGCGCGGGTGGCGCGGCGCATTTGCCGGGCATGATGGCTTCGAAAACCCGCGTGCCGGTAGTTGGCGTTCCGGTGCAGACCCGCGCGTTGTCGGGTGTGGATTCGCTCTATTCCATCGTGCAGATGCCCAAAGGTTTTCCGGTTGCAACCATGGCTATCGGTTCCGCCGGCGGGGCCAATGCGGGCCTGATGGCCGCGGGCATTCTGGCGCTGCAGGATGCCGCGCTTGCGGAACGGCTGGATGCGTGGCGCGAGGCCCTCTCTGCTTCGATCCCGGAAGAGCCTCAGCAATGAGCCGTATCGGTTTCATCGGCACAGGCCACATCGCTGCGCCAATCGCGCGGCTGATGGCTGCAAAAGGTCATGATCTTTATGTCACCGAGCGCAATGCCCAAGTCTCCTCGGCTCTGCAGGCCGAGCTTGGGGCTAGTGTTGGCACTCCCCAAGACGTAATTGATGCGTCCGAGATCGTGTTTCTCTGCCTGCGACCCCATGTGGCCGAAGTCGTTCTAACCCCACTAAGCTTTCGCGCAGATCAGCAAATCGTTTCAGTGATGGCCGCCGTCTCTGAGGAGCAGCTATCCTGCCTGTGCGCGCCGGCATCGGATTTTGTGCAAACGATTCCGCTGGGTTTCCTTCAGACAGGAGGTTGCCCGTTGGCCGCTTACGGCAACGATCGCCTCTTGGCAGATTTGTTCGAGCCCGAAAATCCTGTGGTCAAGGTTGCCAATGAGGCCGCGTTGAACGCCCACTTCGCCATCTGCGCCATGGTGCCAGGTATCCTGGACCTTATGGCAACAGGCACCGAATGGTTGGCTGATCAGACCGGCGACAAAGACCGGGCCGAATTCTACACTACGCAGCTTGTGTCAGGGTTTCTGACATCAATGCAAAAAGAGCATGCGGGCCAACTGGCAGCCGAGCGTGACGCGCTTGCGACCGAGGGCACACTGAGCCTTCAGATGACGGATATTTTGCAATCCGAGGGCGCGCATGATGCCTTGCGTGCTGCACTGAGTGCGATTGGCAAGAGATTGGAGACATGACGATGTCAGATATGCTTACGCCCGGTGCGACAATCGGGATATTGGGGGGCGGTCAGCTGGGCAGGATGCTCTCGATCGCGGCTGCACGGTTGGGGTTCAAGTCCCACATATTCGAGCCGGGCGCAAATCCTCCGGCCGGTCAAGTTGCAAATCAGGTCACGACCGCCGCCTATGATGACGCCGACGCATTGAAGGCCTTTGCGGAGTCGGTGGACGTGATCACCTACGAGTTTGAAAACATCCCCACCCAGGCGCTGGATCTGCTTGAGGCACACCGCCCCATTCACCCGGGTCGAGAGGCGTTGCGGGTCAGTCAGGACCGCTTGACCGAAAAGACATTTCTACAAGGCTTAGGCCTGCAAACCGCGCCCTTTGCAGACATCTCCGATTTGGACAGCTTGCGCGCCGCAATTGATGACATTGGCACCCCCGCCATCCTGAAAACCCGCCGCTTCGGCTATGACGGTAAAGGTCAGGCCCGGCTGCGCGCACCCGAAGATGCCGGGGCGGCACTGGCCGATATGGCGGGCGCGCCGTCCATACTGGAAGGGTTTGTGGACTTCAGCCACGAGGTTTCGGTCATCGCAGCACGCGGTCTGGACGGGCAAGTTGCCTGTTTCGATCCTGGAGAGAATGTCCATCGCGATGGCATCCTGCACACGACCACAATACCGGCACGCCTGTCTCCGGCGCAGCGGACAGATGCGGTATTGCTGGCCGCCAACATTCTCAACGCGCTGGATTATGTCGGCGTCATGGGTGTCGAATTGTTTGTGACGCCACAAGGATTGATCGTGAATGAAATCGCGCCGCGCGTTCATAACTCGGGTCACTGGACCCAGAACGGCTGCGCCGTGGATCAGTTTGAACAACATATTCGCGCCGTGGCCGGTTGGCCTTTGGGCGACGGTCAGCGCCACTCGGACGTCGTGATGGAGAATTTGATCGGGCATGACATGGACCGCGTACCCGAGCTTTCACGCGAACGGGACGTAGCACTGCATCTCTATGGCAAGGCCGAGGTCAAGGCCGGCCGCAAGATGGGGCATTTCAACCGGATTTCGCGATGAGGTAATCGCGCTTAAGCGCGATGCCTCCGGCGGAGGTATTTTTAGCCAGATGAAGCCGGGATCAGCTCAAGAAACGTGTTGCGATACTACCGGACATATAGCTGACACACCCGCCTGATAGTGTGGCGGCGACTTTGTGGGTTGTCGCATCGAGTATCACCAGATCAGCACGATATCCGGGCTGTAACGTTCCGCGATCCTTCAGGCCTAAAACCCGCGCGGGACCGGACGAGACAAGCGCCCAGGCGCTCGCAATATCCAGCAGGCCAGATTTTACCAACATCAGCGCAGCGCGGCGCGGGCTGGGGTAGTGGTAATCCGATGCCAATGCATCACACAAACCCATCGAGATCAGATCCACCGCGCTGGCATTTCCCTTATGTGAGCCGCCCCGCACAACATTGGGTGAGCCGAGGATGATGTGATCTCCGCCCGCCCGGGCACATTCGGCGGCTTCCAGCGTTTCCGGAAATTCCGAGATCATCACCCCGCGCTCGCGCCACTCAGCACGATCCTGCGGCGTTGTATCATCATGGCTGCCGAGCCGAATTCCTCGGTTCGCAAGGACAGTGCAAAGGCTGTCCAGTGCTGCTGGCACCTCGGCGCTGCGGTTGTGCATTGCCTTCAGCATCTCAAAATGCACTTCGGGATTCCGTCCCGCCTTCAGTGCCTGCCCCGTCAAGCGGGGTGGTTTTCGCCCCTCAGCCAGCCGGTCATGAGGTAGATGATCATTCAGAACCACATAAGGCACCTGCCAATCCGCGATACGTTCGGGCAGCCCGTCATAGTCGTCCAGCATATGGGTTTCGAAGCGCAGTTGAGGGATCAGTTGGGTTACAACATCATCCCGAACCGCAGCGATGGCGTCAAAAACCTGACCAGCAAACTCGGGCCCGCGCACGCCGCCTTCCCAACTGTGGAACTGCGCCAGAACAGCTGTGGTTATTCCATTCGCGGCCAGTTCCGCCTCGACCGATAAAATGCCCTCTGCCATCTGCTTCATGGCACCGCGCCGGGGCGCGATGTGACGTTCAAAACCGTCGCCATGCAAATCAATGATGCCAGGCAGGATGAGGTATCCTGACAAATCAATCTGCCGCCCTGCCCTATCGGATTGAATGGTACCTTCGGCGATCGTCAGTTCAGCACGCGACACCCCTTCGCCGGGCAACAGAACATTCGCGCCGGTCAATGTCAGTTCCAATGAGTTCATTGAGTGGGCTCCGAGTCCGGTTCCGAGCAATCTTCCCCAAGACAGATCTGGTCGATGATATCCATCACCCCGTCAAGCCAGGTGATTTGTGGATCGAACTGTCCGAATTCGATGAAATGCAGGGTCTGCGCCATGACCCGCGGGTTGTTCATCATGAACGTATGCGTCACCGGCAAGACGATGTGATCAGCCATACCCTCAACCTTTGTGGTCTCTATCGATACCTTGCCGTCATCTGGACCATCGATCAGAGACGAGAACAATGGGTTCAATGAGTTCTCGCCTGCAATCACCCCCAAATCGAACTCCACGGGCGGCAGGCGGCGTGGAATACCCTCTGGTCCGGTTCCCAACGCAAGCCCTGCAGGGCCATTCAGAAAGCCGAAAACCTCCCAGGCGCCAAGCTCGTCTACCAGTTGGCTGCCCTGATTAGGAGGTCCGAGCATGACAACGCGTCCCAGATTCTCGGGGTCGTTGTCCTGCAACCAATAGCGCAGCAGAATGCCCCCCATCGAATGCGCTACAACGTTAACCGTATCCTCCCCGCAGGCGGCGAACGCAGCTGGTAAAGTCTGGTTGGCGAGGTCTGGTATTGGTAGGTCTGTCGAAGGGTAACCTGGACGAACCACAGTGTAACCATGCGCATGAAAAAGCTGTTCCATGACGGTAAACGAGGCCTCTGTGCGCGCGAGGCCATGCAGAAGAACCACGCATTTCGCATTGGCCACCGCAGGCATAAGGCACAAGAGGAGAACAGCAAGAAATTTCATACACGCCAGATAAGGCCTAACCCAGGCCGAGGGAACCCCTAGCCACGGTTCCGGCGCAGCACCGCCAGTGCGATGCCGCCGAGTACAAATCCGGCGCCGAGTAGAAGCCTTAGACTTGCCATCTCGGCTAACAGGATGACCCCGGCAGCAATTGCGATAACTGGAACGCTGAGTTGCACGATCGCGGCCACCGCCGGTGAAAGCTGTGGCACGACACGGTACCATAGCGCATAGCCGAGACCGGACGTGACGCCTCCGGAAAGCGCAGCCAGCCCATAGCCAAGCGGAGACATTTGCCAATTGCTTCCCAGCAGGAACAGGGCAAATCCCGTGACGGGCAACGCCATGATGAAATTTGCTGCAGTTCCCGACAATGCATCTGGTTCGGACCGGCCCGCGATGGAATATATGGCCCACCCGACCCCGGCAGCCGTCATTAAGCCGGCCCCTGTCGGGTCGACCTGAACCGTCCCAGCAGGCCAAAGAACAAAAGCCAGTCCACCAAGCGCAATACCGGCACCCAATATCTGTCTCAAAGTGGGTGCAGAACCGGTCATTGCACCAATCGCAAACATGGTAATTTGCACAACCCCGAACAGGATCAGCGCACCAAGCCCGGCATCAAGCGTCAGATACGCTACTGAAAACCCGATCATATAAAGCGACAGTGACCCGGCCCCAACAACACGTCGACGATCAAAAACAGGGATCGAGCCGCCCCGAAGCGCCACCAATACCGTTAAAACCAAGGCACCAGCCAAAACCCGGATGATGGCAAATCCCGCCGGATCACTTGCGCCACTGTCGATAGCAAGGCGGTTCAGGATCGAATTCGCGGCGAAGGCGCACATGGTTAAAGCGGTCAGAAGAAACAGTCGCATATCAACCGCATAGCCGTTTCAAAGGGATTTGCACACTCACATTCCCGATTGCCGAGCCAATCCCGACCCTCCTCGGACCAGAGCCTACCAGCGCCAATGATACGAATGCACAACAGACATTCCAAACAAAACCGGGGCCGCCCAAAGGCGACCCCGCTATTAAGCACTAAGGCTTAAGCAGCTTACATCATGCCGCCCATGCCGCCCATGTCGGGCATGCCGCCGGCAGGTGCCGCGCCTTCTTTGGCGGGCTTGTCGGCAACCATTGCTTCGGTGGTGACCAGCAGGCCAGCAACCGATGCCGCATCTTCCAGAGCGGTACGGACAACTTTGGCCGGGTCGATGACGCCGAACGAGAACATGTCGCCATATTCTTCGGTCTGAGCGTTGAAGCCGAATGCTGCGTCGTCGCTTTCGCGAACTTTGCCAGCAACAACCGCACCGTCGACACCAGCGTTCTCGGCGATCTGGCGCAGAGGCGCTTCGATTGCCTTACGAACGATGTTGATACCTGCGTTCTGGTCGGCGTTTGCACCTTCCAGAGTTTCCAGTGCTTTACCGGCCTGAACCAGAGCAACACCACCGCCCACAACAACGCCTTCCTGAACAGCAGCGCGCGTTGCGTTCAGAGCATCGTCGACACGGTCCTTACGCTCTTTCACTTCAACCTCGGTCATGCCGCCGACGCGGATAACGGCAACACCGCCTGCCAGTTTGGCAACGCGCTCTTGCAGCTTCTCACGGTCGTAGTCCGACGAGGTTTCTTCGATCTGAGTGCGGATCTGAGCAACGCGTGCCTCGATCTCGGCTTTCTCGCCAGCACCGTCGACGATGGTGGTTTCGTCTTTGGTGATTTCGATTTTCTTGGCGGTGCCCAGCATGTCCATGGTGACAGACTCGAGCTTCATGCCCAGATCTTCGGAGATCACCTGACCGCCGGTCAGGATCGCGATGTCCTGCAGCATGGCCTTGCGGCGGTCGCCGAAGCCCGGTGCTTTGACAGCAGCAATTTTCAGGCCGCCGCGCAGTTTGTTGACCACGAGGGTCGCCAGCGCTTCGCCTTCAACGTCTTCCGCGATGATCAGCAGCGGCTTCTGCGACTGGATCACCTGCTCGAGCAGCGGAACCATCGGCTGCAGCGAGGACAGTTTCTTTTCGTGCAGCAGGATCATGCAGTCGTCGAGTTCTGCGATCATCTTGTCTGCGTTGGTGACGAAGTAAGGCGACAGGTAGCCACGGTCGAACTGCATACCTTCGACAACATCGGTCTCGGTTTCCAGACCTTTGTTTTCTTCGACGGTGATAACGCCTTCGTTGCCAACCTTCTGCATCGCGTCTGCGATCTGCTGGCCGATTTCGGCTTCGCCGTTGGCCGAGATGGTGCCAACCTGAGCAACTTCTGCCGAGTCTTTGACTTCACGCGAAGCGTCTTTGATGCCTTCGACAACCTTGGCAGTTGCCAGGTCGATGCCGCGCTTCAGGTCCATCGGGTTCAGGCCAGCAGCAACCTGCTTCAGACCTTCGCGAACGATGGCTTGGGCTAGAACGGTTGCGGTGGTGGTGCCGTCGCCGGCTTCGTCATTGGTGCGGCTGGCGACTTCTTTCACCATCTGCGCGCCCATGTTTTCGAACTTGTCTTCCAGTTCGATTTCCTTGGCAACCGAAACACCGTCTTTGGTGATGCGCGGCGCGCCAAAGGATTTGTCCAGAACCACGTTGCGGCCTTTCGGGCCCAGGGTCACTTTAACAGCATCGGCCAGAACATTTACACCGGCCAGCATGCGGTTACGGGCATCAGTGTCAAACTTGACGTCCTTTGCAGACATGTTGTCTCTCCTTGAGAATATCTGTTGAAATGAAGATCAGAGAAAGCGGGTGCGCTTACTCGATGATCCCCATGATGTCGCTTTCTTTCATCATCAGCAGCTCTTCGCCGTTGACCTGAACCTCGGTGCCCGACCATTTGCCGAACAGGATCTTGTCGCCAGCTTTTACAGCCATCGCGATCAGTTCGCCGCTGTCCTTGCGCGCGCCTTCGCCGGTTGCAACGACTTCGCCTTCGCTGGGCTTTTCTTTTGCGCTGTCGGGAATGATCAGTCCGCCTGCGGTTTTCTCTTCGCTTTCTACGCGACGAACCAGCACACGGTCATGAAGCGGTTTCAATGCCATCTTTGCAGCTCCTTGGGCTCAAAGTTTGTTATCCTCCCCTCGCCGACTGACGAGGCGTTAGCACTCGGGTCTCATGAGTGATAACGACGCATAGCTAGGGAGTTGCAGGAAGCGAGTCAACAATATGTGAAAGATTTTTTTGCCTGGCGCGATAAGCAGGCAAGAACAAGGCACCTAGTCTGGCTGATCCCAGCTGTACGCCCAGTGTTTCAGACCTTCTTGCCCTGCCTCAGACAGCGCGTAGACGCCCTTTTCCACTTTTTCGAACCAGCCGTAATGATTGTCGTACATCAAACGTGTCGCCGCACTTACGCCAGTGGCCTTTGCGACATCGGCCCCCTTGCCCGCTCCGTTCTCTGCCAGATGGGCCGCGCATTTTAGCGCATCTTGCCGATAGGCCGTTACGATCCCATGACGCGTGGCACCGCCCGCATTGGGATCGCCCTGCAACCTTTCAAACTCGCGCAGCAATCGCTTAGCCCTGACCTTATCCTTGCGCGGCGCATAGGGGCCGGGATCGCATTGAACCTCGACCGCTCCATCAGAGCGCACGGTGATCAGGCCCAATCCCAGGCGGCGGCACAGCGCCAGATTATCCTTCAACGCCCGTCGCGCTGCCCGGCCTTTTGGTTTACAGACCCCAATATAGACCTGATCGGTTATTTTCAGTCGTGTGATGGCCTGATGAAACAGCGCGAGACTGAAGCGCAGCTTGAGTTCCACGATCACCGGCTCCTGCCCATCCCGCAGAGCAACAATATCGGCGGCGCCAACCTCACCTTTCACGGTATATCCCTGACGTTCCAACAAGGCTTTGATGGGTGGATAGAGATCCTGCTCGAGCTTCATAACGCTATGCTATGTAGTTTCGCGCGGATTGCCAGCCACGGTTTGAAGACAAACTACATTGCAACTTACAAGAAGGCAGGAGTACGTCTTGGTCATATTCGCCATTTCCGGAAGGTTCCATATGCGCTTGCTCAGCTTTTGTCTCGGCCTTTTGCTTCCGATTACCGCCCATGCGGCCTGCGAAGGGAGAGATCTTTGGCTTGACCTGTCGGCCGAAAGTCAAGCTGATCTCGAGAAGACAATCAGTGACATTCCGTTTCCGGAGGGCAACCACTGGATCGCGACAAAAGACGGGACCGTCTTGCACCTGATCGGCACCCTCCACACCAGCGACCCCCGCATGGCACCCGTGGTCGAGCGCTTGGAGCCAGTTCTGAGTCAGGCCGACGCGTTTTTCTTCGAGGTCACACAGGACGAAATGGACGCGTTCGAAAAAGATCTGGCCGATGATTTCAGCCCGGTCCTGATTACGTCCGGCCCCACTTTGATTGACCTGATGTCGGAAGAAGATTGGACAGCGCTGTCCGCGACTCTGGCCGAGCGTGGCATTCCCGCCTGGATGGCCGCCAAGATGCGCCCTTGGTTTCTAAGCATGATGTTGGGCATTCCGCCTTGCCGGATGAATACCCCAGACTTTGATCGCGGCATGGACACGCGCCTGACGGAACTGGCCGAACAACACGGGATACCCCAGTATTCGCTAGAGCGGATCGAGGATCTGATCGCCATGTTCGACAGCCATCCTCTGGAGGAACAAGTGGCCTCACTGACCAGGCTGGCCGGGGCGCTGCAGGCCGGGGACGACCAAATGATCACCATGGCGAACGCCTATATCGAAGAGCAGCACGCCGCGATCATTGAGCTTGCGAAAATTCAGGGACTTGAAGCTTCAGGGATGACACCAGAAGAGTTTAACGCCGAATGGAAAGGGTTCGAGGATCAGCTTCTGGTGCAACGCAACGCCAACTGGATGGAAAAGATTCTGGACCTGAAGGATCAGACCGCGGTGATCGCTGTCGGGGCCGGACATCTGAGCAACGACTACGGCTTACTGAACCAGCTACAGCAAGCCGGATATACACTGGAACGCGCTGAATTCTAGGTTTTCAGACCAAGGGTCGCAGCAAGTTTGCTTCCGGGTGACAACCGTGTTTGACCACCCTATAAGGCGCGCAAATCCATATTCTTCAGGACACGAGACATGACAACGCTAGTTTTTGGCCACAAATCTCCCGACACCGATTCCACCGGCTCTCCGATCCTGTGGTCGTGGTATCTGAACGAAGTGAAAGGTGAACAGGCACAGCCCGTTTTGCTAGGCGAACCCAACACCGAAGCCGCCTTTATGCTTGAGCGTTGGGACCTGCCCAAGCCGCAAATCATCGAGGACGTGGCCGAGGATGCACCGGTTGTCATCGTCGACACCAACAATCCGGCCGAGTTGCCCGCCAGCATCAATAGCGCAGATATCCGCGCCATAATCGACCACCACAAACTGGTTGGCGGGCTTGAAACCAAAGGCCCTATCGACATCACCGTGCGCCCGCTGGCCTGCACGGCAACCATCATGGTCGATCTAATGGGTGACGACGCCGCCAAGATGCCCGACGCGATCAAAGGTGCCGCGCTGACCTGCATCCTGTCGGACACACTGGAATTCCGCTCACCCACAACCACCGCGCACGACCGCGCCGTGGCTGAGAAACTGGCGGCTGAACTTGGTCTGGATGTCTCGGCCTACGCCGCCGACATGTTTGCGGCAAAATCGGATGTATCGTCATTCTCGGACGCCGAACTGATCCGCATGGACAGCAAAGAATACGAAGTAGACGGCACCAAGTTCCGGGTCTCGGTTCTGGAAACCACAGCCCCCGGTGTCGTGCTGGATCGCAAGGACAGCATCGTAAGCTCGATGGCTGATGTGGCCAAGGAAGACGGCGTTGATCAGGTGTTGTTGTTCGTGGTCGACATTCTGAACGAAGAGGCAACGCTGCTGGTTCCAAATGATCTGGTCAAAGGTGTCGCTGAGAAGAGCTTTGGCGCAACCGTGGACGGTGACGCGGTTGTGTTGCCCGGCGTGATGAGCCGGAAAAAGCAGATCATTCCGAACCTCAAGGTTTGAATTTAGATTATCAAAGGCGCCCGAAACCGGGCGCTTTTTTTTTGCGAGGCTCTGCCTCGTGCTCCGAGATATTTTTAGCCAGATGAACAAGGGGGTTGATTTCGGCCGCTCCGCCTTGGGCTGCACCTCTGGCCAATTGCGCCACGCTCTGCCATAGGCTTTGACATCTCGCATTCCCTGCTGCACGAGGCGCGCCATGACCCAGATCGTTTCTTCACTCGCTGAAATCTCTGACCGCTACAAAGCGCTGTTTGTTGATTTGTGGGGGTGCGTTCATAATGGGATAACTGCCTACCCCGAGGCCGTCGCGGCACTGCGAGCTTATCGCAAAGCCGGAGGCACGGTGGTTCTTGTAACCAACTCTCCCAAGCCTCGTGCTGGCGTTGCAGTGCAGCTTTCGCAATTTAATGTGCCAGCAGATTCCTATGACACGATTGCAACCAGCGGTGATTCGGCGCGTTCAGCGATGTTTCGCGGGGCGATTGGCGAAAAAGTCTACTTCATGGGGGAATGGCAGCGGGATGCCGGTTTTTTTGAACCCCTGAAACTGCTGGATCATCCGATCCACATTGAACGCGTTCCGCTGGACGCGGCCGAAGGCATCGTGTGTTGCGGCCCGTTCGACCCGATGGCGGACCCAGATGTGAACCGGCCCGACTTTCTTTATGCCAAGCAGAAAGGGATGAAACTGCTCTGCGCAAATCCGGACATCGTGGTGGACCGAGGCGAAACGCGCGAATGGTGCGCAGGTGCTTTGGCCCGACTTTATACCGAGATGGGTGGTGAAAGCCTATATTTCGGTAAGCCACACCCGCCGATCTACGATCTGGCCCGGCGCAGGTTGCAGGCGATTGGGGTTGATGTGTCGGATTCTGAAATACTTGCCATAGGGGACGGGCCGCAAACAGATATCGCTGGAGGCATGGGGGAAGGCATTGATACCCTCTTCATCACCGGCGGTTTGGCAGCCGCAGAAACCAAAACATCACATCATCCAGACGAAGACGCGTTGAAAGCTCATAACGAGAAGGAACAGATCAATCCAACCTATTCGATTGGTCGCCTGAGATAGCAAAAAAGACTTGATTTTCTGCAACTGCGAAGTAATAAAGTTGCCGACGAGCGGCATATGATGGTCTTTTGTTGCTCTTTCGATCTCGAATGAGGGCAGCATGTTGGACAACCTTCCGCGCGGAACGATTTGCATCGAAGACATCGAAATGGGCATGTCACGGCACTTGCGCAAAGTCGTGACCGATGAAGATATCGAGATGTTCGCTCAAGTATCGACCGACCGGAATCCGGTTCATCTGGATGATGACTATGCCCGCGATACGATTTTCGAAGGACGTATTGCCCATGGCATGCTGACCGCCGGCCTGATCTCTGCCGTGATCGGAGAGCAGCTGCCCGGACATGGAACCGTATACATGGGACAATCGCTTAAATTTCTGGCGCCGGTGCGTCCGGGCGACATGGTTTATGCCGAGGTCAAGGTGATCGATATCGATTTCGCCAAACGCCGGGTTAAGCTGGATTGCCACTGCGCAGTTGACGGAAAGAAAGTGCTGGTGGGTGAGGCCATGGTGCTGGCTCCGAGCCGCAAGTTCGACTGATAATCCACCTTAACCGAACTGCGGCTTGAACCTGACGGGCAGTCCCGCTAGGCAAGCCGCATGCATATCATCCGGGACTTCCAGTTTGTTGAACCAGAAGACCGAGGCGCAAGTGTCGCCATCGGGAACTTTGACGGTGTTCATCTTGGCCATCAATCCGTCATCGAGTTGGCGCGCAATGCTGAATTGAACGCGCCGCTGGGGGTCATGACATTTGAGCCGCATCCACGAGAGTATTTTTCCCCAGAGGCACCGCCCTTTCGTCTGATGCGCGGCAATGCACGCGCGCACCGGCTGGAAAAACTCGGCGTGCAGAAGCTTTATGAACTGCCTTTTAATTCAACGCTCGCGGGTATGACGCCCGAAGCTTTTGCGAGGAATGTCATATGCGATGGTCTGGGGCTTTCTCATGTTGTCGTGGGTGCCGATTTTTGTTTTGGCAAAGGGCGCAGCGGTAACCCTCAGGACCTGGTTCGCTTTGGCGAAGAGATGGGGTTCGGTGTGACCATCGCGCCCCTGTTGGAGCGCACCGAGAATGTGGTTTCGTCGACTGCGATCCGGACAGCTCTGTCAGAGGGGCGCCCGCGCGATGCGGCAACAATGTTGGGGCACTGGCACCGGATTGAGGGTGAGGTCGTCGGAGGCGAGCAACGCGGACGAGACTTGGGATACCCGACGGCCAATATGTCGATCGAAGGGCTGCACCCTCCGAGATTCGGCGTTTATGCAGTTTTGGTCGACGTTTTGGATGGCCCGCATCAGGGCAGCTATCACGGGGCGGCATCGGTCGGGACCCGGCCCATGTTCCAAGGTGAGGTTCCCAACATCGAAACATTCCTGTTCGATTTCTCAGGCGATCTTTACGGCGCGACGCTGTCCGTTGGTCTGGTCGACTATCTGCGGCCCGAAATGACATTCGACGGCCTTGACGGGTTGATCTCGCAGATGGATGCCGACTGCGCGCGCGCCCGAGAGCTTCTGGCCAACCCATGACCACGGATCCAATTGATCGAGCTGGCCTCGCGCTCCGATTCTGGGAACGAAAGCCGCTGCGCAAGATGAACCAGCGCGAGTGGGAGGCCCTGTGTGATGGCTGCGGCAAATGCTGCCTGAATAAGCTGGAAGACGAAGATACCGGCGAGGTCGCCCTGACATGTGTTGCCTGCCGCTTGCTGGACGACGAAACTTGCCGGTGCATGCAATATGATATCCGTCACCGGTTCGTGCCCGAATGCATCGTCATGACACCCGACAATATCGACGATCATGCCTATTGGCTGCCGCAGACCTGCGCCTATCGGTTGCTGTGGGAAGGCAAACCGCTTTACGACTGGCACCCGTTGTTGTCTGGTACGCCAGAAAGTGTGCATGCCGCCGGGGTTTCGGTGCAGAGGCGCACCGTATCCGAATTCGAAACACCCATGGAAGAATGGGAAGATTACATCATCGAGGAACCGAACTGATGCATTTTGCTTCTGACAATTCCGGACCTGTCCATCCTGAAGTTCTGGCCGCGCTGACCGAGGCAAATCAGAGCTACCAGATGGCGTATGGTGCAGACACCTTGATGAACGAAGTGCGCGATCAGATCCGCGGCATTTTTGAAGCTCCGGGTGCAGCGGTTTATCTGGTCGCGACGGGAACAGCGGCGAATTCACTGGCGTTGGCGACACTAAGCAACCCGTGGGAAACCGTGTTCTGCTCACCCGTTGCTCATATCCACGAGGATGAGTGCAACGCGCCCGAATTCTACACCGGTGCAAAGCTGACGCTGGTTCCCGGTGGCGACAAGATGACCCCCGAAGCGTTGACCAAGTCCATTGAGGGGGAAGAAACCCGCGGCGTGCATGGTCCTCAACGTGGGCCTGTCTCAATCACTCAAGTGACCGAGCGCGGCTCGGTTTACTCGCTGGCCGAACTGCACGCCTTGTGTGGCGTTGCCAAGAAATATGGGTTGCCGGTGCATATGGACGGCGCGCGCTTCACTAATGCCCTTGTCTCTTTGAATTGCTCACCGGCAGAAATGACATGGAAAGCCGGTATTGACGCCGTCAGCTTTGGCGGCACTAAAAACGGTCTGATGGGAGTCGAAGCCGTCATCTTCTTTGATGAAAGCAAAGCCTGGGAATTCGAATTGCGGCGCAAGCGCGGTGCGCACCTGTTTTCCAAGCACCGTTACCTGTCGGCCCAGATGGCCGCCTACCTGCAGGACGATCTCTGGCTTAAATCGGCACGTAAGGCCAATGACAATTGCGCGCGTCTGGCAGATGGGCTGCGCACGGTCGGGGCAGAATTCTTACATGAACCCCACGCGAATATGATTTTCGCAAGCTTTCCCCGCGGCCAACACAAGCGCCTGCACGAGGCAGGCGCCGTGTATCATCTGTGGGGTGACACGTTGGATGGTGACGACGAAGACGAGATGCTGGCCTGCCGCCTTGTCTGTGACTGGTCCATCGGAACCGACCAGATCAATCGGTTTCTAAGCCTTCTTTAACCGTGCTCCTCTGCTCGGCTATTTCATCTCGGCCAAATGCTTGTCTAGGTCGTCAAGACGATCCTGACCCCAGAACCTTTGACCGTCCGGGGTGATATAGAACGGCGCACCAAAAACACCTCGATCCACGGCTTCTTCGAGATTGGCGGCGTAGGTTTCAGCACCTACCAACAGGCCGCTGTCAGCAAGATTTGGATTAAACCCGGCCTGCTCCAGACAATCGCGGATAACGCCATCATCGGCGATATCTTTTTCTTCTGCCCAACACGCTCGTAGGAAAGAATGGCACAGCATTCCGACATCCCCTGATCCATCCTGAATGGCCGCAATCACAGCATATGAGGACGGCGCCATGTTCGTCGGCCAGTGCGCAGGCTGCAAGTTCAACGGCATATCCAGATTACGCGATTGGCGCACCAGTTCCTGCGCGCGGTACTCGATGCGGGAGATGTGTCGGTCTTTTGGCGGCACTCCACCGGTTCGGCCGAACAAAGCGATGATATCCAGCGGTTTGTAATTGATCGTCGCACTGTGTTTTGCCGCGATCTCTTCAAGTCGCATTCCCGCCAGATAGGAATAGGGCGAGAGTGTCGCAAAAAAGTAGTCAATCTGGGCCATGTTCACTTTCTCCGCTGCGTTATCTTTGCGGGACGGTAGACCCATGCTAAGCGGTGTCAACATCACGAATCTGTCACATTGCCACTGCTGCCCGGGGAAAATCAGCCGATGCCGACACTTCACGAACCCAAGCTTATCGCTGGGAACGCCAATCTTCCGCTTGCCGAAACCATTGCACGCCGCATGAGCCTGCATCGCGGCGTTGACCAGGGATTGGTCGATGCGCGGGTCGAACGGTTCAACGACGGCGAGATTTTCGTCGAGGTGTTCGAGAACGTACGCGGCGAGGATATGTTCATTATCCAGCCGACTTCGAACCCCGCCAATGACAATCTGATGGAGCTGCTGATCATCGCAGATGCGCTGCGCCGTTCATCCGCAGCCCGGATCACCGCTGTCATTCCGTATTTCGGGTACGCCCGTCAGGACCGCCGCACCAAGGCGCGCACACCAATCAGCGCCAAGCTGGTGGCAAACATGCTGACTGGTGCGGGTATCGAACGGATTCTAACCATGGATCTGCACGCAGCCCAGATTCAGGGCTTTTTCGACATGCCGGTGGACAACCTATATGCCTCTCCGATCTTTGCCCTGGATGTGAAGAAACAATTCAAGGATCAGATGGACGACCTGATGGTGGTCTCGCCGGATGTCGGCGGTGTTGCACGTGCCCGTGAATTGGCCAAACGCATCAATGCGCCCCTTTCGATCGTTGACAAACGCCGCGAAAAGGCAGGCGAAGTGGCTGAGATGACTGTCATTGGTGACGTGAAAGACAAAATCTGCCTGATCGTCGATGACATTTGCGATACCGCTGGCACTCTGTGCAAAGCTGCTCAGGTGCTGATGGATAACGGTGCCAAGGAAGTGCACTCTTACATCACCCACGGTGTCATGAGTGGACCGGCGGTTGAACGTGTGACCAATTCGGTGATGAAATCTCTGGTCCTATCGGACACGATCCAGCCTACGGCTGAGATCAACAAGGCCGCCAATATCCGCATCGTGCCCACCGCGCCGATCTTTACGCAGGCGATCCTGAACATTTGGAATGGCACCAGCGTATCATCGCTGTTCGAAGACAAGACACTGACGCCGATCTACGAGTCACTTTATCATATGGATTGATCGAAAAACTGCTGACTACCATAGATAATGTCTGAATTCATGACGGCCTGCCTATTCGGCGACCGTCATGATTTCTTCCAACGGTTTTTTCATCTTTGCAACTTTTGGCACCTTCGCGTCGTCTTGCGGGTGGCCTACAGCTACGATCATAATAGGCTTTTCATGATCAGGGCGGTTTAGCAGTTTATTCAGGAATTTCATCGGGTTGGGTGTGTGGGTCAGTGAAACCAGCCCTGCATGGTGCAACGCAGTCAACAAAAAGCCCGTGGCAATGCCCGTGCTTTCAGGCACGTAGTAGTTTTTGAACCGATCTCCATCATCGAAATGACCCCAACGTTGGGCGAAAATCACTATCAGCCACGGTGCGTCTTCCAGATGCGGCTTCTGATCGTTAGTCCCGATTGGTTCAAGCGCCTTCAGCCATTCATCTCCGGCACCGCCTTCATAAAACCTGCGCTCCTCAGCTTCTGCCTCTTCCCGAATACGGCGTTTCATCTCAGGGTTCGAGATGGCCACAAAGTGCCAGGGCTGATGATTGGCCCCTGAGGGCGCTGTTCCGGCTGCGCGAATGCACTCTTCGATGACCGTGCGCTCGACGGGCCGGTCCGAATAGTCACGCACGGTATGGCGGCGTTTCATCTTGTCGTAGAACGCTCGCGCTTCGGCCAGCATTTCTTCATCAGACAAGTCCATACGATCCGGAAGGTCCAAGGCTTCGTATTCGATATGATCTCTTGCAAACACCTGTAAGATCCTCCGGTTGCGTTAGCCGCTATTTGGGGTGGCCAGTCTTCTTTATGGGACGACGCGCGAAGGTGCGCAATCTTATGTCACGAACAGGCCTGCTTCACGAGATGTCCCAATCGTCTTCATGCGAAACATCTCCAATTGCGGTCCAATTCACCCGAATTCTGGCGATACGCGTATCAGACCAGGTGCGAAACACCGCATTGAATCCTTCCGGCGTTATATCTTCGGCCTGAACTTCAGCGCGTAAAGCGGAAGACGTATCCACATCCCAAAGCACCACGCCTATCTGGACGATTGGCACAGAGCGGAACACTTCTGAAAAACGGACGCTTACGCGACGCTCACGCGGGCCCTCACCAGTCCACATCACGCCACCATCGGCGAAATCGGAAAACAAGACCTCCTCGCCCTGATCAATGCCGATGGGATGGGTTTGAAACTTTTTCATCTATCGTCTTTTATTGTTCAATTCCTGCAGCTTAACTTCAGCGAATGGCAAAATCACGACAAAAAAACGGCCCCGCGGATACGGGGCCGTTCCAAGTGATCAGAATGTCATGAACCCTTACAGGCTCATATGCGTTCCTAGGGCTTCCATGTCAGCCAGCAACTTGGCAGCATCGTCGACGATCGTCTGATCTTCACCGGCCTTGGCCGCCTCGTGCGAAGCGCGGGCCTCGGCGATCAGATCGTCCAGATGCGAACGTGTTACTTCGGCAACTGGGATGGCTTTTTCGGCCAGAACCGACAGGCCATCACCATTGATCTGAGCAAACCCACCGGTGACCAGGTATTCGCTGGAGCCTTCGGGTGCTTCGACCTTCAGGATGCCCGGGCGCAGAGTTGTAATTGTGGGGGCATGATCGGGCATTGCCGTCATATCCCCGTCCGCGCCGGGAATCTGGACCGCCGTCGCGCTAAGCGAAGCAAGGCTCCGCTCGGGGCTGACGAGGTCGAATTGCATCGTGTTTGCCATCAGGGATACTCCTTAGGCGGCTTCTGCGGCCATCTTCTCCGCTTTGGCGATCACTTCTTCGATGCCGCCAACCATCAGGAAGGCCGCTTCGGGCAAGTGATCGTATTCGCCAGCGACAACCGCTTTGAACGACGCGATGGTCACATCCAGAGGAACCTGAACGCCCGGCGAACCGGTAAAGACTTCGGCCACGTCGAACGGTTGCGACAGGAAGCGCTCGATCTTACGGGCACGTGCCACGGTCAGTTTGTCTTCTTCCGACAGTTCGTCCATGCCGAGGATGGCGATGATGTCCTGCAGCGACTTGTAGCGCTGAAGGATTTGCTGAACGTCGGTCGCAACCTTGTAGTGCTCTTCACCAACGATGGCCGGGTCGAGCAGACGCGAGGTCGAGTCGAGCGGGTCAACCGCAGGGTAGATACCCTTTTCCGAGATCGCACGGTTAAGAACGGTGGTCGCGTCCAAGTGAGCAAACGAGGTTGCTGGCGCCGGGTCGGTAAGGTCGTCCGCAGGCACGTAGATCGCCTGAACCGAGGTGATCGAGCCCGACTTGGTCGAGGTGATGCGTTCCTGCAGAGCGCCCATGTCAGTCGCCAGCGTCGGCTGATAGCCCACAGCTGAAGGAATACGACCCAGCAGAGCCGAAACCTCAGAACCCGCCTGCGTGAAACGGAAGATGTTGTCGACGAAGAACAGAACGTCGGTGCCGGACTGGTCGCGGAACTGCTCGGCCAGGGTCAGCCCTGTCAGAGCAACACGTGCACGCGCTCCGGGAGGTTCGTTCATCTGACCGTAAACCAGGGCCACCTGCGATTCCGACAGGTTGTCCGGTTTAATAACGTTCGATTCGATCATCTCGTGGTACAGGTCGTTGCCTTCACGGGTCCGTTCACCAACACCCGCGAACACCGAGAAGCCCGAGTGCACTTTTGCGATGTTGTTGATCAGTTCCATGATCAGAACGGTTTTACCAACGCCGGCGCCGCCGAACAGGCCGATCTTACCGCCTTTAGCGTATGGGGCCAGCAGGTCAACAACCTTGATGCCGGTTACCAGAACTTCCGACTCGGTCGACTGTTCGTCAAAAGTCGGTGCGGGCTGGTGGATCGCACGGGCTTCGGTTGCTTCAACCGGGCCTTTTTCGTCGATCGGCTCGCCAACCACGTTCAGGATGCGGCCCAGAGTGGCGTTACCAACCGGAACCGAGATCGGTGCGCCAGTGTCGGTCACGGCTTCGCCGCGGACCAGACCCTCGGTCGCGTCCATCGCGATGGTACGGACGGTGTTTTCACCCAGGTGCTGAGCAACTTCCAACACCAGGCGCTTGCCGTTGTTGGTGGTTTCCAGCGCGTTCAGAATTTCAGGCAGCTGATCTTCGAAGTGCACGTCGACGACGGCCCCGATGATCTGTGTGACTTTGCCTTTTGCATTCGCCATGTTTCGTCTCCGGTATGTCTCTACAGCGCTTCGGCGCCGGAAATAATTTCAATCAGCTCGTTGGTGATCACGGCCTGACGCGAGCGGTTGAACTGGATCGTCAGCTTGTCGATCATCTCACCCGCGTTGCGTGTCGCGTTGTCCATTGCGGACATCCGTGCACCCTGTTCAGACGCTCCGTTTTCGAGCAGAGCCGAGAAGATCGCAGTGGCAACCCCCTTGGGCAGCAGGTCGGCCAGGATGGCCTCTTCGCTGGGCTCGTAGTCGAATACCGCACCGCTGTCGTCACCCGTCGCTTCGTCTTCGAACGAGGCGGGGATGACCTGCTGTGCCGTCGGGATCTGGGTCACAACGTTGACGAACTTCGAGTAGAAGATCGTGGCAACGTCGAACTCACCCCCGTCGAAACGAGACAGGACGTCCTTGGCGATGTCTTGCGCGTTGGAATACCCCAGACGCTTGACCTCGCTCAGGTCGATATGTCCAACGAACAGATCGCTAAAATCACGCTTGAGCGCGTCGCGGCCTTTTTTGCCGACGGTCAAAACCTTGACCGTCTTGCCTTTGGCGCGCAACTCGTCCGCCTTTTGGCGAGCGAGCTTGGCGATGTTCGAGTTGAAGCCGCCACACAGGCCGCGTTCAGCTGTCATGACAACCAGCAGATGGACATCATCACTGCCCGTGCCACGGAGCAGCTTGGGGGCGCTGTCGCTGCCCCCGACCGAAGCCGCCAGCCCCGCCATCACGGCATTGAACCGCTCGGCATAGGGACGCGAGGCTTCGGCAGATTCCTGGGCGCGACGCAGTTTTGCAGCCGCGACCATCTGCATGGCCTTGGTGATCTTGCGGGTCGATTTGACCGACTCGATCCTGTTTTTAAGGTCCTTAAGATTTGGCATATGCCCGCCTCTCCCTTAAGCGAAGGTTGCGGCGTATTCGTCCAGCGCAGCCTTGATCTTGTCGGAAGCGTCACCCTTGATCTTGGGATCTTCGTCCGTGATCCACTGAAGCAGATCCGCGTGCTTGCCACGCAGATGCGCCAGCAGGCCAGCTTCGTAACGACCAACATCGGACACGTCGATCTTATCGAGGTAACCATTGGTACCGGCGAAAATTACGCAGACGATTTCAGCGTTGGTCAGCGGCGAGTACTGCGGCTGTTTCATCAGCTCGGTCAGACGCGCACCACGGTTCAGCAGCTGCTGGGTCGCGGCGTCGAGGTCAGAACCAAACTGCGCAAAGGCAGCCATTTCGCGGTACTGAGCCAGTTCCAACTTAACTGGACCGGCAACCGACTTCATCGAGTTGGTCTGAGCCGAGGAGCCCACACGCGAAACTGACAGACCGGTGTTCACGGCGGGGCGGATACCCTGATAGAACAGTTCGGTTTCCAGGAAGATCTGGCCGTCGGTGATCGAGATCACGTTGGTCGGAATAAACGCCGAAACGTCACCACCTTGAGTTTCGATAACCGGCAGAGCGGTCAGCGAGCCCGCACCGAAGTCTTCGTTCAGCTTTGCCGAACGTTCCAACAGACGCGAGTGGAGGTAGAAAACGTCGCCAGGATAGGCTTCACGTCCGGGCGGACGGCGCAGCAGCAGCGACATCTGACGATAGGACACAGCCTGCTTCGACAGGTCATCATAGATGATCAGCGCGTGGCGGCCGTTGTCACGGAAGTATTCGGCCATCGCGGTTGCGGCGTAGGGTGCAAGGAACTGCATCGGTGCCGGGTCGGACGCGGTTGCCGCCACAACGATCGAGTAGTCGATCGCGCCGGACTCTTCCAGTTTCTTCACCAGCTGAGCAACGGTCGAACGCTTTTGACCGATCGCAACGTACACGCAGTACAGCTTCTTCGACTCATCGTCGCCTGCTGCGTCGTTGTAAACTTTCTGGTTCAGGATCGCGTCCAGAGCAACGGCGGTTTTACCGGTCTGACGGTCACCAATGATCAGCTCACGCTGGCCACGGCCGATTGGGATCATTGCGTCAACCGATTTCAGGCCGGTTGCCATCGGCTCGTGAACCGATTTACGCGGAATGATGCCCGGCGCTTTAACGTCTGCAACGCCACGCTTGGTCGCGTTGATCGGGCCTTTGCCGTCCAGCGGGTTGCCCAGACCGTCAACAACGCGGCCCAGCAGCTCGTCACCAATCGGAACGTCCACGATCGAGTTGGTGCGCTTAACAGTGTCACCTTCTTTGATGTCACGGTCGGAACCGAAGATAACAACACCGACGTTGTCGCTTTCCAGGTTCAGCGCCATACCCATGATGCCGCCGGGGAATTCGACCATCTCACCGGCTTGCACATTGTCCAGGCCGTATACACGGGCAATCCCGTCACCGACGCTCAGCACGCGGCCGATCTCGGCCACTTCGGCTTCCTGACCAAAATTCTTGATCTGGTCCTTCAGGATTGCAGAAATCTCTGCAGCTTGGATTCCCATTTATCCGACCTCTTTCATTGCATTCTGTAGGGAGTTCAGCTTCGAACGGATCGAGCTATCGATCATTTTCGAGCCCACTTTAACGACAAGACCGCCGATGAGGCTTTCATCAACGGTCGCATTGATTGTCACGGTCTTGCCCACACGCTCGGACAGCGTCTTGGACAGTTTATCCATTTGGGTCTTGGTGAGCGCCTTGGCCGAGGCGACATCGGCGGTCACCTCGCCACGCTCGTCAGCCAGCATGTCGCGCAGAACCTGCACCAGTTGCGGTACAACGAACAGACGACGTTTCTGCGCCATCAGACCCAACGTATTGCGCAGGATGGCATGTAGGCCCATCTTGTCAGCAACAGCAGTGATTGCGCTTTCCTGTTCGGCGCGCGAAACCAAAGGCGATGCGATCAGGTCGCGCAATTCAGCGCTGTCACCCAATGCTGCTGCCAGATCGTTGATTCCGGTTTCCAGACCTGCAAGGTCGTTATTCTCTTTAGCGATCTCGAAGATCGCGGTGGCATAGCGCTCGGCGATGCCAGTGGAAATCGAAGCTGGTTCGGACACGTCCACCCTTCCGATATTTGAGGCCCCGATTTTGAGTAGCGGCCGCTACCTTGGGGCGTGAGGAAACCCCGTCCATTTAGGGCGGGGATCAAAATCACCGGGGATGTAGCAGAGGTGTTCCAACCAAGCAATACGCTATAGCGGTAACAGTTTTATCCACAAATTATTATTTTTCATACACTTAACCCAACTGCGACCCTTTGGACCGATTGGGGCAGTTGAAAAATGTTACGAATATGCAGGTTTTTGCGATTCCTGTGACCTTTTTCCCGCATTTTTTCCGTTCAAAATGCGCCGGACTGTCACGCAGGCTTTAACAAACCATCCAACGCTTTGATCGGGCGCTTCGCTGTGTCTTTGGTAACGCTCCCGCTAGGCGGGCGAATGAGTTTACTGGCCTCAACCATAAGCACGCCTCCGGCCATGACGGTTGGGATGCGTTGTCCAGTCTTCTCGATCAGGCTACCTGATTTTAGCCAAAACCGACGGAACGAAGGCGGCAGGTAAAGCGCCGAGCAATGGTTTTCGGGGACGAAGTGGTGCGCTCGCAATTGGTTTTCCAATTGGGTCGTTGAATAGGGCTGCCCAAAGCCAAACGGCGTCCGGTCTGAGCGCGACCAAAGCCCGGCCCGGTTCGGTACGACAAATAGCACACGCCCTCCGGGCCCCAGAACGCGCCAGCATTCTTCCAGCAATTGGCTGGGTCGGTTTGAAGTTTCCAAACCATGCATCACCACGAGTTTATCCACATGGCCAGTTTCGATTGGCCACATCGTCTCTTCGGTCAGAACGGAAACATTGGGCATCCCCGCAGGCCATGGCATTACACCCTGCGGACCAGGCATAAGACCAATCACACGACGCGCATCTTTGAGGTAAGGCCGCAATAAAGGTACGGCAAAACCAAATCCGACCACAGTTTGCCCTTTGGCTTCGGGCCAAAGATCCACCAACCGACCACGGATCGCTGCCTGGGCCGCGCGACCCAGGGTGCTGCGATAGTAGAAATTCCTCAGATCCTGCACATCAAGATGCATTGCGGACACCCGGTCAATCGGCTTAGCTGGGCGCAGTCTAGCAATGAAAGGGCAAAAGGCCATGCCTCTTGAGATCGTCACCATTCCTTGCCTCAGCGATAATTACGCCTTTCTAGCCCATGATCCGGCCAGCGGTGAGACTGCCTTGATCGATGCGCCAGAGGCAGCTCCGATTCTGGCCGAACTGGATTCGCGCGGCTGGCAGCTAAGCCATGTGTTGCTGACCCATCATCATTGGGATCATGTGGACGGGCTGGGCGACATTCTGGCGAAACAGCCCGCGCGTGTGATCGGCGCAAAAGCAGATGAGCATCGGTTGCCAAAACTCGATCAGGCGGTGGTTGAAGGTGACACTTTTTATATCGGCGGTGAGCCGGTCGAGGTTCTTGATGTGTCCGGTCATACAATTGGGCACATTGCATTCTACATGCCCCAAACTGGCGTTGTATTCACCGCTGACAGCCTGATGGCGCTGGGATGTGGACGATTGTTCGAGGGCACGCCTGCGCAAATGTGGGCCTCTCTCAGCAAGTTGGCGGCCCTGCCCGATGAAACAATCGTGTGCTCAGGCCACGAATACACACAGGCAAACGCCAAGTTCGCCCTGACCATCGATCCCGACAACCCAGCCTTGCTTGACCGCGTGGCCGATATTAATCGCGCCCGCGCTGCCGGAGAACCCACTGTGCCCTCGCTTTTGGGCCTGGAAAAGGCGACAAATCCGTTTCTAAGGGCCACTGATCCGGCGATTCAGGCCCATCTGGGCATGGAAAACTCTGATCCCGTGTCCGTATTCGCCGAAATTCGAGCCCAAAAAGACAGCTTTTAACCCGTTTCAAGCCCCAATCACGGCCACGGTCACAACAAATGTGACTGTCAAGTGAAAGAAAACCCTTGAAGCCGGGGCGGGATCAACCAAACTCTAATAGTATGAGGACATGGTTGGGATGGGGATCCGGCCTGCAGCCCGCCCCCTTCCGGCCCAATACAGAGGAGCACCCGCGTGCCTTCATTCTCGAGCACACTTGAACAAGCCATCCACGCGGCCCTTGCGGCGGCGAATGAACGGCGACATGAATTCGCAACGCTAGAGCATCTGCTGCTGGCGCTGTTGGAAGAACCCGATGCGGTGCGCGTCATGAAAGCGTGCAGCGTCGATCTGGACGAGTTACGCAGCACCTTGGTCGAATTCATCGACGAAGATCTGTCAAACCTCGTCACTGATATCGACGGGTCCGAAGCCGTGCCCACGGCAGCCTTCCAGCGTGTCATTCAGCGCGCCGCGATCCACGTTCAAAGCTCTGGCCGCACAGAGGTGACCGGGGCCAATGTATTGGTGGCCATCTTCGCCGAACGTGAAAGCAACGCAGCCTATTTCCTGCAAGAGCAGGACATGACCCGTTATGACGCGGTAAACTTCATCGCACATGGTGTGGCCAAAGACCCGGCCTATGGAGAGAATCGTCCTGTAACGGGTGCTGATGAAGCCGAAGAAGAGGCTCAGACGACCTCTGGTGACGCTGAGCAGAAAGAAAGCGCGCTTGGCAAATATTGCGTTGATCTGAACGCCAAATCACGCGCCGGTGATGTAGATCCGCTGATCGGACGCTCGGACGAGGTTGAACGCTGTATTCAGGTGCTGTGTCGCCGACGCAAGAACAACCCGTTGCTGGTAGGTGACCCCGGTGTCGGCAAAACCGCCATCGCCGAAGGTCTGGCGCATAAGATCGTTGCGGGCGAGGCCCCGGACGTGTTGTCGGAAACCACCATCTACTCGCTTGATATGGGCGCCCTGCTTGCAGGAACTCGCTATCGCGGCGATTTCGAAGAGCGTCTGAAAGCGGTTGTGACCGAATTGGAAGAGCACCCTGATGCAGTTCTCTTCATCGACGAGATTCACACTGTGATCGGAGCGGGTGCAACCTCGGGCGGTGCAATGGATGCGTCGAACCTGCTGAAGCCAGCGCTTCAGGGTGGCAAACTGCGCACCATGGGCTCGACCACGTATAAAGAGTTCCGTCAGCATTTCGAAAAAGACCGCGCGCTGAGCCGCCGATTCCAGAAAATCGACGTGAACGAGCCGTCGGTCGAGGACAGTGTCAAAATTCTGCGCGGTCTGAAACCGTATTTCGAAGAGCATCACTCGATCAAATATACTGCCGACGCGATCAAGACAGCTGTCGAATTGTCGGCGCGCTATATCAACGACCGCAAACTGCCCGACAAGGCCATCGACGTGATCGATGAGGCCGGGGCAGCGCAACACCTGCTGGCCGAAAGCAAACGTCGCAAGACCATCGGCGTCAAAGAGATCGAGGCGGTGGTTGCCAAGATTGCGCGTATCCCACCCAAGAACGTCACCAAGGATGATGCCGAGGTTCTCAAAGATCTCGAAACCTCGCTGAAACGCGTGGTGTTTGGTCAAGATGAAGCGATCGAAGCGCTGTCCAGTGCGATCAAACTGGCGCGCGCCGGTCTGCGTGAGCCCGAAAAACCCATCGGCAACTATCTGTTCGCTGGCCCCACCGGTGTTGGCAAAACAGAGGTGGCGAAACAGTTGGCTGACACGCTTGGTGTTGAACTGCTGCGCTTCGACATGTCGGAATACATGGAGAAGCACGCGGTCAGCCGTCTGATCGGTGCGCCTCCGGGTTATGTCGGGTTTGATCAGGGTGGTTTGCTGACCGACGGTGTCGACCAGCACCCACATTGCGTCTTGTTGCTTGATGAGATCGAAAAAGCGCACCCTGACGTGTTCAATATCCTGTTGCAGGTGATGGATCACGGCGAATTGACCGACCACAATGGCCGGACGGTGAATTTCCGCAACGTGGTCCTGATCATGACCTCAAACGCGGGTGCACAGGAACAGGCTAAGGCTGCCATTGGCTTTGGCCGCGACCGGCGCGAAGGTGAGGATACCGCAGCGATCGAACGTATGTTCACGCCGGAGTTCCGCAACCGCCTGGACGCCGTGATCTCATTCGCGCCGCTGCCGAAAGAGGTCATTTTGCAGGTCGTTGAGAAGTTTGTCCTGCAGCTGGAAGCACAGTTGCTGGATCGTGGCGTGACCATCGATCTGACACCGCGTGCCGCCGAATGGCTGGCCGACAAGGGCTATGATGACAAGATGGGTGCGCGTCCTCTAGGCCGTGTCATTCAGGAGCACATCAAGAAACCTCTCGCCGAGGAACTGCTATTCGGCAAACTGGCCAAAGGCGGCGTGGTCCGTGTCTCGATGAAGAAGGGCGAGCTGAACCTGGAAATCCTGGGCCCCGATCAGCCCCGCATTCCGGGCGACAAGCCCCCGCTTTTGACAGCGGACTAACCCACGGCTTCTATAACGAAAAACGCCCGCCTTTTCGGTGGGCGTTTTTCTTGTTTGGCAGGTAATCCACAGCGGTTCGAACCAGCCTTACCGCTCTGTCAGCTTCAACTCGATCCGACGGTTTTGGGCGCGCGCCTCGGGTGTGTCGGCGGGATTAACGGGCTGGAATTCTCCGAACCCGTTTGCCGCCAAACGATCAGGTGGAATGCCCAGCGCATCAACCATGTAGCGCACCACAGAAAGGGCACGACCCTGGCTGAGCTCCCAGTTGTCGCGATATCGTCCGCTTCCTGCAAGTGGCACATTGTCGGTGTGACCATCGACACGGATGACCCAGTTCAACCCTTCGGGTATTTCTGCGGCAACGCTTCGCAGGATATTGGCAACTTTGGCAACCTCCTGACGACCTTCCGCAGATAGGTTTGCGGACCCGGTGGCAAACAACACCTCAGACGAGAACACGAAGCGGTCACCTTCAATGCGCACGCCATCCTGATCACCCAGCACATCGCGCAACCGCCCGAAGAATTCCGAGCGATAGCGCTGCAAATCCTCGGCCTGCGCGGCAAGCTCCTGATTCTGGCCCGCCAGTTTCTCGGCCTCGGCTTCCAGCCGAATACGTTCAGCCTCTTCCAGCAGTCGGCGACGGCGTTCTTCCGAGGCTGCGCGCGCTAGAGCGGCATTCAGATCCTGGCCCAGCGTCTGTATCTGGATCTCGGCGGCGGTATTACGTTCTTCGTAATCGTCTAACAAAGCCTGCAGCGATCCCAACTGGCTGCGCAGGGCTGCCATCTGCTGATTAAGCAGCGCGGTCTGACGTTGCGCTTCGGTCGAGATTTCCTGTTCCGATGCAAGCGCCTCTCGGGCGAGCGCCAGCAGCGCCGCGCGCTCCTCGGCCAGTGACCTTTGTTCAGCTTCATTTGCTTGTGCTTGGGTTTGGGCATCCAGCGCCGCCTGCAGTTGTTCCCTCAGTTCTTCGGCATTGATCTCACCGAACTGACGCTCAAGCTCTGCCTTGGCAGCCTGTGCCGCAGCTAGCAAAGTCAGGGTATCCTCGGCTTCCTTTCGCTGCGCTTCCAGCGCCAAGGTCATCGCTGTCAGTTCAGCATCTGCATTCTGCAATCGATCACGCAACGCCTCAGCAGCGGCGGCTTCGGCCAGACGCGCGGCCTCTTCCTCGGTCAGTTGCTGTTCCAGCTCGGATATCTGAGCTGCCTGTGCATCTTCGCTGGTTTCAAGTTCGGCGACGAGAGCTTCAAGTGCTTCGCGTCGAGCCGCGGCAAGGCGGGCGGCTTCGGCCTGTGCGTCGATTTCTTGTCTGCTTTGAGCAAGTGCCAAATTCAAGGCATCTTGTTCATTTAGCAACTCATCGCGTTGCGTTTCTAGCGCGGCGATATCCCCCTGCGCACGCGCCTGATCAGCCAGCAAAGCCGCGACCTGTGCTTCAAAGTCGGTTATGCGGGTTTGTGCCTGCGCTAGATCGTCTTCGACCTGATTAAGCGTTGCATTCAAGTTCCCAAGACGCGCTTGAAGACGGCTGTTTTCCCGCTCTTCCAGCCCCAGCGCCCCGGCCAGAGCGGCGATTTCGTCGGACAGCGCAGTCAGTTCATCCTCTTGCCCCGAAATCGTTTCGCGCAGCACAAATTGCACGACCATGAAGATGGTCAGCACAAAGGTCAGCACCATCAACAATCCCGTCATCGCATCCACGAAGCCGGGCCAGACCGAGCCCGAGAATCGTTGACCTGTGCGGCGGGACAGCGCCATGAGTTACTCTCCTTCTGGCGGCGTACGTACGGCGCCCCGTGGCAAGGTCAATGCTTTGACCAGTAGCTCAAAATCCTTGCGCAGCTCGTTCATGCTGTCCTGGCGACCGGCGGAAATCTCTTCGAGGATACGCAGCAACTGCACATCCATCGACCGCAGGCGCATGCGGCTTTCCGCATCGATCCCCTCGCCCGCGCCATGTTCGCGCATGTGATCAAGCAACGCGTCTTGCCCCAGCGCCACACGCTCAAGCGCAGCCGTAACACCTTCGGTCTGGGCCTGACGCTGGTTCATTTCCCCGATGACATCGACCAATTGCCCCAGCTTGGCTGATACGTCCGTCCGATCAGCTTCTTGCGCCGAGAACATATCCTGCAGCGCATCCATCTGCTCGGACATGGCGTCCAGTACTGGGGTCAGCACGGCCAGTTCCGCGCCGCCCTCATCGCCTGCTGCAAAGCCAACGCGGGTGATCGAGGACAACCATTCCTCCAATTCGCGATAGAACCGGTTCTGACCATGGCCCGCGAACAGTTCCAGCAGGCCGACGATCAATGAACCGGCCAGACCCAGCAATGACGACCCAAAAGCAACGCCCATGCCCTGCAGCTGCGCTTCCAATCCTGTCATCAGACGGTTGAAGACGGCCAGACCTTCTTCACCTTCCTGCGGATTCAGGCTGCGGATCGTATCAACGATGGCGGGGACAGTGGTGGCCAAACCAAAAAATGTCCCCAGTAGGCCAAGGTAGATCAGCACGTTGGTGATATAACGGGTGATCTCGCGCTCTTCTTCGACCCGTTCGGCGACGGAATCGAGGATCGATCGGGTAGAGCTAGAGCTGATCTGAGACCGCGCCCCGCGTTCCCTCAACAACGACGCCAGTGGGGCAAGCAGTTGCGGCGGGCGCACATCGTCACGTTCGACGCCTCCGGCAAAGGCTTCGATCCAACGAACCGATCCGATCAGCTGTGTGACCTGCAGAAAACAGGCAGCGACACCGATGACAAAGACCAGCAAAATGAACCCGTTAAGATACAGATTGGCCTGAATAACCGGCAGCACATATGGCAACGCCATGAACACGCCAAGTCCTGACAGCCCTATTGCGATCAGCATCATCAAAATCTGACGGATCGGTTGTGAGAAATGTGGTCTCACGCCCTGTTGTGCCTGCGCCATGCGCGTGGCTCCTGGTATTGTCTGCTCTGGGCTGAACCTATCGAAGTTCGCCCCGTGACGCCAAGAGTTTATGCGCTGATTGTCCGCACCCGTTGCGACAACCACTCAAGATCAGGGTCGTGCAGTCCGATCTCGGTCAAGTGCGAGGCAGTATTGTAGAGATATTCGGTATTTGGCCCACGTCCGCCAACCGCGTGGGCGATGATCTGAGCCTGCTCTTCCAATGGAAGACCGCCGCAATACTGAACGTGGTGAGCATCGATGACGTAAGTCACTGCATTTACGATCTGCCCGCAGTCCAGATGCACGTCCAGCATCCGTTCCAGATAGGCTGACGAGATCAGCTCACGCTCACGCAATTCAGCCAAAGTGCGCTCTTCGTGACCTGCCTCGACAGCAAGCGCCAATCCAGTGCAATGCGCGTCTGGCTGTTCGTCCAGCGCCAACACCAAACCGGGGTCTTCTTCCGTGCCGCGATGGTGGATAGAGCGCATGCAAAACGACCGCGCATATCCGTGCAATTTAGCGCGTTCGCTGCGTGCCACCGGAAAGCCCGGGTTCCACAGCAGCGATCCATATCCGAATACCCACATCGTCATTGCACTGGTCCTTGCCCGTTTGGCCCTATAAACATCAAATCCGAGGCAGGAAAAAGGGCCATTCATCATGCGCCGTCTGATACGCGTTTTCGTATTTATCGCCCTCGCGTGGAGCGCCTACTGGTTTGTCGCCGGTTATGGTCTGCGAAACGCCCTAACCGGTTGGTTTGACCGACAGCAAGAACTGGGCTGGCAGGCCGAATTCTCGGACGTGTCGACGGCCGGATATCCGTTTCAGCACATCACACGCCTGAATAATCCCGCTTTGGCCGATCCGGTCAACGGAACGGCATGGAGTGCGGACTGGGTCGAGTTCCAAAGCCCAGCAATCTGGCCCGGCCGCCAGATGCTGCGCTTTGCCAGTACGCCGCAGCGCCTTTCCTATTTCGACCAGACCACGACCGTTCAGGCCGAAGCGCTACAAGCCGAATTGCAGCTCCAACCCGGTGTCGCGCTGGTGCTCGAGAAAATGGCGCTGACCTCAAAGCGCTGGCTGCTGACAACCGAAGGTGATCCGCAAGCCGGAGGCCAGTCGCTGAGCCTTGTGATGGAGCAATCTGGAGCGCCCGAAAGCTATGGGATTACCGCGAAGATCGACGGATTTACCCCCGGCGATGATCTGAGACGCCTGATGCGTTCAGCATCGACCCTGCCGCAATCGTTCGAAACGCTGGAAATGGATATGTTTGTCACTTTCGACAAACCCTGGGACCGCACCGCACTTGAGCAGCGTCGCCCCCAACCCGTTGCGATTGATCTGCGTTTGGCAGAAATGAAATGGGGTGAGCTGCGTCTGTTCGCCACCGGCGAACTGGAAGTTGACGAACAGGGCATTCCAACGGGTGAAATTGCGATGAAAGCCGAAAACTGGCGCGACATGATCGCGATGGCAAACGCCGCAGGTGCGCTGCCGGATCAGGCAGTCGATCCTGTGACCCGCGCATTGGGTTTCATGGCTGGACTGGGTGGCAACCCAAATGCGCTGGATTTACAGCTGAATTTCAGAGATGGGTTCGTCGCCTTGGGTCCGTTGCCCCTTGGTCCTGCCCCGAGACTGGTACTGCGTTAACGGCAATAGGTGCCGCTGCGGTAGCGCGCGGTGTCTAGGTGGAAATGATCCCGATGGTAGCGATCAGAGTTTGGTCCGAGAACCGTGCCAAATGGCCCACACGCGCCGCGCCATACCTTGGTCAGTTGCTTCTTGGACGGATTTTTGCGCCAGCCATTCAGAACCGTCACCACCTCACCATCGGCCATCTTGAAGCCCGAAATGTCGATGGCGCGCCCTTTACCATGCTCAGAAATCCGCGCCCCTTTACGGTTGTTACGTGTTCTGCAGGCGTAATGCGCGGCGACCTGTAGCTCGACCACCGGACCTCGGCGTTTGAACGTGGGCTTTACAGTTTTGTCGACCCAATTGTTCAGCGCCTGTGCAGTGCCGCAATCCATCGTCGCCGGGCGGCTCAGCCTGACCCCCGATACTGAGGTGATTTGCACTGCATCCTTAATCCCGCAGGCTTTGATCTTGCCCTTCACACGTCCAACCGGCTTACCCTGAATATCGATATCGCCACAGACTGAACCCTTACGCAGCTTGCGTTTCTTAAGAAAGACGCGTTGTTCCAATTCTTCCGGGCGCACAAACGGGCGGATCGAATTCTCGGGCCCGAGCAATGGTAATTCAGCGGGACGGGCTGCAGCGGCCGTTACCTGCGGCGAAGCGGGCCGTAGCACAGGCCGGATGTTGGGGGTGACGATTGCCACCATCGCTTGGGTGGTTTCCGGGCGCGTCAACGGCACAATAGAAGTTTCAGGCGCCGCCGCATTTGCAGTCGTTGCCGCCAAAGCAACGCAGAAAATCAAATGGCTGCAACCGATCTTTCTCATGTCGATGTTTTTCCCCGCCCAAAATCTGGCGCATCCGTATCCTGGCCCGCATCAATGATGCCGCGGCGGATCGCCCGTGTGCGCGTAAAGTAGTCGAACAATTGCTCTCCGTCACCTGTTCGGATGGCCCGCTGTAGCGCAAAGAGCTCTTCCGTAAACCGGCCCAGAATCTCCAGCGTTGCGTCTTTGTTGGTCAGAAACACATCACGCCACATCGTCGGGTCCGAAGCCGCGATGCGAGTGAAATCGCGGAAACCAGCTGCCGAATACTTGATGACTTCGGTGTCTGTAACCCGCCGGAGATCATCCGCAACTCCCACCATCGTATAGGCAATCAGGTGAGGTGCGTGCGAGGTGACCGCCAGCACCAAATCATGATGCGCGGCGTCCATCTCATCGACATTCGATCCCAGACCCTCCCACAAAGCCCGCAGGCGAGCGATTGCATCCGGGTCGGAATCTTCGACCGGCACCAACAGGCACCAACGGTTGTCGAACAGTTCGGCGAATCCCGATTCAGGCCCGGAATGCTCGGTCCCGGCCAGAGGGTGTGCCGGAATGAAATGAACGCTATCGGGTATGTGGGGTGAGACGGCGTCAATCACGTGACGCTTTACCGACCCCACGTCTGAAACGGTGGCACCGGATTTCAGAACCGGCGCAATCTGCTGCGCCACAGGTCCCATTGCACCAACGGGGACACACAAAACCACTAGATCAGCACCTTCGACCGCCTCTTCCGCGGTCTCGCAAACCCGGTCACAAAGGCCGATCTGGCGCGCCGTCTCGCGGGTTGCCTCGGATCGCGCATAGCCCGTCACTTCCCCCGCAAGCCCAGCCCGTTTGATCGCCCAGAACATGGACGATGCAATCAGGCCCAACCCGATCAGCGCAACACGGTCGTAAATCTGGCTCATACAGCGCCCCCTTTGAACGCAGTAATCGCTGCAACCACGCGACCGCAGGCGATTTCGTCGCCTACGGTGATCCGCAGCGCGTTTGGCAGGTTGTAGCCCGCGACCCGCCGCACGATCAAACCCTGCGTTTTCAAATAGTCATCGCAGGCTTCCGCCTCGGCCCTGTCAGCAAAACGGGCGAGGATGAAATTCGTGCATGACACATCGGATGAAACGCCGACCTTCGCCAGTTCATCAGACAACCAAATCCGGAGGCGTGCATTTTCAGACAGGCAGAACCGCAGATATTCCTCATCCCGCACGGCGGCCTCGGCCGCCGCGAGAGCCGTCAGCGATAGGTTGAACGGCTGACGAACGCGGTTCAGCACATCAATAATCTCTTTCGCCGCATAGCCCCAGCCAACGCGCATCCCACCTAGACCGTACACTTTCGAAAACGTCCGGGTCATGATGACATTGCTAAACCGGTCCACCAGCCCTGCGCCTCCATCGAAACCATCGACAAATTCGGCATACGCACCATCCAGCACCATCAGGCAATTGGCTGGCAATGCATCCGCCAACCTCTGCAATTCGGCGTCAGAGACCATGGTTGAAGTAGGATTTCCCGGATTGGTCACAAAGACAATCCGTGTCTGCCCAGTGACCGCGGCAAGGATGCTATCTACGTCTACACGGCGATCCCTCTCGGGCACCATGACCGGGGTCGCGCCCGCCATTCGCGCGATGATCGGATACATGGAGAATCCATGCTCGGTATAAATCACCTCATCACCCGGACCAGCATAGGCCTGCGCTACGAACTGCAACACTTCATCACTGCCGACACCGCAGATGACCCGATTGGCATCCAGTCCGTGCCGTTCAGAAATTGCGGCGCGCAGGCTGGCATGATCGGTGCTGGGATAACGATGCAGCGAAACGGCACTTTCGCGCACCGCTTCGATCGCCTTGGGACTTGGCCCAAACGGGTTTTCGTTGGAACTCAGCTTGATGACATCCGCAACACCGTCAACATGCGACTGTCCGCCCTGATACAGCGCGATGTCCATTATGCCGGGTTGAGGTGTGATCTGGTTCATGAGGGGCTCCACTAGCTTGGCCCCTCATACCTTTCTCAACGGGTTGAGAAAAGCGGCAATTATCTTACGCCGCTTTGAAGCGCGCCGTCGCCGGATCGGCATTGTAGAATGGGACGAACTCCTCGGTCCGGCGCGACAGCTCGTTAACGCTGTCGATAATGAACTGAACGGTCTCTTCGCTCATGAGGTAAGAGAAATTCAACCGCACCCAACCCGGTTTCTTCATTTCCTCACCCTCCGACAGGGCCGCATGCAATTCTTCCGATGTTGCCCGATCAATGCCCAGCAGACGATGCGCATAGGGTCCGGCACAGGCACAGCCGCCACGTGCCTGGATGCCGTAGATATCGCTGAGCATCCGGGTAAACAGCTGCTGATGCACCGGCTGCCCATTCCGATCACACACGAGGAACGAGAATATCGGCAGGCGGTGTGCATTCTCGGCACCTAGCAATGTCAGATGTGGGTTGTCGGACCACCCATCCAACGCCATGTGGTTACACTGCGCTTCACGCTGCGCGATCTCATCCGCTCCAACCGCATCTTTCACGATGAAGGCCAAGGCCGCACGAATGTCTCCGATCACATTTGGTGTACCCGCCTCTTCCCGTGTCGCGAGATCGGCGCTGTAGTCGTGCCGCCAAGGCGAGACAAAGCTGACAGTCCCACCGCCGGGCCAACTCGGACACGTCCGCTTCACAGCGCATTGGTTAACGACCAGAACACCCGACGCCCCCGGCCCGCCCGGAAACTTATGCGGAGAGACAACAATCGCGTCCTTCCGCGCATCTTCCGGCCCCATGTCCATTGGCAAATAAGGTCCACCACCCGCATAGTCCCATACCGCAAGCGCACCATGTTCTTTCAGTAACCGCGTCACAGGATCAGGGTCGGTGATGATGCCTGTGACGTTTGACGCCGCTGAGAATGACCCAATCACAAGATCGGAATCTGCGTGTTCGATCAGCACTGCCTTTAGCGCCCGCATATCGGGACCGCCGTCAACGGCTTCTGGAATCTCGATCACCCGCGCCTTGCTTTCACGCCACGGCAGAATGTTCGAATGATGCTCATACGGACCGATCAAAACGACCGGCTGATTAGCCTCTTGCACTCCCAGCAGACTAACCAGCCGGTTGAGACCCGCTGTAGCGCCAGACCCGGTAAAGATCACCGCGTCCTCTTCCTTGGCGCCAACTATGCGGGCGACCTCGGCCCGCGCCTCGCGGCGCAAACGGGTTATATAGGAACCGCAATAGGAGGCTTCGGTGTGGCTGTTGGCATAGAACGGCAACACATGCTCAGCCACGAAATTTTCGACCTGTCGCAACGCGCGACCCGAGGCAACGTAGTCCGCATACACAAGCGGCACGTCCCCATGCAGACCCGGGATGAGTACCCCCTCACCGATCAGCCCATCACGCAGAGTATTTCCGTGAGCAGCAGATTGAATTTCTGCGCGAAAGTTGGACAAGGTCATAACACAGGCTCCATATTGCTAACTCCAATATGATTGATCCATCCTGTGGAAACCTCACAATTTTATGCTTTATATGTCCGAGTTTTGTGTCATATGAGCTTGTATGGAGAAAAAATTAGATCAAATTGACACGCGTCTTCTGAAGGAACTGCAAAAAGACGCAACACTTTCCCAGCGAGAATTAGCAGATAGGGTCGGCCTGTCCCAAAATGCCTGCTGGCGAAGAATAAAGGCCTTGAACGACGCAGGTGTCCTGCAAGGTTCTACGGCGCGCATCGCGCGTGAAAAGCTTGGGCTGAATCTGGTGGTTTTCGTCATGCTACGCACGCGCCACCACTCTGCCCAATGGTTGCAGGCCTTTCGCAGTCATGTCCTGACCATTCCTGAAGTGGTCGATTTCCATCGCATTGGCGGCGACTATGACTATCAACTCAAGGTCGTTACAGAAGATATGGCCTCTTACGACAAAGTCTATCAACGCCTCATCGATAAGATCGAACTGGACAGCGTCACCTCCTATTTCGCAATGGAGGCCATTGCCGAAAGTCGCCCGCTTCCTATCTGATCCGCCTCTTCATCTGGCCAAATATATCTCGGGGGAGTCGCGCAGCGACTGGGGCAGAGCCCCATCAAAACAAAAAAGACCGCGCTGAAAGCGCGGCCCTTAAACTCAACAGGTCGGCGAAGATTAGTTCTTCGCGTAGAATTCAACGACCAGGTTCGGTTCCATCATAACCGGGTAAGGCACATCGCTCAGGCCCGGTGCACGCACGAAGGTCGCGGTCATTTTCGAGTGGTCGGCGTCGATGTAGTCAGGCACATCACGCTCGGCCAAGCCGACAGCTTCCAGGACAACGGCCAATTGCTTGGACTTGTCACGCACTTCGATAACGTCGCCTTCTTTGACGCGGTAGGACGGGATGTTGACCCGCTTGCCGTTCACTTTAACGTGGCCGTGGTTCACGAACTGACGTGCGGCGAACACGGTCGGAACAAACTTGGCGCGGTAAACAACGGCGTCCAGACGACGCTCCAGCAGACCGATCAGGTTTTCACCGGTGTCGCCTTTGACACGCTCAGCTTCTGCATAGATGCGGCGAAACTGCTTCTCGGTCAGGTCGCCGTAGTAGCCTTTCAGCTTCTGCTTGGCACGCAGCTGCAGACCGAAGTCAGACAGTTTACCCTTGCGGCGCTGGCCATGCTGGCCGGGGCCGTATTCACGACGATTAACCGGGGATTTCGGACGACCCCAGATGTTTTCGCCCATCCGGCGGTCGATTTTGTACTTGGCAGACGTGCGTTTGGTCACGGCTGATCTCCTTCTTTAGATTGAGGCCCCGATGGGCCACTATGAAGGGCGTTGTCCTCTTGAGGTTTCCCCCATGACAGGCATCCCCTTGCGGGGGCCACCAACACCAATGAAGCCGCGCTTATATCCCTGCTTCGGCCAGAGTCAACACGCCACAGCAAGCAAAGGGTAGGATTTCTGCTTAGAGTTGGAATCTTTCTGAGAAGTATCCGTTATTCAGCGGCCCAACCGGCAGTATTTGATAGATTTACCGGCACTGAACTTGCATTTGCACGAGCCGCCGGGAACACGACAACCTTGTCGTCATAACCACTGTCAATCTCAACAGGTTCAATATGCGAAGCTGCCGAACTGACCCAGAAATCTTGATCAGGCTCAGGGTATCCATCCTCAAACACAAGCACCAGAGACGCTTCGTTCACCTCACGCACCAGCTCGGCAACGAAAGTCTGAGCGCCGTTTGACAACTCGATCTTGGCACTTTCGTTGATCTCGCCGGGGTTGGTGAAACTGGCTCTGGCCGCCAATATAGATCCAAGACCGGTGGAGTCTGCGTGCAGCGCAACTTGTTCAGCACTTGCGGCGAGTTGGACCCCTCGCCCCCTCCAGGACCAAGAGCTACCAACGCGCAAGTGGGCCAAAGGCGCCGCCTCAAGCCCGTCAACTTCCGTCTGTGTCCAAAATATTGCTATCCGACCGTTATAACCGGTTCTCATCTGTCCGCCCGCACTTTTACTCATCCCACAAGTAACTGTGCTTGTGTATCAACGAAAAAATGGGCGGAAAAGAGACCGAAATGTAGCAATCACGAAAATGTTGCTAAAGAACAGCCTCATATTGATACTTTTCGTCGAATGTTGGTGAACGTCTGGCGCACCGCGCTAAGTTCGCTTCGATCCGAAGTCCGCGAAGATAGCCGACTTTGATTGATTGCAGATAGCTTTTACGCCAAATCAGCCACACTTAGAATAACCGCAGCTGCGGCAGGTCATGCAGCCTTCGATCATCACCATGTCGAACTGACCACAGGATGGGCAAGCCTTGCCACGCGGGGCGTCCATGTTGACCACCTGCGCCTGAGGATCGGATTTCAGGCCCATGCCTTCGCCCTCAAGGAAGCCGATATTGACCATGTGTTGCTCGATCACGCCGCCAATCGCGGCCAGGATGGACGGAATGTACTTGCCTTTGACCCAGGCCCCGCCGCGCGGGTCAAACACAGCTTTCAGTTCCTCGACCACAAAGGACACATCGCCACCGCGTCGGAACACGGCCGATATCATCCGGGTCAAAGCCAGCGTCCAAGCATAATGCTCCATATTCTTCGAGTTAATGAACACCTCGAAGGGACGACGGCGTCCGGCAATGACGATATCGTTAATTGTCAGATAGATTGCGTGCTCGCTGTCCGGCCATTTCAGCTTGTAAGTCGACCCTTCAAGCGATTGTGGGCGATCCAGCGGTTCGGACATATAAACGACCTCGCCCCCGTCAACCTCATGCGGGGCATCCGCGCTTTCACCCGGCGCTTTGTCGTCGCTTTCCGATACGCTCAGAACCGAGCCGGTCACATCGTTTGGCCTATAGGTAGTGCAGCCTTTGCATCCCTGATCCCAGGCCTGCATATAGACGTCTTTGAAGGCGTCAAAGCTGATATCTTCGGGACAGTTGATCGTCTTCGATATCGAACTATCGATCCACTTTTGCGCCGCCGCCTGCATTTTTACGTGATGGGACGGGCTTAGTGTTTGCGCATTCACGAAATACTTGGGCAATTCGGCGTCGCCAAACTTGTCGCGCCACATCTGCACCGCATAGTCCACAACCTCTTCTTCGGTGCGCGAACCGTCCTTTTGCAGCACCTTGCGCGTGTAGGCATAGGCGAAAACCGGCTCGATCCCCGAAGACACGTTGCCCGCATACAGCGAAATCGTACCCGTCGGCGCGATCGAGGTCAGCAGCGCGTTGCGGATGCCGTGTTCGCGGATTGCGTCGCGCACATCGTCATCCATCAGTTGCATGGTGCCGCTGGCCAGATATTTCTCGGCGTCAAACAGTGGGAAAGCGCCCTTTTCCCTCGCCAAATCGACCGACGCCAGATACGCGGCGCGCGCGATTGCGTGCAACCAGCGTTCGGTCTGACGCGCCGCCTCGTCCGAGCCGTAGCGCAAACCCAACATCAACAGCGCATCGGCCAGACCAGTCACGCCCAGCCCGATACGGCGCTTGTCCTGCGCCTCGGCTTCTTGTTCGGCCAGCGGGAATTTCGACGCGTCCACCACGTTGTCCATCATGCGAACGGCGGTGGCCACCAGCTCTTGCAAGGCCTCCTCGTCCAGATGCGCGGCATCCTCGAACGGCTCGGCAACCAACCGTGCCAGATTGATCGAACCCAGCAGACAGGCACCATAAGGCGGTAGAGGTTGTTCTCCACACGGGTTGGTCGCCGAGATCGTCTCGACGTAATTCAGGTTGTTCGCCTGGTTGATCCGGTCGATAAAGATCACGCCCGGCTCGGCATAATCATAGGTGGCCTGCATGATCTTGTTCCAAAGATCCCGCGCCTGAACGGTGTGATAGACCTTTCCGTCAAATACCAGATCCCACGGTCCATCGGCCTTAACGGCCTCCATGAATGGATCGGTGACCAGAACCGACATGTTGAACATGCGCAAACGCGCCGGGTCGGATTTCGCGGTGATGAACTGTTCGATATCTGGATGGTCGCAGCGCATGGTCGCCATCATCGCACCACGACGCGAGCCTGCAGACATGATCGTGCGGCACATGGCGTCCCAGACGTCCATAAAGCTTAGCGGGCCCGAGGCATCCGCTGCGACCCCTTTCACATCGGCGCCGCGCGGACGGATGGTTGAGAAATCGTAACCGATCCCCCCGCCCTGCTGCATGGTCAGCGCGGCCTCTTTCAGCATGTCGAAGATACCGCCCATGCTGTCGGGGATCGTCCCCATCACAAAGCAGTTGAACAGGGTTACCTGTCGCGCGGTGCCCGCCCCGGCGGTGATGCGGCCAGCAGGAAGGTATTTGAAATCCTCTAGCGCCTCATAGAATTTTTCTTCCCAATGCGCCGGGTCTTCTTCTACACGCGCCAGATCACGAGCTATGCGCCGCCAGCTGTCCTCGACTGTCTGATCGATGGGCGTACCATCCGCCTGTTTAAAGCGGTATTTCATATCCCAGATCTGCTCGGCGATGGGGGCGGCAAAGCGGCTCATTGGTGATTCCCTGTGCTGAAAGAGGCATTCAGATTAGCCCAGATCACATCTAAACCACAACACCTTGATGACAAGCGCATGAGGGCTACAATATAGGGATCACCCTTGGGACGACTCTGTGGGAAAGCTGTGGATAAGTACGTAAACCTCATCAAACTTTCGGTTGGGTCAGAAAGCGTCGACACGCTGATGGCGTGGCAAGACAGCCGCAAACCACTCTATGAGGACGGATACCCGCGCCACGTCACCCGCATGTGGCCCAAGCGCGACGCTGAAATTCTGAATGGCGGGTCGATCTATTGGGTGATCAAAGGTGTGGTCCAGTGCCGCCAGCGCATCCTGCGGCTGGATGAAGTCCGAGGCGAGGATGGCATCCGCCGCTGCGCCATCGTCCTTGACCCCGAGGTACACAGAACGCAGAACGCTCTGAAGCGTCCATTCCAGGGCTGGCGGTATCTCAAGCCTGAGGACACCCCTGCCGACTTGCCTAAAAATCGCGAGCAGGACGATGCCTTGCCCGACGACCTGAACCGCGCATTAGCGGAAATTGGGGTGCTTTAGGCCAACCTGTCCAGCAGCTCATTCAAAGCCGTCTTTTCAGCCGCATCGTATTTGGCCACGCGGCTGCGCCACAGCGTGGCCTGCGATTGCAGGATCAACCCATCCGACAGGATTTTCAGGTGGTTCGCCCGCAGTGTTTCCCCGGTCGAGGTGATATCGGCAATCGCCTCGGCTGTCTCATTCACCACCGTCCCCTCGGTTGCGCCCTGGCTGTCGACCAGCGTATAATCGGCCACTCCCGCTTCGGTCAGGAATTCGCGGACCAGACGGTGGTACTTGGTAGCGATCCGAAGCCGATGGCCATGCGCCCTGCGAAAACCTGCCGCCGCTGCATCCAAATCATCCAGAGTGTCCACGTCGACCCAGCAGGCTGGGGTTGCGATGATAAGGTCCGCCTTGCCGAACCCCAAAGGTGCAACCTCTTCCACCTGCTGTTCCCAGCGCGGCAGCTTTTCATGCACAAGATCGATGCCGGTCACGCCCAAATGAATGCGTCCCGCCGCCAGCTCGCGCGGAATCTCTCCTGCAGACAATAGGATCAGCGAGACGCCACCAATCCCATCAACCTTGCCCGCGTATTCCCGGTCTGATCCGCTGCGCGACAGTGTAATGCCGCGCTTTTCAAACCATGCAAAGGTCTTGTCCATCAACCGGCCCTTCGAAGGCACCCCGAGTTTCAGGCTCATTGCGCAGCCTCCTCGATTTCGAGCATCAGGTCCGGGCGGATCACGCCGCCAATTGCCGGAATCTCGGCCCCACCACCCAATTGCCTGGTCAGCGCATCATAGCGCCCACCGGTCGCAACCGGTGGCAGATCAGGGCGGCCTTCGGCGTAAAAGCCGAACACAAACCCGTCGTAGTACTCCATCGAGGTCCTGCCATAAGACGCCTCAAAATCCAGTGTATCCACATCCACGCCACGCGCCTGCAGGGCTGCGATACGAGCTTCCAAACGATCCAAAGCAGATGTGATCTGTGGCAGATCAACCGCAATGTCACGCAGTTGTTCCAGCGCGAAAGGCATGGTTTCGCGCACATTAAGCAGCGTCTCCAAACCGGCCAGTTCATTGTCCGAGATCGGCGGCGCAGCGCGGTCTTCGCGCAGGGCATCAATCCGTTCGAGAATTTCGGGCGTGCGGCGCTTGCCTATCATGGGCACGTCAATCGCCAATGGATCGACCGCGTCAAGCAGAGCATCGCGCCCCTCGAGACTAGCTTTGCGTCCGGCATATCGGTCCAGCAAAACGCGGAACCGGCGAGGCCGCCAGAGATGCCGCATCAGTGCAGCCTTACGACGACTAGTGGTCTTGAGACCCTCAACAGCGGCGATCAGAATACCGATATCACCTGTCGCTGCCCGCAAGGGCAGCCCGCGCAATTGCAGGGCAAATAACGAAAACACCTCGGCATCGGCTCCGGCGGGGTCTTCGCGATCAAATACTTCGTAGCCGACTTGGATATACTCATTAGCACGATCCGGATCGTGTTCCTGACGGCGGAACACTTCGCCGGAATAGGTGTATCTTGCTGGTTCAGCCCCATCGGACATGTGCATCTGCACCACCGGCAGGGTGAAATCCGGGCGCAGCATCTGCTCACCCCGCAGCGCGTCCGAGGTTACGTAAGCACGGGCGCGGATATCTTCTCCATAGAGGTCCAGCAGCGCCCCGGCTGGCTGCAGCAGAGGCGTATCAACCACCTGCGCGCCCGCCGCCTCGAACCGGACACGCATCATGGCGGCGCGGGCCTGTATTTGGGAACGGTTCGGCATGGGTCAGTCCTGATTGTCCAGAATCTCGCGCACCTTAGCGACCAGATCGCCACGGGGCACTTCGAACTGGCTGGGCCGTTCTTTCCATTCCTCAAGCGTGGCGCTTTCGGCAATCTTGGCGCCAAGAATCAGGTCCTTGATCTGCACGATCCCATTTGCCTTTTCGTCACCGCCTTCGATCACCGCAATCGGAGAGTTCCGCTTGTCCGCATATTTCAGCTGATTTCCAAAGTTCTTAGGGTTGCCCAAGTAGACCTCGGCCCGGACCCCTGCATTCCTCAGTTCAGCGACCATCGTCTGGTAATCCGCCATGCGGTCGCGATCCATGACTGTCACAACCACCGGGCCAGTCGCTTGCGCCGCGATCCGCCCCTTTTCACGCAAAGCGGCCAACAATCGGTCAACACCGATGGAGATGCCGGTCGCGGGTACTTCCTGTCCGGTAAACCGCTTGACCAGATCATCATAGCGACCACCACCCGAGACCGACCCGAATTGCCGCTTGCGGCCCTTCTCGTCGTATATTTCGAAGGTCAGTTCGGCCTCATAGACCGGCCCGGTGTAATAGCCGAGGCCACGCACGACCGAAGGATCAATCTCGATCCGGTCCGAACCATACCCGCCTGCATCCAGCAGCGCACCAATCTGCTCCAACTCAGCGATCCCGTCCGCACCGATCTTGCTGTCACCCACAGCGGCGCGCAGGTTGGCCAGCGTTCCGGCGATATCTGCAGCTTTAGAAGTCAGGAAGGCAATCACCGGCTCGGCCTGATCACCGCTAAGACCAACACCATCGATAAAAGCGCCAGAGGCATCCAATCGGCCTTTGGTTAAAAGCTCACGCACACCAGCCTCGCCCACCTTGTCGAACTTGTCGATCGTGCGCAGAACGTTATCTCGGGCGGCGGCGTCTTCATCCAAACCCATCGCTTCGAGCACTCCATTCAGAACCTTGCGGTTGTTGACCCGCACCAGATAGTCACCGCGCGGGATTCCAACGGTTTCCAGCGTGTCCGACAGCATAGCGCAAATCTCGGCATCCGCAGCCATTGAGGCCGTGCCCACCGTATCCGCATCGCACTGATAAAACTGACGATACCGTCCCGGCCCCGGCTTCTCGTTCCGCCAGACCGGACCCATCGCATAGCGGCGATAAGGCGTCGGCAGGTCGTTGCGGTGCTGCGCATAGACGCGGGCCAGAGGCGCAGTTAGGTCATAGCGCAGGGCCATCCAGTCGCCCCCGGAACCTTTTGAGCCGCCTTCGTCAAACTCCTGCCATGCGAACACGCCCTCGTTCGGGCGGTCCACGTCGGGCAGGAACTTGCCCAACGCCTCAACCGTTTCAACCGCGCTGCTTTCCAAGGCATCGAACCCGTAACGATGATAGACACCCGCAATCGTCCGCAGCATCTCGGTGCGCTGCGTGACTTCCTCGCCGAAATAGTCACGGAACCCTTTCGGCGTTACGGCCTTGGGGCGGGGCTGTTTCTTGGGCTTGGCCATGTGGGGCGTCCTTGGGATTTAGTGTTCCGCGCGCGGTCTATCCCATGGCCCGCATCGGAGCAAGGCGGGGTTTCTCTGGTCAGGGCGTCACAGGGTCGCTATGAGACGCCTATAAGGAGAGCCCCATGCAGCATCTGGAAGAGCAGATCGCCCATCTGACCCGCACGGTCGAAGAGCTGAACTCGGTCGTCACAAACCAACAGAACGAGATCGACCGCCTGACCCGCCGCGTCGAGATGTTGCTGCAGCGTGAAGCAGAACGCGCGCAGGAAGGTTCAGGCGGAGTTGTGTTCGGAGACGAACGCCCGCCGCATTACTGAGGGGTTACAACCCCAGCGTCGACTTCACCGCGTTATCGACCACACCGCCCAGAAGGGCATTCTTGTCGGCGGCACAACCCTCTGACAGAGCAGCAATGAAGGCTTCGCGCAGTTGGGTCTTTTCCTCGTCAGTGGCCGCATGATCTTCGATATTGATCTGGCGGTTATAGAGTGACAGGGCCGTCATTTTTCCAACAACGGCCACGACAAATTCTTCGTCGCCATCAGCCTCCTCTGCGATCGACGCACATGTGTAGTGCATCACAGGCAAGGCATCCTGTACCATCTGCTCTGCTGAATCGTCAGCCAGCGCGAATGTGGGTACGACAAAGAGCGTGGCACAGAAAGTAGATTTTACGAGAATTGACTGCATCAGCTTCACTTCCAGTTATGTCCGATAATCGCACCGGCCACCCCACCGACCGCAGCCCCTTTACCATCGCCGACCAGCGCGCCAACGCCCGCGCCGACCAAGGCCCCGGTAAGAGTGTTTTTCTTCTTTTTGTCGTCTGCATGTACCACGGTGGCCAATGCCAGTGAACATGCCGCGGCGAGTGTAAATATCCTGAAAACATTGCCTGAACTTGCCATTTCGGAACCCTCCTGTGAAATGACCTTTGAGGATGTTCACCCAGCCTAGCGGGGTCCATCGCGTGTGGCAACATTACGGTTCGGGATCAGATTTCTTCGATCTCCGATATCCCCTCGAGCGATTTCAGCGCGCCTTTGATTTCTGGGTTGATCGGAAATTCCCGGCCCAGATCCATCTCGACCTCGCCTGGCAGTCCGGGATCGAATAGACAAACATAAACAGGTCCCTTGGCCACCCTTTTGGCTGAAGCCTCTGCGCCTTCCAGTACCGTGGCCATGTTCGGCAAAACCTTCGAATCCTCGACAAACACACGCAAACCCGTTGCACCCGCATCGGCCACAACTGTATCAACCGGACCAACGGAACGGCCCAGCAGTTTCAGCTGATCGGCCTCCATGGTCGCTTCAGCCGTCAGTACCACCTGTGCGCCGGTTTCCAGAAACTCTCGGGATTTCTCCAGTGTTTCCGAGAATAACGTGACCTCGAATGCTCCGGTGGGGTCAGAGAGCTGGGTAAAAGCGAACCGATTGCCGCGCGCTGATTTCCTTTCTTGCCGTCCGGCAACGACGCCTGCCATCTTGGCAATAAATGGGCCAGAGCGCGCCTTTTCAGTCACCTGATCCAGTGTAAGTACCTGTTTGCGCTTCAGGGCCGGCATATAGTCATCCAGCGGATGGCCAGACAGGTAGAATCCGATCGCCTTGAATTCCTCGCTTAGGCGTTCGGCAGGTAGCCAATCAGGCGAAGGGGACAGACGCGGTTCGGGCAGGTCATCGCCTGCCTCGCCAAACAGGGAAACTTGGTTGGAATTCTTCTGCTCGTGAATCGCCGCCGAATACTGAACCAACGGATCAAGGCTTTCAAACACACGGCGACGATTTTTATCGAGCTCGTCAAAGGCACCGGCGCGCGCCAGCATCTCAAGCGGGCGTTTGCCGACCTTCTTCAGGTCAACACGGCGGGCGAAGTCGAACAGGTTTACGAAAGGCTTTTCGCCACGCCCCTCAACCACAAGATTCATTGCCTCGACGCCTACGTTCTTGAGCGCGCCCAGCGCATAGACCAAATGCTCATCGACCACATCAAAGGTCGCTTGGGATCGATTTACGCACGGCGGAACATAGGGCAGCTGCAGCCCCTTGCGGACTTCCTCAAAATAGATCGCGAGCTTGTCGGTCAGATGGATATCGCAGTTCATGACACCTGCCATGAACTCGACCGGGTGGTTCGCCTTTAGCCAGCCGGTTTGATAGCTGACCACCGCATAGGCGGCGGCGTGGGATTTGTTGAAGCCATAGTTGGCGAACTTGTCCAGCAGGTTCCAGACTTCGGTCGCCTTGGCCTCATCCACATTGTTTTCGGCAGCACCTTTGAGGAACTTGGGCCGCTCTGCATCCATCGCCTCCTGAATTTTCTTACCCATCGCGCGGCGCAGCAAGTCCGCGCCCCCAAGGCTGTAACCCGCCATTTCCTGCGCGATCTGCATCACCTGTTCCTGATAAACGATGATGCCCTGCGTCTCATCCAAGATATGGTCGATGGACGGGTGCAGCGTGTCGCGTTCGCTAAGCTTGTTCTTGACCTCGCAGAACTTGGGGATGTTCTCCATTGGGCCGGGTCGATAAAGCGCGACGAGGGCGATGATGTCCTCGATACAATCCGGCTTCATCCGCTTGAGCGCATCCATCATGCCAGAGGATTCAACCTGGAACACCGCCACCGTCTTGGCCGCCGAATAGAGTTTGTACGTCGCCTCGTCATCCAGCGGGATGGCGTTGATCTGATTTATTGCCCCTTCGGCGGGTTCATAGAGTTCCGTGCCATCGGGAGCTATGTGAAGGTCACGCCCTGACTTAAAGATCAAATCCATTGCGTTCTGGATCACGGTCAGTGTTTTCAGACCCAGAAAATCGAACTTTACAAGGCCGGCCTGTTCAACCCATTTCATGTTGAATTGGGTCGCAGGCATGTCCGAACGCGGGTCCTGGTATATTGGAACCAGTGCATCCAGCGGCCGATCTCCGATCACCACGCCGGCAGCGTGTGTCGAGGCGTTGCGCAGCAGCCCCTCGACTTGCTGGCCATATGTGAGCAGACGGTCCACGACCTCTTCATTGCGTGCCTCTTCCCGCAGGCGCGGCTCATCCTTCAGCGCCTTTTCGATGGAAACGGGTTTGACGCCTTCGACCGGGATCATCTTGGACAGGCGATCAACCTGCCCGTATGGCATCTGCAATACACGCCCAATATCGCGCACAGCCGCCTTCGACAGCAAGGCACCGAAGGTGATGATCTGCCCCACTTTGTCGCGCCCGTATTTCTGCTGCACGTAGCGGATAACCTCTTCACGGCGATCCATGCAGAAGTCGATATCGAAGTCGGGCATAGAAACCCGCTCGGGGTTCAGAAACCGTTCAAACAGAAGCGAATACCGCAGCGGATCAAGGTCGGTAATCGTCAACGCATAAGCCACCAGTGATCCCGCACCCGAGCCTCGCCCCGGACCCACCGGAATGTCATGATCCTTGGCCCATTGGATAAAGTCGGCAACGATCAGGAAATAGCCAGGGAAACCCATCCCTTCGATAATGCTAAGTTCGAAATCCAGCCGTTCTTGATATTCTTCGGAAGTCACGGCATGCGGGATCACGGCCAGACGTTTTTGCAGACCCTCGTTGGCGATGCGACGCAGTTCGGCGACCTCATCATCTGCAAACTTCGGCAGGATCGGGTCGCGGCGATAAGCCATGAAGGCGCAGCGTTGCGCGATTTCAACCGTATTCTCGACGGCTTCGGGCAGATCGGCGAACAGCGTCACCATCTCCTGCTGAGACTTGAAATAGTGCTGCGCGGTCAGACGTCGGCGACCGTCCTGCTGGTCGACATAAGCCCCCTCGGCGATACAGATCAGCGCGTCGTGGGCCTCGTACATGTCCGAAGTCGGAAAATAGACGTCATTGGTGGCCACCAGCGGCAAGTTCTTTTCATAGGCCATCTCGACATGACTGCGCTCGGTCAAGCGCTCGGCCTCAGGTTGGCCTCCTTCGCCTGGGTGACGCTGCAACTCAACATAAAGGCGATCCGGGAAAATCGCGGACAAACGATCCACCAAAGCCTCGGCAGCAGGGCGCTGACCTTGCTGTAACAGCAACCCTACGGGCCCGTCTGGACCGCCGGTTAAGCAGATCAAATCATCTGATCGTTCCGCCAATTCGTCCAAAGTGACCTGCGGCAACTGCCCGCTTTTGTCTACATACAGGCAGGAACTGAGCTTCATCAGATTCTCATATCCCACCTCGGATTGTGCCAGCAGCACCAGCGGCGCGGGTGATTTTGGCTTTTCTCCCGGCTGCGCCTGAACGTAACTGAGATCGACCTGACAGCCCATGATCGGTTGCACACCCGCCCCGCTGGCGGTGACCGAAAACTCTAAGGCCGAGAACATTGAATTGGTATCCGTCACTGCGACGGCGGGCATCTCCATCTTCTGGCACAGGTCCGGCAGCTTCTTCAGCCGCACGGCACCTTCCAGCAACGAATATTCAGTGTGAACGCGGAGGTGAATGAATCGGGGGGAACTGCTCATGCAGGCTAAGCTATCTCAGCCAGCGACGTTGCAAAAGCGGGAACCGGCACCATCGAATGCCGAAAAAATCATCGGTGATTATTCGGCTTTTTCAGAAGGTGCTTCGGGCGCAGGAACGCACACCTTCCCCAAAAGTGTTTATTTTCAATTTATTAAGCTTCACACATACACGACAATCATGGGCCGCTCGGGTGCAATGGTGTATCATATAGGCAGTTTTTCTTGCCAGATAAGGTACGCTGTTTCTAACATCTGACAGCAAGCTACCGCCCGCCACTCTTTCTACGTCGCATCGAAGGAGGGCCGAACGGGCGCAACCGGGTAACGCGACGGGTTTCTCGAATGAACATCACGTTTCTTCTGAACGGAGAGACAGTGGAGCTGCCGGATGTCGATCCGACGGCCACCCTACTGGACTGGCTGCGTGAAGATCGCGGTCTGACAGGCACCAAAGAAGGCTGCAACGAAGGCGATTGCGGCGCGTGCACGGTCATGGTGACGGACGAAGACGGTGCAAAAGCTCTGAACTCCTGCATCCTGTTCTTGCCCCAGCTGCATGGCAAAGCGGTTCGTACAGTCGAAGGGGCAAGCGGCCCGGATGGCGAAGCACATCCCGTTCAACAGGCAATGGTTGACCTGCACGGTTCGCAATGCGGTTTTTGCACTCCGGGTTTTGTCATGTCGATGGTCGCCAGTCATGCGACGGGCGCCACGGATCATGACACCCAGCTTGCCGGAAACCTGTGCCGCTGCACTGGCTATGCACCGATTATTCGCGCCGCGAAAGCGGTCGAGGACCGTCCCGTGCCAGTCTGGGTCAAAGACAAGCCACTCGCATCTTCTGCTGCGTCGCGCATGCTGCCTGAATCTTCCGATGAACTGGCAGCTGTATATGTTGAAAACCCGGATGCCACGCTGGTTGCCGGAGCAACAGATGTCGGCCTGTGGGTGACAAAGCAACTGCGCGACCTGGATCCAGTAATCTTCCTCAACCGTTGCGATGATCTCAAACAAATCACCATCACCGACGATGAAATTCGCTTTGGCGCAATGGTCGACATGAATCGGATGGGTGAGGCTCTGGCCGATCTTCACCCCTCTTACGCCGAAATGATCCGTCGCTATGCCAGTGTTCAGGTGCGCCATGCTGCAACGGTGGGCGGCAACATCGCCAATGGCTCGCCCATTGGTGACAACCCGCCTGCGCTGATTGCTCTGGACGCAACCCTTCATCTGCGCAAAGGCGACACCCGCCGGTCCCTTCCGCTGGAAGAGTTCTTTATCGACTATGGCAAACAGGACCGCGTTCCCGGTGAATTCGTCGAAGCTGTCAGTTTCCCCCGTCAGCTGGATCGCCTGAAGGCCTATAAACTCAGCAAGCGGTTCGATCAGGACATCTCGGCCGTCTGCGGGTGTTTCAACATCACCGTCTCGGGCGGCATCGTCACGCAGGCGCGCATCGCGTTCGGCGGCATGGCCGGCATCCCGAAACGGGCAACCCATGTCGAGGCCGCATTGGTCGGTAAACCTTGGGCGCGCGAGACGATTGACGCCGCGCTGCCTGCCTTTGCTGACGATTATTCACCACTCACGGACATGCGCGCCTCGGCCACCTATCGACTGGAAACCGCCAAAGCGATGCTCGAAAGATACTTCCTGGAAGATCAGGGCGAAGTGACCAATGTGCTGGAGGTATCGGCATGAGCGTGACCAAACCCCTCCCCCACGACGCAGCACCGCTGCACGTTTCAGGAACCGCGCGGTATGTGGACGATATCCCAACACCCAGGGACAGTTTGCATCTGGCTTTTGGCCTCAGCCCGATTGCCAAAGGCAAGATCACCGCAATGGACTTATCTGCGGTGAAGGCTGCCGAGGGCGTCGTGATGGTTATGGCTGCGGATGATCTGCCCTTCGCCAACGACGTATCGCCTTCGATCCATGATGAACCGCTACTGTCGGACGGCACGGTTCACTATATCGGCCAGCCTGTGTTTCTGGTCATCGCCAGCAGCCATCTGGCCGCCCGCAAGGCGGCCCGTTTGGGCAAGATCGACTACGCCGAGGAAACCCCGATCCTAACCGTCGAAGAGGCTCTGGCCGCCGACAGTCGGTTCGAAGACGGCCCGCGCATCTATGCCAAAGGCAATGCTGATGCGGCTATTGCAGGATCCGCCCATGTGATCGAAGGGTCATTCGAGCTTGGCGGGCAGGAGCATTTCTATCTGGAAGGTCAGGCCGCTTTAGCCGTGCCGAATGAAAGCGCGGATATGCTGGTTCACAGCTCGACCCAGCACCCGACTGAGATCCAACACAAGGTGGCTGATGCGTTGGGCGTTCCGATGCACGCCGTCAGGGTCGAGACGCGCCGTATGGGCGGCGGTTTTGGCGGCAAGGAAAGCCAGGGCAATGCGCTGGCCGTTGCTTGCGCGGTCGCCGCTCGCGCAACTGGCAAGGCGTGCAAGATGCGCTATGACCGCGACGATGATATGACAATCACCGGCAAACGCCACGCGTTCCGCATCGCCTATAAGGCCGGATTTGACGAGAACGGCCATATTCAGGGCGTCTCGTTCCACCACTACGCCATCTGCGGCTGGGCACAGGACTTGTCCCTGCCCGTCGCCGACCGCGCGATGCTGCATTCGGACAATGCCTATCTGTTGCCAAATGCACGGATCGAAAGCCACCGGCTGAAGACCAACACCCAATCCGCCACCGCTTATCGCGGCTTCGGCGGCCCGCAGGGCATGGTTGGCATCGAACGCGTGATGGACCACGCTGCGTATGAGCTGGGTCTGGACCCGGTGGAACTGCGCCGCCGAAACTACTACGAACCGGCCCATGCGATTGCCGAGATCACGCCGTCCGAGAAGCCTTTGGGTCATCCCGACCCGCATGAGGACCTGACGAGCCGCGGCGCGGTCGAAACCGGGGACGCCCCCGTGCGCCCTCTGCCCGCTGGTGGCAATACCACACCCTACGGAATGGAGGTCAGCGATTTCGAATTGCACGGGATGACTCAGGCCCTACTGAAATCCAGCGATTACGAAACGCGCAAGGCCGCCATTGCGAAATGGAACGCCGAGAATCGTGTGATCAAGAAGGGCATCGCCTTCTCTCCGGTCAAGTTCGGGATTTCCTTCACGCTGACCCACCTGAATCAGGCAGGCGCTTTGGTGCATGTGTATCAGGATGGCTCGGTCCATCTGAACCACGGCGGCACCGAGATGGGTCAAGGCCTGTTCCAGAAGGTCGCGCAGGTGGCGGCTTCGCGCTTTGGCATCCCCCTGGAGATGGTCAAAATCACCGCCACGGATACGGCCAAGGTACCGAACACTTCGGCCACGGCAGCATCCTCGGGCAGTGACCTGAATGGTATGGCCGTGAAGGCGGCCTGCGATACGATCCGCGATCGAATGGCGGACTATCTGGCCGAGCGGCATCAGGCCGATCCGTCGACTGTCACCTTCTCTGATGGCCATGTTTCGGTTGGCGCAGAACGCTACACCTTCGCTGAAGCTGCGGCGCTGGTCTATCAGGGTCGGATCAGCCTGTCGGCGACCGGTTTCTACAAGACACCCAAGATCGAATGGGACCGGATCGCCGGACGAGGCCGTCCGTTCTTCTACTTCGCCTACGGAGCGTCGGTCACTGAAGTGGCCGTCGACACTCTGACTGGTGAGAACCGCATTCTGCGCACCGATATCCTGCATGATGCCGGTGCTTCGTTGAACCCGGCGTTGGATATCGGGCAGGTCGAAGGCGGTTATGTGCAAGGCGCGGGCTGGCTAACGACCGAGGAACTGGTCTGGGACGGCACGGGCAACCTGCGCACACACGCACCCTCGACCTACAAGATCCCCGCCTGCTCAGATCGACCCGACGTATTCAACGTCGCACTCTGGAATGCCGAAAACCGTGAGGACACGATCTATCGTTCGAAAGCGGTGGGCGAACCTCCGTTCATGCTCGGGATTTCAGCATGGCTGGCCCTGTCGAATGCGGTCGCGGCCTGTGGAGAGGTCTACCCCGCTCTTGATGCACCAGCCACGGCTGAAGAGGTTTGGCGCGGCGTCCAAAAGATGAAGGGAGGCATCTGATGGGATTTGACTTGGAGGCTTTGAGGGAGGCGGTCAAAACCCACGGAACAGTGGTCCGGGTGGTCATCGCCGGCATCAAAGGGTCGTCTCCACGTGAAGTGGGGGCCGCGATGCTAGTCTGGAAGGACGGGCAAAGTGGCACCATCGGTGGAGGCACGTTGGAGTATCAGGCAACTGAAGCTGCGCGATCCCAAACCACCGCCACCCGACTAACGCATCACGCTCTTGGCCCCGACATGGGGCAATGCTGCGGCGGTGCAGTTTCATTGCTGAGTGAAGTATTTGATCATGAAACGCTGAATGCACTGGACGATACCGTCATCGCGCGTTCGGCGTCGGGCGGAGAGATGCCGCTATCGGTCAAACGTCTGCTGGCGGCAGCGCGAGGACAGGGTGTCGTGCCCGAGCCCCGACTGATCGAAGGTTGGATGGTCGAACCCGTTCACAAACCGACGCGTAATCTGTGGATCTGGGGCGCAGGCCATGTCGGCCGGGCGCTGGTGGACGTTTTGTCCCCCCTACCCGATCTGGCAATCACCTGGGTCGATACCGGACCCGAGCGGTTTCCCGATGTGGTTCCAACCGGTGTAACCCCGGTTCCGACCGCAAAACCCGCCGAGCTGGTTCGCCACGCGCCAACCGACGCCGAGCATCTGGTGCTTACCTATTCGCACAATCTGGATCTGGAACTGTGCAACCGGCTGCTTTCGCACAATTTCCTCTTTGCGGGGCTTATCGGCTCGGCTACGAAATGGGCGCGATTCCGGTCGCGGCTTGCGGCCCTTGGACATCCGCCCGAGCGGATCAGCCGGATCACCTGTCCGATCGGCGATCCGGGCTTGGGCAAACACCCGCAGATGATCGCCGTTGGCGTGGCAGCGCAACTGTTACGCCCCGCCCGACAGAACGAATTGAAGAAGGACCTGAGCGCGTGACCACTCCACTTCTGAGCTTGCAAGGGCTGACCAAAGCCTATCCCGGCGTCGTGGCCAATGATCAGGTGTCCTTTGACATCGGTGAAGGCGAAGTTCACGCACTGCTGGGCGAGAACGGCGCGGGCAAATCCACGCTTGTCAAAATGATCTATGGGCTGGTGAAACCCGACAGCGGCACGATGCTGCTGCGTGGGCAGCCCTATGCACCGCCTGAACCGCGCGCCGCCCGTGCGGACGGGATCGCGATGGTGTTCCAGCATTTTTCGCTATTCGATGCGTTGAACGTCGCCGAGAATATCGCTCTGGGGATGGAGAACCCGCCCCCAATGGGTGATCTGGCCTCGCGTATCCGCGAAGTATCCGAAACCTACGGCCTGCCCTTGGACCCCTTCCGCACGGTTGGCGATCTGTCTGCAGGTGAGCGTCAGCGGGTCGAAATCATCCGCTGCTTGTTGCAGGACCCGAAGTTGCTGATCATGGACGAGCCGACCTCGGTTCTGACGCCGCAAGAGGTTGAAATCCTTTTCGAAACGCTGAACAAATTGCGCTCGGAAGGGACATCGATCCTGTATATCTCGCACAAGCTGGAAGAGATTCGAACGCTATGCGACCACGCCACGATTCTGCGGCTGGGTAAGAATGTGGGCGAATGTGTACCAGCCGAAACCTCAGCGCGCGATATGGCTGAGATGATGGTGGGGTCAACCCTGCAGACACCTGAACGTTCCGGCCGGGAATTCGGTGACGTTGCGCTGGATGTCAGCGGATTGTCAGTGCCGTCGCCGTCGGAATTCGGAACCGCGCTTCGCAACGTCCACATGACCGTCCGCAAGGGCGAGGTTCTGGGGATCGGGGGTGTCGCGGGGAACGGTCAGGATGAATTGCTGGGTGTGCTTTCTGGCGAAATTCCGACCACCGCAGATGCGATCAAATTCAACGGTCAACCCATCGGCAAACTCGGCCCGACCGCGCGGCGTAAGCTGGGCGTGTTGACCGCACCCGAAGAACGGCTGGGCCACGCGGCTGCCCCTGATATGAGCCTCACTGAAAACGCTCTGCTGACTGGGTCGGTCCGCGAGGGGCTGGAGAATAACGGCTTTCTGAAGTGGTCTGAGACCAAGAGCTTTGCCGAAAAGATCATTAGCGCCTTTGACGTGCGTACGCCGGGTCCTGAGAATGCCGCCCGGTCCCTGTCGGGCGGGAACCTGCAGAAGTTCGTGATTGGTCGCGAAGTGCTGCAAAACCCGGATGTTCTGGTCGTGAACCAGCCGACTTGGGGCGTGGATGCAGCGGCGGCGGCCTCGATCCGGCAGGCCATTCTGGATCTGGCGGCCAAGGGAACTGCGGTCATCTGTATCTCGCAAGACCTCGATGAACTGATGGAAATCTCAGACAGTTTCGCCGCCTTGAACGAAGGACGACTAAGCGCCCCGCGTGAAACTACGGGTCTGACGGTCGATGAGATCGGCCTGATGATGGGCGGCGCGCATGGCATGGAGGTGGCCCATGTCTAAACACTTAAAAGAAAAGAGAAACGCGGGGGTATGAGCAAATGATTGTGTTGGAGAAACGGCCTCAGCCGTCCAAGGCGTGGTCTTATGCCACCCCTCTGGTCGCGGTCCTGGCGACGATGGTTTTTGGTGGCATCCTGTTCGCCATTCTAGGCAAAAACCCGGTCGAGGCTATTGGAACCATTTTCTGGGAACCCCTGTTTGGCGAGTTCGCCTTCTATTATCGGCCGCAATTGCTGGTTAAGGGCGCGCCCCTGGTTTTGATCGCCATCGGCCTGTCTTTAGGCTTCCGCGCCGGTATCTGGAATATCGGGGCCGAAGGTCAGTACATTATGGGGGCCATTTTCGGTGCGGGCGCTGGTCTGGCATTCTATCCGCTGGATGCATTCTACATCTTTCCGATCATGGTGATTGCAGGCGCGTTTGGCGGCTGGCTATGGGCAATGATCCCAGCCTTCCTGAAAGTGCGCTTCGGTACCAATGAAATCCTTGTGTCGCTGATGTTGGTCTATGTGGCCGAACAGATGCTGGCCTCGGTCTCGCTAGGCCTGCTGAAGAATCCCGAAGGGTTCGGCTTTCCCGGTTCGCGCAATCTGCAATCCTACGACAGCGCGTATAATGCCGAGCTGATTGCGGGTTCAGGCATGCACTGGGGCGTAGTCACTGCCCTGATCGCTGTTATCTTTGCATATGTCTTGCTGAACCGGCACATGCTGGGCTTCCACATCCGCCTGACAGGTGAGGCCCCGCGTGCGGCGAAGTTCGCAGGTGTAAACCCTGCCCGCCTGATCTTGTTCTGTCTGGGTCTGGCCGGCGCGCTGGCCGGTCTTGCGGGGATGTTCGAAGTCTCGGGCCCTGCTGGCGTGGTCAGCATCGATTTCAACGTCGGTTACGGCTTTACCGCGATCATCGTGGCTTTCCTTGGCCGTTTGCATCCGGTGGGCATCCTGCTGGCCGGAGGCCTGATGGCGTTGACTTATATTGGCGGTGAAATCGCCCAATCTCAGCTGGGTCTGCCCGCCGCAGCCATTCAGGTTTTCCAGGGGATGCTTCTGTTCTTCCTGCTGGCATTCGATCTTCTGACAAACTACCGCATCCGTGCGGCCCGTAGCGAGGTAGCGTGATATGGACCTTGGTGAAATTAACCCCGTCCTTCTGGTCGCCTCGCTAATGGTGGCCGCAACCCCACTTTTGTTGGCCGCAATCGGAGAATTGGTGGTCGAAAAAGCAGGCGTCCTGAACCTCGGTGTCGAGGGCATGATGATCGTGGGCGCAATCAGCGGCTTCGCAATCTCGGTCGAGACCGGTTCGCCCTGGCTGGGCTTTATTGCGGCAGCAATCGGTGGCGCGGTGCTATCGCTGTTGTTTGTGCTGCTGACGCAGGTGGCGCTGGCCAATCAAGTTGCCAGTGGCCTGGCCCTAACATTGTTCGGCCTCGGGTTCAGCGCGCTGATGGGGCAGAGCTACGTAGGAATCAAGCCGCCCAGCATGGGTGAAATCCATATCCCGGTGATCAGCGATATCCCCGTTATTGGACCAATCCTGTTTCAGCACGACCCGATCCTCTACGTCGGAATTGCCCTGACGGCCGCCGTCTGGGCCACGCTGAAATACACACGCATCGGCCTGATATTGCGCGCGGTTGGCGAGAACCACGATGCGGCGCATGCGCTGGGCTACAAAGTCATCAAAATTCGCATCATGGCGATCCTGTTTGGTGGTGCTTGCGCTGGCTTGGGCGGCGCCTACATCAGCCTGATCCGCGTGCCGCAGTGGACCGAGGGCATGACTGCCGGTGTCGGCTGGATTGCCTTGGCGCTGGTGGTTTTTGCCAGCTGGAAACCATGGCGTGTCTTGCTGGGCGCCTATTTGTTCGGCGGCATCACTGTGTTGCAGCTTAATTTGCAGGCAGCGGGCGTTGCCATTCCTGTCGAGTATCTGGCAATGTCGCCCTACATCATCACGATCCTTGTGCTTGTGATCCTTTCGGCCGACAAGAGCAGCGCACCTGCCGCATTGGGCCGGACCTTCCATGCCTCGCACTAGGCGAGGCCAACTGAACCAACTTGGGGAGTAACACATGAAATTCACTACACTTTTGGCAAGCGCCGCAATGGCGCTGGGTCTGGCCTCGGGGGCCGTGGCCCAAGACAAGACCAAAGTCGGCTTCGTCTATGTCGGCCCAGTGGGCGATGGCGGCTGGACCTATGAGCACAACAAGGGCCGTCTGGCCGTGGAAGAGCACTTTGGCGACAAGGTCGAAACCGTGTTCGTCGAGTCGGTGCCTGAGGGCCCAGATGCAGAACGCGTGATGACCCAGATGGCGCTGGAAGGCGCGGACCTGATCTTCACCACCTCGTTCGGCTACATGGATCCGACCATCAATGTCGCGAAGAAATTCCCGGATGTGAAATTCGAGCACGCAACCGGCTACAAGACCGCCGACAACGTCTCGGTCTACTCGGCCCGTTTTTATGAAGGTCGCGCAGTCCAAGGCCACATCGCCGGTAAAATGACGGAATCGAATATCATCGGCTACATCGGGTCCTACCCGATCCCTGAAGTGATCCGTGGTATCAACTCAGCCTATATCCACGCCAAGAAGGTGAATCCGGATGTCGAGTTCAAGATCGTCTGGGCCTACACTTGGTTCGATCCTGCGAAAGAAGCTGACGCCGCCACAGTTCTGATCGAACAGGGCGCGGACGTGATCCTGCAGCACACTGACTCGACTGCACCGCAGGCAGCCGCGCAAGAGGCAGGAAACGTTGTCACCTTTGGCCAAGCCTCCGACATGAGCGAATACGCACCCTTCCCGCGTGTGTCTTCAATCATCGACGATTGGGCTCCCTACTACATCGCGCGGACCCAGGCCGTGATGGACGGAACATGGGAAAGTGCCAACACTTGGGATGGCATCCGGGAAGGCATGGTAGCAATTGGTGAGATTTCGGACGCCGTTCCGGCTGATGTTAAAGAAGAAGCACTGGCGCTGAAAGCCGCGATGGCAGCCGGTGAATACCACCCCTTTACTGGCCCGCTGAAAAAGCAGGACGGCAGTGACTGGCTGGCCGAAGGCGAGACCGCCGATGACGGTACGCTGGCGGGCATGAATTTCTACGTTGAGGGGCTGGAAGGCGAAATCCCGCAGTAGAAACTGACCCGGAAACTAACAACAAGGCCCGCATGTTTTTTGCGGGCCTTTTTAGTCGCCCTGAGCCCAATCTGGACATTGACGAGTGGCTATGCGCATCGTGAAACATGTCGCTCACGGAAGACCTGAACCAAATTTTAGAAACTGCCCTGCCGACCGATCCCAGTTTTCGACAGATCGAAAAGGCCGTGATTGACGACTGTATTGGTGAAACCCGGCAATATGCCTCAGAGGGCTCTGTCGAAGCCTTTCTGTTGTCAGCGATGCGTTTATTGGCACTTCCCGGCAATGGGCACACACGGCTGATCCCGAATGATGCGATCGCGGTGCTACCGCTGAGATTCGTGAGCGTTGGACGTTCCGTTCAATTCATCGACGCGGCGCCAGAGATAGCCGCACCGCGAGGAGAGTTGATAGCGGTCAACGGCTCAGCTTTGAGCCAGATTGAAGCCACTGCAGAGAAATTTCTGGCGGGAACGTGCCAAAGGAAACGGGTCATCGGCCCGATTCTACTGGCTTGGCCGTACGCTTTGGCACGTTTGGGTTTTTCGTCAAACGGCGGCACGACCGAGTTCCGTGTGCAGGACGAAAATGGGCGGATAGCCAATCTGAAAGTGGCCAATGAACATACAGTTCCTGGATCGATGCTCTACCCGAGAAACGAGCACGGCAAGGCTGATCCAGCCTGGGAACCCGAGATATTTGTAGAGATAAAGGACTGGCAAGAGCTAGGGCTATCAATAGCGTTACCAAGCTTCTTTGATCCGAAGGAAAATGCGCTGCCTAAAGCCATCTCAGCCGCGGTGGAATGCGTGCGCGCATCCTCGAACAAAACACTACTAATTGATGTTCGCGGAAACACTGGTGGCGACTTTCTTCTAACGATGCCCTTGATCGACGCGATCTCAGAAAGTGCAAACAAGCAGGTTGTTATGCTTGTCGATAAATTCACGTTTTCCGCAGCGATAGTGTTTGTAGCCATCCTCAAACATCGATTGGGAAACAGGCTCAAACTCATTGGTGAGGAAATGGGTGATGCGCTGACGTTCTTTGCCGAGGGCGGATTGCTCGAATTGTCGACCAGTGGAGCGGTCGTTCGATACTCATCAGCCTTTCACGACTGGAAGAATGGAACGACTGACGATACCACGCCGCCCGAAATCGCAAGAAAAATCGTACCTGCGGGATCACTGAACTTGGATTTGGAATGGGTCGAAAGACCTGCAGGTGAGGATACACCAACCGATCTCCATCAACGAGTTCTCAAAAGCATGAGCAAATCGCTAAACAGCCGCTAAGTCCGCATAGCTGCATTCAAAGAAAGCAAATGCTGCACGCACGGCGAAGGTCTACTTGGTGGCCAGTCTTATTGGAGACCCAACACCATCGGCCCGTGGGCAATATTAGCCACGAGCGTTTTGATACCCAGCTGTCGTCGGGTCAGGACTTCAAGCGATTGAATCGCCGCAATGGTTAGGTTCTAGGGCGTGAAATTAGTGTCCGCCCAGCACCAGAGTGTTCACTGGCATCAGGATCAGTCGCAGGCGCAGGCCTGCCGCATGAACGACGCCAATCGTGTCTACCACATGCAGGAACGATTTTTCCCAGAAGCCGAGGCTCTCATCCTCCAGCTTTGCATGATTATCCGTATAGATATTCGCCAGACAGTTGCTGCCTGGAGGCACATCATCGGCCATGCTTTTGTAGAGCGGTTCAAGGTAGACAAGGATCGAACCCGGATTGGTGTTGCTCTGCACGTCCCGCAACTCATCAGATGGCCTGATCTGCCCTGATGGGATCACATCCTGCACCTCGACGACAACCACCGGGATAACGGTAAAGGGCTTGGTCATGCAGCCCAATTCGCCAATCATACCCGGTTTGACCACCTGGGCCGAAAGCTGACTGAACGCCGCCTGGAATCGGTCATGTCCGGAGGAGGATGGCACCAGAATACCCGCCGGGCGCAGCAAAGGGCTGACATAGTCGCCGACCTGAAGCCCGAATTGTTCAACCCTGCCCGTCACTCCAGCGTTGACCACAGTCTTGTCCAACTCGGTCAATGCCGCATCCAGCTGCGCATTGGCACTGGCAAGTTGGGCCGGGATCAGCTCTTCGATCTGTTGTACAACCGCTGCGCGTTTTGAGACGGCTGCTTTGACCTGCGCTTCACGCTCGGCAACCAGATTTTCCAACCGATCAATCTCGGCCAAGCGCACCGCGCTGGATCCCTCGTCACGTAGGGTGGTATTGCGTTCCAGATCCTCGAGCGACTGATCCAGAGCTGCGCGCGCGCCTGCAATCCCGGCCTCAGCCTCGGCCAGATCGGTTTCCGCCACCTTCAACGAGGCTTGAACCTGAGCAATCTGGGCATGCGCTGCTTCGACCTGCGCGGTTTGCGTGAAGTCTTCGATCCGGAAAATCGGCTGTCCAGCTGTCACCTGCTCATTGTTGCCCACGTAGACTTCGGAAACGCGCCCCCCTAGCTGCGGAAGAATCGTTACCGTCCGGAAGTAGGAAGCCGCTGTTTTGCTGGACGGGTGAAAATAGAACAGCGTTGTGATAACGGTTAGCGCCAAAATAGCGCAAGTCGTCAGCCCCCAGCGCAACTCGTACCACATGGTGAACAGCGTGATCTCGTGTCCGATCCGTTTGCCCTGCACAAAGCGGCGAAACAGATAGTCAGGAAGCACGGTAATCAGGGCGCACAGCATCGTCTCGATCATTGTTCAGTGCCCCTGTGCTGCCGGTTCGGAGGGTTTGGATTGTTCGGGCTCAATTTCCAGCTCAGGAGGGGGTGAAGCGTGTTCTTTGTCCTGCCCAGGCGCCAAAGATCGGATGGCATCGGCAATCGAGCGCAGCGGTGCCGCGAAATCAGGGAACTGGAACCCAGCCACAAGGATGGCGGCAACCCAGAAAAGGCCGTTATGCGTAAACAAAGCCAAAAGCGCCAGAATCCCAACCAATTGGAATTGCGGGTGATTGGTTTCATGCGCCATTTTTTCCGGGATCGAATGCAACGTGAAGTAGGCAACCCCGATCAGCACGACCATCCCGACGGTAAAAAACAACATGAAGGTGAAGAGGAAGTCGCTACCATCTGCCTGTGTCACATATGACGGAATGTGCCCCGTTGCCATCGGGTGAATATCTGCCGCGTTCACGTCCGCCTCCGAATCTTTTGTTGTTTGCACTAAAAGCAGGCTGGCCGCCTACGATCAAGTTTCCATTGCGGTGGGCTTGTGTCTTTTCGTTTGGCAGTACGCGTGCCATGGTCCGCCAATGTCGCCAGTCAACTTACCACCGCCTCGATCACTTGGCGGCCGGAAACGGAACAAAACGCATGATTGATTTTCTGATAATCGGTGGCGGTGTCGCCGGGCTAAGCGCAGGTGCGCGCCTGTCAGAGCACGGCACAGTCACGGTGTTAGAGGCCGAGGACGGATTAGGATATCATACTTCGGGTCGTTCAGCTGCCCTGTTCGAAAAGGGTTACGGTCCAAACTCGGTCAAGGCATTGAACGAGGCAAGTGCTGCGTTCTTTGAAACAAATGCGTACCTCACACCACGCGGCCTGATGCTGATTGGCGGAAGGGATCAACAGGCGCTGTTTCAAAAAGACGCCCAAGATCTTGGTGTGCAAGAGATTTCGCCGGAAGATGCCATCGGACACATTCCTGTCCTGAATGCTGAAACTGTCGGTTATGCAGCCATAAGTAATAGCGCATATGATATCGATACAGATCGCGTCCTGCAGGACTTTGCGCGAACCGTCCGCAAGAATGGCGGTTCAGTCCTGACCCGTCAGAGGGTCAGCAGCATCCGCAAATCGGTTCATTGGACCGTCGAAACCTCAGAATCCTTTGAGGCACGCAATCTGGTAAATGCCGCCGGAGCCTGGGTCGATGAGGTGGCGCAGATGGCAGGAATCTCCCCCATCGGGATCACACCTTACCGTCGATCGATTGCGCGCATCCCCGCACCGGGCGGACATGACCTGCGAAACTGGCCAATGATGCTGGGCGCAGGCGAGAGCTGGTACGCCAAACCTGATGCGGGCAAGCTACTGGTCTCGCCTTGCGAGGCGGACCCAACCACACCCCATGACGCTTACGCCGATGACATGATTCTCGCAGAAGGACTGGCACGATACGAAGCGATGGTTACTGAAACTGTAACTCGGGTAGAAACCAATTGGGCGGGGTTACGTAGTTTTGTTGCCGATGGCACGCTGGTCCTCGGACCTGATCCAACCGATCCATCGTTTATCTGGTCGGCAGCACAGGGAGGGTATGGGTTTCAGACCGCTCCTGCTGCCTCGCAACTTGTGGCGGATCTTGTGACTGGCGCGTCGCCGCGCCTTGATGCGGCGATTGTGAAAGCGCTGACACCCGGAAGGCTGTAACGATGACAAAACGCAAACTGCCCTCAAATGCCAGCGTCGCCACCGAGAGCGACGGCAGCAAACTCGTCGCCCCAGCCGCCAGCCGAAACACGGTTGTGCTGTGCGATCTTCTGGCACGGGTCGCTCCGTCATCAGGACAGGCCCTGGAACTGGCCAGTGGAACCGGACAACACATTTCGGCCTTTGCCCAGCGGATGCCCGGGTTGCATTGGCAACCCAGCGAAGTCACCTCCGAACGGCGCGCCAGCATCGATGCGTACACCAAGGGTTTACCAAATACCGCCGCAGCCGTTCATCTGGATGCAACTGCGGAGGGTTGGCACAAAACAATGGCGCAGCAAGATTTGGTTTTACTGGTCAACCTCTTGCACCTGATCAGTTTGCCCGAGGCTGAAACCCTCATTGCCGAAGCAGCGTGCGCTCTGAAAACGGATGGGCGTTTGGTGCTTTATGGCCCTTTCAAACGTGACGGACACCTGACAAGCGATGGCGACCAGCGATTTCACGACGCACTGGTCCAACAAGACCCTGAGATCGGGTACAAAGACGACACACATATATTGTCTATGTTAAAGGACAACGCCCTCGAATTGGTCGAAATCGTAAAGATGCCTGCGAACAACTTGGCATTTGTCGCCCAAAAAACTGGAATCTGATCAGGATCAAAGTCTGCTTTGCTCTTCATCATTCATATGCAGATTATCATATGTATCAAGAAGGACGTTATAATGAGCTGGCAGGATTCACTGAACGAAACGCGCAAAAGCTTGCGTAACCTTAACGGAGCCATTCCTGATACGGCGCGTGCCTTCGAGGCGCTGGGAAAATCTGTCAAGGAAGGCGGGACGCTGGACTACAAAACCAAAGAGTTCATCGCGTTAGGCATGTCAATCGCAGTACGGTGTGAGCCTTGCATTACCCTGCATTCCGAGGCGTTGGCCAAGGCGGGAGCCACCCGCGATGAGGTTTCGGACGTTCTGGCAATGGCCATCCAGATGGGCGGTGGGCCGTCCATGATGTACGCCGCCAAGTCACTAGACTGCTTTGATGAATTGAGCGCATGAAAAAAGCCCACCGAGAGCGGGCTTTTGGTAGGCGGTGCTACGTGAGTACCGCCTTATTTCTAAAAAGCGTCAGCCGTCCTTGCGGATGACCTCGTTCTTCGGATCATACGGGCTGTCACAAGTGACGACCGCATCCCACAGCTTGTCCTGAATTTTGACCTGCAGCTTGGTGCCTTCGACCGCCAGCTCAGGCTTCACATACCCCATGCCGATGGATTTCTCGAACGCCACCGAGTACCCGCCCGAGGTCAAACGACCCACGCGCTCACCTTCCGGCGTGTACAGCGCCTCGCGGCCCCAGGGGTCGGCATCGTCCGGTCCGTCGATCAGCAGAGTGCAGCACTTCACGCGCACGCCGGTCTCTTCCAGCTTGGCTTTGCCGTAGAAGTCTTTCGACAGATCAATAAAGCGCGGCAGGTCAGCTTCCAGCGGGGTCGCGTCGCGGCCCAGTTCGGTGCCGAAGGCGCGATAGGATTTCTCCTGGCGCAGCCAGTTTTGGGCGCGGGCACCAACCAGTTTCATGCCGTGCTTTTCACCGGCCTTCTCCAGCAGGTCGAACAGATAGTTCTGCATCTCGATCGGGTGGTGCAGTTCCCAGCCCAGCTCACCCGTATAGGCCACGCGGATCGCGTTGACCGGGCACATGCCCAGTTCGATCTGACGGGCCGACAACCAAGGGAAGCGCTTGTTGGACAGCGCGGTTTCCGGATCGGCGTCCTTGATGACCTCTTTCAGAACATCACGCGACTTGGGTCCGGCGATCGCGAAGACGCCCCACTGGGTGGTCACGTCCTGGATTTCGATGTAGCCGAACTCCTCCATCTTGTCCTCGGCCGCCTTGCGAAGGTAGTCGGCGTCGTACTCGGTCCAGGCACCGGCAGAGACGATGTAGTAATTGTTCTCGCCATTGCGGACGATGGTGTATTCGGTGCGGGTGGTGCCGTGCGCGGTCAGCGCGTAGGTCAGGTTGATGCGACCGACCTTGGGCAGCTTGTTGCAGGTGAACCAATCCAGGAACTGGGTCGCACCGGGGCCTTTGACGACATGCTTGGTGAAGGCCGACGCATCGATCAGGCCAACGCCTTCTCGGATCGCTTTGGCTTCTTCGACGGCATACTGCCACCAACCACCGCGGCGGAAGCTGCGGCTTTCTTTGTCGAAGTTATCAGGCGCATCCAGCGGGCCGAAATAGTTCGGACGCTCCCAGCCGTTGACCCAGCCAAACTGTGCGCCACGCGCTTTCTGACGGTCGTAGGCCGGAACGGTGCGCAGCGGACGGCAGGCCTCACGCTCTTCATCCGGGTGGTGCAGGATGTAGACGTGCTCATAGCACTCTTCGTTCTTGCGCGCCGCGAACTCGGTGGTCATCCAGTTGGACGAGTACCGCTTGGGGTCCAGCGAAGCCATGTCGATCTCAGCTTCGCCATCGACCATCATCTGAGCCAGATAATATCCGGTGCCGCCTGCAGCGGTGATGCCGAAACTGAAGCCCTCGGCCAGCCACATGTTGCGCAGGCCCGGCGCCGGACCAACCAGCGGGTTGCCATCGGGGGTGTAGCAGATCGGACCATTGAAATCGTCTTTCAGGCCGGATTCAGCGCATGAAGGCACGCGTTCGGCCATCGCCATGTACTGATCGGCAATCCGATCCAGATCCAGCGGGAACAGGTCGGCGCGGAAGCTGTCCGGCACGCCGTGTTCGAACTGCGCAGGAGCGCCATGTTCGTAGATACCCAGAATCCAGCCGCCACGTTCTTCGCGCGCATATGACTCGTTGTCGGCATCACGCACAACCGGATGCTCGGGGTTGCCTGCTTCGCGCCATTTGACCAGCTCAGGGTCTTTGTCCATGACAATGAAGGTATGCTCGACCGGGATCGCGGGCATCTTGATACCCAGCATTTTCGCGGTCCGCTGTGCGTGGTTGCCTGACGCGGTCACGACATGTTCTGCGGTGATCACAACCTGCTCATCTGACGGAATGAGGTTGCCACCCTTTTCGACCATCTTAGTGCAGGTGACTTCCCAGTGAGTGCCATTCCAGTGGAAGGCATCAGCCTGCATCTTGCGAACAATGTCGACACCGCGCTGACGAGCACCCTTGGCCATCGCCTGAGTTACGTCGGCGGGGTTAATATAGCCATCCTCGGTGTGGTAGATCGCGCCTTTCAAGTCCGAAGTTTCGATCAGAGGCCAACGTTCCTTGATTTGCTCGGGCGTCAGCCACTCATATGCAACATCACAAGTCTCCGCTGTGGACGCATAGAGCATGTATTCATCCATACGCTCTTGTGTCTGTGCCATACGCAGGTTTCCGACTACGGCGAAGCCTGCATTCAGGCCGGTTTCTTCCTCTAGTGTCTTGTAGAAATCGACTGAGTACTTGTGGATGTGGGTCGTGGCATACGACATGTTAAACAACGGCAACAGGCCCGCTGCGTGCCAGGTGGAACCGGAAGTCAGTTCGTCCCGCTCGATCAGCATCACATCATCCCAGCCCGCTTTGGCAAGGTGATAGGCAATCGAGGTCCCGACGGCGCCGCCGCCAACGACCAGTGCTTTGACTTGGGTTTTCATAGCCGGGTGTCTCCCCTTGAATTCAGTTGACACCATATGGCGCATTTGAGGGGCTCGACGCGACATTCATCCGACCAGTGATATAAGAAAAGCGACCTGAGCGTTGCACCAGGTCGCTTTCCAACAGTCGATCTGACGTGTTATCCGCCCCCCAATTTGCACCTTTTGAACGTTCCGGTGGTTGCGCAATCTATGCCCGTTCCGGAACCGCCTCGGTTTACCCGCACGACAGTTTCTGCTTCGGAATCAGAGCTACCAAAGGCTGACAACAGTCCGGACAGGAAGCCTTCATTTTCGTTTACAGATGCGACTTCTTCAGAGGTTTCCTGATCTTTGAATTTGGCGAACAAATTTCCAAAGAAACCCTCGTCATCTCTGTCTGCCTGCTGCATCTCGTCTTCAAGCAAATCTGTCAGTCCTTTGCGGTATCCGACCTGGACCAAATCATCCGCAGATTCGATTCTGTTCGCGGTCAAGTCGAAGGTGTCTGCCGGCAAACCGTATTGCGCGGCCAAAGTATTTGCGACAAGAGACAATCCATCAATGTTTTCTAGCTTCAAACGCGCCAGCTCGCTGCGCAGCTTGACAAACTCGCCGCGCAAGGCGGCCATGTTTGTCGCCAGTTCACTTTCTCGTTCAGCATCAAAAACGGTATCGTTGCCGACGCCAGGCACTTGCTTTTGAAGCAGTGCGTTCAATCCGTCATAATCCAGTCGATCCAGAAACGCTCGCAGCATAGGCGCTGGTGCATCGGAATAGACTTGCAAACGAATTTCTTCGCCCAGTCCGATTGTGGCCTTGTAGATTTCAAACCGAGGTTCGACCTCAAGGTCCGTCAGGCTCGCCGTGATCATTGACCAAAACTTTCGATCTTTCACTGTGACGGGTTTGTATCGGCTGTTTTCAAACCTGAAATACGCAGCACCACCAATTATGCCGAATGGAGTGTAGCCACTCGATCCTGCGCCCAACCCTTCGACAGACCTGACGATGTTGCCAGTCAGTGTATTGGATTTAGCGTCTTTCCTGAGTTTCGCCTGTAGCCAGACCGTATGCTCGCCGCTTTCGTAGACCCAACTAGAATTATCGAGTTTTCTGGCCAGTTGTTCGGTCTCTTGCACAGCAACTCTTTTTGCAATTGGACGAGCAGCTTCACTTATTCCGTCCTGCAAAACACCTTCTCGGGCATCGCGTGTAAAATCTGCATCCACGATCGAACGACGCACCCAGCCTTCGCCCGAATCCGGCAGGTACGGCTTGGCCCCCTCTCGCCAACGCTTCTGCCTTTCGCGTTCAACTTCTTCCGCGGCTAGCTCCGCCTGATATAAGTTGAACCGCTGATTAATCGTGTCGACATATCCGTTGAAGGACAACCTGCCTTCGACTTTCTTATCCTGCTGATAATAATCCAGACCTACGACAACCACGACGGCAATCAGCAAAAACCCAATGAAACGCAACGCGCCCATGAATAACCTCGGAATCAAATACTGCTCTTTCCTAGATCATTCACCTAAAATTGAGGCGCTGTTATGGCCGAGCCCAACAATCGCGGTCAGAGTACCTTGCCCGGATTCATGATGTTATCGGGATCCAGCGCTGCTTTGATCGCCGCCATATAATTTGTCGCCGCACCAAGTTCTTTCACCAGATAGGGGCGTTTACCCTGCCCGATTCCGTGTTCTCCGGTACAGGTGCCCTCCATCGCAATTGCAAGATCATTTAGCCAACCGACGAATTCCTCTGCACTTGCGACCTCTTTTGCGTCATCCATGTCGATTAACAGAAGTGTATGGAAGTTACCGTCACCAACATGACCCACGATTGGGGCCAGCAAACCCAATTCAGCGGCCTTATCCTGTGCGGCGGTCACACATTCGGCCAAACGCGAGATCGGAACACATACATCCGTAGAAATGCCCCGCGCGCCTGGGCGCAGTTGTAGGCTGGCCCAATACATATCGTGCCGGGCCTGCCACAGCTTGTTGCGCTCTTCGGTTGTCGTGGTGGTGGTAATATCGCTGCCACCAAATTCTTCCGCGATTTGACCAAAGGTCTCTGCCTGTTCCGCTGCACCGCTGTCCGAACCGTGAAATTCCAGCAGCAGCAGTGGCGTTTCTGGCAAATCCAGTCCCGAATATGCGTTTGCCGCTTTGACCGACATCTGGTCCAGCAATTCGATCCGCGCAACCGGGATACCATACTGAATAGTCATCATCACAGCCTGACAGGCAGCATCCACCGATGGAAAAGAACAGCGGGCTGAACTGATGGCCTCGGGGATACCCTGCAATCGCAATGTGATTTCGGTGATTATTCCCAGTGTGCCTTCGGCACCGATTAGCAAGCGGGTCAGATCAAAACCCGCCGAAGATTTTCGCGCACGATGCCCCGTGCGGATCACTTGCCCGTCCGGCATCACGGCCTCAAGGCTAAGCACATTGTCTTTCATTGTCCCATAACGCACAGCATTGGTGCCAGACGCGCGTGTCGCGGCCATGCCACCTAGCGACGCATTCGCGCCCGGATCAATCGGAAAGAACAACCCCTGATCCCGCAGATGGGTGTTCAATTCGGCTCGGGTGACACCCGGTTGGACAACGCAATCTAGATCACCGACATTAACCGCCAATATCTTGTTCATCTGACTCAGATCGACGGATATGCCACCAGCAGGAGCGTTCACATGACCTTCGAGCGAGGTGCCTGTTCCGAATGGGATGACTGGCACCTTGTGCTCGGCACAGGTCCTGACGATATCGGCCACTTCTTCGGTTGAATGCGGGAAGACGACTGCGTCCGGACTCTGGTTTTCAATCCACGTTGTCGTGTGCCCGTGCTGCTCGCAGATCGCAGCACCAGATTGCAGCCGGTCTGCGAACCTCTGCTTCAAAATTCCCAGCGCCGTGTCGATCCCGGCCTCGTTTCGCGGCAAAGCAGTTGCCTGCACCATTGCGTTCCCCTTTTCTCAGGCCACAGCCTAAAGCATTGCAGGTACAACCTGATCTGGCGGGCGATGACCGTCTTCGAAGGTCTTGATGTTGATAATGACTTTCTCACCCATCTCGATCCGACCCTCAAGCGTCGCCGAGCCCATATGGGGCAGCAGCACCACATTCGGCAATTGCCGGAGGCGTGGGTTCACATCCGTGCCCTGTTCATAAACATCCAGACCAGCGCCCGCGATCTCACCGGCGCGGATCATGCGTGTCAGGGCGTTCTCATCAACGACTTCACCGCGTGATGTATTCACGATCACCGCCGTGGGTTTCATCAATTTCAAACGCCGCGCATTCATCAAATGAAAGGTCGAAGGGGTCGACGGGCAGTTGATCGAGATGACGTCCATCCGCGCCACCATCTGATCAAGACTATCCCAATAGGTCGCCTCAAGTTCCTGTTCAATCTCGGGGCGCAACCGGCGGCGGTTGTGATAGTGGACCTGCATTCCAAACGCGCTGGCACGTCGCGCAACGGCCTGCCCTATCCGGCCCATCCCAAGAACACCCAAGCGGCGACCACCGACCCGGCCACCCAGCAAGGCCGTCGGGGCCCAACCGGCCCAATCGCCCTTTTGCATCACACCTAACCCCTCGGGGATACGTCGTGTAACCGCCAGGATCAGAGCCATAGTCATATCTGCAGTATCGTCAGTCAGTACTCCTGGTGTGTTCGAGACAAGGATCCCGCGCTGCCTCGCCGTCGCCACATCAATGTTGTCGACACCGGCACCATAATTGGCGATCAGTCGCAATTTCTCACCAGCCTGCCCCAGGATACCGCCATCAATTGTATCGGTTATCGTCGGAACCAACACATCTGCTGTGTTCACTGCCGCCACCAGCTCTTCGCGAGTCATGGGATCGTCGGTGTCACGCAGTTTTACATCGAAAAGCTCGCTTAGCCGTGTTTCCACCGCTTCGGGCAACCGTCGCGTAACGACAACACTCAGACGTTCTCTTGGCACCTTGACCCTCCTACCGCTTTGCAAACTGCCGCGCGCCATGGCATCGTGGCGCAGGATTACACGGGGCACAAGAACCCCTTGGGCATCGTCTCAACCTTTTTTGCATACGATCCACAGGCATAAGAGCAGACAGGCAGTGAGTGCTAGTTTTTCAGTGAACCGCCATTTTGTGGTGTTGATATCGGTTTTCCTGCTCGTGCTCGGCGCAGTGGCCGTGTCCGCGCAGGAAAAACGCGGTCCAGTGACGAATCTACCGCTTCCGCGATATGTCTCGATGAAAGCCGCCGAGGGTAATGTCCGTCGCGGCCCTTCGCTGACTCACCGAATCGATTGGGTGTTCAAACGGCGTGGCATGCCGCTGCAGATCACGGCCGAATATGGAAACTGGCGCAAGGTTCAGGATCGAGACGGTGCCGGGGGTTGGGTGCATTACGCGCTGCTTTCAGGTGTGCGGACAGTCCTTATCGAAGCCGACTTGCTGCCGGTTTACGCGATGCCTGATCCCAAATCGCAGGTGAACGCGCAATTTGAAACCGGCGTCGTCGCCCGGCTTGAAAAGTGCTCACCCGATTGGTGCCGCATCTCGGCAGGCGGCTATCGGGGCTGGACCCTGAAAAGCAATCTTTGGGGGGTCGACCCCGCCGAGATTCGGGAATGACGTACGTGCGCAACAGCGCCGACTGAGCTACTCCGCGCCTGCAGCGCTGCCGCGTTTGGCCAGTTCCTGATCCAACAACAGCAGGTTCCATCGGTCCCCGCTGGCCGCCTTGGCCTTGTCCAGGATCGATGTGAACAGGTCTTCTTCCTCTATCTGTTCGGCCAGGAACCAGTTCAGCATATTCTGTGTGCTGTATTCTTTGACCTCATGCGCCAGCTCAAACAACGCGTTGATCTGGCCCGTCACGGTTTGCTCCTGCGCCAACGCCTGCTCCAGTACATCAACGGGTGATTCATAGTCCGTTTGCGGTTTTGCGATGCCGTCGAGATTTACCCTCCCACCCCGCTTGGCGATAAAGTCGAATATACGCATTGCATGGGTTTCCTCTTCGGCAGAATGCCCCCGAAACCAACTGGCGAATCCTGGCAGATCCTGCGCCTCAAAATAAGCCGACATCGCCAAGTAGGTGTACGAAGCGTGGAGCTCATTGTTGATCTGCTTATTCAATGCTTCTGCAACTTGCGGGTTCAATTTCATTGCTCGCTCCTTTTTCGTGCTGGTTAGCGGACTTTATCTAGCTAGGTCCGAAGCCAAAGACATTCAACTGATAAAGGTAATTTTTATCGCTATTAATCAATAATTTAATCCAATTCTTGCGCTATTGAAACGCAGTCGCAGGAACGAGCGTTGTGGCGCATTGCGAATTGTATCTCGAGACCGCAAAACCAAGGATTGCCAGTTGGATTTTCGTTTTAGAGATCTAGCTTCGCCTCAAACAATCGCCTGCCCCCTACTCGACCATCCCGACGATCCAACCGCCATCAAACTAAATTGCATATCCACATCAAAATTGTCCAAAAAAGCCCTTGAACCCTGAAAGCAACAGTCGTAGATAGCCGCTCACCGTTGGGGTGTAGCCAAGTGGTAAGGCAGCGGTTTTTGGTACCGTGTATCGTAGGTTCGAATCCTACCACCCCAGCCAATCACACCCCAGTTTTAAGTCAACGAGAGATTGCGGCGGTATTTTCGCGTGATTTCCGCGGCTTGGCACGGCTAATTTCAGATAGAGAAATGGTATAGAAAGCAAACAGGCCCGATTTCGGCCCTCAGTCTCTGTTTGCCATTTCGGCGGTACGAGTTTGGTGGACTTTAAGGTCGCTTTGCTCAGAGCTTCGCGAACTGTTCGCGTTGCTTGGACCACGAAGCCGGGACGCCCGACTTGATGAGATAATCAGACGTCAGGCCTTCTGGTTGTTCACCCGATGCAATGGCGTCGAGGATATCGGGCGCAAGCATCGCCAGATCAACCACATCCTGGACACGGCGCTTGGATGTGCCTTCCGCCTCAGAGATTTCCGTAAAGGTTTTTCCACTCAGGGTCATAGCCATCCATCGCTGCGCTTTGAGGACGTTCTGAACCAGAGTGCGGTCCACCTCCGAGGGTGCGTCTTCCAAGTGCAGCTTCAACTCAACACCGCGCCGGCGCATCCGGAACGGAGCTTCAAAAAGCAATGATGTTGGGTCGATCCGATTACGATCACACCCAACAAGCTCGGCGATTTCGTCATTATTCAAATTAACGATGATCTGGCCCGGCTTGAGATCCGCTCGCGCGACGAGAGCAAGGCACTGTTTCGCGCTTTGGACGGATTTCAGTTTCGTGGAGATGCCCGGGATCTCTGCGGCAGATACGTCCGGTATAAGTGTTACAACAAAATCAGGACGGCTCAGGTTCCTTCGCATGACATCAGCGATCAACACCTCAAGCTCGTCCGCAGGCAACCGCCAGGCATCCGGATGCTTCCGGCTGCGCTCTTTCACCAGCCTGTGCGAGATGTAGTACCGTAAACGTTTGCCGTTCTTCCTGCTGTGACTGGGTGTTAGTCGGTCGCCAGTTTCATCGAAGAGTTTGCCGACCAATAGGGATCGCTGGGTTTTGCGTTTGGCGCCTCGGGATTTTGCTGCCCCATCTTGCAGCATCTGCTGAACCCAGTCCCATACGTCAGGCGCGATGATGGCAGGATGCTGTCCGTCATAGACCTGTCCCTTGTGACGGATCCGTCCTGCATAAATCGGGTTGCTCAGAATGTGGTGAATATGCCCGCGATCAAAACGAATGCCGCCAGACACCGACCCTTCCCCACGAACGCGCCGTCGCGATCTGAGATCCATCCGATTTGCGTACTCTTTCACAACGCGTATGAAGCGATGCTCAAGATAGAGGTCATAGAGTGCTTTAACAGTCGCCGCTTCCTCCGGATCAATCTTCAGCGTCCGGCCATCTGCCTGATAGCCCAGAGGGACATTGCCACCCATCCAAAGCCCTTTGCGCTTGGACGCCGCGATCTTGTCGCGAATACGTTCTGCGGTGACTTCCCGTTCAAACTGCGCGAAGCTGAGCAGCACATTGAGCGTGAGCCGCCCCATGCTGGTAGCCGTGTTGAAGCTCTGTGTGACCGACACAAATGACGCTTCAGCCTCATCCAACCGTTCCACCAGCTTGGCAAAGTCCGCCAGTGAGCGGGTCAACCGGTCGATCTTATAGACCACGATCTGATCTACGCGTTTGTCATCCACAGCTTGCATCAATTGGTGCAAGGCGGGACGGTCGAGATGTCCGCCGGAGATGCCGCCGTCGTCATACCGATCGGATAGTAATTCCCATCCTTCATGCTTCTGGCTGGCGACATAAGCTTCACACGCCTCTCGTTGCGCATCCAGAGAGTTAAAGTCCTGTTCCAGCCCCTCTTCGGAACTCTTGCGGGTATAGATGGCGCAGCGGATCCGGCGCATCACTGAACCCCGAAGAAGCGCGGACCGGACCAGTGCGCACCGGTGATGTGTTTTGCGATGGCTGACAGGGACCGCCAGGTTTTGCCGTCCATGACGTATCCACCATCGACCACCTCTATCTGGTAGGTCCGTCCGTTCCACTCGCGGACCAGATGCGAACCGGGCTTGGCAGCCGTGGGCAACGCTTTCCCGGCGGCAATCTGTTTCAGTTGCCGGGTGGTCTTAACGGACACACCGCCCAGCGCCCTGTTCTGCGTCTCCCAGATCAGCACCCGCTTCATGAACTGTGGCGAAAGATACTTCTGTGGTGAGCGCCCGAAGGTCTCTCGCCAACACTCGAGACAGGCGGCGCGATCAAAGGCTTCGATTTCTGATATCAGAATCGATACCTTCTCGTTTTGCTCGGCATTCATTGGGCGCCCTGCAATTCGACAATTCGGTAAACCGATCCCTTGTCGGTCTCTGCCCTGTCAATCACGCACCCTGCTTTGCGCTGCGCGGATATTGCGGCGCGTGCCGTATGCGGTTGCCAGCCGAAGGTCTTTTGAAGTTGCGCGATTGTAACGCCGGATTTCCGCGTCAGCAGTTTGTGCAGCTGCTTTTGGCGGGTTGGTTTCGCAGCTGACCGTTTCGGTCGAGCCGTTTTCTCAACGGTTGAATTTAACGTCGTCATCATGGTTCTCCACTCTGCGGGCAAAGGTCTATCCCTCTCCCTGTACTGAGTGGAGCCCGGGCATTCCGAGCGGCACATTTCGTGATCAGTACCTCTCCGTCGAGCCCGGAAGTCCAGTCAATTATGGAAACGTGGGCGGAAACCGGCATTTCGTCACGCGCGCACCAGCCAGAGCGAAATTTCGGGAAAGTCGAAATTACCGTTTCTCAAAGGGTTGTTACCGCTATGGTGCGCAGTTGAAGTACTTGGAATCTTGACGGTTTACGTGCGAAGTTAATCTTGTAGTTGAATCCTTAGATCGCGGTATTCTTACGAGGCTGAATTGGAAAACAAGAATTTCGAAGAGGGAGTGCACTTAGCCTTCAACGCAATCGTTGAAGACAGACTGGCGCTGATTTGTGGGGCGGGCCTTTCAATGGCTTACCCCAGTAACATTCCTAGCGCTTGGTCGGTGGCTGCATCGGCGAAAAAAAAGTATGATGCCATTTATGGTGCAGACGCGGAACCACTGTCTGAGGACATAGAAGAACAAGCAGAGTTTTTCCATGATCAAGGGAGGTTGTCGACAACCTATCTCACGAGGCTTGTCGACAACGATACATTTTCGGCTCCTCCGAATGCTGGCCATTTTGCCGTCGCAGACTTTTTGTTGACCAAGACGGCTCAAATTGCCGTGAGTACAAACGTTGATGCACTCATTGAGTATGCTGGCGACCAGATATACGGCGGGATAGTCACGGCTACTCGAAGAGATGATGCTGCAGCTTTTTACCCTGCAAAAGCTCCGCTCCTAAAGATCCACGGCTGTTGGAAATCTGATCCCAGACAAACGGTCTGGGCGCCAAGTCAATTGCATTGTGAACCTTACCAGAGCAGGATCGCTGACTGCGCTCAATGGATTGAGCAACAATTGCTTAACCGCGATCTTGTCATTGTCGGTTATTTTACCGATTGGGATTATTTGAACTCGCTCTTAGAAAGATGTCTTGATGCCGTTAACCCAAGTAACGTGATCGTTGTGGATCCGAGTTCGACAGAAGACCTAGCAGGAAAAGCACCGGCCTTGTTCAGCGTTGGAGAAAGAGCAAATGGTGGCTTCTACCACATTCGGTGCTCAGGGGCAGACTTCCTTGATGAGTTGCGACGCAAATGGTCAGCTAGCTATGTAAGACGCACATTAAATTCTGGCAATCAGTTGCTTGAAGCGGCCGGTGACCATAGAGCGTCCCAAGAAAACTGCGAGCCACCAGACGCAAACGTAAAGCAGCTTTGGTCCATAAGGCGCGATATCGAGGGATTGGCTCCTGGTGCTCCATGCAAGAACGGCGAACCCATTGATGCCGCGGCGGTTGGCCGAATGATCGTCATACTTCGGCACGCTGGTGCGACGTTAGAGGCAGATATGTGGAATCTTAATGGACAGAGGATTCGCGTAGTTCGAGCCTCTGGAACAGCTCTCAACGAATTTGAACGAATTCACGCCGGATCAACTTCCCCTCTGTCGGCACCGGACATCACTATTGCATCTGGTGCGAGGGATTTCGGTCTGAAATCCGACATTGCGCGCTCAGGAAACCCTTCAAGCGTTGTCAGAAACCGATCGTCGAAGTTTCTAACTGAAGAACAGGCAGAACAGGATCTGGGGTTATGAAAGCGCAACTTGACTTGGTTTCTTCTGTTTTAGAAGAGGCTGGATATACGTCGTTTACGGTGGAAGCAAACACTGACAACTGCCTCGCATTTGAAGACCCCGTTAGCTTTGGCTTCATCCACATCTACGAGGGGATAGATCGCTTGATAAGCAGTTGGAAGATTGAAAGCGAAAACGCACTTTCAAAGTTCCAGTTCCAAATAAAGTCCTCCGGTGAGAAGGCATGGAACGCCTATTCAGTTTTCATAGCCTTAGAGCGGCCGAACGCAAAGAATACTGCCCTTCTAGCGAGAATTGAGGAGGATCTATCTGGCACCAGGAAGATCGCTAGAGGCGTTGGCACAACAGTCGATGAGATTAGACAAGGATTGCTGCCATTGCTGAGAATACAGAACCCCCCCATCTTAGACCCGGTTGATATGGTTGAAGAAATTCGAGCTCGCGCCGACGGCCTACCTGTCAAAGCGGTAGAGGCTTTCCTTCTCAGAGCACCAAACAGTGAGGTGCTAAGACTAATGGGGCGCTCAGATGAAGCTTAAGTTTGTCGAAATGTCTGGCTTTCGAGGCTACTGCGAACCGGTCCGGATTGATTTTGGAGCAGATGCTACGATCATTGACGGGAGAAATGGCGTCGGGAAAAGCACGATCTTTGACGCTGTCGAGTTTGCGTTGACTGGTTCAATTGCCAAGTACCAAGACGCAAAGGCGAACCAGGAGACTGTCGATGACTATATTTGGTGGCTGGGCGAAGACGAAGGGCCAGATGAACGGTATGTAAAAGTTGGCTTCATTCTGAATGGGAGCGAGACCGTTGTTACGCGAAGTAGTCTCCAGCCCACGACAGCCGAGAACATTGAGATGGTGGTCAGTGGCCTGATTAACGAAGATGCAGCGCCATCTGCAGCGCTGCACCAAGTCTGTTCGTCGACAATTATTCGAGACGAGCACATCGCAGCGCTGAGTTTGGACCTCAAAGAAACCGAACGCTATTCCATCTTGAGCTCCGCTATCGGAGCAATTGGCGCGGATGAATGGATAGCGAAGGCCAAGGAAATTCATGACACTTCAAAGAAGGAACTGAAGGCTGCAACGGAAAGATCAGAAAGGGCAAAGGCCGATGCCGTAAGGTCCCAAATTGAGCTGGATCGTTGGCGTGCCAGAACTCAGAACGATCGTCATGTTCAAGCGGCATTGCGAGATGCTGAGAGCGTGATCGGACGTCGACTGCCGATAGATGAAGCATTTGGGCTTGTTGGTCACGAACTGGAACGTTTCCATTCGAACTCGTCCCGAATTCGGTCGCTCCTAGAAAGATACTCTGAAGTTGATAAAGCAAAAATTGCAAGAGCTCAGGATGAAGTGACTGCAGCGGACCTTGCTTCAAGCACTGAAGCCATTGCTAGCGAGCTCGAACTAAAGAATACTACTTTGGCCTCAATCGATTTGTCGACCGCATCGGATGTCTTGGCATCACGGTTGAGTCAGTTGGCTGCACTGGGTGAAGACATCGGATGCCAGGACGACACATGTCCGCTCTGCAAATCCAATATTGATGAAAGCCAATATCGTGCAGGTATAGCCGCACTAAGAGAGAGCGCCGAAACTATTAATGCCGAGATTGCTCGAGCAACAACGCTCAGAAATGAAGTGGCTGAATTAGAGCTGAGGCTTGCAAACCAGAAACAGCGCCAAGAGCAGTCAATCGAACGCCTCAATCACCACGATCGGACCATAGCCGAGGCCACCAAAGCAATTGAAGAACTTGGTTTTTCTGCCGACACTGATCGAACAGTTGTTGAGATCGAATTGGAGCAGTTGAGCAGTCAAATTGAAAAACTGAAAACTGCACTTCCCGAACTAGACATGAATCGTTTTTCGGCTTCGTTGGAACGGGCATCCAATGCCTATGCCGAAGAACTTGACAGGGATCGCGACGCAGAGCGTGCGTTGTCACGGGCGCGTCAGAAAGAAGCCGACGCAAAAGAACTTTTCGACTCCGTTCGGAAGGCATCAAACGATGCGCTGAATCAGAGACTGGATAGAATTCTACCTTTAATTACAGAACTTTATGCACGCTTACGCCCACATCCCAACTTTCAGGACATCAAATACAAAATACGAGGGGAACTTAGGCGTCATTTGAGTTTTAGTGTTGGCGATGACATAAATCCACAGTTCGTCTTTTCGAGCGGGCAAAGACGGGCAACCGGACTAGCATTCCTGATCGCAGTTAATCTGTCTATGGCGTGGAGCCGTTGGTCATCGATCCTGCTAGACGATCCGGTGCAACATATTGATGATTTTAGAAGCGTTCACCTCGCAGAGTTACTTGGAAAACTAGTCTCAGAAGGTAAGCAAGTTATCTGCGCTGTTGAAGATCCAGCCTTAGCAGACTTGATTAGCCGGAAGATACCAGTTTCAGGTTCAGGAGTAGCCAAGAGAATAAAGCTTGGAATAGGTGAGAACGGCAGGGTCGTCGTTAGCGATCAGAGCGACTTGCTTCCAATGCGCTCGTCCGTACTGATAGATCAAACATCGAACCGCGCAGGTTGATCAGCACTCAGAGGCAAATTCGTTCGGTGGGGAACGTCGCAACGGCAGCCAATGGCGGCTATGCGGGTTGCGGCCGTAGACGTGTGAAGATGGAAGAGGCGACCGCTATGGGCCAATATTGCCAAGTATGCATGAATGCGGCTGAGTGCGACGAAGCTCCCCGAAACCGCATCTACCACAAAGATGTGGGCCTGAGACCGTCCGCGCTATGTCCCTCAACCTCAGCAAGGGCCAGTTCCTTCCAGTCGGCCCTTAGTCGTCCGCCCGCGACGCAGTCTCCAGCCCGAAGGATGTTTACAATGTCCTGCCCGGAAAACAGGCGCACCGGATAGCGGTCTGCCTCGATCTCTTTCTGCGTCTGTTCCGAGTACCATGACGTCGTGAAATACAGTCCGAACTGGCCTCGCCCAAGCCGCGCGACAAGACGTGAAACCTGATCCGGCGCAATGGCCGTCTTGTAGCGTTTGGCCTCACCCAGGAACTCGATCTCATAGTCAATCGGATATGGCATCTTAAACATACCGAAGAAGTCGATGCCGTGGTCGCCGGTCCTCCTTGTTCGCGTGACGCGATGCTCGAGGCCCGGAACGATGTCCGGCAGCTTGTCGATCAGAGCTACCGTGAATGCCTCGAACTCAGCAGGCGTCAACGCTGCAACCTCATTGAGGATCTTCTCATCATCTGATCCTGAAGCCGGTACCTGCTGCTGTTTGCTCCGCACCTTCGAAGACCAGACTTGCCGCCTTTCGATCTTTCCTTTCATAGCCTTTCGCCAGACCTCAGGTGCGAGGTTTCTGTCGACCTTGCGAACATCATAGGCGATGACACGTTGCCGAAGCCATTCTGCGGGAACCGTCTCAGTGTCCAGGATGGAAAGAAGGATACGCAAGTTCTTGATCGGCTTCCCTTCGTCCTCAAACCAAGCATGTCTGACGTCGGACAGGGCGCAAAGTCCATTGAACGTCAGCCACCCCGACCTCTGTTTCGAAAAATGAAGGATCGGCGGCATCTCGTCTAGACGCCCAGCGAGGCGCAGGTTGTTCGTCGCTTCGATACGCGCGTTGCCGGGAAACTGATTGAATAACTTTTCGCGCGCCGAGAACTTTGCGTCTCCCCAATAGTAGATATTTCCGCTCACCTCATCAACGACGTCGTCCCATGGATTGTGATGCTGGGCGGACATATCCCTTGTGACTAGGACAAAAAATGCAGGGACGGCACGATCTGTCTCCGGATCCACTGGCCCTCCCGATATCGGGTCTTTGAACCTGATACCTCCTGAGTTCGCGATCGAACCGGCGGACGTATTCAGCCAGCGTAGGAGTTCGTCGTCTTCAAACTTCACGCCCGCCTTGTCACGATACTGGTGACCAACGCGCCAGAACTCTTCGCTCATCACAATTCCTCAAATCAAAAGACGTTGCCGGCCACGAAGGTCGCGGATCAAGTCGAGGAAGTCCCCGACACTTATGAGCCATGCACGCTGGTCAGCCTGATAGGTACTGTGCAATGAGACGGGCAGCACAAGCTGCAGTCCGTGGCCCTGCATTTCGGCAGTCTGAACCTTCGATATCGCTGGCTCCAACGTAAGCAGATGCTTCGTCCTGATCCGGTCCGCCTCTGCCAGGACCTGCCGCCAGCGATCTTTGCAGCTTGTTTTTACGGCCAGCATGGCAAGCTGGTGGTCCGGATACCGGCGGTCGGCGTATTCGTCCTCGCCGGGAAACAGGAAATCTGCAGCGTTTCGTTTCTCCGTCGTGGCTTCGCGCGTGTAGCTCACCCCATGAGCCTGCAGGATGGCTTCAACATGGTGGCCGAAAGCATAGCCTGCCCGCGATTTACGACGGTTCTGAACGCTCAGGGAAAAGCTCAGGAACCCGTCCACGTCCGCTGAACCCTGCTCCGTGAAACCGGCCTTCAGCCGATCCGAGACGATCTCGCGTTCCAGATGCCGAAACAGCGCTTCCTCGTGCTCCATCCAGGCAACAAGCGCACCGTCAGGATCTTCCAGCGGATCGACCTCTGACAATGTTTCACGGGCGAAGACAGACAGTGGAACGGTTCCCGGAAAGGCCCGCCCGAACTTCTCAATAAGCAGGTCAAAGGCGTCTGGTTCGGGCTCTTCTGTTTCAATGCCAAGATCCGCCAGAATACTTCGCGCTGCGAAGCCAAGTTCAATAGTGTCGTCGCGATCGAGGCGGCGCGCGGCAGATCTTCCCTCGAATAGATCCAGCCCGAAGAGCCACAAAAGTTGCTGGCCAATGGTCGACCCTTCCGGCGTAAGAAGTACCATCAGGCTGCCATCCTTGGTCCGTGCGATCACAACCTGATCGCCGGCCCGAGCCTGATGGACTACCGGCTCGGACTCCGCCGCGTAGTAGAGGTGGTACTCAGGGCTCCGGCGTGCCTGGCCGCGACGGACGTCGCTCCATGTGCAAAAAGATTCAAGCTGCATAGGTTCCGCGTCTTCATCGTCTTCAAGCCAGTAGAAGATCGCCGGGAACGTCTGCTTTTCGGCCGGAGTGCCCAGAAAAGCCCGGAAGCCACTGACGCCCTGGAACTCGTGCTGGTTTGAGCGCTGACGGTTAATCTCAACCTCGGTCAGGGCTTTGGCACCAGCGCCCTCAAAGAGATCTGCCAGAACACCGAATTTCATGAGGGCACCACCATTCGCTCACCTTCGGTCAAACCCTGCAGACTAAGATCGACATTCTGCGAGATAAGCCAATCGGCGATCACACTCAGAACATCGGTCAGTGGTTGTCGCTGGCGTCCCTTGAGAGCACATTCCCAGACGACGCCTACTCTCCAACCGACATTGTGCAGAGCCTCTGTGTTAGCTTGATCCCGTGCAACATTGGCTCCGATTTTCTCACGCCAGAACTCTTCCCGCGTTCTTGGCCACTTGAAGAGATGGCAGCCGTGGCCATGCCAGAAACAACCATGGACGAAGAGCACAGCATGATGCTTGGGAAAGATCAGGTCCGGGCGCCCCGGCAGTTTGCGATCATGCAGACGGAAGCGGAAACCGCGGGCATGGAGCCCGCGGCGGATCAGCATCTCAGGTTTTGTATCGCTGCCACGTATCGCCGCCATGTTTCGGCTGCGGGTGGCTTTGTCGTGTACATCAACCAACTCTGAGAACGGACTCCGCATCGCTTTCAGTCAGCGACAGAATATGCGGTCGCATGATCCGCGCAACCTCCGCAAAAACCGGAACGGCGACCGAGTTTCCGAACTGCTTGTAAGCCTGCGTATCTGACACCGGGATCCGGAAGTCTTCTTCGTAACCCATCAGTCTGGCGCATTCGCGCGGAGTCAGCCGCCTCGGGTTCTGGTCCTCACCCCGGCTGACGAGGATTTCGGAGCCATCCTTGTAGTATCTGGCGGACAGGGTGCGAGCGATACTGTTCCCCTCAACCAGACCAAAACCGAAACCGTTGCCCTTAGCCCGGTGCTTGGCGGCGTAATCCTGCAGATAGCGCCAGAGCTTGTCGGAGAGCGTGTATTTCTCGCTAACGGCGGCATCGTCCCCAATTGTGTAATGGGCCTCGGGGTCTTCGAGGCCGTTCTCCGGATGGAGGATATCTTTCATAACCCGATGCCCACGCGCAGGCAAATCAATCTCGTCGAAGTCGAACGGAACCTCTTCCCGGAACCCGACAATCACAATCCGCTCCCGGTGCTGGGGCACAAAATGGGCCGCGTCGATGATCCGGGTGCGGATTGAATAGCCAAGCTCTTCTTCAAGCTTACGCTTGATGACCTCAAAGGTCCGGCCGCGGTCATGGCTCTTCAGGTTTTTGACATTCTCCAGAAGGAAAGCCGCTGGGCGGTGATACTTCAGTATGCGCAAGACATCGAAGAACAGCGTGCCCTGGGTCTCGTCATCAAACCCGTGTAGACGGCCCAGCGCATTTTTCTTGGAGACGCCCGCGATCGAAAACGGCTGGCAAGGGAAGCCGGCGACAAGCACATCGTGCGCAGGTATCGCGCTTGCGTCGACTTCGCGGATATCCCCGGCGATCGATCGGTTGTCGGCAAAGTTGGCCAGATAGGTCTGTTGCGCAAAACGATCCCATTCGGACGTGAATACGCAGCGCCCACCGGCCCCTTCCATTGCCTTTCGCAATCCGCCGATCCCGGCAAACAGATCGATAAACGAAAACATGGCCCCGCTGTCGACCGGACGGCGCTGTTCGATCTCGATTTTAAGGAGGCGGATAATGCTATCACGCGGCTTTTCCTCGCCACGGACCCAGCGATAGATATGGCCCTCGGAGTAATCCAGATGTTTTGCGGCTTCGGGTACAGAATACCCCGCCTTCCGCAGAAGGATTTCGAAATCGGTCATAACTGCTCCGCGCTGGGAATTTTTCTGACACTATGGCTGGGCACTGCCCATTCGACAAGAACAATCTGCGCACATCTGGTGAAATATTTGTTAACGCATACCGCATCCAGGCGACCCAGCCGGACAAAACGAGAACGCCGATCGCGCCCCAAATCCACTATTTCTGAGCGAAGGAGCCCGTCAACGGTCGCCGTCCACATCCCGCCGACAAACCTCAACGCCCATCTTCTCCAGAAGGCCCAGTATCCGTTCTCGCTTGTGGAGCGCATCTTCGGCTTTGGCATCCAGCGCAGGCTGTACCTCCAGCATGATCCGGATCGCTTTGATGAGCGACGGAACATGCCCCTTCAGACCCTTTTTGCAGAGCGCCAGATAGGCCGCCACATACCCTTCAAGCGACACGGTGCGTCCTTCGGGAGTGCGCGCCATTACCGGCTCAGACAGGATATCGGCGGCTTCTCTGATGAGATCAGACCGGGTCTTAGGGCGCCCCTTTGGATTACCAGACTGCCCTTTCTTCCACTGGTGGGGTTTGGGCGGTTTGCCGTAGCCCACATCATACGTCTCGGTCATCAGCCGCTCCCTCAGCCTGCTCCTCGGCCAACTTGCGCCGGATTCGCTTGACCAAGTCCTTTCTTTTTTTCTCAGGGTCATGCCGCTTCGCTTCAGTCGCTCGCGCTTCGTCGAGGATCGACCGCTGCAGATCCAGGGCCCGTCGATCACCCGAAATCGCCAGTTCGCGCAGCTTGCGGATCAGGGCCTCACTTATGGGCATCTGCCTGTCCGCGCCTTTGGGCCGGACTTTTCGCCTCAGAACCCGCTGCAGGACGACGTGGACGTCTTCAGGCTTCTTCGGTCGTCCCTTCGGATTGCCGGACTGGCCCTTGTTGAATCGGCTGTATTCCGGCGGTCTCATATAGCCCACCGGGGCTTTGATCTGATCTGTCATTCTGCAACCTCCGCTTCCGGGGGCTGAACCTCGTCAGCGCGCCGTTCAGCTGCCGCAGCAAAAGTTTCGCCTGTTCCTGCCAGAAACGCGTCATCGCCCGTCAGCGCCGCATAGCGGCGGCAGATGACGTCGCAATAAACCGGGTCCAGCTCAACGAGCCGCGCGACACGACCGCAGCGCTCTGCCGCGATCAGGGTGGTGCCGGAGCCGCCAAAGCCGTCGAGGACAGTATCGCCGCGCCGGGTCACATCACGGATTGCGTCGGCAACCAGAGCCACAGGCTTTACGGTCGGATGCAGCGCCAGATCCTGCTGGTTGCCGCCGAAACCGTTGACGCCGGGATAGTCCCAGACATTCGTCCTGTAGCGTCCCTTTTCGCCGAGTCCGAAGGTGTTCGTGTGTGGCGCTGTGCCCACCTTCCAGACATAGATCAGTTCGTGGCGGGACCGGTAAAAGGTGCCCATTCCGCCGTTGGTCTTGGCCCAGACGCAAAGATTTTTCAGCTCGGAATAGACTTTGGAACCCGCGGCCTGCAGTTCGGCCATATGCCGCCAGTCCATACAGACGAAGTGAATGGCGCCGTCATGGCTGATATCGACCATGGCGCCCAGCGAAGCCTTCAGAAAGGCCGTGAAGGTGTCAGAATCCATTTCGCCAGCGGCCATGGCGAATTCGCGATGTTTCACCGTGCCGGATCCACAGACATGACCGTCGATTTTCACATTGTAGGGTGGATCGGTGAATACGGCCTGAGCACGCTCCTCGCCCATGAGCGCCGCGTAAATCGAAGGATCACGGGCATCACCGCAGATCAGGGCATGACGGCCGAGGTGCCAGATATCCCGTGGGCGGGTGACAGCCGGCCCCTCTTCTGGTGCCGGCGTGGCATCCGCCGGATCGTCGGCACCTTCGCGGATGTCGTCGTCCAGCAGAATATCCAGTTCGGCGGTCTCAAAACCAGTGATCTCAAGCTCGAAGTTGAGGTCGAGGTCGGCAAGCGCTTCAAGCTCGATTTTCAGGATCTCACGGTCCCATCCTGCCAGTTCGGCGAGGCGGTTGTCAGCGATGACGTAGGCTCGCCGCTCAGCAGCGGAAAGATGCGCCAGTCCGATCGTTGGAACCATTTCCATTCCGAGCAGTTTCGCAGCCGCCACGCGACCGTGCCCGGCGAGGATACCGCCGTCGCTATCGACCAGCACCGGATTAGCAAAGCCGAAAGCGCGGATCGACGCCGCTATTTGTGCGATTTGTTTATCGTTGTGCGTGCGAGCGTTGCCCGCGTACGGGATAAGGTCGTTGGTCTTCCGATAGACGACCTTGAGCCGGGTCTTATCCGGCAGTGTTTTGATGTCAGCCATTGTCAGGGCCTTTCACGGTTTGCGCAGCCGGCTTGTCGTCACGGACACGAGCAGCGAACGACAATGCGATCTGCATCAGGTTTGGTTGTCGACGGACCTTTCCGGCACAGAATTGGTGGCCCCTATCTGCAGAGCTCACCGGGGTTTTAAAGAGCCGCGCGTGCAACACGGGCCAGAACGTCGTGCGTCAGGCAGTGCTCTTCATTGCGTGGATTTTTAGCGCGAGCCGGCCGCTGGCAGTGAACGACAGGATTTGTTGTGCATCGATCTGAAAGATCTCCCAGTCGATGTTCGCGAGCCTGTAGAAGCGATACATCTGGCGAAAGAAGAGCGGGTACTCCTCTTCCGAAAGATCGTCGAGTGTGAGCGCCGGAATGTCGTCAAGGCCAATCTGTAAGGCCGCTTCCACGAGACCCTGACCAGCAACAATTGTATCGTCACCAGTGATCAGAACCGGTGTCATCACACCAATGTCGATGAGCGAACGTTCAATCTCGGCGATGTCGTCCCGATCCAGTTCACCCAGTGGCTGAAAGTCAGGGTGAAGATCCGCAGGATTCATACGAAACAACTTGCTCCGCAATTCCTTCGCAACCATCGATGTTTCCAGATCTATTTTCTCAATTTCCATTTTTTTGCCTTTCTCATTTGTACTGTCGAATTGACGGGCACAGAATGAACAGGAGGCAAAAAGGTGTCGAAGCAGCCACTTCCAACTGAGTGCTTTGAAACTGCATTTCTTGAATTTCTTCGCATGAGGTTCGAATTTGAACCCCTGCCTCACTACGTCATGGCAGCGATGGAGGTCTGCCATCACACCAGCCGCGCTTACCCGGAATTCGTGACCGCGTTCTTTGTCTGGTTTACGGACAGTTTCCTTTTTGAAACGCGGGGCCGTTTCCCGGCGCAAGGACACAATGCAAATCCTTCCGACGCCCAATGGCGCAGATATGAGGACTGCCAGGATCTGCTCGAAAGCTGGCTGGAAGATGATCTTGACGCAGCGCTCGACAGGCAGGAGGCGCGTCTGGTTTTGGTCGAAGACTTCGAGGAAAAGCGCACCGAGGACCGGACAGACGAGTCAGCGAGTGGGCGAAGACGCGCGAATTTGAAGAAACCTGATACTGTCGTCTTTGCGGAGATCGCGGAAGAGAAAGGACTGTCGCCAGACACCGTTCGGAGAACTTACAAGAGCCACACAAAACCTGAGCAGTACATATCGTACTTGTCTCCGATCGCTCTCGTCAGATGCGAAGGCGGGTACACTGTCGAGACACGAGAGGTGGCGAAGCCAAGGCAAATCTTTTTGAAGCGAGGCAAGAAACTTCGCCTTTGAGCAGCCCAACGACCGCTTGAAACGGGAACCTCTAGGCCGCCTTTTGCGCCTTCTGAATGCTCCTAAGAGCGTCGTCCCGGCACCTGAGCAGTATTTCTGCGGTTTCCTCGCCAGAGAGTGACTCGAACAGAACCCCGCTTCCCCTCAGATTCAGTGCCTTCATAAACTCACGGAACGTGGCTTCAGTTCCGTACACTTCCGGATGGCTGCTCATCGTCTGGATTATTCCCCTCAACAAGCTCGCCCGGTTGCTGAGCATTGGGCGTTCAACCAGGTTTGAGCGGATGTCTGCAGTCCGCAGAAGTTCCCTCAGAACACCTGCCTGATCCTGAGGATCGACCCGCCAGGCTATGAACGCGTTCCACCATAACCGCGCAACCGCGTGGTCGTCGCGATACCCGGTTCTTCCACGCGCAAAGTAGTGTGTCTCAATCTGACGGACGTTCTGATGATGCACCTTCTTGCGCTTTTCAGCCGCCTTCTGCCTGGCACCTGTCAAACCTCCAAGCAGCCCGCCAGTTTCTTTCGGTTCGTCTCGGATTGGCCACCTTTGTCGAGCATAATCAAGACAGTCAAAATGCGTCATGCGCGACCAGACGCGCTCTTCTGTCGCCAGCGCTGGCGTCATCCCGTTGAAAGCCCCGAATACGATCAGTGAGTTGCTGACTTCCGCATCGCTACCTCCAGATGGATCCAGTTTTCTCAGCCTGTCATTGTCGACTTCGACAGAAGAAAGCTCCATTGACCATCCGTTCAAATCGGCCTGATCGTCGAAGCCAGAACTGCGATACCGTTCAAGGTTTGACGGAACGTTGGCTTTAAGGTCGGCGAGAATACTCTCAGAAATATATTTGAGTTTAGACATTGTCCATCAACTCCGTAAATGCTCCGCCGAGCTTCTCAACGGGAGACCCCAGAAGCCGCTGTGCGCTCTCCAGAAGAGGCGCTCCATCAATGTCGATGTTGAGGTGCTCGCATTTCGCTGAGAAAACCCGGCACCAGGGTCTGTCTTCAAAACCGGACGCTCCGTGTCCACGAATGCTTTCGAGAACCTCCATCACAACGGGCATATAGACGGCGCTCAGCAGCAACGGTTTGCCGCCCTTCGTGCCTCGTAGTTGCTCAATTGACTTGAACAAATCGACAGGGGCAAGAATCCTGATCGTGTCAGCCAGCAGATCGAGTTTGAGACGACCTTTGGGTATGTCGTCTGACGGAACGAGCTCGAAAATACTTTCAAACTTACGAAGTTTATCCTGCCCGATGGTAAATCGGGTGTCATTTGCAAGACCGATAATCTCCGATCCGCGAATAGAAACGGTTTCTCCGAATTCCGGGTTGAGGCTCTTGGCCGACCAGTCTTCGAGAGGTTCTGTCAGCCAGATGGCCGGCTTGACTTCGACGACGCCATAGAGCGCTCCGCGGTCAAATTTCCACGTTCCTGACGTTTTGTCCGCTGCGCGCAGCTCAGAAAAAAACGTATCCTGACAACGAATGAAGGCACCAGCCCGCGCTGCCCCTTTGTCAACTATTGACTGTACGTCAGACGAGGACAGCGACAAATCAAAATCGACTTCGACATTCCCATCAGTGGATTCACGCACTTCGGTGATCTGAAGATCAAAGTTGCCGCTCAGAAAGTCATCGTTGCTGTCACTCAGAACCGGGTGCGGAAAATGGCTGTTCAGATCAATTTTCATTGGCCATCCCTCAAAACCGCAGTGACCTCAACAGGCCCCGTATAGTCGTCGTCAAAGGTCACTTCGATCTCAACGCGCGCGCCCTGAACAACGCTCATTTCAACACGCCCGCGGCTGGCCGAACAATTTTTTGCGCCGGAGGCATTGGCAATTCTGAGTTCTGTATCGTCGTAGACACCCGTCGCAAGGAAAGTGAGCTCGATGTCGCCCGCTTCGTCCGGAGTAAAAAAGACTTTTCTGGTCCTGAGGTTCTGCTCGACGTTGCGAACTGAAGCGAGCCGTACAACACGCCTTTGCCCTCTTGTGCCGTCTCCACCTTCACCGTCACCGGATCCACTGCCTTTGCCGTCAGTTCCAACACTTCCAGCTCCATCATCGCGGCCTGCACCTCCTTCACTGCCTTCAGAATGCCGCGCAACCGGCTTCTTCGGCTTAGGCCGGACACGCTTTGCTGGCGTGAATCTGATCGTTTCCGGGTCGTCTTCAGCAGAAGGTACTTTCGCCTCTTCGGTGCCGGCGTCTGCGAAGAACTCTCCGAGCTCGTCAAGCTTGACAGCATCGCCACCAGTAATTTCTGCGTTCTCCCGGATCAGCGCTCTGATTTCGTGGATGAGCTGTTTCATTGCCCGGGTTACATTTTTCTGTTTTGCCGGATCATCAATCCGTCCCGCGGAGAAAGCGTTGTGTTGCGGGTTCTCCAGTGACTTCAGGACTTTGCTTGCATCGTTATCAACTGGCTCGACGAGCATTACGAAGTCCCGTGCGCCTTGGAAACGTGCGAACTTGTCACCAAAATGCTCAAGCGACTGCGCAATCAGCATACCGTTTCGAATGATCGCCACGCGTTTGGGCATGCCTTCTTCCACAAGAATCTTTGCCCGAAATTCGCCAAGACCATCGACCCGGAACCGTTTTGTTACGGCTTCCTCAGACCTTCGGCATCTGTAGAGCTGCCTCGCAAGCCGGATGTCATCCCCGTGAGAGGCCATTTCTCCAGCTTCTTCGATTGCTTCGTCGTCAAGCAATGAAGCCAACGTCTCGACACTCAGAATGCGAGGTTCATTTCCAACCTCAAACTCAATGTCACCGTCGTCAATTGCAGCAAAGAAATTCGAAAGCAGCGGGACGGTCATTCTGTCGATCCAGTCCTCCTCGCCACGGAACCCTACTGAAAACACGGATGTTCCTTTGGTGTCGCGCTGCAACCAGGCCGGAACCAACTCAGGATCCTCAACCGCTCTGAAATGCTCCGTATGACCCCAGTATCCTTTCGCCGTACGCTCGGTGTCATCGGCATCTTTATGTGAAACGAGCTGAACTTTTCCCTGAAGCGCGAACTTTTCACCATCCTGCGTGTCGTACAAAGTGGAATAAAATACCGTCCTGAGATCAGACACCGCGAAGGTCGCATTTTTGCCAATCCCGAACGATCCGCCGGATGTTTCGGTCGCCTTGTTGCTTTTGCCAGAACTCTTGACCAGCGCGTGAAACTTGGACGAGGCGTCGTTCGGCGGTCCCTCCAAACCGGTTGTGTTGTAGTCGGCAATCTCAAGAACAGGTATGAACAGGTTGGACACCACGTCATTTGCGTTTTCGAAAAAGTCGCGATCCTTGTCGCTTCCGGAAGCACGGGCGGTCTTTAGGCAAACGGAAATCGTTTCTCTGAGCTTTTCGATGCCAGGGATATCGCTGGCCGGCACCTGATGCTCACGCAGAACCATACGAACAGGGCGTCCATTCGCCGCGTCCAATGTGTTTTGTCCGGCCTCTTTGCTGCAGCTCACGAACGGGGTATCCCGGAAGGTCTCAATGCCGGCGTGACCCAGACCTTCGACTTCACCCGCCTGGTTTTCGAGGAACATCAGTCCAGTTTCATTCATCATACAACGCCTCAACTCTGTCACACACAATCACGTTCGTTCCTGACGTGTGGTCTATTTTCGAAATAAACTTTCGATCTTCGGCCAAATCCTTTAGATTTCTCGCCTTTTTGCAGTAACCGCGGGAGCCCGCAGCTTTCTGGCTCAAGACATCAATCAATCCGGAAACCATCGTCGCCACCTTTGTCACCGCGTGAAAAGCGTCCCTTCGCAGAGTCGAGCTCTTTCTGCAGAGCCCGAAAAATTTTGCGGATGTCTTCGTCAGCGAACTCGTAGGCCGATCGGTTCGACAAATTACCGATCAGCCGGAGATCCTTGATCGCCCGATTAACTCTGTTCTCCGCGAGCTCCACGAACTTCGCCCTCTTATCGCGCTTTGTCATCCGATTTTCCGCTCTGTCGCACTACAATAATCATATGTATGTAACAAAGGGGCATTAAGCAACATATGCTGATAACATTTCTGATATATTACATTATATTTGCTGATTAGCACACTATGACCTCACCCAAAAATATCTTTTATCATGTTGCTTTTAATTGATTTTATACAGCTTATGCCCTGTGATAGAGAGCTCGAAAAAAGAATCTAGCACTTAACCCATTGGCACCGTTGTCTGACAACCGCAATTCATCGGGTAAGAGCCACCAAGCAGCGCAGCCCCCAAAGAGGGGCGGACGTCCAATCTATGCGATATAAGCAGAAACCTTAGCGGGTTTTGTTGCTGCAGATGTCCAGTGTACCATCTTCTTTGATACGCCCCCTGAAATCTCAAAAGAAAACGACAAAGTGCGGACCAAGTTTCTTGAGTTAAATCCCGACGTAGCAAGCGCAACTGTCATGTTTGCGCATGGTGCCGGTGCGCCGATGGATTCCCCCGCAATGACAATGATCGCGGATGCGTTGGCCAATAAGGGTCTCAGAGTAGTTCGGTTTGAATTCTCTTACATGGCCAAACGCAGAACCGAGGGCACGAGGAAGCCCCCGCCACGCGCTGAAAAACTGAACTCAGAGTACCTGGCCGCAATCGAAGAGCTACAAGTTGACGGCCCGCTGATTATAGGCGGCAAGTCCATGGGTGGACGCGTTGCCAGCATGATCGCGGATGAGTTGTTTGACGCAGATCGCATCAACGGATTGCTCTGCGTTGGCTATCCATTCCACCCTATTGGGAAGCCGGAGAAGCTTCGGACTGAACATCTGAAGCGCCTGCAGGCCCCAACACTGATCTGCCAGGGAACGCGCGACCAGTTTGGCTCGAGGGATGAAGTCAGCCAGTACCAGCTGTCGCCGGCCATCCGGATGGGTTGGTTTGAAGATGGCGATCACGATTTAAAGCCACGCAAACGCGTTTCAGGCATCATTCATGCGGATCACATCAACTCCATGGCCACAGCGGTTTCGGCATGGGTCGAGAGTCTTGTCGGCTAGAGAGCTGTGCGCGCCGTGTTTGCGGGGCTTGGTTACTTGTCCCGCGACACGCAGCCAAAATTTAACATAACGGCCCTTATCAAGTGCTCCCGGGCCGAAAGCGGACATTGGTTGTTGTTAGGATGAATGGCCGCTACGCGGGACCTAGCCGCCGTTCGTCATTGGTATGAATCTTTTGATTTCCGGTCGGCGCAAGCTCCGGCTTTCGAGGCAAAAGTTTCCGACTCTAGCCGCCATCAAATCCACATTCGTCCCGCAGCCGCTCAAAGATACGCTTTGCGGTGTGGCGCTACTTGCGTGGCCAGACCCTATCTTCGGCAAGCCACTGGTCGATCTGAGCTGTGAATGGATCAAGCTTTGGCCGCCGGATCGGTGCAGTCCGCCGGTACCCGGGCGGCTCGGAATAGGCCTGCATCTTCGCAACACTGTCCCGGCTGATCCCAAAATCCCGGGCAATCTGGCGTCCGCTCCGGCCATCCTGGAAATGAGCCCGGCGCACCTTCAAATACAAGTCTACGGTGTAAATCCCCAAGCCCTCCCGAAATCCGAAAGGGCAAAAGTGGCCGACTTTTACGCCGCCCGCGACGCCACAATGGCACCGCTACCGTGGCCGAGTATTGCTCCGCCGTTCACAATTGCTTTGGCGATAAAGTGACGCTTGCAGAGCATGTCAGGGCTCCCAATTTGTCACGGCAAGTGCCGCTGACCGATGCTCACAGTGGCCTCTAGCACGAGGACTGGTTCTATCGAGCAGGCAAACCGTCTATCTGGGGTCCGCACTTCGACCGAAAACCATAGGTAACGCCGACCACGGTCTTATAGGCCGCGACTCCAGGCGTTCCCGGATCCGATGTTCGCTTGCTTTGAACCTGTCATGTCTACCCTCGTGAGAGGGTTCGCCAATCTAATCTGGCGACGCTACCAAGGTATCGATAGCTATTCTAGAATCGGAACCTTTTTTCTTTTATTGCTCGGAGCGAGCGGCCCGCAATTGGGACGTGTCTGGGAACAGGCAGGTGACCATCTTTTGGTAGGCGCGGTTGATATCGTTCGAAAGAAATTCACGTGCTCTTTTCTTGTCACCCTCTTTGATTGCCGAAAGCAATTCGAAGTGGATCTCATTCGAGATCTGCAGGTGACCGCGGATGTTCAGGAGATGAAAATGGGGCGAGATCCGCAGCCAAAGGTTTCGAATGATTTCAAGCGAGACCGGATTATCCGCCTGCTCGTAGATTGAAAAGTGAAACTGAAAGTTATGATGTATGAAACTGTGATTATCCGATTCCTGTTCGGCCTGAACCATCTCCGAAAGACGGTCTTCTAAAGTTTGAATGAATTCTGGCGTCCGGTTGTCGATCGCCCAGGACAATGCCGCTGTCTCAATTTCGTTTCGAACATCGCGTAGATTTTTCAATTCCTTGCGCTCAAGTATTGGAACACCCATCGAGCGACCCGATAGACGTGTGAGTGCGCCGATATGGGCCAGTCGCGCCATCGCTTCGCGAATTGGCATTGGGCTCACGCCAAGAACCTCACTCAGAGTTGCGACAGTTACGGACTGACCCGGCTCCAGCCCACCTTCAAGGATTAGCTCGCAAAGTCGATCGAACACGATTTCCGGCAGATTTTCGCGTTTGAGCGGCTGCATTTTTGAAAGGTCAGGCATGGATTCATCATAGGATCCCCGGCTTTCCCATGTCCATCTGAAAATTAATCATTGACTTTTGATCAAAGATCAAAAAACTTATATCAAATTGCGACCAGCAGATCCAAAGGAGGAAGATGTGCTGAATTCGTCCAGGGAGAACATCGTAAGAACAACTGCCGGAGCGCCTGAGCCCTCAGGAAATCGGCGCATTCAGCCCGTCACGCTGAGCAGACGGTTTTCTCACAGCGCAGTTCGCCAGTCTGTTCGGATTTGCCGGCGAGAGCGACGAACAAGGAGACAAAATGGTTCCTACGACAGAAGCAGTTCAGTCGTGAAAACGCTGCAGTAGCTGAACCATCCGGCCAAGCTATTCGGCGAAAAAAAGGAATAGTAAACAAAGGAGAGGAACTCATGATCAAAAATTTAACCAAAACCCTTCTGGCCGGTTTCGCTGTAGCTGTGTCGGTTGCCACGGCTGTGGATGCGCAGACAACGCTGCGTATCCAGAACCATTTAGGACAATCGTCACCTTACGGCGTCGCGATTCAGCAATTCGTCGAGGACGTGGCCACTATGTCGGACGGCACGCTCCAGATCGAAATGTTTTATTCGTCCTCGGTGGTTCCGACCACGGAGACCTTCGACGCCGTCAAGAACGGGATCCTTGATTGCGACATGACCAACGGGGGCTACCAAGTCGGAAAGAATGCTGCATTCCAATTTGCTGCCGATACGATGGGTGGCTACGAAACTCCGATTCAGCTCCTGTCCTGGGTCTATCAGGGCGGTGGCAAGGCGGCGCTCAACGAGCTTTACGGCGCCCATAATCTGACATTTATCAGTAGCCATGTTGGCGGCCAGGAATCGCTAAACTCCTCCCGCCCGCTGACTGGCGTCGCCGATCTGGAGAACTTCAAGTTCCGTTCGCCTCCGGGCATGGAGTCCGACATCTTCGCCAGTCTCGGCGCAAAGCCGGTTGTCATGGATTTCACCGAGATCATCACGGCGCTTGAGTCGGGTATTATCGACGGCGCCGACGCTTCGACGCTTGCGACCAACTTGAGCATCGGCATCTACGACGTCGCCAAGCACACGACCTATCCGGGCTTCCACTCAATGTCGCAGGATCACCTGGCGTGCCGCACAGATGTCTGGAATTCGCTTTCCGACCAGCACAAGAGGATCATCGAAGTGGCTGGAAGGTCGCTCGCGCTGGAAGTGATGATGTCGACGCTGATCCAGAATGGTGAGGCGCAAAAGAAGCTGCCTGAGATGGGCGTAACTACCTACAACTGGTCGGCCGAAGATCGTGCTACATTCCGCAATGCTGCGTTGGCGGCATGGCAGGAGTGGGGTGCCAAATCTCCCGAAGCCGCGAAACTGGTTCAGAGCCACGTGGATTTCCTTCAGCGCATCGGTCTGCTGGACTAAGCCTCCAAACAAGGATTCTGCATATGGTTGCCACCGGCGGTCGCCGCCGGTGGCATCCAAGAAACGCCCGTCGAGAGAGTCGGTCGTCGCGCACAAAGCTGGGAGGCCTTGATAGTGGTTGAACATGAAAAAACTGGCCCACTGGATCCAATCACTTGGGGCATCAGCCGGATCGCATTGTGGCTTCCTGCATTCATTGTCTCGATCATTTTTCTGGAGGTCGTGCTGCGATATTTATTCCTGCGACCAACTCTTTGGGTCAATGAAACCTCGCTCTGGGTTGCGGGTGCCGTGTATCTGACGGCCGGTCTGTACTCGATGCAGCAACGCAGCCATATTCGAATTTTCATTCTCTATGATCTTGCGCCGCTCTGGATGCGACGGATCTTCGACATCCTCTCAACCCTTTGCGTGTGCATCTTCGCAGGTGCGGTAATTTGGGGAGGATACAGTGAAGCCGTCGAGAAACTCCTCACTTGGGAGCGGTTCGGAACGAAATTCAATCCACCGATACCGGCTACCATAAAGCCGCTCATCCTAATCACGATGGCTCTTTTGGCGCTCCAGGCGATTTCCAATCTGATTTACGACTGGAACACGGTCCAGGGAGAGAAACACTACGGTGAAGACGATCTCGAAGACCTTCTTGAAGATCTCGCCAAAGATCATCTCGACGCACGCCCGACAGGTGAGGCGACGGATCACGAAGACTGGGCCGAGAACCAATCAAAGAACAGCGTGCAAGGAAAGGACGATTCCCGTCCTTCCAGCGGTGAGCACGAGTAAAATCAAACTGGGGCAGGGAAGGGCACAGTAATGGACATTGGAACGATTTCGCTCGTCTTGCTGGTAGGAATGCTCCTCCTACTTGCGATTGGTATGCCGCTGGGATTTGCCTCAGGTTTTCTGGCCGTTGTCGTCATGGTCATGAAGTTTGGCCCCGACCTCCTCTTCGGTCAATTTGGCACCGGTCCGCTGAATATTCTGATGCAGCGAATTTACGGGATTACGACAAGTTATGTCCTGGTCTCAGTGCCGCTGTTCATATTCATGGCGAACTTGCTCGAACGTTCAGGCATCGCGCGGGACATGTACTCGACCCTCGACGTTTGGCTTAATCGCACCCGCGGTGGAGTTGCCGTCGTCACCGCGCTCATGGCGGTTGTCATGGCGGCAATGTCCGGCATCATCGGTGGCGAGGTGGTGCTTCTGGGACTGATCGCGCTGCCACAAATGTTACGGCTTGGCTACAATCAGAACCTTGCCATCGGAACCATCTGTGCCTCCGGCTCTCTGGGGACAATGATTCCGCCGTCAATCGTTCTGATTTTCTACGGCCTGGTTACCGACACGTCCATCCATGCGCTGTTCCAGGCAGCCTTTGTCCCGGGATTCATACTCGCGTTCAGCTACATTGCGTACATTTTGATCCGAACCCGAATCCAACCTAATCTGGCGCCTTTACCAGAGCCTTCCGAGAATGACTTGTCAGGTGAAGAAAAGCGTTTGTACGGCCTCGCCCTGATTGCCATGATCGTCGGCACAGGGTCCTTGATCTTGTCCCTGCGTGCGATCTTCTTCAACACGCTCGGGACGATTGAGATTGACACGAGCTATGTATCCCTTGGCTTCATGATCAAGTCCGCCATTCTTTCGGCCGCGCTTTTTGCCTACCTCATGTTAGTTGTTGGTCTTGAAAGAGCCAAGACAGCTTGGGAATACGGCAAGGGCATGGTTGCGCCTCTCCTGATCGTTTTCGTGGTCCTAGGCTCCATCTATGGCGGAATAACCGGGATCACCGAGGCCGCCGGAATCGGTTCGGTTGCAGTGCTGTTGCTGATCATTTTCCGCGGTGAATTCTCTTGGGTTCTGCTACGCGAAGCGTCGATGCGAACGTTCAAATCCACCGGGACAATCATATGGGTGACAATCGGGGCGACTGCGCTCGCCGGTGCCTATACGATTGCCGGCGGCCCGACCTATGTAGCCAACCTGATCGTTGGGCTGGAGTTGCCGACGCTTGGCGTGCTACTGATCATGATGCTGGTGTTCCTGTTTATGGGCGCCTTTATGGACTGGACCGGAATCGTGCTGCTGGTCATGCCCGTTTTCCTTCCGATCGTCCTCAAGCTTCCTTGGGAGGAACTGGGGTTGACCGGAGGGCTTGACTCGCAGTTGGCGGTTCAAGTCTGGTTTGGCGTGCTGTTTTGCGTGAACATGCAGGTCAGCTTTCTGTCACCACCGTTCGGCGGCGCGGCCTTCTATCTTAAGTCCGTTGCTCCTCCGCACATCACGCTGCCGGATATTTTCAAGAGCTTTCTGCCCTTCATAGGCATTCAGATCATGGTGCTGATGCTCATCCTCCTGGTTCCGCAAATCACGACCCTGTTTCTTCACTAGAAGCAGGTAAGGTCCCCGTCTCCTCCCAGGCGGGGGCCCGAACAAGTTCGCTAAGTCGTTCAAAACCGGGGATCGACAGCGAGCCCGAGTAAACATCTTAGGCGCCGCCTAAAACCAGAAGAAGTTGACAACGATGGTGGTGCAGGAATTTTGGAGCTCTAATCAATTGATCAAATATCAAAGAAAATTTAAGAACCTGGCAACTGGTCTAAAGGAGGCAGGCAACTTGCAAGCACCCGTGAAACACACCGGCATCATTGATGGAACAGCGGCAACGCATCCATCCAATGCGGCACATATGATGTGCTGTCGCGAACTCACCAAGAAAGTTGAAGGGCAGAGTCGGGTGCGCGCTCAAATTCCGACTTGTGCACCTGATCCGAGATGCGGAGCTTAAAAATGGTACAAGCACCTGAAGTCATATTTCTTGGGCGGATTGCCGTAGATTTTTACGGCCAGCAAACCGCGACCCCATTGGAAGAGACGCGTAGTTTCGCCCGCTACCCCGGCGGATCTTCAGGAAACATGGCGATTGCCGCGGCACGTGCTGGCGCACGCGTAGGACTGATTTCCGCCGTCGGAGATGATCCGATGGGTCGCTTTCTATTGCAGAATCTCGCGCTGGAAGGCGTGGACACCACCGCCATGTCTGTCCACCCAACCCGGCGGACTGCACTGGCGTTTCTGGGCATGCTCCACAGCGAGGCTGATCAGCTCGATTTCTATCGTACAGATGCCGCCGACACCTGCATCAATGCCGAACAGGTCCCCGCCTCATACCTGGCCGAGGCGGCCTATTTAGCAGTGACCGGGACCCATCTTGCTGATCCCGAATCTTACGAGACAGTCCTGAAAATTCTCGAGGTTGCGGCAAGCGCAGGAGCCAAGATCGTTTTGGACGTCGATCTCAGAAATGATCTCTGGCGGAGTTACGAAGGTTCAATTGACGGATCTGTTGATCGTGTTCGAAATGCACTTCCTCTCGTTCAATTCATTGTCGGCAACGAAATAGAATTGGAGCTCCTACTAGAGTCAGAACCTTTACTGGCTGATGGGCCCACGCTGGTCCGAAAACTGGGGCCAAGAGGCGCGCGTATCGAAGGTCCGAATGGCGACTTCTCCGTTCCGGGACATTCGATCGACGTAGTCAATCCAGTTGGTGCGGGTGACGCCTTTCTCGGGAACTTCCTGGCGGCTCTTCGGTTGGGAAGCGATCAATTGGAGGCCTTGCGAAATGCCAACGCGGCCGGTGCTCTGGTCGCGACACGTCACGGCTGCGCCAACGAGATGCCTTTTCCCGATGAACTGGCGCTCTTTCGGTCCGGGCATCCTCAGTCCGACCCGAAGATAGAACACTTGCATCGCACCGCCCTGCGCCCTCAGTTGCAAGGCCCCGTACTTGCACTCGCCTGCGATCACCGAAAGCCGTTTGACGACTTCGTCGCCGCGACGGGCAGAACGGCCAGCGACGCCAGCCATTTCAAACGGTTGGTTTTCGAAAGCATGCGCTCTGCGACACAAGGCCTGACATCTGCACGGCCCGGGATGTTGATGGATCCAAGACACGGCGCTGAAATCCTCGATGAACTTGCCGATCAAGACTACTGGATCGGTCGCCCGATCGAAGCGACAGGATCACGGCCGATCGAGTTCGAAGCAGGGCACAATATCGGGGCGGAGCTCGCTTCGTGGCGCCCGGGGCACGTGGCAAAGGTTCTCATATGGTACTCGCCGGATGACCCCAAGGAGCTGCGGTCGGTTCAACTTGATCGGCTCAACTTCCTGCAAAGCGCGTGCCGGGCAGCCGGGATCGAATGGATGTTGGAACTTGTTCCGCCGCTCGACATGCCGCGCGACGATGATGTTCTCTGTAGGGGTGTTTCGCAATGCTATGACGCGGGCCTGCTCCCTGACTGGTGGAAGCTTCCTTCTTTGACAGACGATCGAGGATGGGCTCGATTGGGCCAGATACTGGAGGTCAAAGACCCGCAATGTCGTGGCGTCATCGTTCTTGGTCTCAATGAAGAGCCAGATACACTGGGCCCCACCCTTGCCCGCGCCACCCTCGCGGAATGCTGTCGCGGATTCGCAATCGGGCGGACGGTATTCGCTGACGCCGCCGAAGCATGGTTTGCCCACCAAATCGACGATGCGACAGCGGTCGAGCGAATGGCCGGCATTTATCGCGGACTAATCGATCAATACTTACATGTGAGTGGAGGTGCCGATGCGCGGACTTACCAAGCGTAGCGAAGCGTCTGGGGATGTAGGGCTTGTCGATTGGCCCGAGCCACCGGTTACGCCCGGCCACGTGATACTCAAAGTCGCCGCTGCGGGTGTTTGCGGCACCGATCTTCACATCTTCAAAAATGAGTACAAGGTCACGCCTCCCGTCATCATGGGGCACGAAGTCTGCGGCACCGTCGTGGAAACCGGTTCTGGCGTGGACTCATCCTTGATGGGAAAGCGGTTTGTCGCCGAAACCTTTTATTCGACGTGCGGCGTTTGCCGGCACTGCCGAAACGGTCGACCAAATCTTTGTGTCGAGCGACGTTCGATCGGAAGCCATGTCAACGGGGCGATGACGTCTCTGGTCGAAGTGCCTGTTGGGAACCTACACGCTGCCCCGAAGGATTTGTCGGATGCCGAAGCCAGCTTGGCTGAGCCGGTGGCCTGCGTCACCAATTCACTTTTTGGCACACATGGCTACGTTGAGCCTGGGCTTCGCACGCTTGTCGTAGGCCCCGGGGCGATAGGTATCATCGCGGCCCAAGTCGCGGTCATACAAGGCGCAGAAGTCACGCTCCGAGGTTCAGAACGAGATCAAGCGCGGCTCAAGCTCGCTACATCCCTGGGCTTTGAGACCTCTACGGTCGGCGACAAGCTTCCGGAAGACAGCTTCGACACTGTGATCGAGTGCTCTGGAAGCCCGATGGGTTACGCCGATGCTTTGCGCTTCACTTCCAGGGCTGGGCATCTGGTTCAGATGGGTCTTTCCGGAAAAACTTCCGATCTGCCCACCGACCTCATCTGCTACAAGGAACTGTCCATAACATCTGGCTTTGCATCGACGCCACGATCATGGCGGCGCGCCATGGCCCTATTGAACGGCGGAAAACTCCGTCTTGAACCGTTGATTACGGATTTCATTCCTTTGGATCATTGGAAGATTGCCTTTGATCGTTCCTTTACCGCTGATGGAGTTAAGTTTGTGCTTCACCCGTAGTGATGGCTTTGGGGTCTCAATTTGGCGGCCCGGGAAGCTTGCGGATTTTCGAGCCGAGGGCACTCCGGCATTGAGTGGATGATCCGTGCCGAATTTTTAATGACGATCGTTTTTGAGAGGCAGCTTCTGCCTCAATGGCCGAATGTAAGGATCGTTCCTGATCGAGGCCTGCCCACTGCAGGTGTTGAGTGTCGAGCCCCAAAATCGATCGTTTCTGAGATACACGATTTCTTGCGGCAACACCGCGTTCACTTGGCTAGTTCGGTATCGCAATACTACCTCTCGAAACCATCTTCTCAGAACTTCTGTCTTGTGATGAGTTTCGAGAAACGAGTCAAAAAGCTGACGTCCGCTGAGACCTGACCGGGGTCCGCTTCGGGCTCAGAGCGGACCTTCTCTGCGGCACGCATGAATGTCCGCTTCAGAGTCTTCGGGCGTTTCAACTGGCCAGACACTGGACATTAGCTCGATCCCTGTTCGCTCAATTTATTTCACTGATATTGGATCCAAAATTCCCTGTTAATGCGTGTAGGGAATTCGCGCGTAAACCGCTGTTTTCTTTGGCAGTCTCAACGTGCAACGCACAGAATCCGGCGTATTTCGCGGTTTTTCCCTGTATTTTCCCTGTTAACAGGGAATTTCCGCGTGAGACTGGATGGCTCAGGACTGCGTGCACAGCCATGATTTCCCGGAAATCACATACCGAGAAGTTGCACGCCGATTATAGCGTGTTTTCAGCGACTTAAGATCCAGTAATTTCAACTGAGACCCGAGCGTGTGCGCAACAGTGGTCGATTTCCGACCACAGTCCCAGGTCGCGATTCCGACGGTACGAGTTTGGTGTGTTTCGGAGAGGCGGCAGATCAGAGGGCAGAGAAGCCCTTGTGTTGATCTGACCAGATCGCCGGGAAACCCGACCTGATCAGGTAGTCCATTGTCAGGCCATCAGTTTGTTCGCCTGAATCGATGGCATCCAGAGCATCAGGCACCAGCATGGCCAGATCGACCACATCCAGCACCCAGCGTTTGGAGGTGCCTTCTTCTTGAACGATTTCTGAGAAAGCTCTGCCATCATTGATCATCGCCAACCACCGGCGGGCCTTAACGACGTTGCGGATAAGTGTTTGATCGATTTCAGGGGGCTGATCGCCTAAGTGCAATTTCAGTTCCAAGCCTCTGCGGCGCATCCGGAATGGCGCTTCGATCGCTAGTTCCCCGGCATCGACCAGGTCGACCCTGCAACCAATCATCTGGGCCCGCGCCTGGATATCCAGTTGCACCCTCAGAGAGCCCTATCACAGCTCCGCCCGCGCAATCATGCCAAGGCAGTTCCTGGCAGACTGGCAATCTCTGAGAAACTCTGTTGCCGAAGCGCTTTCGGCTGCAGACATATTCCGCACCATTGAAGTCACAGCGTTCGGTCGGTTCAAGTGTTGTCTGACCATTCGACCAGAAGGTTTTCGAGCTGCTCTGCCGACAGCCGCCAGGCATCCGGATGCTTCTGAATTCGATCGGTCAACAGACTTCTAGAGATGTGGTAACGCAAACGCTTGCCGTTTTTGCGGCTATGGCTAGTTGTCAGCCGATCTCCGGTCTCATCAAAGAGCTTCCCGGCCAGCACTGATCGCTTGGCCTTCTGCTTTAATCCACGCTCCCTTGCCGCGCCATCTATCAACCACTGCTGCACCAGCTGCTATACCGCCGGGTCAATGATAGCGGGGTGCTGCCCATCATCAACCTGACCCTTGTGTCGTATGCGGCCAGCATAGATAGGGTTGCTGAGAAGTTGATGGATATGCCCGCGATCGAAGAACGTCCCGCCCGTCACGCGCCCACCCGGGCGTTCCGGGCGCCGGATCCGGAGCTCCAGTGCCTCCGCCCGCTCTTTGAAACAAAAAATGGTCTGATGCTCCAGATAGAGATCGTGGAGCGCCCTAATTGTTGCCTATTCCTCTTCGTCGATTCTAAGCGTCAGGCCGTCCGCCTGATATCCAAACGGAACATTCCCGCCCATCCATAGGCCCTTGTGTTTAGAGGCCGCAATTTTTTCCCTGATAAGTTCAGCGGTCATTTCACGTTCAACTGAGCGAAACTGAGCAACACGTTGAGTGTAAAGCGCCCCATGCTGGTGGACAAATTAAAGGACTGGGTAACGGACACAAACGATACGTCGGCTGCGTCGAGATGGTCGATCAGCTTTGCCAAGTGAGTCAGCGATCGTGTCAACCGGTCGACCTTTCAAACAACAATCTGATCTACGTGATTATTATCTACAGCCTGCATCAACCGCTGCAGAGCAGGGCCGTCAAGATGACCGCCCGAGATACCGCCATCATCATAGTGATCCGGCAACAATTCCCAGCCCTCGTGCTTCTGGCTCGCATGTATGCTTCGCAGGCTTCCCGCTGGGTATCCAGCGAATTGAATTCCTGCTCTAGCCCCTCCTCCGAATTTTTTCGAGTGTAGATGGCGCAGCGGATAAGTTGCATCACTGAACCCCGAAGAAGCGCGGGCCTGACCAGTGCGGTCCGGTGGTGTGCTTTGCGATGGCCGACAGGGAGCGCCACGTTTTGCCGTCCAAGAAAGATCCGCCCGCGATTACTTCAATCTGATAGGTGCGTCCGTTCCACTCCCGCACCAGATGTGATCCTGGTTTCAGACTAGGTGGCAGCGCTTTTCCCAACGCGATTTGTTGCAGTCGGAGTTCTGTCTTCACAGACAACCCGCCTAGTTCTTGTATCTGTAGCTCCCAGGTCAACACCGGCTTCATGAACTGCGAGGACAGTTACTTCGGCGGCGGCCGACCGAACATTTTCTGCCACTGATCAAGGCAGCTAGAGCGGTCCAGATTTTCGATGTCAGCGAGTACGTGCGTAAGGTCGCAAAACTTGAAGTTTGCATCCGTAATGCTGACGCCTCCTTCACAATCCGATAGACAGTACTTTTTTCAGACCCTGATCGCTCAACGGTATGTCCCGCCTTGCGCATCATCGAAATCGCTGCGAGCGCAGAATGCGGCTGCCAGCCAAAGACGTTTTGAATCTGCACAATCGTTGCACCGGCCTTAAGGGACAGCAGTATCTGTAGACTTTGTTGACGCGTCGGCTGCTCCGGGCCTTTTGGCAGGTGGTGATTTTATTTCCAGGTTGGATGCATTTGACATTTTATTCTCCACTCTATGGGCGCAGGCTAAGTCCGCGCCCTGAACAGAGCGGAGCCCGGGCACCTCGGGCGAGTCTTGACCGTCGTTAGTACCGCTTGCGAACAGCCTAAAGTCCAGTTGTTAACATTAAAATGGGCGGGAAGCTGACATTCTCTGCGGTTGCAAACCTATCCGGTAGCGGAGGCGAAATCCGACCTTCGCGGTCGACGCCTACGGCTAGATTCGAAAATACAAAAAAGCCCCTGTGATTTCGTAGGCGTAGATGGCTTGGACGTGCGTGACGAAACTAAACAGACGCTCCCATGTTAAGGCAGTCAGTTTGAAGAGGCTGTTAAGAACCAACATTTGACCAAACAATACGGCAATTCGTTGGTTTAGAACCTTATGGAAGCCGTGAGTTCTCCGACAACACTGGATCCACCACCAAAGGTTGATTGAAACTCGCCGCTGAAGCCTATCGATCGGTTTCCATCTGCAGAGGTATGTTCAAGCGTAAAGCCAAGAAACCCTGCAGCTGCATCTTCTGTTGAAGCTACGAAAGAAAAGGGTGTCGCTGCTACGATTGCGTCCACATCGTCGGATCCTGCATCAAAAGTTGCATCTACTCCAACGGCCCAGTTCAGGTAGGTACTCGATCCATTTGCGGCCTCGTAGAGGCGGGGCAAGTTCAATTGAGCCCGCGTGTTGAACAACGAAACGTTCCGATCTTCGACAGTCAGCGGATACGCGGTTCCTGTTTCGGAATATTCATCAAGTTTCAGAAAGACATAGCTTGCGCGTGCACTGAAGAAGGCAGGAATTGGCAAGGCGTTGATGGGTGCCGAGATCGAGAGCGATGGCGAAACGAACGTGCCGTCAAAATCGCCTTTCGCTTCGCCGCCATCAACGTTTCGGGTCGCTTCATTGTCGGTTACGCCAGCAAGAAGCGCTGCGTTGAGGCTGTATCGTCCGTAGTCCCTTTCGAGGTAGACGCCCCCAAAATATGACGTGATATCGGTATCTCCTGCGTCTTGATCCAGCGAGACATGGCTGTCGTCATATCCGACAAGAACACCAAAATCGCTGTTATCGATGAATTCATTCGTCTCGGCACCAACTACGAAACCGTACATACGATGGCTGAATCCAAGATTTGAACCGTCTTCTTCAACATCGCGATCTCCTCCGAAGGCTGAACCCCAGACATATGGGCCGTTATCCTGTTCAACATACCCGAAAGGACCCAGGTTTCTGCTAACCTGGCCACCGGACGAGCCGGACGCATAGGGGCTGGCGGTGTCAATCGTATTGAACACCGCGTCGGTGAGATCGCTGATAAAGGTACCTTGGGCCGCGAATCCCGTCGTATCCACCGAAACCGCAGTGAGGCCATTGTTGGCCACAACGCCGGCCCCTTCAAAATTGACGACTTCGGGGGCGGATGCGAGGTCATTATCGTCACCCGATGCATCAGCAAAATTTACAACCGAATTCATCCCGCGCGCAAAGTTCAACGTGTCAATGTCATTCGGGTTCGTGCCCCCCATGCCATCGTTGCCATTGCCGAAATCGACCGATCCGTTCAGAATCGAGCCGGGCTCGAGATTCAACGTGTCGTTCCCATCGCCGCCATATACGATGGAAAAGCCTTCTCGACCGGTGATGCGGGCGGAGTTTGTGATTATTGCAGCGGCGTTGTTGTCGCGATCTTCGATCTCGATACCGTATTCGAACGCATCAATATTTCCGGTGTTCACAATGGTGATTGAACCGGCTCCGTCCACGTCCACTTCGATCCCGTTATTGTCCAGCGAACGCAACGCCCCGCTGTTGGTCACACGGGCATCGCCGTCACCGTTTAGTTCGATATCGATCGCGTCGGAATCGGCGGTGAGCTGGGCATAGTTCACAATGCTGACATCGCCGCTTCCCTCGACATCCACTTCGATCGCATCGTCTTCGCGAGAGATTATCCGCCCCGAGTTTCTAATGAAGACATCGCCATCTCCGAAGATTTCGGCGTCAATTCCCTCGTCGTTTCTGGCGGTTATGGATGCAGCGTTTGTAATGCTTATGTTGCCGTTCTCGGTCACGTGGGCGAAGATTCCGTCAACTTCGGCATCGATGGTACCGGATGCCGAAATAGTAACATCGCCGTTTCCGTCTATTTCAGCGTTAATGCCATCAATATTTTCCGCCGCAATTTCACCCGACGCTTCAACCGAGATGTTTCCGTCGCCAGCAACAAAGCTGCGGATCCCGTGTTCGCTTGCTTCGATATCACCGTTCATCGTGATCGAGATGTCGCCGTCACCATCAACTTCGGCTTCGATGCCGTCATCCGAACCGGCGCGGATATCACCTGTGACCTGAATGTTGATATCACCGGAGTCCTCGGCATCAGCGTCAATGCCGATCGCATCGCCAGTGATATTGCCCACCACAGTGACGTCAATCACACCTCCGGGGCTGCCGGTTTCCACATCAATTGCATCGCTATCGAGGGATTGGACGTCGCCCGTCACATTGACGGCCACATTCCCGTCCTCCGCGTCAGCAAAGATCGCATGTTCTTCTTCAGCAGAAATGTTGCCGTTGGAATTGACCGTTACGTTGCCTGTTCCATTTGCTACGCCGTAAATCCCGTATTCTCTGCCAGTAATATCCCCGATGCTGTCGACGACGACATCACCAGCGCCATTCACCGTGGCGTTGATACCGTCGCCCGCTGCTGCGCCGCTGACATCGCCCCGGTTCGAAATTGTAATGTCGCCATCATTGGTCAGAAGCGCGCGGATGCCGTCCCTTGCGGACGAAATATTGCCCGACGAAGTGACGTTGATATCTCCGTCTCCACCCCTTTGGCGGGCAAAGATGCCATCAGCGTTGTTGCCAGCTGTTGTGATATTTCCGGTCGAGCGGATCGTGATATCGCCATCACCGTCGTCTTGCCGTGCAAAGATCCCGCGGGCGTTATTTCCAGAAGTCGAGAGACTGCCCTCGGATTCAATGGAGATATCCCCATCGCCGCCATTTTGACGCGCCAAGACGGCGTTCGCGTTGTTTCCTTCTGTTGTGATGTTTCCGGTTGATAGGATCGCGACATCGCCATCGTCATCGCTTTGCTGTCCAAGTATACCGCCAGAGTTGTTTCCAGCCGTTGAGATATTGCCATTCGACACCACCGAGACATCCCCTTCGCCGCCACTCTGAAGAGCGGTGATGCCTGTTGATCGATTTCGAATTGTGCTGATATCGCCCGCTGAGTTGACCGATACCGTGCCGTCTCCACCGTCCTGATTGGCGTAAATTCCGTCTGAACGGCTGCCCGATGTGCTTATACGACCCGCTGAAACCACTGACACATCGCCATCACCACCTTGTTGAGTAGCGCCGATACCGGCGCTTCTGCTGGGTCCGGATGTCGTGATATTGCCGGTCGAGTTAACCGAAATGGCACCGTCACCCTCAAGATCGGACCGAATGCCAAAGGACCGACGTCCGTCGGTTGCAATGTCGCCCGTCGAAGTGATCGAAACATCCCCGTCGCCGTCCGCATCCACAACAATCCCATCCGCGCCGTTCCCCGTCGTGACAATGCCGTCGGTTCCATTCGTCTGGATGTTAAGGGTTACGTTACCTGTTGGTGTGCTGAAAGCCACTCCGTCTGTTCCACCGCCTGGTGCAATTCCCGGAGCAGTCACGTTATTGATATTGAGCGTTTCGATTGCTGGCCCGTTTGCCTGAACACCCGTTGAAACATCTCCCGTACAGGTGGCGAGGTCACCCGCAACACTGCACGAACCGTTTGATGGAGGAACAACCGTTTGCGCGATCGAAGGAGTTGCCACTCCAATCGATGCACCCAAACCTATCGCACCGGCAGCAACTGGAGCAGCGAAAGCGCGATATGCAGCGGATTTTCCTTGATGGTATTTGCTCGTCTGCGCTTTGGAAAGTGCCGCTGTACGACGGCGCGCTTTGCGGTTCAAACCGCTTACTCGTAACATCTTGTTCACCCCTTAAGAGTGGTCTGGAAACCACCGCAACTTTTTTGCGCGAAAACCTCCGCGTATTTGTTAGCAGCAAAAAAAAGATGGCTTTTTGATGTTCCGATTAACGATATATTAACGAATTTCTGACTGGTCTTTTGTATGATGCAATTTGATCACATGCATGCTCTGAAAAAACCGGCCAGCGGCAGCTCCCTACTTGGATCCGGTGGAATGATAGAATTATTCAAATAACCTCCATCTGTCTGCATGAATGCCAAACGGGTTTAGAACTCGTGCCCACTCGAATTTCTGCCGAGCGCTCTTAGCGCAAAACTTCGGATACGCGTCGAATGTCTGCAACGGGCCGTCAGCGTGGTTAGATCTTTGGCGAGATAGGGGCTTGCTGCGGCTTTCCTGGGCGTCGCAAAATGCGGTGGCAAACCGAGAATTAAGGGAGAAGAGACCATCGAAATCTCAATTTCCATTAATCAACGGCATGTACCACTTTAGCTTCTCGCGACGGCGGATTTGAGGCAGAGCAACTACTATCGGAACCCCGGTGGCCACAGGCCAGCTAAAGAACTAATAACTCTGATCGTTCCAAACCACTTTCGTGGGCAAGATGTCCGGTTATCTTGGGCGGATGAGCCGGACGTCAAACTTGAAACGCGTCTTACCGAGCTTGCAATCGAATTGGTTGTATTGGCCGAGACCATTCACCGGGAACATGCCGAGCGCCAGCATGAGTGGTTAATTGAACGCAAACAAGACCATGAGCGAAGAACGAAAGAAGCCGAGTCGGCAAGGCTTGAAGCGCTCCGTGTTAGGAACAAAAAATTTGAGAAAGCGAAACGCAGCATGCTGCTTGGCCATGCCCGCGACCTCGAAGATGCGAGGATATTGTGCCAATTGGTCCAAGACGTGCTGAAGTTAAGGGGCCACGAAACTAATGATCACACAACTGCTTGGGTGGAATTCGTTAGCGAAGAGGCCAATCGGATTGATCCAATTTCGAACGCTAGATACCTTGAAATCATGGTACTAAAGCCTGAGGATTTCACTGAAGACAGCGACTAAATATGCCTTCTGGGAACCGGGACTAGGGCCGTAAAATAGCTCTCGGAGCATATGGTACAGGCGGAAGCCCCACACCACAGAAGCGAGAGTACGCGCGTCTTTTAGTCAAAGTTCTGTATCGCCTGAGACGGCAACTCCGCATAGGATGCGTCATAGAAATAGGTCAGCCAAATCGACCACCCATCGAAGAGTATATCGGAAATCCCACGCGAATGAGACCCGACGCTCAGCGGATCTACGGACCCATCAGTTTCAACGCGCAAGAGCCTCGCATTCGGGTACTTCTCGTGACCCCGGTAACCCCCGACAACAATTGTGCCGTTCACGACTTCAACGGATTCCAAGTTACCAAAGCCGGTTGAAACAGCTACAGCAGTATCTCCGTTGCCTGAATGCGGAACCCAATACAAAGCGCTGTCCCAGGCGTCGTCGCTGCCCCAGGACACAGCGTAAATACCTGTCTCTGCGATTGCAAAGCGGGCGAGACCACTGATGCGCAAATCGCCGAGGTGAGGTTGAATTTGTCCGGTTTGGGCTGCGACCGATAGGAATGCGCCGCGCCCAAAATCACTCACAAGAAGGGTGTCGTCGTCGAGGGCTTCGATATCGTAGAGAAAAACACCATCGTCATCGAGAGCCTGACGCCAGTTTACCGTGCCATCCGAAGCGGTAGAAATGACCTCATTGCCATCCACAATGACAATCTGGTTGCCGGAACGCACCATCCCTGTTGGGTTGCGCAGACCTTGCCCATCCGAGAGTTTGATTTCTTCGGTCGCGCCATCAGGAGTGAGCTTGTAGAGCCCGCCGTTAGTGGCGTCTGAGCTGAACTCTTCATCTGGCCCACCCGGTCCAATCGATACGGTATAGACATCATTTCCCATCGGCAAAACGGCTTCGGTAAAGGGCGGCAGCTCCTGTTCGGCGACAACAGGTAAGGACGTGGTGCAAGTGAACAATAGCGAAAGAACTCTCATCTCAAATATTTCTCCGGTGTATCTGTGCCTTGATGTTGCCGCCCGTTTTTCCGGCAATGATTGTTCCGGGGCGGCGTCAATGAACCGAGCGGTTTGCATCAAAGGGTTCGATTGGAGGCAAGAAAGTGCGGAGCCAGAGCATTGACGGCGGCATCAATGATCAACGGGTCTTCGTAAAACTGAAGCTGGTTGGCGCCGTCGATCCAATACAGCGTCTTCTTTTCTGACGCGATTTCTTCAAAAATGCGGCGGGGAATGACCTGACCGCTTGCCGCTCTGTCGCCATGGATCATCAATACAGGCAGGTTCAGTTGAGGGGCTGTTTCGTCGATCCGCCAGCCCCAAATGCCAGCTTCGCTCATCGCGGTGATGCGGTTTTCCCAACCCCCTTTGAAAGTCAGCCAAGGGGCCCTGTTATCCCATGGTAGGTACCAGTCTGCGATGGCAGTTGCGGTCAGAAGGGCATCCTCAGAGCCGACGATCGGGATGTAGCTTGCTTCCCCCGTTTTTTCGAATTCGGTGGCTGCTTTGGCCGCGCGATCTATGCGTGCTTCAACCTCGGCATCACTGCCAAGGTACATTCTGGCGGTTTCCTCAGTTAGATAGTGGCCCGCGACAACCCCGAGAGAGGCCACGCGACCGTCTGTCACCGCTGTTTCAATCGCCCAGTTGACACCCTGACAGATCCCGAGAAGATGAAGCCGGTTTGCGTCGATGCCTTCTTGGTTTGCGAGAAAACCGAGGGCGGCTTGGCAGTCTTCAACCTTGGCTTCACCAGACTCGTAGCGTCGGGGTGAGCCCGAGCTTTCTCCGTGATAGCGTGGATCGAATATCAGAACTGCCAGCCCGCGCGATGCCAGGCGGGTTGCATATTGCACCGGTGACTGTTCCTTGACGAATGCAACAGGGCCGATGATCACAACTGCCGGGTGAAGTCCTTCCGAAGCAGGTCTCAACAACTTTCCAACAAGGGTTTCCCCAGAGCTGTCAAAGGACACTGTTTCAACATCATAATAGCCAAATGCCGATTGATCTGGGTCACCGGATGCCTCCGCTGTGCTAGCGCGGGCGGCGAAAGCTCCGCTCAAGGATGTTGCAATCGCGATTGAGTTGAACATGCGTCGTGTAATCACTGCTGCTGCCCTTTCGTATACAGTTTGATGGTCTCGACAACCAAACGATCTTGGATCGAGCGCCCCGATCTGGGGGGGCGCCCGGTTAGGCTTCACTTGTCAGTTAACTCGCGACGGACATAATTGGGATGACGCAAATAGCATGATGAGCATGCAAAAAATGAATGACATCTTAACTTCTCTGGATGTTAGGACTCTACGGTTCCTACAGCTCCTGCTTCGCACAAGCAGCGTGACACGCACGGCAATACATCTGGGGATCAGCCAGCCCGCCGCCAGTCGAATCCTCGCCCGGGTACGCGACCTTATTGGAGATCCGGTGCTGATCCGAACGCAGTCCGGATACCAATTAACGGATCATGCTCTGGGCTTGAATGAACCGGTCGATGCTGCCCTGTCGGCGATAGCTGACGTCTTCCAGCCGTCCGCCTTTGATCCGGCACAGTCTAACCATTGCTATCGCATTGCCTCGACAGATTACGGCGTCGCGGCTGTCCTGGGACCCATGATGGAAGTCTTTGCCGTTACCGCACCAGCATTAAGGTTCAATGTCTCGCCACTGGTGCCGCAAAGCTTTACCGATTTGGAAAAAGGAGCAATTGATCTGCTGCTATACGCGGATTTGGATGCGAGGAACGATTTGCTTGTTCAGAAGCTATTTGATGAAACCTACGAAATCCTGTTCCGACAAGGCCATCCGCTTGAAGAACATGCGTCATCAAAACGGGCACTTACTCCGCGAGACGTTTCGGCTTACCGGTTAATCGAGTTCAGTTTTCCGGGCACTTCGGGTCTGAAAACCGATACGATCATGAGGGAAAAAGGAGATGGTTCGAATGCTGTGTTCCAGCAGCCTTACTTCACCACATTACCTTTTTTGGTAGGACAGACGGATGCAGTTGCAGCTGTCCCCAAGCGGCTGGCAAAGCAAGTCCAGAAATTGACCTCTCTTTGTTCAGCTCCGTTTCGGCCGAGTTGTGGCTTCCCTTATTTTCTTGTCCGCCACGAGCGTAGCCGCTTCAATCCAGCGATCAATTGGCTAAGGGAACAAGCATTAGAGATCGCCAAATCCGACTGATCAGATGTTCGAGCTGGGATGATTGTTTGCACGTGAGATCTTCGAAGTACACAAAGGCCATCCAAATCAGCACCCGCCCTTGGGTCCTGACGAAACCACAATCCATAGATGGCAGGTCTGTTGGGTTAAGTTGCAACATCGTCCGTTAAAGTTACATCTCCGCTCAGAGCCGTTCCCCAGATCATCGTCTACTTTCCAGTTTCGCGATTGCAGCGAACGACAGCTTTGACGGTCCGCACCGCGAGAAGGTGACCAGGGTCAAACGGCAGCAATGGGCCCACCTTGCCTCGCCAAGCACCCCGGATCATGCGGATGTTACTCTGCTTCGGAGATTGACCTTTAGGCGCTAGACCTAGCACTCTTTGTCATTGTCGATCAAGAACTCGACGCAGACGCTTTTGATGCGGATCTTGCGTACATCGGAGTCGGGCAAGCCGATGCAATCCAGCAGTTTCTCGGCCTTGTCGAAGCAATCCTTGTCTTCATTGTCGTCGCAAGGCACCGCACCTGCGGGCGGCTGATAGACGCCAGGGGCCCGGTCGGGTTGCTGCACCACGATGCCGGGGCGATCGATGTCTGCGTCCCAAGAGATGTCGACACCATAGCTGCCGTTGCCCCTGTCCTTGACGCGCCCGTCGATCGAGACACCCGGAATGGGGTGAACCTCGAAACTGCCCGGACGTCCGGGTCCGAGGGGATTGCCGTATTTGTCACGCGGCGTCAGGACCAGCGTGCCTTTGCCATCGGAACCTTCAATCACTACATCGGTCTTCTCGGGGTCGATGCCTATCTCGACATGGACCGACCACATGACCTCGCGGGTGGACTGGCAATCGTCGCCATAGCGGGCCGTCGCGCGGAAATCATAGGTGCCTTCGACAACCGAAAAGTCCTTCAGCGGCAAGTTGAAGACGCCGTCCGGGGCCATGGCACCATCGTCATGTGCCCCATCGTCGTGGAGTGCGAATGTCATGCTGTCGGCAACAACCGGCAGTGCGCCTTCCTCGCGTTCGATGGTTTGCAACGTTGCGCGGAATCCACCGAGCGCGTCACCGGTGATGACCGGTTTGGAGATGCCGCGCTCTTGGACCAAGGCCCCAAGCGAGCGGGTGGGAGAGGTCGCCGTCACGTGCACAGTTGTCCCGTGGGGCACGGTTCCGTTCGGGTAGTGCAAACCGACCAGCGGATCGATCCGGTCGCCGGTATAAATGCGCTGCTGGTTTCCAAGGTAGCGCATCTTTGGCCCACCTTCGCACACGACCAGCGAGAAATACTGGACGTCGGTTGGTGGCGGCGGGAATTCGCCCCCGGTTGGCACCCGGTCTACGGTGAAGCTCCAGGTACCGTCGCGTTCGCCACGGAACGGCAGCGGAATGCGGATGAATGCCCAGGTGCGACCTCGCACTTCGGTGAAGCCTTTGCCACCGACGGACTTGCCTTTTGGTGTTTTCATGTGCAGCCGCAGCGGCGTCGAAACCTCGTCCCAGCCGATGGCCACGGTGATTTCCTCTTCGCCGCAGACTTTGAAAGTGTGCGGCGCGGAAACGGTCTGACTGGCACGCAACACGTGTTCGGGGTCGTTCAGAGCACCGCTCTGGAAGATGTCGCCGAAGCAGACGCCGAAGAATTTGCGTAGCGCCAGACCGTCGACAGCCCGGGTGAATTGTCCGCCATGTTCGGCGGCCAAACGACCCAGAAGCGAGCCGTCAATCTGTGCATCGGAGCCGAACCCGATGATGCACAGGCGGATGTCTCCCAAACTGTCCTCAACCGCCTCGACCATTGGATCGGTGTTCTGCAAACCGTCGGACAGCAGCAGGATCGTCCTATCGTTGCTGGTGCCGGACATCGCCGACAGCGCTTCGCTGAGGCCACCACCGATCGAGGTGTTGCCGCCTGCGGCGATGTCTCCGACCAGCCCCTCGTCAAACGGTGGAGTGTTGCCGACGAGTGTGTTCTTGGCAGCGGCCGTCGCTGTGGGGCCGAGTTCCAGGTTAGGGCTATGGTTAAAAGTCACCAGCCCAAGCCGGTTACCATCGCCGTTTTGCACCAATTGCACAAAGAGGCTGGCCGCATCCTGTGCCTCTTCCAGTTTCGAGCGGCCTGCTGGCGGCGCGTTGCTGTTCATGCTGCCGGATTTGTCGAAGACCAGCATGACATCGAGCGGGTTCGGAGGCGGCGACGGGTTCTCGAGTGTATTGATAATGCCCGCGACCGGTGTAAACCTCACATTGCACGGACCCGGTATAGGCCCCTGGCTGAGCGGCCCGCCGACAAGTTGCCCGGCGGCGTCGAACAGACCCGAGCCCGAACTGCCGCCGGCGAAATCGAACCCGTTGATGGTCGAGGTGTCGCCATCATAGACAACCGACTGTGTTTTCTTCACCGAACCGCCTGGGTGGTGCATCGACAACAGCGTTTCGCCGGCCATCAGGTTGCTGGTCCTGATGGGGATTGGCGCGGGTAAGCTGCCGGGTGCAGCGTCGAGCCGTACGACGACCCAATCGGAGTTGACCGTCGAAGGGCCCGGTGCGGTGCCGGACGCCACCTCTTCGATAACCTTGAAGAAACGCGGAGCATGGCCGCCTGGGCGCGAGCCGTCGCAATTGGGCGCATAATCGAAAGTCACCGATGCGCTACGAACGTCCTCGCCGCTGGCGTCGGTCAGGCAATGGCGCGAGGTCAGAAAAAGATCGCCGACGATCAGCGTGCCCGAGCAACTGCTGACATGCCCAGCGTGCACCAAGAAAATGATGCCGCTGGCGTTCTCGACCTGCGCTTTGACGGCTGGGGAAATGCCCGCGGGCGGTGCGCAATCGGCATTCTGCCAGGCGAACCCGGACGTGCACATCAGCCGCGTCTCATAGATCGGTTCATCGAAGGGATTTGTGTGCAGAAACGGATCGGGGTTCGACAGGCTGCCGGTGAAGGTTCCCGGCGGATTGACTGTTTGGGTCGGTTCGCCGCTGCCATATTCCAACAGGCGCGCCGAACCGCTGCCACCGACGATCCTGATTTCGATCGGAGCCGTCGCCGCATCGGCAGGGCGTGTCCAGAAATCGCTGGGCGCGCCGGACGAGAACACATCCGTCGTATAGCCAAGGTTCACCTCGAGCCGGGCGCCGCCAGAGAGCGAGACATTGTCGAAATGCAGCATTGCAAATCGCGGACTGCCGATCGGGCTTGGATCAAGCACAAGATTGAGGGGGGATGCATCCGTTACGGCCTGGGATACAGGCACAACGCGGCCAAGGTCATGAGTCATATTGTCCTCCGTCAGCTTTCGCCGCCGCGGCAGGACTGAAGAAGTCTCTGATACTCAAAATCCACAGATGGCCCGGTGCATATGAAATGACATGCACCTTCGAAAATCAGCTTCACTTCACCCGCGCAGCTGCGGTCAAAAAAAATAAAACAATGGGGCATAGTACCAGATGATACTTACTCGCTCAACGGAGGCAGCAGCACAATCATTTACTATTATGCTTTTCAGGCCTTTTTCGAGGCGGCTTACCGCCTAATCCGATCTCGCCTCGCTACAGGTGAGCAGAATTCAAACCAAGTCCTAACTGTCGCTGTCAAACTACCCAACTGCTCAATGAGCTTTTCCATTGACGATTCAATCAAACGCTTGACCTATGTCAGCTTTATGAAATTCCGCACTGTAACGAGAGTGCCGTGTTCAATGGCAGGTTTGGGCCGTCTGTAAGGGCGACCCAGAGGCGTCAGATTTCAATTGCCTCCACTACGGCTAAGGCTTCCTCGAGCTCAACTCCAAGATACCGAAAGGTGTTATCCACCTTTATATGACTGAGCAAGAGCTGAGCTACGCGCAGGTTGACGATTAAGTCTATTTGATCAAGCGCGACTACCAGCACGATCACAGTACAGTGACCAGGAATATTTGCCGCATCCCGCTGTCGGAATTAACTTCGGCCCCGCTGGACGGTCCCCTGCCCGTTGTCAGCAAGCAAACGATCCTCGACATGCTGCCCGACTTGGCCTCGACGAGAGGTAGTTCTGAACAAGATCGAAGGTCTGGCCATCCCGCCTTGAAGCGAGGCGTTTGTGATGACTGACAATGACGGCGTCGACGATGCCGCACCCGGCGTTTGGAGGTGCCTTTTTCTTCTGCAATCTCAGAAAACGTTAGCCATCGACGATCATCACCAGCCACTGACGCACTTTGATGACACTGTGAACAGGTATTTGATCAATCTGGGGCGGCTCATCGCCAAGATGCAGTTTCATTTCCACGCCTTTCCGGTGCATCCGGTATAGCACTGCTATGGTTGGTTCAGCGTTGGGTTCCACCCAATTTGCATTGGAACAGCAAGCGCTAAGCTCACTTCAGAATTGGGTGTTTCGCGATGCTTTCAGCACCTACGGACACCATTTGTTTGAGCGTATATTCTACTTCCAACACGCCGCAAGCAGGTATTATTATTATTTATCAAGCGCTTAAATTTGTTATCTCTTATTACTAAAATTTTAGTTTGACAGCAGCGCCGAATATCATCGATGCTGTTTGCCATCCGGTCTGCACCGGATCACATAATCTTTGGGAGGAGACAGATGCGGAGACATCTACTTTCCGCCGTGGCGGCAGCGGCCGTCATTGCGGGGCATGGTCCTGCTTGGGCCGACGAAGCCGCAGCACAACGTTGGATCGACGACGAATTCCAGCCATCGACCTTGTCGAAGGATGAACAGTTGTCCGAAATGAAGTGGTTCATCGAAGCTGCACAACCGTACTCGGGCATGGAAATCAATGTCCTGTCCGAGGGTATCCCGACGCATTCCTATGAATCCGAGGTTCTGACCAAGGCGTTCGAGGAAATAACCGGGATCAAGGTCAATCACCAGATTCTCGGCGAAGGCGAAGTGGTTCAGGCCGTACAGACTCAGCTACAAACCGGACGGAATCTGTATGATGGCTATGTCAACGACAGCGACCTGATCGGGACACATTCGCGCCTGCAGTTGGCCTATCCGCTGACCGATATGATGGAAGGTGATTGGGCGGCGACAACCTCGCCAACGCTGGATCTGGATGACTTCATGGGCATTCAGTTCACCACCGGCCCTGATGGCAAGCTGTATCAATTGCCTGACCAGCAGTTTGCGAACCTATATTGGTTCCGCAAGGACTGGTTCGATGACGAAGCCAACAAGGCCGCGTTCAAAGAGAAATTTGGCTATGATCTAGGCGTTCCGGTCAATTGGTCGGCCTACGAAGACATCGCCGAGTTCTTCACCAATGACGTGAAAGAAGTCGATGGCACCACGATCTATGGCCACATGGATTATGGTAAGCGCGCGCCTGACCTCGGCTGGCGCATGACTGACGCCTGGCTGTCGATGGCCGGCGCCGGTGACGTGGGTGAACCGAACGGCGTTCCCGTCGACGAATGGGGCATCCGCATGGAAGCGGGCACTTGTAACCCTGTTGGCGCATCCGTTTCGCGTGGTGGTGCTGCGAACGGCCCGGCTGCGGTCTATGCGATCCGCAAGTGGGATGAATGGCTGCGGGCTTATGCGCCTCCGGGTGCGGCGTCTTATGACTTCTACCAGTCGTTGCCAGCGCTTAGCCAAGGCAACGTGGCTCAGCAGATCTTCTGGTACACCGCCTTCACCGCAGACATGGTGAAGCCGAAATCCGAAGGCAACAACACCGTGGATGACGAAGGCACGCCGCTGTGGCGGATGGCGCCCAGCCCGCACGGCCCCTATTGGGAAGAAGGCCAGAAGGTTGGTTATCAGGACGTGGGGTCGTGGACCTTCCTGAAGTCGACGCCTGCGGATCGTGCTCAGGCGGCTTGGCTCTATGCCCAATTCGTGACGTCCAAGACTGTCGACGTGAAGAAATCCCATGTGGGCCTAACCTTCATCCGCGACAGCTCGGTCAAACACGAGTCGTTCACCGAGCGCGCACCCAAGCTGGGTGGTCTGGTCGAGTTCTACCGCTCACCCGACCGTGTGGCATGGTCACCGACCGGCATCAACGTGCCGGACTATCCGAAGCTGGCCCAGATCTGGTGGCAGCAGATCGGTGACGTGAACTCGGGCGCCTTCACCCCGCAAGAGGCGATGGACCGTCTGGCAGAAGAGATGGACATCACTATGGCCCGGATGCAGGCCGCTGACGAAAGCGCCGGTGTCTACGGTGGCTGTGGCCCGCGTCTGAACGAGCCGCAGGATGCCGCCTTCTGGTTGGAAAAGCCGGGCTCGCCCAAGGCCAAGCTTGAGAACGAAAAGCCGCAGGGCCAGACCGTCAACTATGACGAACTGGTTCAGCGCTGGCAGTCTCAGTAAGCAAACGAAACCGGGGGTGCCGTGTGCGGCATCCCCACCCCAAGGCCAGTGCGACGCACTGAAGGACCGGAACCCACGGACATGATCGAACTTAAAGACGCCACCAAACGGGTTGGCAATGTCATCCATATCAAGCCTACGAACCTGACGCTCAAGACTGGCCATTTCAATGTGCTGTTGGGCGCTACGGGGTCGGGCAAAACCTCGCTGATCAAGATGATGGCAGGGCTGGACCCGATCGCCTCGGGCAAAGTTCTGATGGACGGGCAGGACGTCACCAAGCTGAACACGCAAAAGCGGCAGATCAGTTTGGTACACCAGTTCTTCGTGAACTACCCGCATATGACCGTTTTCGACAACATCGCCTCGCCCTTACGCGTGGCGGGGATGGCAAAATCCGAAATCGAAGGCCGCGTCGAAGAGGCCGCCAACTTGCTGCAGTTGCGCCCAATGCTACAGCGCCGTCCGCATGAGTTGTCAGGTGGCCAGCAGCAGCGTACCGCGCTGGCCCGCGCGATTGCAAAGGAAAGCCGCGCAGTGTTTCTTGACGAACCACTGGCCAACCTCGATTACAAGCTGCGTGAAGAACTGCGTGAACAACTGCCCGACCTGTTCGCCGGGCGCGGGGCCGTGGTGGTCTATGCCACCTCGGAACCGGAAGAGGCGTTGATGCTTGGCGGCTACACCGCTTTGATGGAGGACGGACGCGTCACCCAATTTGGCCCCACCTCAGATATCTATCGCAACCCCGAGAACATCTCTGCAGCTCGTGTGTTCTCTGACCCGCCCATCAATGTGGCGCGCATCACTGTGTCTGATGCGCAGGCGCAATTGGTCGGCGGTGGTGGCTGGAAAGTCACCGACATAGCCGATGGTGACTACTTGGTCGCCGTGCGTCCGCACCGGGTGACCCCGTTCCGCTCTTCCGACGCCGACGTGGAGCTGACCGGGCGTGTCATCGTGACCGAGCTTTCGGGCTCGGATTCCAGCGCGCACTTCCAACATGGGGATGAGGCGTGGGTATCCCTGGCCTCGGGTGTCCATCCCTATCAGGTGGGTGAAGACCACAGCTTCTACATGAACCCGGCCCATTGCCGGTATTTCGGCCAAGACGGCAAAAGGATAGCCTGACATGGCACAGATCAAGCTTGCAAACCTGCGACACAGCTATTTCCCCAATCCCAAGGGGCCACAGGATTACGCCCTGAAGGAAATCGACGTCACCTGGCGCGACGGCGGGGCCTATGCGCTGCTGGGACCATCAGGATGCGGCAAGTCAACGCTGCTGAACATCATCTCGGGGTTGCTGACGCCTTCCGAGGGACAGATTCTGTTCGATGGTCAGAACGTTACTGCCTTGCCCCCAGATCAACGCAACATTGCGCAGGTGTTCCAGTTCCCGGTGATCTACGACACGATGACTGTGGGCGAAAATCTGGCCTTCCCGTTGAAGAACCGGGGGGTTGACCCGGCAACGATCAAACGTCGCGTCGATGAGATTGCAGAAATGCTGGACGTTACGGATATGTTGAATACCCGGGCCTCAGGTCTGAGCCCGGACAACAAACAGAAAATCTCGATGGGTCGTGGGTTGGTGCGCGACGACGTGAACGCGGTGATGTTCGATGAGCCGCTGACTGTTATCGACCCACATCTGAAATGGAAACTGCGGTCCAAGCTGAAAGAGCTGCACCAGCGCGTCAAAGCCACGATGATCTACGTCACGCACGACCAGACCGAGGCGCTGACCTTCGCGGACGAAGTTGTCGTGATGCAGGAGGGCGAAGTCGTGCAGATCGGCACCCCTGTGGAACTGTTCGAGCGCCCTCAGCACACATTTGTCGGCCATTTCATCGGCTCACCCGGCATGAATGTGCTCCCATGCGAAGCGAAGGGCGATCGGGCCCTATTCGAAGGCCATGAAGTGATGCTGGAAGGCCAGACCCACGGTGACGGAGGCCGCACCGATCTGGGTATCCGGCCTGAATATATAAGCTTTGGCGAAACCGGCATCCCTGCCCATGTCACCAAGGTCGCAGATATCGGGCGACACTATGTGGTCAGTGCCATGGTCGGTGATACGCCGGTGAAAGCCGTAGCAGAACACAATGCGCCCAACCCTGGCCAACATGTGTACCTGCAATTCAAACCCGAACAATCTCGCGTCTACCGCGACGGCTGGATCGCAACCGAGGAGCGGACGCAATGAGAACGGAAAACCAAAAAGCATGGTTCTTTGTCCTGCCGGTGCTGGCGCTGGTCGCGTTTAATGCGCTGGTGCCGATGATGACGGTGGTCAACTATTCGGTGCAGGAGACCTTCGGTAACAACCAGTTCTTCTGGGAAGGACTGGGCTGGTTCGAACAGATCCTGCGTTCCGACCGGTTTCAGGCGGCTCTGGGACGGCAGTTCCTGTTCACCTTTCTGATCCTGCTGATCGAGGTGCCGCTTGGTATCATCGTGGCGCTTTCCATGCCACGCAAAGGGTTCTGGGTGCCGGTCTGTCTGGTCCTGATGGCCCTGCCGATGCTGATCCCGTGGAATGTGGTCGGCTCGATGTGGAATATCTTCACTCTGCCCAAGATCGGCTTGCTGGGGTACTTCCTGAATGACGTCCTGGGCATCAACTATGACATGACGCAGCAACCTTTGTCGGCCTGGATCACGGTCATCGTGATGGATGTCTGGCACTGGACCTCATTGGTCGTGCTGCTGTGCTATGCCGGCCTCGTGTCGATCCCGGATGCCTATTATCAGGCTGCTAAGATCGACGGCGCGAGCCCCTGGTCAGTATTCCGTTATATTCAGCTGCCCAAGATGAAAACCGTCCTGACCATCGCCGTTCTGCTGCGGTTTATGGACAGTTTCAACATCTATACCGAGCCTTTCGTTCTGACCGGCGGTGGCCCCGGCAACTCAACCACTTTACTGTCGATCGACCTTGTGAAGATCGCGCTGGGACAGTTCGACCTTGGCCCTGCGGCCGCGATGAGCCTGATCTACTTCGCCATCACGCTGCTGGTCAGCTGGGTCTTCTACACTCTGATGACAAAGGATGACGCGCAATGAAGAAGCGGTCCCTTATCCCGATCCTCTATATCGCGTTCCTGATGCTGCCAATCTATTGGCTGGTGGCGATGTCCTTCAAGACCACGAACGAGATCCTGTCGGGCTTTTCCCTGTTCCCCCAGACCTTCACGCTGGAGAACTACATTACCATCTTCACCGATCCGACGTGGTATTGGGGCTATATCAACTCGATAATCTACGTGACGATCAACACGGTGCTGTCGGTCTGTGTAGCGCTGCCAGCGGCCTATGCGTTCTCGCGCTATCGGTTTCTGGGCGACAAGCAGTTATTCTTCTGGCTGCTGACCAACCGGATGGCGCCAGCGGCGGTGTTCGCGCTGCCCTTCTTCCAGCTCTATTCGTCAATCCACCTGTTCGACACTTATCTGGCCGTGGCGCTCGCGCACACGCTGTTCAACGTGCCGCTGGCGGTCTGGATTCTCGAAGGCTTCATGCGCGGCATCCCGAAAGAATTGGATGAGACAGCCTATGTCGACGGCTATTCTTTCCCACGCTTCTTCGTGACGATCTTCCTGCCCAACATCAAAGCGGGTGTCGGCGTCGCGGCCTTCTTCTGCTTCATGTTTTCATGGGTCGAGATGCTGCTGGCCAAGACCCTCACCGCGGTCGAGGCCAAGCCCATCGCCGCCGTGATGACCCGCACCGCCTCCAGCGCGGGGTATGAGTTGGGTCTGCTGGCAGCAGCCGGAACACTGACCATTATCCCTGGTGCCATTGTCATCTGGTTTGTCCGCAACTACATCGCGCGCGGTTTCGCGATGGGCCGTGTGTGAGGTTCGATATGCGTAGACTTCTTCTCACCCTCCCCTTCCTGCCTTCGATGGCATTCGCCCAGCAAGCCGGATGGGGCAATGTTGGCCAGCAAGAGGAAAAGGGATTCTCGTGGACCGCCCCTCTTTGGCCTGATTTCTGGATGGCCTGGACCCCGGCGACGTTGGCGGTATTCGTGGGTATCTTCGCGGCCATCGCATTAATTGGACTATTGGAAGGGTTCAAGTTCCGCGACGGCCTTGAACGTCGCGGTGTACTTGGTCTGACAACCACATTGGGCGATCGGTTGTTCATAACACTGCTCGGCTCGACCTATATCTTCCTGGCCTGGCTTGGGCTGGTAGGCCAACCTGTATGGACGCCTCTTTTCCTGTCCATCGGTTGGGGCGTCTTCGTCTTCTGGAAAGTTTAAGCTTTGAGAAACAGCGAAAGGATGCTTGTCTGTCAGGCATACTAAATAATGGCGACACCGAGATCGATGCGAAAGAAAAAGACAACAAATCTTCTGACCGACGTGGAACTTGAGTTCATGAACGAACTCTGGGCGCTTGGTCAGGGCTCGGTCCGTGAAGTCCTTGATCGCCTGCCACCTGATCGCAATCTGGCCTACACTTCCGGAGCCACAATTTTGCGTATTCTTGATGAAAAGGGCTTTGTCGAAAGCGAGAAGAACGGCAAGTCGCTGATCTACAGACCCCTTCTGGAGAAGGACAGGTATCAGTCGCGGTCGTTGCAGAATTTGTCCCGGACCCTGTTTGACGACACGCCCGCAACTCTGGTGGCAAGGCTGGTCGATGATGAGGGGCTGACAGAAGATGATCTAGAGGAGATTCGAGCACTGGTAGAGAGGAGACTGCAAAATGACAGCGGTTAAACCGGTTCTCGATGCGTTTCTCGAGTTCAACATAGTGCTTGGATTGTCGGCGCTGATCTGGCTGGCCGTGCGCGGAGGCCTTGCGCTGACGCCCATGCGGTACGGCTTTGTTGCTCAGCTTCGTTCGCTCAAGATACTCTGCATCGGCGTTATGCTCAGCCCGGTTCTGGCGATGGGTGTTTCGGGTTTTGTTGCTCAGGTATGGCCCGGACGGGTTGTTGCGCTGGGGGATATCGCAGTGGCAGCCTATTTGCGCGGCGAAATCGCAATGCCGGCTGCGCAGTTCGAAACCCTTCTGAACACGCGCGAACGCTGGGTTGATCATGTCATGTCAGGCGGCTCTGTTTTTGTGACTTGTGCGTTGATTACACTGGTTTTGGTGGCGGCTGTTCTGGCAATTCGGGTTGCCCTCAACGCGCTTGCAATTCGCAACGCTGTAAGCTCCAGCTTTCTATGGCGACAATCGGCCAAAGTGGACATTCGTCTTTCGGATCGCGTGACCGTACCCTTTGCAGTACGCGGCCTTCGTCGCCGCCACGTTGTTTTGCCCAGCCATCTACTGAACTCGCCACGCGATCTGCGCTTTGCTCTGGCGCACGAGTTTCAGCACATCCGCGCATTGGACGTGGAATGGGAACTGGGTTTCGAGCTTTTACGCCCGTTGCTGTTCTGGAACCCGGCCTATCTGGCTATGAAGCATCAGTTTGACCGGCTTCGCGAATTGGCCTGCGATCAGTCTGTCGTCTCGCGTAAAGGGATTGACGCGACCGACTATACCGCCTGTTTACTGGACTACTGCACACGATCGGTTAAGCTAAAAAGCCCTCGCATTCTTCATGTGGCCTTGGTTAACGGGCCGAAAGCAAAGCATGTTCTGCGACAGCGTGTGATCGCCCTGACCGATGCACCAGTGACGACGACCCAATTGTCGGCTATTTTCGTTGGGTCGGCGCTTTCCCTTGTTGTTGTGCTTGCAATTGGTTCGGCCTCGGTTCGTCAAACTCAGGATTGGAGCCATGATCGTCTTATGCTTTCGACGGTTGTAAACCTTGAACGGCTGGAAGCTCGTAATCAGGGGAATTAACTGGCCGTAGTGTATGTCCAATGAGGGCTGGGGGGTTACACTTGCGGTTACTGCTAGCAAGTTAGTCACAGATTCTGCGCTAAAGTGCTGCTGATTTTCAATAAGTCTGGTTTTGAGGTATCGCTGTCAGCGGCTTTAACGCTGGCGTCCGCGTTGCTCGATATTGATCGACCGAGAACGATTCGATAGCAATTTATGCCATTCCAACCTGCTACAACGCAGCATCGCCATTTCTAAATCAAGGTCTGGTTATACTTCGGTGCTGTGAACGTTCCAAGTTTGGCAGAGAGCCCTTACAACGCCTTCTTATCCGCTATGCGAGCCATTGAAACGCCCCGAAGACGATCTGCCAGCGTACTCGGTCATTCAGCATAGTGAGTGTGTTGTAAACCTTTGTTGTCCCAATTGATCGTGGACAACCGCGCCCGCAGTTGCGCCGGAAACATTCGATGATTTGATTTGCCTGTCGGGGCTGAACCCTTGGGATGCGAAGCAGCTTCTACTCAGAAACCCGCGAACTTCTCAGCGCTGTTCCATTGAAGTTCGCCTTCTATCAGCCCTGACTGCACAAATCACGGATGGAATGCCATCATCAGAAGTGCCTTTCTGCCTCTTTTTCATCCATCTTTAGCAGCGATCTTCCATCTGCGAGGTATCCGCAGGCTGCATCTCAACCCATCCACAACTCATTTCGTTTGGAAGCAGCAATCTTGTCTCGAATGCGCTCTGCGGTCACCTCTCGTACAAACTGCGCAAAGCGAGCAAGACGCTCAGCGTCAATCGTCCCATGCTGGTTGCTTTATTGAATCTTCAAGAACTTCTGGATCGAACTTACTTTAACACGCAGGTTCTCGGGGCTTCTGCACGTAATCTCAGCAAACTACCCGTGATCAATTCTGCGATTTCTAACGCCTCAGCTGGCTTGAGATCACGCTGCAATGGCAAATTAATCATGGTTCCTGGCCATTCTGCAGCATGACGTGGGCCGATGCAGCGCCTTGCATTAAATGCTTGGTGATCAGGGCAATGATATTCGATGAGATGCCCCAATTGGACACCATTCTTACGCAAGTCCTCAATGAGGGCGGGTGCGAATTTGGTCCGAACGGCAAAATGCGAGTAACTGGCGCCAGCAAGGTTGGGTGGCAGGATAAAATCCTCTGCTTCAGTCGAAGACAATGCGTCAAAATATATCTTCGCGACCGCACGCCGATGCGCGACAATGTCTTTGTACTTGCCGCATTGCAGTTGCCCGACCCGCGCTTCTATAGCTGTCATCCCGTCGAGATAGTCTGAAGGCATCATAACGGTTTCTTCAGAATAGTAGGTTGTGAACTTACTTAAGGCGCCAATACGCTCAAGCCAGTTTACTGCACCATATACCGGACGGGTGAATGCGGTCCAAGCCGCCAGCACATAAGCTCTGCGTGCAAGGTTTTTCTTTACTCCCGGGGCGCGTATCTGCTCGGCACAAAGCACTCGCAGGCGTTCGGCAAGCGCCACGTCGTTTGTTGTAACCATGCCACCAAAGATCGAGGACATCGTCTTGGATATGTTGAGTCCGAAGAAGGCCGCATCACCCATTGCCACCACCGATTCCCCGTCCCACTCGGCTGCAAAGCTGTGGGCGCAGTCCTGGATTACTTTGATCTGCGGATGACGCGCACGAAATGACGCTAGTTTCTTAGCATTTATGGGATGTCCAAAAATCGAGGTTGCGACAAAGGCGCTTGTACGTGGGCCGACTGCTTCTTCCAGCAGATCAAAATCCACGTTGTAGTCGGCAGCCGAGCAATCGACGAATACAGTTTGGTTGCCACTTTTTTCGATCGCTTCGGGAACGACAAGGCAGGTGTAAGATGGGCACAGCACTTCGTCTCCTTCAAAACCAAACGCTTTCAGCAGCATGATCAGGCCAGTGCGCCCATAAGGCATTGCAATGGCATACCGCTGGTCAAAGAGCCCAGCAAAATCTAATTCGAACTTTGCGATTTCCTTTTCACGCCCAAGTAATGGGCTGAATGCAGCACGAAGCTCCGCGGCACCAAAATCCGCCTTGAAACGCGGAATCATCGGGTATCGTCCGATCTTTGCCAATATCCTTGGCTGGCCATGTGTATCGCCCTGAATTTAGAGGCTTTGGTTTGCTTGTAACCGGCAGGTGCTTGAACCGTATCTTGCAGGTTCAGATCGTGACCAAGGGTTATCAACCGTGTAACTCTACCCTTCGCCTTAGGCACTTTGGTGACAAGGAAGGCAGCGAGCGCTTTTTTGATCGTATTTCCCAATGCGACAGTGCGGAAAAAGGTAAGTGACAGTATTCGAAGAATGATAAAGCGGAAAGGAGTTGGTAACTGTGCACGTGCTGGCCGTAGATCAGATGAAATCTGCACCGTAGCATCCAGAACTTGAAGTTCGGAATTCTGATCCAGGTATTGCGAAGTCAAAGGCGCAGACCCACGTTTGGTACAAACTGTGCCCTCGTCTTCGCGGACAGCTATGCCGTTTTGGAAATGAAGCAAGGCGCCACCTTTCTTTGTGGCGATGACGGTGTAGTGTGTCTCCCCTACGTCGATCAACAATCCAGCATCTTCAAAATGAACCCGAAGGCCGGCTTGCGTGGCGGGAAGGCCCAAGGGGGTTGGGCGGCAGCTGTTGGCGCGCCGCTCAACAGCTGCCCAGACGTAATCATTGAATAGCGGAACCAAATTATGGGCATCCATAGTATCCAGCGTAACCAGTGCATGACGAGAGATCGAGTTGCGAACAAAAATCGCCATGCTGTGTGCTGACGGCATTTCGTGGGCAAGCGCCTCAAATCCGGCAGGAAAGCAGAACCGGGTCATACGACTGCCATAAACTCCGCCGTATGACCCGTCGGGATGTGCAAAATGCATCAAAAAAGTACATCCTTGTTCCAACGCATCACCAAGTGCCCAATCAGGGCGCCGCTTATGCACCTCGGCAAGCGCACTCATAAGCCAACTTTGATAGCCCGGATCAGCCCCATTATACTCACGGAACCAGCCTTCGGTCGAACGATGCTGCAGAATTCGGTTCATAAACTCCTTCGCACGTACGCTTTGGTCTTCGCCTGTGCGGTCTTCCCACATTACCAGCGCAAGGACCGCAACGGCGAGATGGTTTGATATGATCCCGTGAAACTCGTCTTGGCGATGCAGAAATGCAATCCACGGCGCGACGACGGCTTCGACCGCTTGCTGCTCTTGTGCAGTCAGTCGGTCGCCGAGCAGATCCAGCGCAGTCAGGACGTCCGCAGCAACAAGAGCGGTGACGCAAAATGACCCTTCATTTGGAAGCGCTTCAGATAGTGATCCGTTACGATCGGTAGCTTCATTCGCTCCGTGGATGATCTGTATGATCCGTTCGATCACCGATCTCGCGCTAATCCCATCCGGCAGGAGATCCGCGCAGACAAGCCGCGCGAGCCCGTTAACCGCACCTTGTTGTGTGGCATTGGGAAAGTCCTTGAGTTTCCAAGCCCAATAAGTTCGATCACCCATACCAAGCGTTGGCGAAAGCGGATCTGTGTCAAAGAGTGCCAGAAGTCGTGGCAACGCCCTGTGCACCTGTTGAAGATATGGGCAATGGACCTTGTCTATCATTAAAGATCTTCCTTGGAGCCAGGCAGGCGAGACAGGAGATAGGTGTAGTCGTCCCCCCAGCCGTAGTCCTTAGGGTGAAACACTCTCTGATGCCAGACCACCGTGGCGATCCCGTGCACGGCTTTCACCTCGTCCAACCACCGATCGATTGTGGCACGTCGCGTTTGCTCGTCTGAAACATGATAATCGAACAAATGTGAATCCATAAGGATCATGGGTATACTACGCAAGTGCTCTGAGGCGCGCTTTTCTGGTGCTATCCACGCCGGTATGCACATTGCTGCACCATTGCGAAATCCTGGGCGATCATTGAAACCTAATGTGGTATCACGCAATAGCCCCGCCTTTTCTTGCGCCCGCCAGGTGTCTGCCCAACTGAAGCGCAGCCAATGCTGGCGGATTTCTACGACCGACAAACCTGTTGCTGAGCGTATGCGATCCATTTCGGCGCGCAATTGTCCTGCATCGGCAAAAACGTCGAAGGATGGATGGACTCCGATCGTAAAGCCGTTCGCGGCCAATTTGCGCAACTCATGTGCAATTGACGGAGATGTCACATCATAGCCGGGATCCATCAGATAGCGTTTTGGCCCGCGTATCCGTCGCGATTTCCCACCGTGGAAGTTGAATGTGCTGACCTGTCCGAAACTTTGCTCAAGGGCAGCAATATGCGCCAAGTAATTATAATCGGCCGGACGCAAGAAAAAACCAGTCCCTTTGACCAATCGCTTTACAGCGTCACGAAGCGCACCTTGCCGTGCAAGCTTAAGGGCGTTGAACCCGTCAAAGGCCAGCGCTTTGATCCTTATTGGCAAGGTTTTTTGTAATGCATCAACATCATGCGTGAGCAAAATTTCCGCCCCACGTAACGCACCAAACATATCAGCTTCGTTTCGCCCTGCCTTCCAGGCAGCCCAGCGCCGCAGAAAAAGTAGAATACGGTTTACCCAAGCATGGTCCCAGAGTGATGTAAGTGTCTTAGGTAGCCGATAGGCATAGGAATGACAGGGGCCCATTCTCTGTTCGTAATGGCGTTCAGCTTCGCAAGTCAGAAATGAAAAACAAGCACGCCACCAATCGCAGCACTCCCAGTCCGCACCTTCACCTGTTACACAAAAGGCTGGCGCCATCAGATGCGAGGGCTGGCCGACACCAATATCCGCGGCCCAGTCCGGCAGGCAAATGCGGACAAGCGGCCAATCGAATGGCTTTGAAGTAGTCGGTATTGGAAGGTCAATCAGGGCATCCTTCGTCGCCTCGGCACAATAGCGCTCAGCACTTTGCAAGACGAACTGGACAACCACATTATTAGACATGAGGGGTCTCACAAAAAGGACTAGAACAGCACCCAGTTAGCAGATATAGAACGGAAGCACACCCTTGCTGATCGCAGTTCCGACACCGTGAAAGACCTCCATGAAAAAACCTGCGCTGGCAACCCTTTGCGGGTCTCTATGAAATTTGGCAAATCCTAATGCAACGTCATGAGTTCGCGGTTATATGGCTGTGTATGACCGCTCTGGCGGTATTCGCTTACCTTGGGCACACCTATTTCCTTGAACTAGACCTCGTTGTAGCTTGGGGTGGGTTCTCGGCCGTGGATTTCGCGAATTCGGTACTTTACCCTGAGAACTTCTCTAAGGACTACCCTGGTGGTGCCGCCTTTATCGGCAATTCACTGCTTGTTTGGATTTATCCCTTTGTCGCTAGCTATCTAGGCATTCAGCCTATCGTCGCTATGTACATGATGATCGCTTGCGAAGTCGTGCTATTGATCGCTGGCGCTGTTTTGATCCTGAGAACACTTTTACCGCAAACGCTTCCGTACAGTTTTGTTCTGCTTGCCATCCTTTTTTTAGCAAGTAGCGCCCGCCAGATTGATCTTGCAAGATTTGGCACACCATTCTTGGTCGGGCAATTCTACGTTTTTGCCGACATGCTGCGACTAGCGGCGCTTTGCGCGCTTTTGACCCATAGATATGTGTTGATGGCGGTCCTTCTGACGGCCGGCTTTACCATCCATCCGTCCATGACAGCGCTGACCCTTCCGGTTCTGTTTTTTGCTTTCCTGATTGACAAGTCCGAGTTGAAACGGCCGACACCGTGGATCGCGGCTGTTGTATCCGTCACATTTTCTGCGATCTGGTTTTTTGAATTCATCGCGTCACAATCACTGACGGGGCCAGAAATACCTGAATTTGAGTATATCGAGTTTAGTCGCCTCTTCAACTTTCATTGGTATCTGTCCGATTTGGGCATGATTCTACCAAACCCGGACAGGGTGCTTCTGCCCTTCATGGGGCTTGTTTTGGTAGGTGTCGAGGCATTGAGGCGCACGCCCGAACTGGGTGATCTGCGCCGCAAGCAGATCCTGGTGATGATTTCCGTAATTTGTATCGTTAGTTTGTTTGGCTTGCTGGCAGCCGAACATAAGTGGAGTGTAAAACTACTAAAGATATCACCTCAGCGACTAAGTGCATTTGGTGCGCTGCTTTTACTACCGATCATAGTTCATCGTCTGTTTCGCGATTTGCTGGGCGGCAATTATGGGTATGTTTTGATTGGCATTGCTTTTCTCGCGACAGCGCTGTTTCAGAAATATCCATATTCAATCGTGCTTGCGCTTCTCTATGCCAGTCCGGTCATCGGTGCCATTGTGCACCGACCTAAGTTGTGGTCCTACGAAACGGCGGTTGTCCTGTTTGCCTTACCCCCAGCCTTACTGCTGGCCCTTCACTTTCATGCGGGATATCAATTGTCGTTTGCTAGATATTTCGGTACGCCATGGCTCTTTGCTTTATCCTTAGTTGGGGTTGCATTAATCCTCATTCAATCAGCTACCTCAATTAAGCTGTGGCATTTGCCGAATTGGCTGGCGCGGCTGACCGCGCTCAGCATTCTGCTAATCAGCATGATTCTGTCTTATCTATGGATCACTGAACGCTACACGCTAACAGAAAACCGTCGCACCACGGCATCGGAATACAAAGAAGTACAACTATGGGCGCAGAGCAACTCTGACCCAACCGATCTATTCATGACCGATCCCTGTATTTCATATGGTTGGCGTGATTTCTCGCAGCGCAGCTCTTGGGGTAGCATTCAAGAATTCCTCAAGAATGGATGGCTCTACTCAGGGAATTTGAACAATTTCGACGAAGGGTTGGCGCGTGCTAAAAGGATCGGTATCGATAGTCGCAAAATGTTGCAGGAGGATCCATCAAGTATCCGACGGAACTTTCGAAATGTCTGTAGTATTGCACGCAGGATATACTACGCGCAGGACCTAGACTGGATGACCAACATGGTCCGTGACTATGAAATCGATTATTTTGTATACCTAAAAGAACACGCCGTGGATGGTCCGCGCTATACACCAGTATTCGAGAATGATACCTTTTTCGTTCTCGACGTGGCCAGCCTAAATGCATCCTAATTCCGACTTGCTGAAAGACCCCATATGACATACGCAGATATGCCGCAGGACTTTGCTACTCCTGAGTTGTCACTTCTTGTCCCCGCATTTAACGAGAGCGAGATCATCCTTCGAAATCTAACAGAACTTCGGGACTGGCTTAAGAAGAATATGCCAGATCTCGACTACGAGATTCTGGTCGTCGACGACGGGTCAACTGATGGCATGGGTGATCTTGTTGATAGCTATGCACAAGAGCACGCTCGAGTTCGGGTCACACATCACAAACGCAACATGGGGCGCGGAAAAGCTATTCGGACCGGTTTTGATGAATCTTTAGGGAAGGTTGTGATCTGTCTTGATGCCGACCTTTCTTACGCCCCGTCACACATTCCTGCATTACTTGAGCCATTGCAGAATGGCACTGCAGATATCTCTTTGGCCTCGGCGTATGCGCCCGGTGGTGGTGTCGAGAATGTGCCAACTTCGCGCGCATTGATGTCAAAATGGGGAAACAAAATTCTGTCGGCCAGCCTCAATGGGCAATTTGCAACCGTGACCTGCGTCGTACGCGGCTATACGCGCGAGGCCATCAATGCTATGGAGTTAATTAATGATGGCAAAGACTTACACCTAGAGATCCTACAAAAAGCGCGATTAGGCAACCTGAAGATTGTCGAGGTTCCCGCCTTGCTGAAATGGCGCGATCGGGATCGTGGAAAAGCCGCTAAAAAAGGCTTTATTGCATCGTTACCTTTTGTTTCGATGTCCAGCACGATGGCGTCACACTTGGTCTATAACTGGCTGCTGCGACCGGGACTGATTTTGTTTGTACCCACGGTGCTCCTTTCAAGCGTCATCTTTGTTGGCTTGGTGATCCTTCTCAAGAACTTTCTAACTATCTACATCTGGGGCGGAATGGGAGTTGAGGCATTTTCCTTCTACGAATCGCTCCGCGAAACGTTGATCAACGGGTACCTTACCTTGTTCTTAGTATTCATTTCATCGGTGATACTTTTTATCTTCATGGTGTTTTATTTCATTTCTCAACAAAATCGGAAGAATTTTGAAGAGAACTATGTCCTGCTATCCCGGATCAGCGCTCGTCTCAAAGACCTGGAAGATAAGTAACAGGATATGTGCGGGATTTGTGGTATTCTAGATTTTGCTCGTGGGACACCCGAGAACCGTGAAACTCGGGTTGATGGAATGATGGCACGCCTGCGGCATCGTGGACCCGATGGACAGGCAATGTGGTCGGATAACGATATTACTCTCGGACATACGCGCCTTGCGATTGTCGATCTGACCGATGCGGGAAGCCAACCAATGCACAGCACCGACGGCACCTTGAGCAGTGTCGTCAATGGAGAGATTTACAACTACCCTGAATTACGTCGCGAATTGCAAGCGCTTGGTCATGTGTTTCACTCCGATTGCGATAGCGAAGTTATTCTGCCCCTATTCAAACAGTATGGAACGGATGCCTTCTCTAAGTTAAACGGAATGTTCGCGATCGCCATCTGGGAGCCTGCCCGAAAACGTCTCATCCTTGCTCGTGACCGGATGGGTATCAAACCGGTATACTATTACAGCACCCGGTTGGGCGAGTTTCTGTTCGCATCTGAAATCAAGGCCCTCTTTGGCGCTATCGATGCCCGAGAATGGCCAATTGATCCAACAGGACTTTCTCAATACCTGACCTACCAGAACCAGTTCGGTTCAACGACGCTTTTTCAGGATGTCAAGCTTCTTGAGCCTGGCTGTTTTCTCGAAGTCTCTGAAGATCACGTAACGCAGACACACTATTGGGAGCTCTGCGTTACTCCAAACAACGAAATTGACTTCGTGCAAGCTTCCATGGGCTTTCAAAATACCTTAAAGGGAAGTGTACAGCGACACCTGATGAGCGACGTGGGGGTTGCCAGTTATCTCAGTGCAGGGTTTGACAGTTCGGCAGTAGCCAGTTCCGCAGCCGCGCTATTGCCGACCCCACCACTGACTTTTACCGGGCGTTTCCCCGAAGGTGGATGGTACGATGAGATGTCAGGGGCCGCGCTTGTTGCTGACAGTATTAACGCCCCGCATCAAGGTGTGGATATCACTCCAGATTGTGCGATGGCAGAGATGGATAATCTGGCTTATGCACTTGACGCTCCCCAAATGGGTATGGGTGCACTTCCGCAGTATTTGGTTGCACAAGCTGCTGCGCAAAAATGCAAGGTGATCCTTACCGGACATGGAGGTGACGAACTCTTTTCCGGCTACCCTGTCTTCAAGTTTGCCGCGGTGCTATCCGGTTTCCGCCGCAGCTTAAGGAAGACTTGGTTTGCGCTGCGCTCGATCCGTATGTCCGAGCTCCCACACATTGGCTACTTTACGCTTTCGATGCTGCGCGGAGGAGAAGGGCGCTATTTGCTTCCGGTTTTGTTTTCACGCAAACATCAGGCTCGCGTTTTGCAGCCCAATGCCTGGAACGCCTTGGAGCCCCATGACCCGGCGTCCAAGTTGAAGGAGGTCAACGCCAAAGCACACAGTTTGTACGAACAGCTAATTTACACCTATTTCAAGATATACCTGCCGGGTTTATTGGTGGTGGAAGATAAGATTTCGATGGCGCATGCGCTCGAGTCTCGAACTCCAATGCTCGACAATAAGATGATTGCTCTTTCGCTTTCGATTCCATCCGACGTCAAATTGACAGGCGGAGAATTGAAGGCAATCATCAAAGGTGGTGCCCGCGACCTTTTACCCAGTGAGCTATACCAATTGCCCAAGCGTGGATTCCCAACACCATTGCGCAATTGGCTGCGAGGGCCGATGCAATCTTGGATGACCAAGCGCCTAACTGCAAAAGACAGCCCTCTGCAACGGCTATTCAGGCCAGAGTACCTTGAGGCTGTGGTTCATGATTACCAAAGAAGTCTGAAGCGGAAATTTCGCCCGCTGGACGAGTTGCCCAGCCACCGAATTTGGATGCTACTTAGCCTTGAAGCATGGTTGCGCCAGGTGGAAGAGACGTGGCATATGCGCCTTGATATCAAGTAAGTCCGGAACCAAAACCAATATTCAATGGTTCAATTGGAGGCATCATGGAAATGAGTCAGAATAAAACCATCGATGACGTCCGCGATTTTTGGGAAGCAAATCCCTTGTTCACCGGTGAATCCGAACATGAGCCTGCGACGAAGGCTTTTTTTGATCACCATCGTCAGGTCGTGATTGATGATTGCTTTGCCGGTGCTTTGCCCGATCATTTATTCCCAAGCCCGCAGACGAATGAGCACGTTCTGGACCTAGGCTGTGGTCCCGGCATGTGGTCTGTAGAACTGCAAAATAGGGGTGCCAAACACGTCAGTTCGGCGGATTTGACCGAACAGGCGGTACAATTGGTAAAAAAACGCGCTGAAATTTATGGTTTGACAGTCGAGGCGAGCCAGCAAAACGCGGAAAAGCTTACATACCCCGACGCGAGTTTTACCCATGTGAATTGTCAGGGAGTAATCCATCACACGCCCGATACAGAATCTTGCGTGCGAGAGATCGCTCGTGTCCTTGAACCTGGCGGCACCGCGATGATCTCGGTCTACTACCGAAATCTGTTTATCCGGATGTGGCCGATTTTGCGATATGGCGGATGGATCGTCAGTAAGCTGGGCGGTGGTCTCAAAGGACGTGGGCGCGAAGACATAATGAACAACTCTGATGTTGACGAAATTGTCCGGCTTTATGACGGCGCCGAGAACCCCATAGGAAAATCCTATTCGAAACAGCAATTTGTCGATTTGCTGTCTCCATATTTTGAAATTGACCAGATCTTCTATCACTTCTTTCCGGCTCGGGCGCTACCTTTCCCGATACCTCTTGGCTTACACAAGTTTCTCGATAAGCACGCAGGCTTCATGATTTACGCTCGTCTGACAAAGCGCGATGCCTCACAATAGATTCGTAACGAAAGCACCCAAAAACCGGCCAGTCCTTCGCATTAGCATCGCACTATTGCTGCTTGGTTTGTTGATCATCTGGGCAACTCGGGCACTCTGGCAGGAAGACTACACCATTGTTCCGATCAGAGGTTTTATCTTGTCGGTCCTCGTCAGCGGGGTGTCGCTGATAAGCGCTGCGTGGCGAATGCAAGTGCTTAGCGAAGGGCGCGTAAGCCTTGCCACCGGGAGCAAATCCATAGCGCTTGTTGCCTCACTTTTAATTGTCTTTCCAAGCAGATTATCAGACCTCGTCAAGCCCGTGTATCTGCTTGAGCGTGCCTCTCTTGAGCTATCCAAGGGATTCTCTATCCTATTTTATGAGCGCGCTCTCGACGTTTTTGTCCTTCTCGGAATGCTGGCTATACTGATCTTTGCTCAAGGAGCCGCCCGAGACGAGGCACTGATCGGGAGCACCACCTTGCTTTCCGCGCTGGCCGTGACCCTTGTGCTTGTGTTTTCACTACTGATATTTGCGCCAAACGCATTGGTTCGCGCCGTTCAAAATTTGCCCTTTGACGGATTGAAACGGATGACCATTCAGTTCCTGTACGCTTTGACCAACTCTACCCCTGTTCTTACGAAGGCGGGCGTTTTATCTGTCATCGTCTGGGCCAATTCCTACCTTATTTTCTATGTTTACCTCGTGCATTTGAACACTGAAGGAACAACTGCTCAGATCGGCGCATTGGCGGTACTGTTGGTTTTCATAGCCGGAGCGCTGGGTCTATTTGTAACGGTGACTCCTGGTGGAATTGGAACTTATGAGTTTGCTATTGCTCTCGCCTTGAGCACATACGGAATCCCCGTCGTCGAGGGTTTGGTGCACGGCTTGATGCTGAGATTGATCGTGCTAGTGCCAAATATCTTATTGCTTCTGTACATTCTGGTATTTGATGGGTTCAACTTCCGGGATCTCTATCAGAGAATTTGGCAGATTCACGGCAAACGGCATAAAACGGAAGACACCCAATGAGTCTGGTTGAATTCTTCACAGAAGCACAAGCCGGCTCCTATATGAATGCCCGCGAATTTGTGTCGGTGCTGGAGCACGTTTATAAAATCAAACCGCTCCATCAATCGGTAATGAGCGAAACCGGTATTACCGGGGTTCCGGCCTTTGCAAGCCATTCGTTTTTTTCCGGTCATAAAATTACAAGTGCACCTTTCAATTTCTATCCACCGCTCACAGGGGAAGGTTCACAACAGGCCGCAGTGAAACACTTGATTTCTTTGGCCAAAACCAAAGGCCCGCGCTGTTATGCTGAATACAAGACGCTAGATCGGTTGGATGGAGATGTAGTTAATCAGCATGAGCTAGCGGAAACCATCTTTTCAATTGTCAGCGAAGTGCCGCTGTCTTCCACGATTGAAAAACAGCGGCAAAGCTACAAAAAACGTCATCGTACGAAGGTGAACAAAGCTCGGAGAGAACTAGCCGAGTTAGAGATCGGTACCAGTCGAGATCCGAATGATCTGAACGAATGGTACGATTTGATGTTACAGTTATACCGGAATAAGCACCGGATGATTTGCCAGCCTCTTTCGCTGTATCAGCGTCTTCTTGAGATTGAGAGTCATAGTACACTGTTATTGGCGCGAGAAAATTCGCGAGTGGTCGGCGGGGTGTTCTTGCTACATGACAGCCAGCGATGGGATTATTGCTGGGGAGCAATGCGGGCAGACTTTGACCAGCGTGATTTAGCATCACTCATACTGGATCATGCGATTTCTCTGGCCATTGAAGCTGAAGCGCAAACATTCGGCTTTGGTTCCTCAGCACCTAGTGATGCACCACTTCTGTTTTTCAAACAACGTTGGGGCTGTATCGAAAGCCCCGCCTATGCCTATTATTGGCAACATACGCCTAAGCCGATAGACTTGAATTCTAGCTTTTCTCTGGCCCGCCAAGTAATTGCGCATAGCCCAATATGGCTTTTGAAAGCCGCACCGCCTGTCCTAGTGCCTCATTTAACATAAAATACGCCTAGCGGTGCTTTTTCTCAAATACAATCGTGATTTCACGCGACAAAAAGCGAGTTCTCCCGAGTCCACCATAATGGACGGCTTTCACCACAGCTTGCGGAGCGAAAAGCAAAGACAACTCGGCGACTGAATAGCGGCGTGCGAGTTTTGTGCCAGCAATTTCGATATCGCAAAAGTAGTCTTGTCGGCTAATCGCCGACACAAGGGCACCAAGATCCCTCTTCATCAAGCCAAGCAGTCGCAGCGGAAAGAGCTCAAACCACGATGGTTGTCTCAATGTGTTGACAATTAACTGGCCACCCGGCGCCAGCACCCTCAAAATTTCATCCGCCGCCTCGCCCGTGTTATCAAGATGTTGGAACAAACCCACGCAAAGTACAGTAGACATCTGAGCGTCCCCGATAGGCATCGCATCGACGGCCGCCTCTACAAAATGATTTCCGTCACCATCGCTAAGAACTTCTGCACCTGGTCGGACTGGGCACTGTAAGTGGGTAGTTGAAGGCACCAGCTTGCCACCTAAGCTCATTGTTTCCAATGAAAAATCGCAGCCCCAATAATCGCTACCGGTCCAAAAGCTACGATACCGCCCGTCACCACAACCGATGTCCAGGATTTTGGGGCCTGGTCCGCATTCATCAACGATCTGTCGTACAAGCTGATCCCGCGAAGCGATAGTACCAGAGTCCCCCCAGTGCTGACGCTGATAAACATCCTTGTCTTCTTCGGATGCCAAATCCTTAAACGATTTCTGCCAGATTTCAGATGTCTGACAAACTGCATCGGCGCTCAGTGCCGCACTATATCGTGCCTTCGCAGCGATATACTGGCCCTGCCGTGGAAAGGTGTAAGCGCGGCTGCGTGCAGCAACTCCTTTCGTTCCGGTTACGGATCCCTCCAAAACATACTCGACAGCCATTCTTGCGCCTTCCTCAAAGGCGACAACATCAATCTGCCTGAAACACGTCTCCTGTGCGATGAAATCAATATAGCGGGTAGCAATGGTCTCGCCTGTATCTATACCCGCATCAATATGATGAAGCGTCACGCCGGTCATCTTGAAGTTGCGCTCGTATGCAGCCCAGATGTTTCCGGTTCCTCGGTAACGGGGATTTATGCCATTGTGTACATTGATAATCTCACATCCAAACGAATGAAGACGATCAATCAAAGCACCACTCAGAAGGGCGCAGGCATTGGTAATGACCACAGACGGAGCGATACTCTCCAGATAATCGGTGTCGATGTGATCCAGGTCACTAACGGTCTTATGCAGTGTATAGGTTTTTTCGACCGACGCAGGCCCCGGACCAGTTAGACGTAGCCAGAACATGCTTGATACATCGCGTAATCCATAACGTCTGAACCGTTTCCAGAAGAAACTCGCGATGCGCCTTGGACCTATCGTATTCTCAATGAAATGAATAGTGTAGCCTGCCTCAGAGAAAGCTTTTGCATAGATATTTGCAGCTGCTCGGGCCGGCGATCCGTTCCCCGTGATGACGAGAACCGACCTACTCATAGCGGATGCTGCCTTGCAATCATTCGTCATGTCGAGTTTTTGCGACGAAGGAAACTATCAAATTTGTATCGATCAATGGAATACCAAGCGGCCAATATGTCAATTTTTTGAAGTGGAACGACCCGCCAAGAACATCGAGAATATGGTCAGCGAAGTTTGGGTGTTCCCAGCAGATCAGCTTGTCGGGATCGATCGTAGTATTGCGTTTCAACCAACGACGCGAAGTAAAGTATCTTCCAAGGCCCCAGGCAAGCCCGCCTTCAGCTGGAATCGCACCAACAACATGGCCGTCGGGCCGCAAAACACGTCGGTATTCCTCAACGAAACTCTGCAATGGATAGAGGTGCTCGAGAGAATAGAATGTCAGCAGAACATCTGCCACACCAGCCTCTAGAGGTAGCTTATGCGGATTTTGTGGATCGATCAGATGAGTTTCGTAGGAAATTCCCATCTTGCTCAATTGTTCAGCGGCGTTCAGTAGAAACTCTTCGCGTATATCAATCAGAATGTAATGCGAAGGTTTCGTCTTAAAGAACGGCAAATGTGGCGCATAACCGGGCCCGATCTCGATCACAGTTTTTCCGGTGAAATCAAATGTACTTAGAACACGGTAACCCGCGTCGTTGATAGACTTTCCGAGCCCTGATCGCTGGTTGGCCCGATAAAAATCCGCGCACGCTTTCTCCCATTCGTCCCACATTGGATCTTTACGGTCCGAAATCAAACCGAAGCGGTCGCGATCACCGAAGAGGGGAATCTTGACGAAAGGGAGACGGTGACCGACAGCGATAGTTCTTTTCATTGACAAGCCCTTAAAAATCGCATCTTCGTCCAAACCAGATTAGATGGTTTCCTGCCTAGAAATTCAGATGCAATCGCATTTACGTTAATCTCAGCGTGGCATGCAACCTAGTAAAACCATCGCAATGATTTGGCTCGTTACTTGTCATCTATCTGGCAATTGTGGACCTGTCACGAATTGTTGCCGTTCTGATTTCTTGCCTAAGCGACCTTTGGTTGGCAGGCCAATGGGCTTTTCCAGCGCAAGGCTAAGCGGCATTCGAAACAAGCCTTACCACAACATTCAACTGACTCACCAATTGCCGAAGGCAACCTGAAGAGCGCTGTCAACTGTTCGCGCAAATTCAGGTTCGTAGCCCTTGATGAACTGTTTGCGCGCGACTCTCAACGACCCAACCTTATTGATCGGAAATGGTTGCTGGCATCTCTCCAACAAAGTCAGAGGTTTTCTGCTAGACATATTTAATGCCCTATGATTTCTAGCCAGAACGCCGATAACACTTTTTTGATCGAAACCAGAGCGTTGTACCGGAGGGCAACATGAGTCTTTTCAGCGGTGCGAGAGTATTGTTTCTCGCCCCACATACTGACGACGTAGAGCTTGGGTGTGGAGCAACGCTTGCTCGATGCATGGAGGAGTGCGAAACCGTTGATGTCGCAGTGTTTTCCACGGCCGCGCAATCCCTGCCTAGTGGCCTCGACAAGGACCACCTAAAACGTGAGTTTTTTGCTGCTATGGAAACTTATGATATTCCCAAAGAGCGGCTGCACGTATTTGATTATCAAGTAAGGCGCTTGAATTATTCGCGCCAAGATGTTCTCGAAGATCTGGTGCAACTAAGAAGCAAAATCAAACCAAACATAATTTTTACGCCTTCCGGTGGTGACGTTCATCAGGATCATCAAGTTGTTCACAATGAGTCACTGCGCGCATTCAAAACGACCACTATGCTGGGCTACGAGCTACCTTGGAACAACTTCCGCTTTGAGAGCCGGGTTTTTGTCCGGGTTACTGAAGAGCATCTAGCGGCGAAGCAAAGAGCACTACAGTCGTATGAGTCTCAGATTCTGAAGAACCGCAACTATTTTGAATCTGAATTTATTCGGGGGCTTGCTGCAGTTCGTGGCATCCAGCAGGGTGTCAAATACTCAGAAGCGTTTGAATTAATTACTCTAAAGGTTTGATCCGTGCTGTTCCAATCAATAAACTCCGAAGCTCTTTGCTCGTTTCTTACAAAAATGCGGGTAGCCCATAGGATCGTTGGAGACCATCGCGACTTTATAGGCCCTGCTCCGATTGGAAAAAGTGAATCAATAAATCTTACATGGTCGCGCGAGGTATCCGCCGACGTAATCTCTGTTCCGGCAAGTATTTTGATTTTACCCGACGCTAAAGCAAAAGACATAGCAGCTCAGAGCGATAAAACACTAATTTTGGTGGATAATCCACGTGACACCTTTAGAATGATCCTGGTTGGGCTCTACAGCGATGAAATAGCTTTCTCAAAGGGCCTCCACGACGAAACTATGTTTGCTCAAACGTCCGAGAATACCTGGATTGCTCATTCTGCATCTGTCTCAAAAGAAGCAGCAATTGGTGCAGATGTGATTATTCATCCGAATGTGACTGTCTACCCAGGCGTAAGCATAGGCGACAACGTTGAGATTTGTTCTGGTTGCGTCATCGGGGCGCCTGGCTTCGGACATGTACGTCAGCCAAATGGTGCCCTTAAGCCGTTTCCACACCTCGGTGGTGTCGTAATCGGGAACGATGTCTCTATTGGGTCAAACACCTGTGTTGATAGTGGAGGCCTGTCGCCCACAATGATTGGCAATGGGGTTCGCATCGGAAACCTTACTCAGATCGCACATAATGTCGAAATTGACGAAGACTGCTTGATAGGAACTAGGTGCCAGGTCGCCGGTGGCACGAAGATCGGTAGCGGAACTGAAATCTGGGCTGGATCGACGATATCGAACAATCGGCGGATTGGACGCAATTGCAATATCAAGATCGGCAGCATCGTCATTTCGCATCTCCCTGATAACACAGTGGTATCGGGGAACTTTGCAATCTCTCATCAAAGAAATCTCGAAATATACGCAGGCCTTCGTGACTCGAAATAATTTATGGATAGCGGTGCTTAAGATTAGGATAGCTCTAACAGCCTCGTAAATTTGACGATATAGTGTCAATGTTGAACTCCCCTCAATAAGAAGTAACCCGACAAACTCAGGACAAATCGTTTGGCATTTTCAGAGATAGATAAACAGCTGGCCGCAGCTCATGACGCGCAGCAGGAAATTGCAAAATATAGTCAGAACCAGATCGACAACGTTGTGCGAGCACTAGCTTGGGCGATCTATCGACAGGACCATGCGCGCACCCTGGCGGAAATGGCAGTTGCCGATACTGGCCTTGGAAACATTGAGGATAAAATACTAAAGAACCGTCGGAAAACATTTGGAACACTTTGCGACTTACTCGCGACTCCAACAGTTGGAAAGATCTTTGAAGATCCAGAGCGCGGCATAACGGAATGGGTAAAGCCTGTTGGCGTCATCGGTAGCCTAACGCCCTCGACTAACCCTGCAGCAACTCCGGCAAATCAGGCACTCATGGCGGTCAAGGGTGGAAACTCAATCATAATCAGCCCTTCCCCTGCCGGTTTGCGCACTGCTCAAAAACTGAAATCATATTTCGATGACGCATTGCGAGCTATCGGCGCCCCGACTGAATTGTTCCAAGTGCTACATGCACCTATATCATTCGACAAGGCTGACTATCTTGCACGAAATGTCGACCTCCTCCTGGTCACTGGTGACCAGACAAACGTTCGGAGAGGTTACAGCAGTGGCACACCCTGTATAGGCGTCGGCAAAGGCAATGTTCCTGTAATTGTCGATGAGACCGCGGATATTAAAGACGCGGCCGCGAAAATTGTGGCGTCAAAGACTTTCGACAACGCCACATCCTGCAGTTCGGAAAACTCGGTCATTTTGCTCGAAAGTGTTTACGAAACAATGATTTCAGAGTTAGAGACTGCTGGGGGTTACCTCGCGACTCCTACAGAAGTAGGCAGGATTGAGGAAAAGTTGTTTACAAATGGTGCCGTAAACCGTCAAGCCGTAGGGAAAGACATCTCTACCCTTCAGAAACTGTTTGAAATGAAGCTCCCGAATTCAAAGCGCTTCATATTGGTTCCTCAGTCTCAAATCGGAAAAGAAGCTCCTCTTTCCGGAGAAAAGCTTGCACTTGTACTTTCGGTGTACAAAGCGAAAGACTTTGCCGGCGCCATCGATATTTGCAACGATATTCTTGACTACGAGGGTGCCGGACATTCCGTAGGCATTCATACCACTAGAAAAGAACGCTCGGTAGCGCTCGCTGAGAAAGTCGACGTTGCGCGTGTTCTCGTGAACCAGGCTCACACATTCGGTAATGGCGGCGGGATGAATAATGCACTACCATTCACGCTTACCATGGGGTGTGGGACTTGGGGAAAAAATTCCATATCAGAGAATCTTTCGATCAAGCATTTTGTTAACAAAACTGTGCTAGTAGAGACTTACGAAAAGGAAATGCCGAGCCCTGACGAAGCGTTCGGAACCGTCTATGATCCGCAGTTTGACCCCGTTTGATTAGGATGGGGATAATATTTTTCTCTTCCCAAGATATTCCATCTTATGCATTCGCCCATCGGAAATGAGAAGTAACATGGCTGGGATGTTACCGATTCTGCTAGGCTGCGGTGTGCACACCAATGGGTCTATTCGGATTAGGACGAAGAGAAGTTTTTCTGACCATATTAGGGTGATCTCTAGATCCAAATCATAACTTCAGATAGTTTGACGACAGTAAAAAGATTGGCCAATCAGACAAACAAATCCAAAATTCAGCAATTGACCTCACCACATTAAAGCGAGCAAAAACAGCGATGAATATTGTCAATCGGAAGCGCATCGCAATCTTGAATTACAGCGAAGTAACGCAAGATGCGCGTGTTTTTAAACAAGCTCGCGTTCTTGCTGATGCAGGGCATAATGTTCATGTCTTTTGCAACCAGCTTGGAAACCGAGAGAAAAACGAAACGATCTCGAACATCAAGATTAAGCGTTTCCGCTGTTTCGAACGCTCCACTCTGGACAGAGAAATTGTCAACAAACTTCCATTTTTAGAGTACTCGGGAGCAGAAGTAACAAAACGGTTTGACGACTATCTTGAGAAGAAGCGTCAGCTAGAACGCCTTCAGTTTTGCTGCGCACAATCTCCGTTAAACAAATACTATTATAAATCTGCGCGTGGTACCGCTCGAATGCGGCGCAAACTGCATCACAAGGTTATAAGAAGCTTAAACAAAATAGGCATCGGCGCGCCCGGTGTTGCAAGGCAATTTGAACTTATCGCCCAACTTGACCGCGAAAAAAAAGAACTTGCCGCAAGTTGGGAGAGCCTCGGCGCAATTCGGGGGCTGGTATTCATGCAAAACCTGTTACCCGTGCTGGACGACAGTACTTTCGACATAGTTCATGCCCACGATTTGCTAACTTTGCCTGCAGGTGTGGCGCTCGCAAAGCGAGGCAATGGTAAACTTATTTATGACGCTCATGAGTATGAAGCCGAACGTGCCGGACTCCATACAGATGTGCAGGAACTAACGAAGAAACTGGAAGACGATTGCCTGAAGCAAACAGATCATGTGATCACAGTTTCTAAGGGAATTGCTGAACTCTACTCTGAGCGCTTCACAAAGAGTAAGCCTACTTTAATCTATAACTCACCCGACATTGCTCGAAGTGAAACTGACCGAGGCGGAAACCGGCTTCGTGATCTGCTAGATCTGCCAGAAGACGTTCCATTGATCGCTTACATTGGTGGGATCCAACGAGAAAACCGTGGCGTGGACAAACTCGCTGCAGCATTAGTCCACTTACCTGGTTTTCATATTGCAAACCTTGGGCCACGCAAGGAACCCAACGACGCTTGGATTATGGGTATCGCCGAGGAACTGGGCGTTGCTGACCGAATTCACTTGCTGGCGCCCGTTCCTGCCGAAGAAGTACCCTACGTTGTGTCAGATGCTACGCTTGCAGCGAGCGCTTCACAAAACATCGGGTTAAGTTATCTACATTCGATGCCGAACAAACTGTTTGAGGCCACATTTGCTAGGCTGCCGGTTTGCGTTCCAGATCGCCCTGATCAAAGGGAATTTGTCAGAGTATTGGGTCATGGCGTCGCTATGGATCAAACCGACCCACTTGCTATCGCCGTAGCCATAAAGAAAGTTGCTGAGAACCGCGAAGCCTATAAACTCACGGATACCTCCCTCGAGATACTTAACAAAGAGTATAGCTGGAACGCGCAGGCGAAACGGTTGTTGGAGCTGTACGAAACGCTTTCCGTCGATAGGGATTTTGGCACAAATGCCAACCTGAACTAAAAGCGGGTTGACGCATCTGAACGCTCGGCTCAGGTTGGTGCTTCGCGGCGCAATCCCAGGAAAATGACGCTAGGTGCCGTTACCCATTGACCAACGATCCGGTTCAGGCTGGATGCGAGGTACAATCCGAGCGCGTTCAAATGGAAGACTGGTTCGAGCAAAACTGTAATCCGACGATAGCAGCCGCGACTAAATTGTCTGGCCGTTCGATCATGATGGCAATCAACCGGTTCTCATCGCACGCGCCATCGGGACATCCTTTTGGGTCGAACGATGTTGCCCCAGTACTCGGCAGGTTCTGTGCTCAGACACTTTGAATTCGCTACGCACATGTTCAATGCAGGCGCGAAGACGAGCGAGTTTTGTAGTTTTCCTTTGCCTCCTCCTTAAGGGTCAGCCTGCCCAGTGTCAGATCAGATACGGCAAGTCTTAGATGCTCGTTCTCCTTCTGGAGCCGCTTCAGTTCCTTCAATTGATCTACACCCATTCCGCATTCGCCGTTGGGCTCGAACCAATGGCGCCTTCAACGGCTCCTTGCCTGCGCCAGTGGCAGTAGGTCTGTTCAACAACACCGATTTGTCTGATTGCATCAAGACGGAATATCCCCTGTCCCATCAGCAGCTCAAACTGTCGTAGCTTCAAGACAATCTCTTCCGGCTTTGGTCGCTTATTGGCCATTCTTGGGCATCCGTTCACTAAACATAATGGTGGACCAGTTCAGTTAAGCAGGCTCAATGATAAGAGCACGACCCAAACCTCACTCTCATCGAAGTGTAGCATCGGCTGTTTTGGGTTCACTGCAGTCATTCTCCGCGGTGATCCTGAACGCAGCTTTAAGCTGCAATTGGCGGGTCTCAGTCCAGGCGGAGCTCATTAAGTTATATTGAGAAGCAGGAGCTTCAAAGGAAGCTGCACATCGTAACGGCTTTTGTTTACCGGTTTTGCTTCATCACCCCTTTAAGTCAGAGCAAAGCGACGTGTCGCTTGCAAGATGATCAATAAGGGCGCGCACGCGGGTCGTTAGTCGGCGATTCTGCGGAAAAAGTGCGGCGACCACATAGGGTGTAACGCGATTCTCGGCGAAGAGCTCGACCAATTCTCCTGTCTTTAGAGCTTCTGAAACAGTGTAGGCCGGACAACGGGCAACCCCTATTCCCGTGGCTGCCAGCCGTGCTGATGCTGCCGGTGCATTGGCGCGAAGCCGACCGTTAACATGGACCGCAAATTCCCGACCTTCTAAATCGAAGCGCCAGATCGTAGGATCCGTCATGTTGCCGTCTAAAATGCACTCATACGTCTCCAGTGCACGTGGATGCGCCGGCATACCTGCGCGCTTCAAATAGTCTGGAGATGCACAGACTAGCAAAGGCATTGGGCCAAGCTGGCGTACTTTAAGTGAACTGTCTCTCATCGGTCCGATGCGGATCGCGAGATCCAGACCTTCGTCAATAATTGACACCCTTCGATCCGAGAGACGAAGGTCGATTTCAACTTCCGGATGCTGTGCGGCGAATACCGCAAGAGAAGGCGCGAGCCGCACCGATCCAAATCCCGTCGGAGCTGAGATATGGATGACACCGCGTAAAGCCGTTTGTTGGTTCCTGACGGTTTCTTCCAACTCGTCGAACCCGTCAAGAAGTGGTTCACACATCGCCAGATACGTGGCGCCGACATCCGTCAGGGATACACTGCGTGTGGTTCTGTTCAGAAGCTGAACGCCTAGCGCTTCTTCCAGATCCGCGACGTATTTGCTGACCTGCCGCGCGGATCGTCCCATACGCTGTGCGGCAAGTGTGAAAGAGGCGTTCTTTGCGACAAGCGCAAAGGCTCGCATGCGGTCAATCTTATCCATAGCTTATTCCGCCCTCTCAGGGCCTAAACTTTCTCCGAAATTGGCGATTATCGCGCAATTGTGCAAGTCGTATCTGTTTTGGTAAATGACCAACCCCAGCAGGAGCCCTTAAATGTCAAACCCGGTTCGTATTCATCACTTCCCCAAATCAGGTCACGCGCATCGCGCTTTGGTTTTTGCTAAGCTCGCAGGGATCGCCCATGAAGCTGTCTTTGTAGATCTCGCCGCTGGTGAGCACAAAACGCCTGACTTCCTTGCCATGAACCCGAATGGACAGGTGCCCGTGCTGGAAGATGGCGACGCCGTCATTTCTGACTCAAACGCAATATTAGTTTACTTAGCCCGCAAATACGCATCCGACTGGATACCAAGTGATGCCGTAGGAGAAGCGAACGTTCAGCAATGGCTGACACTCGCTGCAGGTGAAATTGCATTTGGCTCATGTGCAGCAAGGTTGATTACGGTGTTTGGCGCACCTCTGGACGTGGACTTTGCAGCTGCAACCGCCGCGAAAGCAATGCAAAAACTGGAATTTGGGCTGGACGGTCGCGACTGGCTTGTTGGTGATCAACCGACCATCGCTGATGTTGCGGCCTATTCCTACACAGCCCATGCGCCAGAAGGGAATATTTCGCTCGCGCCGTACCCGAATGTCCGTGCCTGGATTGCAAGGTTCGAAGCGCTGACCGGTTTTCAAGCGATGCCAGCCACCGCCGTTGGTCTTGCTGCCGAGTAGTTCAATGGACATTTGCGAAGGCGAACGAAGCGCCGTCTCATCATCGACTCGGGAAACCGTGATTGAAAACGCGCGCCTTGACTAAGTCGGCATGAACGGACGCAACGTAGCTAAGGTCGCGCCCGCATAAACGCGAGGCGGCAACTGACGCAACCGTGCAGAGCACCCCGAAAGTCGATTGGACTGTTGGGTCATGGGGTTGCTTGCGGACGATAACCCGGACCTGAGCGTACAGCGACTTTGATGACAAGATTGAGAAAGAAGGACAAAACGATGTTGGACGAAGAAACCCCATTTCATCCGGGCGAACTGGCTGCACAAGAACGCGCGGGTGTTAGGGGGCTTTCCAAACGCGTGTCGCCCTTCATCCGAAATCACATGCCAGATCAACACCGCGCTTTTTATCAAGCACAACCGTTTCTGGTTGCTGCCTCCAGCGATAACCAGGGACGAGTGTGGGCGACGATCATCGAAGGCGAGGAAGGATTTATTGGGTCACCAGACTCTCAGACGCTGACGCTTGCAACACGGATTGATCCACAAGATCCGCTGAGCGAATCGATTATGGCTGGCACCGATATCGGCGTGGTTGGCATCGAACTCGCTACGCGCCGCCGCAACCGCTTCAGCGGTAAGTCGCGTCCAACCAAGGATGGCTTTGCAGTCGATATCCATCAGACCTTTGGGAATTGTCCGAAGTATATCAACGAGCGGAATTGGTGGCGAGCCGATAGGGCGATGACGATTGAAGCGACGACGTCTACTCAACTCAGCTCCGAACAAATCAAACACATAGGCGCCGCTGACACTCTATTCATCGGATCGGGGCGACAAAGCTCTAACGAAGCGCACTCCGACGGCTATGACGCTTCCCATCGTGGCGGTGACCCTGGATTCGTCCGGGTAGTTGGGCCGAAGCGCCTGCGCATCCCCGACTATACCGGCAATAACTTCTTCAACACGATCGGGAACCTGCTCGAAGATCCGCGTGTTGGGTTGCTCTTTGTCGACTTCTCAACTGGCGGGCTTTTGCATTTGACGGGTCGGGCTTCGGTCGAGTGGGACCCGGAGGAAGCGCGCGATCCAAGCATCCTTCGTGTGATTGATGTAGAGATAGAATCTGTCATCGACAGACCAGCCGCGCTTTCTCTGAGGTGGTCTGCAGACCCTGCGACGATGACAAAACTGACCGTGATCGACAAGGTCTTAGAAGCCGAGCACATCACCTCTTTCCATCTGGCACCCACGAACGGCGAGGCGGTGACACCTTTTCTTGCAGGACAGCATTTGCCGATTGCCTTGGACATCCCAGGTCATGGGGCGAAGGTACGTCGGACATACACACTATCTGGCTCGGTCGCGATTCAGAACTACAGGATAAGCGTAAAACGCGAGGCAGGCGGTATCGGGTCGCAATTCCTACATGACGAGGTGCACGTGGGCGATGTGATCGAGGCAAAGCCGCCCGCTGGTAACTTTGTACTCCCCAAAGATGACAATCCATTAGTTCTCATCAGCGCTGGTGTCGGCCTGACTCCGATGCTTGCAATGCTTTACGAAGCCTCAGCAGAAGAAAACCATCGGCCAGTGTGGTATGTCCATGGAGCTCGAAGTGGGCGCGCCCATGCGTTTGGCCGTGAGGTTGATCAGCTGATTGCGGGAAACCCGAATGCCACCCGATTGATATTCTTCAGTTCACCGGAAAGGACCGATCTTCTAGGCGAAACGTTTGACGTCCATGGCCGGATCACTGCTAAGGACTTGTTGGCGATCAGGGCGGGGCCGGACGCGCACTATATGATCTGCGGCCCTCTGGAGTTTATGACCGGTTTGAAAACTGGATTGGAGGCTGCAGGCGTCATGAGCGATCAGATCAAATATGAGACTTTTGGAGCATAGTTAAGAATGTCGGTAATCGGTGCTAAGGCCGAAGCATTCTTGGATTATCCCGGATGTTACCCTAGGGCGTGTTTCAAAAATCAACGCTTTACTGTCGCAGAAAGAGACGTGCCGAACCAAGCGTGAGTACCCGCTCAGGCTACACGTGTTTGCTTCCGTGTAGGAAAGAACTTGGTTACTTTTCCAAGTTTCTAAGCCGTGGCGACGACAAGTAAGTCGTCGCTTGCGGCGCATGAGCCAAGCATCCGGAGGCGACCCAATCCGATCGTGGCCCGGAGTGTTGGGCAAGAAGTCGGCCTGAGCTAAATCGGGATCGGCCCATCTTTTAGTCAAGAAAAACCGTCAAACACTCCCCTTTTTACAACGTTGGTCAAGTTACCAAGGCGATTATTCTGTTGCGGATACAAACCAGGCAACAAGAACTTTAACTTGCCCCCTGCCCCTCCATTTTACGTGTATAAATAACATGTCAATGACTTAGTTTGGCATTCTTCCATCCCAGCCATATTTCACTTAAATATCTGAATATTAAGTCAATATCGATTGGTTGAATTATCACATTCCGTATCTCGGTCGAAATTGCCCCCCAGTTCTCCCTCAAGGAGAAAGATTCCAAGCGTCGCTTTTTTCGAGGACAGAAATACTAACCAGAGTGCATTTAGGTAAGCTATACTACGTTGACCGTTAGTTTCTGGCGCACTTACGCTAGGTGCCTGGGCAAAAAGTGGTGAGAATTTTTCTATACTTATTCCAGAATTATGAGCAGTACGCGGGTTATAGATAGAAAAATCTTCTACAGGCCACGCCGGTAAGATCGGGGCACTAGAGCGAAAACCAGACGTTCATGTCCGAGTTGCAATAGGCAGATGAGCGCAAAAGAAAAACTGTGAATCTATGGCAACCGACGGCAAATGTTCAGATCAAGCGTTTAGAACCAAGTAGCTAATGATGGATGAGTGGACTTACCAGAATCTTAATACTTGATCCTTGCTCCTGCAGCTTCCGCTCGCATATTCGGCACATTTGTTGTTGCTGGAACGGTGCAAATTTCCATTCGGATCGTTAGCGGGTGGAGCAAGCTCAAAGAACCGCTTCATCTCCACCCATTAAGTTCAGATCATCGCGCCTTCATTCACTACATCAGCGAAGGACTTGAAGAATTTTCCTGCGAGCTTCTTGGCTGTGCTCTGGATCAAACGACTGCCGAGCTGAGCCAGTTTTCCGCCAATCTCGGCCTTTGCTTCATAGCGCAGGATCGTTGTGTCGCCGTCTGCACTCAGCGTCACATCTGCGCCACCCTTTGCATGACCAGCGGTACCACCATTGCCCTGACCAGACAGCGAGAATGCATCAGGGGCGCCGGTCTGGTCCAGGGTGACATTGCCTCCGAACCGCGCCTTGACGGGCCCTACTTTAAGCAAGACCTTGGCCTCCAGTTCAGTATCAGAATGCTTGATTAGTTCTTCACAACCCGGGATGCATTGTTTCAACACCTCGGGATCATTCAGTGCCGCATAGACGCGATCTTTCGGGGCGTTGATGATGATTTCGTCCTTCAGTTCCATAGTCTTGTCCTTCTTAGCAACAGGGAAATCTTATGTTGTCTGCTTGTTCAGTGGTCATTTCGAGCGATTTAAGACGCCTGCGCATCCAGATCAGAAGTCGGCTCATGAGATCGGCTCCTTCGCGGTTTCCAAATGGGTCGCATAGTCATCCGGGGTATCGACATCGGTGTAGAACCCGGGCGATGACAGCGTAGCGGCTTGTACATGTTCGGGATGATCGCGCGTGAAGCCCAAGCAGCCGGGGCGTGCGGGGTTTTCCAGCAATCGCCGGCGCAATAGCTGCGAGATAGTAATTGGATTGCCTCGTGCGCCGTTATGGACAGGTATCGTCACTTTAGTCGCATCACCTGCAACGTGAGCCGCAATCAGATCTTGCAGATCCTGAGTGGTCAATAGCGACTGATCACCCAAGCCGATCAGAAGCAGATGGGCGTCAGGTGCACAATGCAATCCCGTGGCAACCGAGCTCTGCTGGCCGCTGGTGAAGTTTGCATTGTGAACCAAAGAAACAGCTAGCCCTGATAATGCCCGGCGCACGGCGCTCGCCTCATGTCCTGTTACCACCGTCAGGTCAGTATCAATGGCGCCTAAGTAAGCCATGGCTACACGGCGGATCATCGGCAGGCCGTCTATTGGTAATAGCAGCTTGTTTTGCGCCCCCATGCGACGGGAAAGACCGGCGGCTAGAAGGATCGCGGCAACATCAGCCATCGGCAAGCCCCACAGTCTGCCGTCTGACACGGACTAACTGCGCAAGGATCGACAGCGCTATTTCCTCGGGCGTGACCGCCCCCAGGTCCAGACCCGCCGGGGCGTGGACGGTGTTGATGGCCTCGGGAGTTATGCCGGCGGTCTTTAGTTTTTCAGCCAGTGTCGCGAATTTCCGAGCGCTTCCGACGAAGGCAACATAGTCGGGCAAATCTGTCAGTACGGATTTGAGCGCGTCCAGATCTCCTTGGCCTTGCGTCGCAATGACAACGAAGCGTCGTCGATTGCACGTCGTATCAGCCGACGTGGTGCCAGAAACCGACCAGTGGAATTGCGGTGCCAGGGAACTAAGCGCTTGGGCCACAGGGGATGCGCCAAGCACGACAAGTTCGGGCATTGGCAAACAGGGCTCGATAAAAATGTCGACGGTGCCTTTTGACGGGCAACCATTGCGCGCAAAGCGCGTCCCGTCGATCTCATCCCCCGCTATCACGCCCATTTCTTCCAGGAGTTCCTCGGGCGCGACAGAAACCAGTTGCGGCTGACCGGCGCGCAAAGCCTCTACCGCAGCGCGTTTGACCGCGCCACGCGTGCATCCGCCACCAAGCCATCCATGCAGGATTGTCCCGTCCGCGCTGAGCAGCGCTTTAGCACCCGGCTTGGCCGCCGTCGCCCCCGCAGTGCGCACGATTGTCGCGAAGGCGAAAGGTTCTTGCCGGTCACGCAGGTCTTGTGCCGCATCGGCAAGGTCCGTGTCTAAGATCTCTGCCGGACTCATAGTGTCACCAATTTTGGTTCCAGGGCGGCAAGATCGGCAAGGGTGTTGGCCGGTTGAAAAAGGTCGAGATAAGGCAAGGCCGCAGCCATTCCGCCAGCTACGGGCGCGTAGTCGCTCCAACCCTTCAGTGGATTGAGCCAGATGATCTTACAGCCGCGTTTTCTCAGCTTCTCAAGCGCTGCTGCCAGGATTGCGGGTGGCTCGGTATCATAGCCGTCCGACAAGATCACTACGACAGACCGGCCATCTACAAAGCGCCGCGCATAGGTATCGGCAAAGCGTTGCAACGATGGCCCGATCTTTGATCCACCGCCGAAGCCATCTGCCATCAGCGACATCCGACCAATTGCACGCAGTGCGTCTTTGTCGCGCAATGCTTCAGTGATGCGTACCAGCCGTGTGTGAAAAAGATAAGCGTCGGCATCTTTGTCAGCGCGCATCAGCCCAGCGAGAAAAGCAAGAAAAACTTGCGCATAGACGCTCATCGATCCCGATACATCGCAAAGCGCTACGATTTTGCGGCTGCGATCAGGGCGAGACTTGCGCAAGAGCTGCAGAGGTTCCCCTCCTGTCGCAAGGCTCAGGCGAATGGTCTTGCGAAAATGCAGGCGGTCGCCTTTGCGGGCGGCGATCCGACGGCGCGAACGTCGATCGCGCAAAGCGGCACCGATGCGACGCGCAACTGCTTCGGCCTCTGCGATATCATCCGCGCGGACCAGATCACGCAGATCGCGGCGGCTGAGATTGCGTTGCTGAGTTGCGATAAGTTTACCGGTGCCATCGCTGTCGGCTTCGCCGTCACCGGAATCAGGAGCGATGGCGCTGCCCGATGCGCCCATATCCTGACCCTTGGCTTGACGAGAGGAATGCACGTTATCGCTGAGCGCAGACTGCGCTTTGGGCACGGCCCTTTGCTTCACCCGACCGGAATCCATCCAAAAACTATCGAAGAGGCCGTCGAACCGTTCGGCCTCATCCTTGCATCCTGTGCAGATGGCCCGCAACGCGCGACGGCTTTCATTCGGGACAGCGGCATTGACCTCGCCGAGGGCACGCAAGGCAAGCTCTGCCTCTGCCACACCTAGGCGAAGGCCGTTCTGGCGCAAATGCGCAATGAACCCGGCAACACGGGCCGCTGGCCCCGGATCACGCGCCGCAAATTTGGAAACCCGGCTCATGCGGCCTTCCCCGCGATACGGGCCGCGACTTCGGCGGTGATCTGTGCCTGATCGCTTTGAGTTTTCAGCAGCGTGGTTAAGGTGGAGTGCAACACGGTTGGATCGTCGGTCAGATCCGCAATCCCAAGTCCCATCAAGGCGGCAGCAAAATCGAGCATCTCAGCGATGCCGGGTGTCTTTTCCAGTTCCTCCTCGCGAAGCTTTTGTACAAAGCCTACGACTTGCGCGCCGAGACGTGCCTCAATCGCAGGGCAGCGCGCTTTGAGGATTGCAAGTTCTGTCTGTCGGTCCGGATAATCGACATAGGTGTAAAGGCAGCGACGACGCAGTGCATCGGATAGATCGCGTGTGCCGTTTGAGGTCAGGATCACGATCGGCTTGCTAGAGGCCGTGATGGTGCCGAGTTCTGGGACAGTCACTTGATAGTCGGCCAGAACTTCCAGCAAGTAGGCTTCGAATTCCACATCAGCGCGGTCAATTTCGTCAATCAACAAAACAGGCGGCGTGTCCTGGGTAATGGCGGCCAATAGAGGGCGTTCCAACAGGAAATCACGGGAAAAAATACGCTCCTCAACGCTTTTGCCCGTCTCACCATCTTCGGCGGCGGCGCGGATCGTCAGCAATTGCCGCTGGTAGTTCCATTCGTAGATGGCCTGAGCGGCGTCAAGCCCCTCATAGCATTGCAGTCGGAGCAACTTGGTGTCGCGCGCATCGCTCAGGGTGCGCGCAACCTCTGTCTTACCTACGCCCGCGGCGCCCTCCAGAAGAAGAGGCCGCTCCAACGTCAGCGCCAGATGGAGAGCAACTGCTAGGTCGTCGGATGCGACATAGCCCTGCCCTTCAAGAGCGGATTGTAAATCGGTCCAGGTCATGTGTGTCTCCGGGCAGAGCGGAACGTCTCCGCCCTGCCTTTCGCCTTTAGCCGTGCAGGCCAAGCTCATTGGCGGTCTTCCAGATCCGCCAGTGATCATGTGGCATGTTGGTATGCCGCAGACCAAAGGCCCGGAACGCATCCTGCACCGCGTTGGAGAAGCATGGCACCCCGCCCACATGCGGACTTTCGCCCACGCCCTTCGCACCGATGGGATGATGTGGCGACGGCGTGACGGTGTAGTCGGTCTCGTAATTCGGAACCTCCCATGCAGTCGGCAGGAAGAAATCCATCAGCGTGCCCGTCTTCACGTTGCCCTGATCGTCATAGGCGATTTCCTGGCCCAAAGCGACTGCGAGTGCTTCGGTCAGGCCGCCATGCACCTGTCCTTCGATGATCATCGGGTTGATCCGGGTACCGCAATCGTCCAGCGCGTAGAAGCGGCGGATGTCTGGCACGCCTGTATCCACATCAATATCCATCACGCAGACATAGGCACCGAACGGATAAGTCATGTTTGGCGGGTCATAGTAGCTGACCGCTTCAAGCCCTGGCTCAATCCCTGGAATGGCCTGATTGTAGGCGGCGAATGCGATTTCTTTCATGGTCTTGAACCGCTCGGGCGCTCCTTTGACCACGAAACGGTCGACGTCGAACTCGACGTCATCGTCATGCACTTCCAACAGATAGGCCGCGATCATTTGCGCCTTGGCGCGGATCTTGCGGCCAGCCATGGCCGTAGCCGCCCCGGCAACCGGGGTCGAGCGCGAGCCGTAGGTGCCCAGACCATAGGGCGCGGTATCGGTGTCGCCCTCTTCGATGGTGATGCTATCGGCAGGTAATCCGATCTCGGAGGCCAGTATCTGTGCGAATGTCGTCGCGTGGCCTTGCCCCTGCGAAATCGTTCCAAGCCGTGCAATTGCAGAGCCCGTGGGATGAATGCGAATTTCGCAGCTATCGAACATACCCAGACCCAGAATATCGCAATTCTTCACTGGGCCAGCACCCACGATCTCAGTGAAGAAACTGAGACCGATTCCCATAAGCTTGCGCGTTTCGCCCCGTTTGAACGCCTCTACACGCTCGGCCTGTTCCTTGCGCAATCCCTCGTAGTCGACGGTGCTGAGCGCTTTGTCCCATGCAGTGTGATAATCGCCAGAGTCATATTCCCAGCCAAGCGCAGCCTGATAGGGGAATTGCTCTTTCTTGATGAAGTTGATCCGGCGCAAATCTGCCGCGTCCATGTTCAACTCGATCGCCAGCACCTCGATCATCCGTTCGATGAAATAAACCGCCTCTGTCACGCGGAAGGAACAACGGTAGCTGACCCCGCCCGGCGCTTTGTTGGTGTAGACGCCATCAACCTCAAGGAATGCAGTCGGGATGTCGTAAGATCCGGTGCAGATATTCATGAAACCCGCCGGGAATTTGGTTGGGTCGGCGCAGGCGTCAAATCCACCATGGTCCGCTGTCACATGGCAATGCAACCCGGTGATCTTGCCGTCCTTGGTGGCAGAAATGCGGCCCTTCATCCAATAGTCGCGGGCAAAGGCGGTGGTCATCAGATTGTCCATCCGGTCTTCGATCCACTTTACCGGCTTGCCGGTGACGATGGAGGCGACGACCGAACACACATAGCCCGGATAGGCCCCAACCTTATTTCCAAACCCGCCGCCAATATCGGGAGAGATCACACGGATATTGTGTTCCTCGATCCCGGAAATCAGGCTGACCACAGTGCGGATAGCATGGGGCGCCTGGAACGTGCCCCAAAGAGTCAGCTTGCCATTGACCTTGTCCATTGAGGCGACACAGCCGCAGGTTTCCAGTGGGCATGGGTGCGTACGGTGGTAATACATAGTCTCTTCGGCAACGACCTCGGCATTGTCGATTGTCTCGAATGTTGGATCCTTGTCGCCCGCTTCCCACGTGAAGATATGGTTGTGATGCTTTCGAGGACCATGTGCTCCATCGATTGGTTTGCCATCCTCGCCCACGGTGTCTTCACGCAGAACTATCTGTGATTCCATCGCCTTGAACGGATCAACCAGAACCTCAAGCTCTTCGTATTCGACTTCGACGGCCTCGATTCCATCTGCCGCCGCATAGCGGTCTTCGGCCACCACAAACGCCACTTCCTGGCCTTGAAACAGAACCTTGCCATCGGCCAGAACCATTTGCTTGTCGCCGGCCAGCGTCGGCATCCAATGGAGGCCGAGCGGTTCAAGGTCCTTGGCGGTCAGCACAGCGAGAACGCCGGGCACTTCAAGCGCTGCCGCCGTATCGATGTTGGTGATCCGTGCGTGAGCGTAGGGAGAGCGGACGAAATCTCCAAAGAGCATCCCGTCAAGCTTCACGTCATCGACGTAGTTGCCCTTGCCTTGAGTAAAGCGGGCATCTTCCACCCTTTTGCGCGAACAGCCCATGCCCTTGAGGTTCGCGGTGCGTTCCTCACGATCTGGTGTCATGTCATTCATTGGGCCGCCTCCTTGGCTGCATTCATCTCGGCCGCTGCGGCTTTGATGGACTTCACGATGTTCTGATACCCGGTACAGCGGCAGATATTACCTGCCATGCCAAAACGGATCTCTTCCTCGGACGGGTTCGGGTTCTCTTCGAGCAACTTTGCCGCACGTGTGATCATGCCCGGAGTGCAGTAGCCGCATTGCAGCCCGTGATGTTCCTTAAACGCCTCTTGCAGCGGGTGCAGCGCGTCAGGCCCACCGATGCCTTCGATGGTTGTGATATCCTTGCCATCGGCCTGCGCCACGAACATGGTGCAGGACTTGACTGATTTGCCATCAATGGTGACGGTGCAAGCGCCACAATGGGAAGTCTCGCAACCAATATGCGGGCCGGTGATGTTGAGCCGCTCGCGCAGCGTGTAGATGAGAAGTTCGCGTGGCTCGGCAAGGAATTCCTCTTCCTTGCCGTTCACCGTGATCTTATAGTGTTGTTTCTTTGACATCGGACGATCTCCTCACGCACGCGACCAGGCGCGCTCAATGGCGCGGGTCAGAATGATACCTGCAACGTGTTTCTTGAAAGCGACGGGGCCGCGGTTGTCCTCGGTGGGGTCAATATCACCGAGCATGGCGGCCACAGCGGTCTTAATGGCATTTGCATCGACGCCGGTGCCAACCAGAGCGGCCCCAGCCGCCTCGGAAAAGACCGGTGTGTCGCTCAGATTGGTCATTGCAATCGAGGCGGAGGCACAGGTGCCACCATCTTTCACGATCTGGACTGCAGCAGCAGCGGTAGCATAATCGCCAATCTTGCGCTTTTGTTTTTCATAGGCGTAACCGCCATGCAGCGTTGGGATGGTGACTGCCGTCAACACTTCTTCGTCTTCCCGAGCAGTCATGTAGGCGGCTTCGTAAAACTCGCGGGCAGCGATGTCGCGTTCCCCGTCAGGACCCTCGACAGTAAAGCGCGCATTCAGGCACTGCATCAGGCCGGGCATGTCATTGCCGGGGTCGCCATTGGCCACGTTGCCACCAACTGTCCCCATGTATCGGACTTGCGGGTCTGCGATCTGAAGGGCAGCTTCGCGCAGAATCGGAGCGGCCTCAGCCAGTGCGTCGTGATCAATAATCGCGTGCTGGGTGACCATCGCACCGATGCGGATACTGTCACCTCCGATCTCGATATCAGACATGCCGCCAACATCCTGAAGATCGATCAGATGCGGCACATCCGCCATCCGCAACTTCATCATCGGAATCAGGCTGTGCCCACCGGCCATGACGCGGGCATCATCGCCATGCTCTTCCAGGATCGACAGCACACCGGCCATGTCCTTGGGTCTGTAGTATTCGAATGCCGCTGGAATCATCGGCTCTCCTCCCTTCAAGCAAATGTTCTGGCTGAACGGATCACTGCATGCGCTTGGATGGCGACGCTTCAGGAAATCAACAAAAAACAGGTATTTTGCACGAAATGCGCCCTAGGTCGCACGAATTGCGCCCACCTGCGATGCAAGCGCATCCTGAACCGTCTTGAGTTTGGATCGACTGACCGGCGCGGGTGGTAAACCATCCCCGTCGAACAGGCATCGGCCCTTATCCTTGGTCCGCTCAAACCGCGCCACGCGCTGAGGATTGACAAGGTAGCTGCGGTGGGTCTGGAGAAATCCGGTGGGCACCAATCGCTTGGCGGCCTCGGTCACTGGCCAGACACAAAACAACCGATCCGTTTCGGTGTAAACTTGGGTGTAGTGCCCATCCGCGCGCAAAAACAAAACATCTTCGGCAGAGATGAAGACCTTTCCACCATCCCGTTCGCAAGGAATTTGCAGCAATGGTTCTACATCCACGGCCGCTTCTGTTGGCTCCGGGTCTTTCCTCGAAGGTCCAGGCAAATAGGTCACGCTGACCCACAAGCAAGCACCAAATATGATGAAACTGAACAGGATTACGCCAATGGCCAGCGTCTCATTGCTCATCAACGGGCCAAACTCAACCCCACTTGGCACCGCGACGAAACGGGTGCTCGCCAGAGCAAGAAAATGAACGGTGCAAACCGCCGCTGCAAAACACAAAGTGCCCAGCAAAATGTTTCTGTTTGTTCGCTGCCCGTAGGCAATCGCGAAAGCCAGCATACAAAGCGCTATTGCAGCAATCGAGGACAAGATGACGCCACTGGGCGTATACACTGCCCGGCAAAGCTCCAAGCCAGCCATGCCAATATAGTGCATCGCCAAGATGCCCAACCCAACAACGCCTCCTGCCATCGCAATCGTGGCGCGGTTGCGTTCGGTGAAATGCAACAGAATAAGCGCAGCTCCGACGAGCAGGATCGCGACAAGGGCAGACACAAGTGTGATTGCAGCGTCGTAATAGAACAGGATCGGCATCTGAAGCCCGAGCATGGCCACGAAGTGCATGGCCCAGATTCCACCGCCAAGCGAAACAGCCGCAAGAGCCACCGAGGCCTTCTTTTCAAAGACCGGCTTCGTCGAAAGATCTCGCGTCATCGACAATCCTGTAAACCCTGCCACGAAGGCAACAATGCAGGACATGGCGACGAGGAAACTGTTGTGGCTGACGTCGAGAAACTCCATTGTCGCAAATTGGCTAAAAAGTATGCGTTTGGCAAATGGATCAACGATGTCGGACGTTCAAAGAGCGGTTACACATTAGGCGATGCCCAGCTCCGAAGCATTCGTGCCGAGGTGGCTAGCACGCTGCTATTCGGCGGCTTTGAGGCCAAATCCGCCGTTCATATTGATTGGGTGAAAACCACAATTTAAGGCTAATGAAGATCTGCTCGACCCCTCCCGCCGTCATCATTTGATGTTTAATTTGTGACTTCCGAAAGCTGCTGGGTGGAATGGCTAGAGATGCCTTTAGACCGCTTTATAAACTTGCCAGTCTTCGGATAAGCCCTTCAGTTCTTTTGTTACAAGACTTTCGAAGTCCAGACCGGACCCAGCCACCAGATCTTTTACTGTTCTGGAAACGACGATGTCGCCGCCTCCGCCCAATTCTGAGATACGCGCTGCAGTGTTAACGGAAATTCCGCGCACATAATGCAAAGAAACTTCGACCTCGCCTGTGTGAAACCCTATGCGAACTTCCAGATTCAGCTTGGAAATGGCATCGCCAATCGCCTTGCCACGATGGATCGCCTGGCCGGGTCCGTCAAACGTAGCGAGAAAGCCATCGCCATATACTTGGTAGGCAATGTGCACCTCATCGCTGTGCCTCCTTCGGACAACCCTATTGGCAAAGAAAGGCTATGAGGCACGCTTGGTTCAATCAATATCTTTTCAATCAGCAGTGAAGGCCAGAAGGCCAGCCCGTTAACCGATGGTTCGATCCTTATAGCAATCGATTATCCACAATAGTGCTTATGGTTTCGCTTTTTGTGCTAGCGTTGGGCAGTCGCGAGCACGCACGTTTGAGTATGCTGACGAAAGTGGGAGTATGGAGATGCTGGTTGACCGGTATGGACTGACGCTGACGACCGGCCTGCCAGAGGCGCGGGACGCCTATGTCGCGGGGCTTGATCACATCCTTGCAGTAACGTTTGGTGCAAGCGAAGCTTTTTTCGCCGCCATCACGGCCGATCCCGGCTTCGCCCTCGGTCACGTTGGGCTTGCTCGAGCTCGAATGTATGAAAACGATATGTCTGGCGCTCAAGAGGCAATGGCGTCGGCCCGCGCCTGCGCATCTGGGTTGACTGAGCGCGAGGAGGGTCATCTTGCGGTATTCGATCTCTTGCTTCAGGGACGTGTCTTACAGGCACGAAGCGCAGTTCTGAAGCACGCTGCTCATCACCCCCGCGATGTCCTTGTCGCGCAGATCTGTACCAACATTTTTGGTTTGATTGGGACATCGGGTGAGCCTGGTCGGGAAAGCACGCAACTTGCCTACACGACCAAATTATTTGATGCCTTGGGCGAAGACTGGTGGGTTATGAGCGTACACGGTCAGGCGCTATGCGAAGTTGGGCGGCTTGATGAGGCCATGTCCATGATGGACGGCTCGCTCGCTTTGAACAACGCCAATGCAAACGCGTCACACTTCAAAGCGCACACGCTCTACGAGCAAGGTTATGGAGAGGCCGGTCGCGCATACCTTGCCGACTGGATCGCGGATTATGATGTGCGCTCGGTATTGCACGGCCACTTAAGTTGGCATCGCGCTCTGTGGGCCTTGGAGCAAGGGGATGAGGCTGAGCTATGGACGATTTACGAGGGAGCTATCGCACCCGCAGCGTCCTATTCGTTGCCGATAAATGTTCTAACCGATGCTGCTGCACTTTTGCACCGCACTGAAATTGCGGGTCTAACAGTTGCGCCCAAACTTTGGCGCGACCTGAGCGAATACGCATCACGGTTTTTTCCAAACCCAGGCATGAGTTTTGCGGACATACATGGCGCGCTGGCTCATGCAATGGCAGGGGAAGGAGAGCGCCTTGCGGTTCTGACCGAAACAAGCTTGGGTTTTGCGGCAGATCTTGTTCGCCCGGTGGCCCGTGCGTGGGGCGCGATTGCGCAACAAGATTGGACGGATGCGCTGCAACAGCTGACACCGGTTATGGCAGATCACGCTCGTCTGGGCGGCAGCCGCGCACAGCGTGACCTTTTGGAGCTGACTTACCTGAATCTGCTATTGAAATCGGGCCATATTCAAGAAGCTCATCGAACGATTACAGCGCGACGCCCGATCTTCAGTCATACTGCGCCCGTTGCAGGCATTGTCTGAATTCACAAAGCTCTAGTTTATCAGCTCTTTTTACCCCTCCTTTAGCTAGGCTGCGCACGACCGGAATGGACTGATTACTTCCTGATTACAAATCCCGTATCACGCCAATTATGGTATGCAAGCCTGATCAATCGCTCTGCAACCTGGTCGTAATCTCTGACAGGCGAGACCAGGATTGTAAGGTGACGGGCAAAGCAAGTGCGGCTTCCGCAAACTCCCACGAATAGCTGATAATCGAAAATATCATGCCCGGTGTCGCATCCAGGTTTTGGGTCGCGAACCACAGGTTGAATAGGAGCAGACCTATTAACAGAATGAAGATTACGCCATACAGAACGGCTTCGGTATCCGAGAGCTTTACTTCGAACCGGCGCAGTTTACTCAGGTGGACGAAAACCGGACGGTCACGTCGTTGTTCCAGAACACTGACCTGATGCTCCATTTGCTCATTCAGCGCACGGTTCCATTGCCAAAACGTCGAATGAAACAGAGCGTACACAGATATCATTCCGACAAGAACCCCACAGGCAGACAGGGCCAGAACTGGCGAGAAGTAAAACAGCAAAATTGCTGATACGACGAACTGCACCACCCCCGCGATTGCCGAAGGCAGGATCTCTTCAAGAAAGTCGGCCAGTTCGCGCCCCATCCCGATCCGGGCGTTCAGCGACGAAATTGGAAGATTTGAAAACCGCGCGGCAAGCGCCTTGCCCAATTCGACACGGATCATACCGTAGACACGTGTATCGTAAATCCGCCGGATCACGCTGATCATAGTAAGGGCAACCATGAGCGCACCTAACTGCACAAAGGGCTGAAAATCTTCGCTCAGCAATCCATCTATGGCGAAGCCGACGAACAGCGGAATCAAAACTGTCAGGGCAGTTTCAACCAGGATCAGGAACCACGTAAGCCCTACGCGCCAGCGGAACACACTCAGAAGCGTGCCGATTGTCAGTTTTCGATCTGTCAGCATGTCGAATTACTGATCATAGTGAATGCGAACACGCACATCGCCCGGCCAGACCGAGGCAGCCTTGAAATCCGGCTCGTCCTGAGGGTCTGAGGCACCTGTTGAACCCAGCCCCTCCAACAGTTTTGTCTCAGTCATGTTCAGGTCATCGTCCTTGTTTTCGTCATGAAACAACAGCACAGCGTATGGGCCCGTGTTCAGGTCAGAAAACTCATGGCTGACGCTGCCTTTACGTGACGGAATCTGGGCGTAGTCAATGGCGCTCCAGACATCCAAACTGTCAAAGGCGCGCGCGTTATCGAATACAAGGATCACGATGTTGCCGTTGGCGTTGCGGATGCCGTCCACAGTCACATTCAGACCCTCGGCGGCGGCCGGTGTCGCAAGCGTTACCACGGCGAACGCAGGGGCTAGAAGGTTCCGTATCATGGCTTTGTCCTTTCTTCAGAAGGCTGCGGAAGGGGTGACTTGAAAATGGCAATGACATCCTCGGTGATGGCGATCAGTACCGGCACCAGCAGCAGCATGAGGGCTGTGCCGAAGAGTTCTCCAAAAGCTAAAGAGATTGCCGCAGGGATCAGATACTGTGCTTGCTCAGAGGTTTCGGTCAGCAAAGGCAGCAGACCAATCACTGTAGTTGCGGTGGTCAGAAAGATCGCCTTGAAACGTCCAATGCCTGCGCTTCTCAGCGCCAGATTCACGGGCTGACCTTCCTCTCGCGCCTGATTGTAGCGGGTGATCATGACCAGACTGTCGTTCACAATCACACCGGTCAGAGCGAGCATGCCGAAGAACGAAAACAGCGACAGCGAGACATCCATGATCAGGTGCCCGACGGCGGCTGCGATAAAGCCGAATGGCACGATGGCCAGAATGACAAAAGGCTGCCAATAGCTTTTCAACGGCACGGCCATCAGCACATAGATCAGAACGGCTGCCAGCAACAGCGCGCGCTTCAGGCCATCGCTTATATCGGCCATTTCTTCCAGTTCACCGGCCGGCAGGACGGTTACGCTGGGATATTTGGCACGGAGTTTCGGGACCAGTTGCTCGAACACCGCCTGCCCCACCTCTTCGGGAGCAACAAGGTCGCGGTCGATGGACGCGGCTACGATGTTCATGCGCTTGCCGTCACGGCGATCGATAGTGCCAGAGGCATAGGTGCCCTCGATTTCGGCGACGGTCTCAAGCGGCACCCAGGCGCCGGATGCGCTGCGCAACCGGGTCTGCACCAGATCCGCCAACGTATCGCGGTTTTCACGCGCGTTCTGTACGACTACGCGGACTTCGGACCCATCGCGTCTGACCTTGGTCACCTCGGCCCCGCCGAACCCATAGCCAATCTGTCTGGCCAGAGCCTCGGCGTTAAAACCAAGGTGCCGCGCGTCCGGGCGCAGGCGGAGTTTCAGTTCAGGTTGGCCGCCCACCAACCCATCCCTTACATTTGCCACGCCCTCGATGTTCGACAAGAAACCTTTCATTTCGGCGCTGGCTTGCTGCAGAAGGCCTTCGTCTTTTGACGCCAACCGGATTCGGAACCCTCCGGCAAGCGTTTCCGATCCGGTGAACTCCAACTCGGTGGCGCCCTCGACCGCACCGACCCGGTCGCGCCATTCGCGGACCACGGAAAGGATCGGGACATTCGGACGCTCAGCTACCGGGATCATTTCAGCGAATACTTGCGCATTTCCAGCGCTGTTGATGATGGTGAATACTGTCTGAACGGGTGGAGCAGACATACTCGCCTCTTCTGCAAGCTCGACGTTCAGCTCGTTCAACACGGCTTCGATCCGATTCACGTTCGTGCGGGTCAGTGCAAAGGGGGCGCGGGCATCCATTTCCAGGTTCATCGTGATGACCTGACCGGGCACCTCGGGAAAGAACACCGTCCTGACCTTGCCCTTGTACATCAGGCCAAGCCCCAGCGTTGCAGCGGCAATGAACAAGATCAGTACAGCGTAGCGCTGACGCACCGCCGCGACGAGCAAAGGCTGGTAGATGCGATCCCGCACCCAGTACAACCCGCCCTGCGCAGAATCCTGTACCCGCCCCCACAAGCGGGTCAGCAAGTATCGACGCTCTTGCCGCATCGAAACCTGCGCCAGATGGGCGGGCAGGATGAATTTGCTTTCGATAAGCGAAAAGATCAGCGTCAGGATCACGATGCCCGCGAACCCGGCAAGTACCTTGCCCAGCGGATTGTCGATCAACAGCATCGGGAAAAAGGCTGCGATTGTGGTCAGCACGCCAAAGACGGTCGCAAGAGCCACGCGATGCACGCCGCGTTCCGTGTCCCTAATCGGGTCCTTCCCCTTGCGGCGTTCTTCAAAAACGCTTTCGCCGACTACAACGGCATCATCGACCAGAATTCCCAAGGCAATGATCAGACCAAAAGTCGTGACATCGTTCAGCGAATAGTCCACCCATTTCGAGCCCGAGACAGCAAGCGCCCCCATGACCGAAACGGGAATGCCCATGGCAACCCAGAAGGCCAAACGCACGTTCAGGAAAATCGACAGCATCAGGGTCACAAGGATCAAACCCTGCACCCCGTTTGAGCGCAACAGCGCCAGACGGTCCGAGATGTAGCCAGCGCTATCACCCCAAACCTCGACCTGAACCTGCGACGGCAGCTGTCGGCTGAACTCGTCAATCGTGCTGCGCACGACATCACTGATCTCCAGCAGGTTTTCCTTCTGCCCGACCAGAACCTCCATCCCTACGGTTGGTTTGCCGTTCAGGCGAAACAAATACTCGCCGTCCTGAAACCCGTCTTCGATTTTGGCAATATCGCCCAAAGGCACATAGGACCCGTCGTCACGTTCGATGATCGGCAGAGCTGCGTATTCCGGCACGTATTTCGCCCTGTCATCGGCCCGCAGATAAATCGTACCGCCATCGGTCCTCAGACGACCTGCCTGAAAGGCCAGCGAATTCCCTTCGATCGCACGGGTCACATCCGAAACCGTCAACCCATAGTGGCGCAGCAACGCCGGGTCGATTTCGATGCGCAATTCCCGCGGTATCAGGCCCCAGATTTGCAGCCGCGACAATTCCGGTTGCGCCAGCAACTCTTCTTTCAGGCGTTGCGCCAAGCTCTGCAATGTGGCGGGGTCTGTTTCTCCGAACAAGTTCAGATACAGCGCCGGGAAATCGAAACCCGAGGCTTCGATCACGGGTCGGCGCGCAGTATCAGGCAGATCAGTCAAACCGTCGATCCGAATACGTACACGATCCAGGACGGCTTGTAGTTTCTGGCCACCTGCGCGACGGACAGTCACGACACTTAGGTCATTTTGGGATTGTGAGGTCACACTACGCACGCCCTCCAAACCTTCGAGGGCCTGCTCAACTTTCTGGGTCACCAATTCATCAACCTGTTCGGCTGTGGCGTCCGGAAACTCGATCGCGATTGTAACACTTTCCGGCGGAATGCGGGGGAAGCCTTCGATCCGAATGTTCAGCAGCGTTTGCACCCCAAGAAATAGGATCAGCGCCATCATCAAATTGGCAGCGACCGGATTTCGAATAAACCAGGAAGTCAGAGCGTGCATGGCTCAGCCCCCATCTGATTGCGGCGTCACCCGCTGACCCGGTAGAAACGAGGCCAAAGGTGTTTTGGCCACGCGCCACGGGCCGGTCCCTTCGGGAGCCGATACCGTCACTGTACTTTCGCTGCGGAACAGGATGTTCGGGCTAAGCCTCTGCAATTGGTCCTTATCGTCTACAAGCCAAATGTATCCCGCACGGGTCAGGACGCTTTCGGGTAGGGTTAATGTGTCCGAGATCCTGCGTCCGGGTATGTGAACCTGCAGGAAGTCTCCGGCGAGTATGCGTTCATCGGGCTTTGTGACATCCAAAAAGACCCGCACCTGCCGTGTGTCTTGATCCAGAAACCCTCCTCCACGCCGGACTTGAGCCCGCCCCAACGCTCCGCCCGAGCGCTGTGTCAGATCAGCAGTGGCGCCAGAGATCGGATGATCCAACAACGCCCAGTCCGCCTGACTAAACTCGGCGACCAGTTCGAATTGCTGGTCGTCCGAAAGGTGTATCAGGGCATCGCCTGGGTTGACCGTCTGGCCCAGGCTGGCAAAGCGATGGGTTACAAATCCCGAAAAAGGGGCGACAACCTCCGCATCCTTCAGTTCATTTCGCGCCGCATTCAGCCGTGCCTGCGCAGCTGCAACGGATTTCTCGGCAATGCGCAATTGCGGTAGATTCACAGCCAGTTCGTTTGGCGGTTCTGTTTCATCCCGGTCAAACTGTCGTTGCGCGACTGTCACTTTGTTCTGCGCACGCAATAACGCCAGTTCCGCTTGCTCAAGCTCCATCTCAGCGGCTGCAACGGCGCTTTGATAAGGTGCATTTTCGATTGAAAACAAAGGGGCACCCCGTTCCACCTTAGTCCCTGCCAAAGCGGCGTTGTGTACTGCAATGATGCGCCCGGACACAGCAGATCGCAGCTTGGCATCCCACCGAGGCCGAACTTCGGCAAACGCCGAAACCCGCGCTTGTACGGTTGCCGAAACTACTGTGACGACCGAGACGGTCGGTGGCGGAGGTGAGGTCGTTGTTGCCTGAACATCAATTGTATCTTCTGTATCAAACAGGAGGACGACGATCGCTACAAACAGTGCCAACGATAGTCCAATCCAAAGCCATCGCCGGGTCGGTCTTTGCCGAGTTTCCAAAGTTTTTTCTGTCATAGACCAGTCTTTCCTGTGCCGCCGAATCCATTGCACCTTGTGGCGTTCGATAGAGTGTCATATACTATGAACGATCGTTCGTTCAATATTAAGTTGAAAAAATGTCCGATGACATCAAGAAGCCGGAATCAATCCGGGAAAAGGCAACAGCCAAGCGTCGCAACCAGATTTTGGAGGCCGCAGTTATGTGTTTCCTTGAGCGCGGCTATCATCAGACCGGTGTCCGCGATATCGCGGCGCGGGCGGGCGTCAGCCTTGGAAATCTCTATAATCATTTTCGCGGCAAACATGATGTGCTTGTAGAAATCGCAATACTTGAACGCCGCGAGATGGAGCCGTTTCTGAAAATCCTGAACTCAGATGCGCCCGCGCCCAAAGTCATAAGAAAGTTCATCAAGGCCTACGCAAAATACCTTGCTGCGCCGGAAAACGTTATTCTCACGTTGGAAATTTCGAGCGAAGCAGTTCGTCAACCGGACATCGCGCAGCTGTTCGTCGAGAACCGATCGAGTTTGACTGAGGCCCTGGAAGCCGTAGTGAAGCGAGGAATTACTGGCGGTGAATTGCGCACCGTTCCGGATCCCCTTCAGGCGTCACAACTGGTGATCGAAGTTCTGGAAGGCAGTGCATATCGTAGTGTGCTGTCAGAAATGCCCATGACCGGGATCATTGTGTGCGCTGAAGACTTTATTATGAGTTCCCTGCTGGCACGTCATTAGTACGTAGGTGGCGTGTCGTTTTGGAATTCGTGAATGTCAGCCAAAGGGAGCTGCCTGAGACATTAATGTAGGCAGCAAAGATCGACTTTGAGCCGGCCGAAACGCGGGGGAGGTCAAAGGAAAGTTGGAGTTGCGGTTAGGACTATTGGCTAACGCAATATCATCCGAGGTTCTGTTACCAGACTTCGTTTAGTCACAAGACGAAGCGGTCGCAAAGCGAATGCAGATTCCAACCACCGGCACAGCGCCAGATCGTTTTTGATGCGATTGACGCTCTGATCTATTGATACTGTAGGGATCAGGCGATCAGATACGATGGCAGATTTCTCAAGCATCCGCCTTTATCAGGTCGCTTGCCTTTTCGCCAATCATGATCGCTGGTGCGTTGGTGTTGCCGCTGACGATTTCCGGCATGATCGAACAATCAGCCACCCGCAGGTTCGAAATACCGTGTACCTTTAGTCTTGCGTCGACAACAGACGTCTCGGCGTTCCCCATCGCGCAGGTGCCGGTTGGGTGGTAGATCGACACGCTGTTAGATCTGGCCCAATCCAGAGTGCCTTCATAATCTTCGCAGCTCAGCTCTGCAGTTGGTCGAAACTCTTCTGAAATCTTCGAGGCCAGAGGGTTTTGTTTGGCAATCCCGCGCGCGATGTTCACGCCGTCGACAATGGTTCGGCAGTCCGTTTCAGTGGACAGATAGTTCGGGATGATCTTGACATGTTCGGATGGGTCCGGTCCGTTCAGGCGCAGCTCTCCCCGACTTTCCGGACGCAGTTGGCAGACCGACATCGTGAAGGCCGAAAACGGATGCACACCTTCGCCTGGGCTGTCGGCGGACCAGGGTTGCACGTGGAACTGAATGTCGGGCGTCTCAACATCGGGCCGGGTTTTCATGAAACCAGTTGCAAGGCTGGCGGCCATTGTCATCGGACCTGCACGAAATAGTGCGTATTTCAGCGCGATTCGCGCCTGATTGAACAGGCTGCGAACTTCGTCATTCAGTGTGGGCTCATTGCATTTGAACACCAGCCGCGCCTGCAAGTGATCCTGAAGACCTTTGCCAACACCCGGCAGGGCGTGCAGCGGTTTGATACCATTTTCCTTTAGATGATCCGGCTCTCCGATCCCTGACAACATCAGGATTTGGGGAGAGTTGATCGCCCCGCCGGACAGGATGACCTCGCGCCGAACAGTCAGTGTCTGCTCGTTACCAGAACGATCCCGGTAGACCAGCCCGGTTACTTTTTTCCCATCCAGAACCACACGCGACACAAGCGCTTTGGTGATGATGTTGAGGTTCTGACGACCGCGAATGGGCTTGAGATAGGCGACGGCGGCGCTACAGCGGCGCCCATTGCGCGTGGTCAGTTGGAAGTAACCCACGCCTTCTTGCTCGGCCCCGTTATAATCTGGGTTGAACGGGTAACCGGCGGCCTGTGCTGCTGCGACCCAGGCATCGCAGATCGGGCGCTGAATGCGCATGTTGGACACTGACAAGGGGCCATCGACGCCATGATATTCATCCTCGCCGCGTTCTTGATCCTCACAGCGTTTGAACAGGGGTAGCACATCGTCCCAGCCCCAACCCTCGTTGCCCATTTGCCGCCAGCGGTCGTAATCTTCCTTCTGGCCACGCACATAGAGCAACCCGTTCAGCGAAGATGAGCCACCCAGTACCTTGCCCCGTGGCCAGTCGATGGATCGACCGTTAAGGCCGGGGTCGGGCTCAGTGCGATAGCACCAGTCAACCGAGGGGTTATGCATCGTTTTGAAATAGCCGACGGGGATGTGAATCCACGGGTTGGTATCGCGGCCACCTGCTTCGAGCAGCGCAACAGTTGTGTTGGGGTCTGCGCTCAACCGATTGGCAATGACACAGCCCGACGATCCTGCGCCAACAACTGCATAATCCACCTCCATGACCGCCTCCTTCCAAACTCGCTGAAAAAAACTCTATGCAAGATGCAAGAATTATACTAGCCTTTTTTGATACAAAACGTCTCAATAATTGCGATCAGGGAGGTAAGCAATGGAGATCGGACGGAAACTAAGTGGTATTTCACGGCGAGATTTCTTCCGCGTGGCCGGGCGTTACGGCATGAGTTCGACACTGCTGGCGGCAGGCGGGTTCGGCGGCGCGATGAGTCTGGCGAATCTGGCGCAGGCCGCCGAATCCACCTATGAGAAGCGCTTTTCGAAAGAGCCGAAGCACACGCTGAAATTCGGCGCGTCGGGTTTCAACACCCGCAACCTGTTGATTGAGCGCGCCGGCGCAATCGAGTTCGCGCGCGACCTGGAAGAACGCACGGACGGCGAGATTCGCATCGAATTCATCGGCGACAACCAGATCTGCGGCCAGCTGAGCTGTGTCGAAAAGACCCAACAGGGGATCGTCGATATTTATGCCGCCTCAACTCAAAACTCGGCCGGAGGCGCACCTTATCTGAACGTGCTGGACTATGCCTATATGTTCCCCAGCCGCGCGGCGCAGTATCACTTCTTCTATAGCCCGGCGAGCCAGCGCATCCTGCGTGATCCGCTGGAAAAACGGCACGGGTTGAAGTTCCTGTTTACCCATTGTGAGCTACGCGGCCTGCAAATGGGTTCGACCTTTGCCGACAAGCCGACCGTCACCAAACTGGAAGAGTTGTTTGGTACCAAGAACCGCGTGACGGGTACGCAGTTGGGCCGGATTGCAATGCAATTGCTGAATCTGAACCCAGTCCCGGTGGCTTGGGAAGAGACACTGGATGCGCTTAAGACAGGTCTGATCGATGGGGCGGAAACCTGGGCCTCGGCCGTGGCTTACGCCAACATGGCGCCGGTGGTTTCGCAGTCGGTCAATCTGAAATTTTTCTGCGGCACTGAACATACGTCCATGTCGGCCGAGGTCTTTGACGGTCTGAGTGGAGAATTGCAGGACGCAGTTATGGAGTCTTCCTACTTCACTCAAGCGTTGATCCAGGGTGCGAATGAAGCCGCATTGCTGAATACGGTAGGCTTCTCGGAGCCGCAATTGCCGGACACTATCTTCGCCGAAAATGGCGTGCGCCCGGCATTCCTGGCTGACGATCAGATCAAGCTGGCCGAAGAGATGTGCGCTCCGAACTACAACCCAGAGCCTTGGGCCCAGTGGCGCGAACGTCTGAATAAATGGGCAGGCGGCATTGATACCTATCAGGAAATCTACGACATCGCGCGCGAGATTCCGGCCGACACCCTGCCGGAAAATGTCGAACCGCGCCGTTGGTGGAAAGGCGAAGCCTGATAGACTGTTACGAACCGGCCCTGAGCGGGCCGGTTCAACTTTATACCGACTGGGAGGACGGGGTTCATGTCGTTTTGGGCAGACATCGGCGCGATTTTCAGCGCCTTTCTCAGCCAGGATTCGTTCGAGATTCAATCCGCACTGGAATCCGACGCCGCCTGGGTGTTGGGCGCGATTGTCTCGGCGATTGGCGGAATCGTGATCATGTTGATCTATCGGGCGGTGCCCTTTGTTGAACGTCATCTGGAACGGTCGGTGATGGTGTATTCCTACCTTGCGATCGCATTAATCATCTTCTGGGGCGTGATCGACCGGTTTGTGTTCAACGATCAGGAACCCTGGTCGACCACCATCCCCCCGCTGCTGTTCATGGTCATGGCGTGGTTTGGGGCGTCGTATAACGTCCGCCTGCGCACACATTTGAGCTTCAGCGAATTCCGCACTGCAATGCCGAGGGCTGGGCAATTGGCTTGCCTGATACTCGACGCGATATTGTGGTTCATCTTTGCGGTGATCGTCATCGTGACCACAACACGGCTGGTGGCATTGTCGGCATCAAACTTTCAGATCGTTCTGGGCACAGACAATATCATGCAGTGGTGGTTCCTTTTGGCCGCACCGCTGTCGTTCTTTCTGATGGTCGGGCGCGTGTTCCAGAACCTTGCCGATGATCTGAACAACTGGAAAACAGGCGAGCCGCTGATCAAGCAGGCCGTGATCGGAGCAGACTGATGACAGACGGAACTATGGTCACACTGATCTCTCTTGCGGTCACCTTTCTGTTCATGCTGGGCGTGCCGGTTTTGCTGGTAATCGGCTATTGGGTCATCGGCTGTTCGTTTGTTCTTGGCCTGACGCTGGACAACATGGGTGCTGAACTTCTGAACGTGTTCAACAAGGGTTTCGCCTTGCTGGCGATGCCGCTGTTCATCCTGACCGGAGACCTGATCAATAAATCGGGCATCGCGCGGCGGCTCAGCGATTTTGCTTATGCCTGTCTGGGCTGGATACGCGGCGGGCTGGCGATGGCATCCCTTGGGGCTTGCGGATTGTTCGCAGCAATCTCAGGCTCAAACTCGGCCACAACCGCCACGATCGGTTCGATGCTGCACCCCGAGATGGTCAAAGGGGGTTATGACGAACGTTTCAGCGCAGCCACCGCTGCGGCTGGTGGAACTGTGGGGATCATCATTCCTCCCTCGATTATCTTCATCGTCTACGGCTTCCTGATGAACCTGCCGATTTCCGAGCTATTCGTGGCGGGTATCCTTCCGGGCGCGCTGATGGTCTTTGGCATGCAGTTCGCCTGCTGGATCATTTGCCGCATGAACGGCTGGGGTCATCTGATCCCACTGCAACTGAACCGGGTGTTGAAAACTGCATTCGGTGCCTGGCTTGGATTCTTCGCCATCGGGCTGGTGCTGTGGGGTATATACACAGGCAAATTCTCACCAACTGAGGCAGCCGGAGTGACGGTCGGCTTCTGCGTTATTGCAGGGTTGGTCAGCTATCCGATCAATCGGATCATGGGCGCGCGGAACGACATCTCACCCACCGAAAAAAGCTATGCCGAGATGTTTGTCGTCGAAGGCTTCACGATCCCCGAGATCCCCTCAATCGTGATCCGCTCGGCCCAGATCACAGGTATCCTCGCACCGCTGATCGCGATTTCTGTGGTGATGCAGCAGATCCTTTCATTGCTTGGCGCTCAGCAAACCATTGGGGATTTCGTAACCTCGATGGGTGGCTACTATGCGGTTCTGTTTACTTCGATGGTGATCGTTTTCTTCTCGGGCATGGTACTCGAAAGCCTGCCTGTCACGATCATCCTGGCCCCGATTCTGGCACCGATTGCGGCTTCGGTCGGGATTGATCCGATCCATTTCTCGGTAATCTTCCTCGTGGGGGCTTCGATTGGCTTCATCACACCCCCCTACGGTCTCAATCTCTACGTGGCATCAGGGGTGACTGGCGTTCCCTACTTCCGTCTGCTTCGGTACACTGTGCCCTATCTAGCAGCGCTGATATCAGTGTGGATTTTGATCTCGCTTGTACCCGATCTGGCCTTGATCCTGCTGCCAAATAACTAGACTGTTGCGGGATGGCCGAAACGGAAACACAAGACAAAGAAACCCAGATCCCAACTAACTTGCGCCTTCTCCTCATCCTTGAGGAGGTGGCGAGACGCGGGGTTGCCGTCAAACCATCGGACCTGATCGAGTCACTCGGTCTGGCGAAACCAACAATCCACCGTTTGTTGCAAACAGCAGAGGCCGAAGGTTTCCTGCAGCGCGATCTGGATGGCCGCTCATACGGTCCCGGGCACCGACTAAGGTTGCTTTCAGTCAACACCATGTCGTCCGAGCATCTGCGCACAGCGCGTTTGGCGATCTTACGCAGTGTCGCCGAACAAGTTGGTGAGACCTGCAATCTCGCCATCCCTGACCGAGAGGGCATGATTTATCTTGACCGGGTCGAGACGAAGTGGCCTTTGCGCATTCAATTACCGGTCGGGACACAGGTTCCCTTTCATTGCACCGCCAGCGGCAAGATGTACTTGTCCACGCTCCGGCAGAAAACGCTGGATGGATTTCTTTCAGCAGGAAATCTACAGCCACAGACTGAAAGTTCCCTGACCGATCCGCAGTCATTGCGCACGGAAATCCAACATATCGCTCAGAACGGTTATTCCACTGATGATGAAGAGTTCATGAGTGGAATGGCAGCCCTAGCAGTACCCGTTCAAGATGGGCAAGGCCGATTGGTGGGCACACTTTCGGTTCATGCACCGACACAACGTCACAACGTCAACAGCCTGATGTCGTTTCTGGGTATCCTGAAAAAGGGAGCAAATGAACTTTCGGCCCTGTTAACCACGTGACCAGAACCTGAAAGACAGCCGCGACATAATAATTTTTGCCCGATTGCCACGGCAGGCATCGTCCGGTTCGGGGCATTCTGCATCGCAACGGATGAGCCGCGCACAAAGGCCTTCCTCACAGCTTTCTTAGTCTGCTAGCCATAAACTCTGAATCTAAGAAATACTCACACCAGTAGTTCAAGTTGGATTGGCCGTGCATGCCGAATCCGGGTCGTACATCGTTGGTAGATTCGAGCGAGTAGATTTCCAGACATAGCCCTCAAGGTCGGGATCACTCAGTAGTGCGGGCAGGACCGAGTGATTGACGTAGTCTTATTTCTGTCGGCAACTCAACACTTTGACCGCTGTGCGCATCACGGAGTATCTGGATCAGCATCCCAGCAGCGCGACGCCCCATCTCGCGATGTGGGACATGGACCGTCGTAAGAGCTGGTTCGGCGAGCATTGCAATTTCGATATCGTCAAAACCGGTAATTGAGAGATCCTTAGGCACCTCAAACCCCATTTCCCGAGCCGCGCGTAAGGCTCCGACCGCCAAAACATCATTGACGCACATCACGGCAGTCGTTTCTGGTGCGGCTGTCATGACCTCGCGCAAAGCAACTTCACCAGTTTCAACGCCGTAAGCGGTCTCGACAAGAAGCATAGTATTCGGGTCTTGACCGGCCTCTTGTTTGGCATCCCGAATGCCTTGAACGCGTTCCCTTGCCCGATCATTCGAAGCGGTTGGAGCAGAGATACACGCGATATGCCGATGCCCATATCCAATGACCTGCCGGGCAAGGGCAAACATCGCAGCCCGATTGTCAAAGCCGATGGCCGGCGGGGATTGGTCAGGATCAAATGACCAGGCGATCAGAGTTGGTACACGCTGCTTTTCCAGAAACGCATAGATCTCCGGTTCGCGATCGTACCCAATCAGCAGCAACCCATCTGCACCCCGCGCTACCAACGCACGCACCTGTTGTTCTTCCAGCTCTGAATCATAGGCGGACGAAGCAACCAGAAGCGTTTTACCATGCCGCACCAGTTCTTCCTGAAACGCCTGTAGTCCGCGTGCAAAAACAGCGTTCTCCATAGTCGGTATCACGGCAGCAATCGTATTTGTCTGCCTTGCTGCAAGGGCTTGGGCTCCGAAATTTGGCGCGTACCCAAGTTCTCGTACAGCTGCCAGAACTCGTTCCCTTGTGCTTTGCCCTACCCGCTCTGGCGAGTTCAGGCACCGCGAGACGGTTGCGGTGGACACGTTCGCATGTCGGGCAACATCTGCAAGGGTTGGGACTGTGTTTTCGTGACCGCTTTGAGGCATGGTTTTTCTTGTCATTCTGGATGGGCAACTAGCTCAAGACGAATTCTATCAAAAGCACGATTTGTCGGGAACCTACAGCACATATGCAATGTAAGCGCTTGCATAACAAAATGTAAGCGCTTACATTGCAGGCGACTCAGTGCGAGACATTGGATGGGTTGGGGAGGACGCATGCCATACTTGATAGCAGCGATATTACTGCTCGCGTTTGTTGCGAATGTGGTGATCGGAGCGGTCACGAAGGCGCCTCTGGTCAATAATGTCTGGGAAATGCTGATTTTGTTTGCGGCGGCCATCGCCTTTTCGGTCGGCATACTTCGCAGCGAAGCACAAGAAATTTCGGAGGAAAAACCAAAGGAATAAATCCGAAAAAGTCCAAACGGGAGGAGAACACATGGACAAGACTAAACAGGAGCTAGCTTCGGCCGAGCGTCGAAATTTTTTGAAACTCGCGGGCACCGGCTCGTTCACGGCAGCTATGGTCGCCGGTGCGGCTGGGACATTGTGGTCCAGCGAAGCGGCAGCACAGACCGCCGCCGAGGAACGCGATCGCGAAAACGCGGCTGAATTCAAGATGACGCTGGCGACGGCTTATGTACTGGGCGCGTCTCGCAGCTATCCGATCATGCAGCTGGACCTGAAAGAAAACATCCAGAACATGACGAATGGCAAGGTCTATGTGAAACTGGCGCCCGGTGGTCAGCTTGGCGCTGGTGGTGCACTGGCGCAGGCGGTTCAGGGGGGGACCATTCAAGCCGCGCAACACTCGCTGTCGAATTTCGCGCCCTTTGCGAGCGTGGTTGATCTGATCAACCTTCCATATTTCTGTGGGTCCAACCAGCGGTTCACGAACCTGACTTCCTCCGAAGCTTGGAAGGCGGAAGTAGACCCCAAGATCGCGGCATCCGGCTTTAAAGCGCTGATGTATATCGTGATCGATCCGCGCGTCGTCGCTGTTCGCCAGGGAGGCAACGCAATTATTACCCCCGGCGATATGTCCGGTGTCAAATTCCGCGTACCCGGATCAAAAATGCTGCAGCAGTATTATGGCATGGTGGGTGCGAACCCGACGCCTGTTGCGTGGGGTGAGACTCCGTCAGCGATCCGGCAAGGCGTCGCAGATGCGCTTGATCCCTCGGTGGGTGCGCTGCATGTCTTTGGCTTTGGTGAGATCCTCAGCCATGTGACCTTCACTCAGGCGGTGCCGGACAGTCAGGTCTATTCGATCAACCTTGAATGGTTCGACAGCCTGCCGATGGACGTCAAGGAAGGTATCGAATTTGCGGGCGAAGTCACCCAGCAGCAGAACCTGTCCAAAGTGCCTTCGGCACGGGCCTACGCCATGTCTCAATTGATCGCGAACGGCGTCGAGTTCCACTCGCTCAGCGAAGATCAGTTGGGCGAATGGAAAGAGGCCGGTGGCTATCAGCGCAGCGAATGGGACAGCTTCAAGACCGAGCTGGCCGGATCGATGGATGCGTTCGCCAAGCTGGAAGAAGCCGCAGACACGCGTGCGAAATACTACGTGCACGACGCCTGATCGCGTCTTCGGGCCGGCGCGTCCAGCGTCGGCTCATCCGATGTTTGCCCAGTAAAAACCCACTAGAACACGTCGCCGCCGCGTGACGGTAGTGAGGATGCTATGTCTCAGCTCTTTCGAGCGATTGATAAAAATGCCGAACGTTGGCTGCTTTTAGTCTTCTACGTCATGCTCGTCGGCACGATGTTTATCGAAGTGGTCCGGCGCGAGGTCTTTGCCTACTCGTCCATCTGGGGCGAAGAAATCGTCCGGTATGCGTTCATCTATCTCGCATGGATCGGTGCCGCCGCTGCGGTCAAGGAACGCGGGCATATCCGCATTGATGTTCTGATGCACTACGTCCCGCGCACGGTCAAAACGCTGCTCTACATCTTCGGCGACATCGTGATGTTCATCGTGGCACTCGTCGCGATCTATTGGTCGTGGGAGACAGTCCACGTGTCCTGGAAATTCGGGTCTGTCACACACGGCCTGCGGATCAGCCAGGTCTTTTTCCTGATGGCGGTGCCGTTTGGCTTCGCGCTGGTCATCTTTCGGCTGGTGCAGTCCTTCCTCCGCGATATTGCCGACCTTCGAACGGGCCGTCCCGTCTACGAAGGCGACAAGCTGTTTGATTAAGGGAGGGCCTGAGCCATGATGTGGCAACAACTCGGCGGTCAAACTCTTGAACTTGGGTGGGATTTCTACGCCTCCGTCATTCTCTTCGTCGCTCTTGTCGCGCTCGCCGTTCCGGTTTGGGCCGCAATAGGCGCAGCATCGATCACAATGCTGATCATGTCCGGCGCATTGCCGCTGAGCCTTGTCGGCGAAAAGCTGTTCTCGGGCATCGATGCCTTCGCGCTGACAGCTGTGCCGCTGTTTATCCTGACCGGAGACGTGCTTGTCCGAACCGGGCTCAGTCGAAAGTTTCTGGACGTCGCCGAAGCCCTGACCTGCTGGGCCAAGGGTGGCTTCGGTTCGGCCACCGTTTTGGTCTGTGGCATGTTCGCAGCGATTTCCGGGTCGGACGCAGCAGGTGCGGCAGCGGTAGGGCGCATGACTATCGACCGGCTGGTCGAGAGCGGTTATCCCCGCCCCTACGCCTGTGCTTTGGTCGCAGCAGGAGCCTGTACCGGAATCCTCATCCCGCCCTCTATCGCTTATATCATCATCGGCCTTGTGCTGGGCATAGCGGTCTCGACCTTGTTCCTTGCTGCGCTGATCCCCGGCCTTTTGATCCTGACGGCCATCCTGATCACCAACGTCGTGATGAACCGGCTGAACCTTTGGGAAGGTGGCGGCATGATGACCGCAGCTGAATGGCGCGCGAACCTGTGGAAGACGGTCAAGTCCGGCTGGTACGCTTTCCTTGTCCCCGGCATCATTTTCTACGGCATCTTCTCGGGGAAACTGACCCCGACGGAGGCAGGCGCTGTGGCGGTCGTCGTGACCATATTCATCGGGTTTATCCTGGGCACACTGAAATTGTCCGACTTCCCGGCCATGCTGGTCAGTTCGGCCAAGGTCAACGGTGTGATCCTTCCGATCATCGCCTTCTCGATCCCTCTGGCCGAAGCTCTGGCGATCATTGGAGTGCCGCAAGGATTTGTCGGAGCTTTGACCTCAGTCAGCAGTAACGAATTCGTACTGATCGCCATGATGGTCCTTATCCTGATCATTGCGGGCTGCGTTATGGAAACGACGCCCAACATCGTGATCCTGGCACCGATCCTCTACCCGCTGGCGCAAGAGATCGAGATGAACCAGATTCAGTTCTGCATCATGATGATCACCGCGCTGGGGGTCGGGTTTATTACTCCACCCTTGGGGCTGAACTTGTTCGTGGTGTCGGGGATTACGGGCGAGTCGATCCTCAAGATCGCCTACCGCGCCATCCCGTTTGTTTTCTTCATGCTGATCGTGACGTTGATGATCGCCTATATCCCGGCGTTCTCTACCTCACTGTTGCCTGATGTCTATCGATAAGCCGCCGAAAGACGCGGTAAGAAAAGGACTCGATACATGACCCGTGAATACCTGAAGAAAGCCACGCTGACCGCGCGCAGCGGAGCGTCAGACGTCAGTGAAATTGTGCAGGGAATCCTGACTGATATTGAAGCAGGCGGCGATGCCAAGGCGTTGGAATACGCCGCCAAATTCGACAACTACGAAGGCAACGTCATTCTCAGCGATGCCGAAATACAGGCCGCGATGGATGCCGTGCCAGAAAAGCTGAAGCGCGACATCGAGTTCAGCCACAGCAACGTCAAACGCTTTGCCGAGGCACAGAAAGCGTCCATGACCGACATCGCAGTCGAGGTTGTGCCCGGCCTGACCGCTGGCCAGAAGATGATCCCGGTGGATGCAGCCGGTTGCTACGTCCCAGGCGGGCGCTACAGCCATATCGCCAGCGCGATCATGACCGTGACGACGGCGAAGGTGGCGGGATGTAAACATATCGTCGCGTGCTCACCGCCGCGCCCCGATGTCGGCATTGCGCCTGCGATCGTCTACGCCGCGCATATCTGTGGCGCCGACAAGATCATGGCCATGGGCGGCGTGCAGGGGGTTGCGGCGATGACCTTCGGGTTGTTCGGGCTTCCCAAGGCTAACATCCTTGTGGGCCCCGGCAATCAGTTTGTGGCCGAAGCAAAGCGTATCCTGTTCGGGCGTGTCGGCATCGACATGATCGCGGGCCCGACGGACAGTCTGGTCCTTGCGGATGTCACTGCTGATCCGATGGTTGTTGCAACTGACCTCGTTGGGCAGGCAGAGCACGGATACAACTCACCGGTTTGGCTGGTGACAGACAATCGCGACCTCGCCGAAGAGGTTATGCGCTTGGTGCCAGTGCTGATCGAGGACCTGCCCGAAGTGAACCGCGAAAACGCTACGGCTGCGTGGCGCGATTATGCCGAGGTCATCCTGTGCGCGGATCGCGAAGAAATGGCGGCGACATCGGATCAATACGCTCCAGAACACCTGACAGTCATGGCCGATGATCTTGATTGGTGGCTGGATCGGCTGACGTGCTATGGGTCGCTTTTCTTGGGCGAAGAGACCACGGTTGCCTTTGGCGACAAAGCCTCAGGCACCAATCACGTGCTGCCCACGAGCAGGGCGGCCACTTACACCGGTGGCCTCAGCGTCCATAAATACATGAAGATCGTGACCTGGCAGCGCTCGACCGCTGATGCGATGAAGCCGATTGCGCAGGCGACGGCCCGTATCTCACGCCTTGAAGGTATGGAGGGGCACGCGCGTACCGCGGATATTCGACTGGCCAAGTTCTTCCCCGATGAAAACTTTGACCTGACAGCCGAAGACTGACCCAACCCGTGACCTATCATCCTGATCTCACTGGACATACCGCTCTTGTGACCGGGGCCAGCTCCGGCCTTGGTCGCAGAGCGGCAGAGGTACTGTCGCATGCTGGCGCTAAGGTCGTGGGCGTGGCGCGACGTGCAGAAGCGTTGGCCGAGCTGGATCAGGTTCATGCGCTGCCATGGGATCTTTCGGATCGCGATCGGTTGGCAGAGCTGGCCGTTGCCGCGTCGCAGCCGTTTGGGGCACCGGATATTCTGGTGCATGCCGCCGGGATCAACACGCGCGAGCCTGCGGATTTGGTGTCACCAGAAGGATGGGACATAACAATCGGGTTGAACCTTGCCATTCCCTTCTTTCTGTCGCAGCACCTAGTGCCCGATATGAAGGCCAAAGGCTGGGGACGGATCGTAAATTTCGCATCGCTCCAGTCCAGCCGAGCTTTTCCAGGTGGGCTTAGCTATGGGGCGTCTAAGGGCGGCGTGGCACAGCTGACCCGAGCAATGGCCGAGGCCTGGTCATCAAGCGGAATATGCGTAAACGCGATTGGCCCTGGGTTCTTTCGAACCGAGCTGACGGCTGCAGTGTTCAATGATCCTGAACGCGCGAACCGTAATGCTGCGCAGACCTGTATCGGTCGCAACGGTGAACCCAAAGACCTAGACGGCCCGTTGCTGTTCTTTTGCTCTGATGCCTGTGCCTACGTGACCGGGCAAGTTTTGATGGTCGATGGAGGGTTTACAGCGAAATGAAAGCTTTGGTTTACACCGATGTCGAAACACTGGAATACCGCAATTTCGCGAACCCGGAACCAGGCCCCGATGAGGTTCTCGTCCGCATCGATAGCGTCGGTATTTGCGGGTCCGACATGCACGCCTATCTGGGCCATGATGACCGCCGCCCGGCACCGCTGATCCTTGGCCATGAGGGGGCCGGTGTGACGGCTGATGGCCTTCGCGTAACCATCAATCCGCTGGTCAACGACCCCAACAGCGCGGCCAGCCGGTCCGGACGTGAGAACCTTTGCCCCTCGCGGCAGATCATCTCAATGCCCCCGCGCGAAGGCGCTTTTGCGGAATACGTCGCTATCCCAGAGCGCAATTTGATTGAAGTGCCCTCGCATATCACGCTGGAGCAGGCCGCACTCGCCGAACCGATTGCGGTCAGCTGGCATGCGGTGCGGCTGGGGCTTGCGGCCCTGCACCCGGCAGACGAACGGCGTGCCCATGTGATTGGCGGCGGGGCAATCGGGCTAGCGGCAGCTCTTGCGCTCACTGCGAAGGGGGTCGAGCAGGTGACCTTATCCGAACCCAACGCAGCCCGTGCGACCTATCTTCGCGACACCTGTGGAATCGCCGTTGTGGACACACCGGAACAGGACATTCCATTGGTGATCGACGCAGTGGGGTTTGCGTCTACCCGCGCGGTTGCCTCGGCGCTCGTCAGCCCGGGCGGGGTGATTTTGCACATCGGCCTAGGCAGTTCCGAAGGTGGATTGGATATCCGACGCATCACGCTGCAGGAAATCACGCTGATCGGCACCTACACCTATACCGCACAGGACTTCCGCGACACATGCAATGCCATGTTCAACGGCTGCCTCGGGACGCTTGACTGGGTTGAAACCCGCGACCTGTCCGACGGGGCCGCGGCCTTTACAGACATTCGCGCTGGCAAGACGCTTGCGCCGAAAACCATCCTTAAACCATAGCAAAAACCGGAGACCTTCATGTCAAATCCAGCCCCAAATGAAATACCGCACCTTTTGGTGCATGAAGAGGAAGACAATGTCGGTGTCGTGGTCGTCGAAGGCCTGACTGCAGGCACCGACATGCTGTGCTGTATTACACATGACAACTCGACCTTTCGCCTGACCGCAGGCGCGGATGTTCCGATTGGCCACAAGATCGCGCTCACGGACCTCAAGAACGGCGATACGGCGATCAAGTATGGTGAGGATATCGGCAAGATCATCGCTGACATCCCACGCGGCGGGCATGTCCACACGCAAAACTGCAAGACCAAGCGCTGGTAAGGGGTTAATACCATGAGCAAATATTCAAACATGACTGTCATGGGCTACCGGCGCGAAAACGGCCGGGTTGGTGTGCGCAACCACGTGCTGATCCTGCCCGTCGATGACATTTCCAACGCCGCCTGCGAGGCGGTCGCCAACAACGTCAAGGGCACGCTGGCAATCCCACATGCTTATGGCCGCCTTCAGTTCGGCGAGGACCTCGAGCTGCATTTCCGCACCATGATTGGCACAGGGGCCAACCCGAATGTCCACTCGGTGGTGGTGATCGGCATCGAGCCGGGTTGGACCAAACGCATTGCCGACGGCATCCGCGAGACCGGCAAGGACGTGGCAGAGTTCTCAATCGAACAGAACGGTGACTTCGAGACCATCCGGCGCGCTTCATGGGCCGCCAAGGATTTTGTCCACAAGGCCACCGAGGTCCAGCGCGAGGAATGCTCGATCAACGAGCTTTGGATTTCGACCAAATGCGGTGAAAGCGACACGACAACGGGTCTGGGGTCCTGCCCAACCGTTGGCAACATGTACGATAAGTTACTACCCGAAGGGATCACCGGATTCTTCGGTGAAACCTCGGAAATCACCGGGGCGGAACACATCTGTCAGAAGCGGGCCATCAATGAAGAGGTGGGCGAACGCTGGTACAAGATGTGGAAAGCCTATCAGGACGATGTAATCTTTGCCCATCAGACCGATGACCTCAGCGACAGTCAGCCAACCAAGGGCAACATCGAAGGTGGCCTGACCACCATTGAGGAAAAGGCGCTTGGCAACCTCGAAAAGATCGGCCGGACTTCGCAATATATCGACATTCTGGAACCTGCCGAGCAACCTAACTCGGGCAAAGGCCTTTACTTCATGGACAGTTCATCAGCTGCGGCGGAATGTGTGACGCTGATGGCGGCGGGCGGTGCTGTGATCCATACCTTCCCGACAGGTCAGGGCAACGTGGTGGGCAACCCGATCGTTCCGGTCATCAAGATCACCGCGAACCCGCGTACAGTGCGCACCATGGGCGAGCATGTGGATGTTGATGTTTCAGGCATCTTGCGGCGCGAACAAACCATCGATCAGGCTGGTGATGCTCTGATCGATATGATCCGCAGGACAGCAAACGGCCGTAACACCGCGGCAGAGGCGCTGGGACATCGGGAATTCTCGATGACAAAACTGTATCGCAGCGCATAGTAACCTCAAGGCGGCCATCGCATATGCGGTGGCCGTCTTTCTCTTGAACCGAGGTCCAGAATGGGCGCGGCTCGAGGTGTTTGGCCACTAAGGCAGGGCGGGGTCCTGGGCAACAGATCAGAACCTTTTAATTCTGAAAGTACTTATCAAGTTATGATGCACCAAGCCCTGCTCGTTGACATCGCCGAAACTCACTGGGAGTGCTTTACATGTATAAATCCATATTGATCCCCGTTGCCATTGATCATGAAGAGTTGGTTGCTGAGAAAATCACCACTGCCCGCAAGCTTTTGGCAGCTGACGGAAAGATCACACTACTTACAGTTCTGGAACAGATCCCGGGTTTTACGGCGGAATTCGTGACAGTGAAATCCGAGAACCATCTGACCAACAAAATCATGGGAACCCTAAAGTCGATCGCCGGAGAAGCGACCGATATAAACTGCAAGGTAGAAACGGGAAAGCCAGGGCTGCGCATTACCGAGTTCGCACGGGAAATCGGCGCTGATTTGATTGTTGTCGGAGCGCATCACCCATCGGCAATGGACTATTTTCTCGGATCAACGGCAGCACGTGTTTCTCGTCGGGCATCGTGTTCCGTCTTGATTCAGCGACCGCAATCTTGAAAATTCTCTAAGCGTCGACCCGAACGCTACAGCTGCGCTGCGAGAAGCAGGTGGCCACGGCACCACTCCATGGGTTCGCACCCCTGTTGGATGTTTTCAACCGTGTACGATCGACGCCAGCGAGAATTGCCCAGGTACACTATGGGAGCCGACGATTGCCTTCGAGATATGCGGACATTTACCCCTCGGAACCTTTACTAAACAGCGATGCGATCGAGCGGCCTTCGGCTGCAGGGTTGATGTCCGTTCGGTATTTCCGGGCTGAGCCGGATCAGATGCCCGAGGATGTTTTCAAAGAGCATCACGTGCTTCTCAATCTCCAGACCATTCCGCACAGAGTTCAGAACTGGAGGGATGGTGAGTTGCGGGATTTCATGTTTCACAAGGATGAAATCATCGTCACTCCGGCTGGTATGCGATCGGGTTGGCGGTGGTACGCGACGTCTGATGTCATCGTTATCACACTGGACCCGGCTAAGGTTGAACGCTTTGCTCAGTCCGAGCTGGGCATGCTGCTTGACCCGCAGCAATTTCGGGATTTGCCGCAGTTCTCGGACCCTGATCTGTGCACGGCTGGCGTTATACTGCGTGACGCATTGGAATCGACCGACATGTCTTCGGTCGTGATGTTCGAAGCCATGAGCCGCGTATTCCTAGTGAAACTGCTCCAGAAATATGGAAAACGCCGGATCGAAGATGTTCAGCTGTCATCCCGCTTCACATCCCGGCATTACCAGCGCGTTTTGGCCTTTGTACAGAACCGGCTGGATCAGACCATAACCGTTGAGCAGCTCGCGACCGAGGCGGGAATGAGCCCTTCGCACTTCGCACGCATGTTCAAAGAGACGTTGGGCACGACCCCGATGCAATATGTCATGGCCTACCGAATTGAACAGGCGATGAAGATGATGCAGGACCAGCAGCGTCCTCTGGGTGATATCGCTTTGGAATGTGGCTTTTCCGATCAGGCTCATTTCACGCGCAGCTTTAAACAGGTGGTGGGACAAACCCCCAAGGCTTATCGCGCGGCCAACATGGCTTGATGCAGGATCATTCAAAAACACAGCAGTCCGGTGCAATCAAGTGAACCTCCGGCAACGTATCTCTTTCGTCATCGGGCTTGCGCCCATCCAGACAGACTTTGGGAGATATCGCGATGAAAACCCTCGCTCTGAATACCGCTGCGGCTTTAATGGCCTCGACAGCTGCCGTCGCACAGGTCGAAACCCGCATTGTCACCTTTGAGAATGAAGGTGCCACCCTATCCGGCACACTGTACCTACCCGAAGAACGCGGCGATGCACCATTGCCAACGGTCGTGGTCACAGGGGCCTGGACCTCAGTACAAGAACAGATGCCGGCGAACTATGCCCGGGAAATGGCCGAACGCGGATTTGCCGCCTTCACCTTCGATTTCCGGGGCTGGGGCAAATCCGGCGATCTGCCGAACCAAGCGCGCTTTGTCGAAAGCCCCGAAGCCAAGACCTCGGACATCAAGGCAGCGATCGAATTCATAGCGACCCTGCCAGAAGTGGACTCCGAGCACATCAATGGGCTGGGTATCTGCGCCTCAGCGGGTTATATGGTCGATGCCGTCTCGGGCAACCCGCTGGTTCAGCGACTTGGTTTGGTTGCTCCCTGGCTGCAGAACGCCGAAATTGTTGAGGCCGTCTACGGCGGCGCAGAAGGTGTTGCCGGCTTGCTTCAAGTCTCTCGGGCTGCCGAAGCCGCCGGGGGCCAGATCATTCCTGCCGCGGGTCCAGAAGGTGCCGAAGGCGTGCTGATGCCGATCGGTGGCTACTACTATGAGGCGGACCGTGGGGCGATCCCGGAATATGATGACAAATGGAACAATGCAGGCTGGGAAGGCTGGCTGACCTACCATCCCGCCGACAACCCACAGCGTCTGGATAAACCGCTGACCATTGTTCACTCTGAAAGCGCAGCGATCCCGCAGGGCGTGCAGACCTTCCTTGCCGGATTTGCCGGTGACGCGACTGCGCAGTGGCTCGAGGATGTCACGCAGTTCGATTTCTACGACAACCCCGAGGACGTGACCCGGGCGGCCGACGCCGTTGCCGACCACTTCCGCGCCGGATTGGATAATTGATCCTGCTGATCAGGCGTTGGGCCTCGCTATCCGACGCCTCATTCCCTTGGAGACCCTAATGACCCGAAAACTTCAACTAGCACTCGCGGTCGCGACCGTTATGGGAGGCAACGCAATGGCCGATACCCCCGAAGACAATATGAAAGTGGTTCAGAATTTTTTTGCGGCTTACGGCTCGAACGACCTTGATGGAATCGCCGCTGTCATGGACGAGGACGTACAATGGCACATTCCCGGCCGCCATCCGCTGAGCGGCACCAAAAACGGTCGGGATGAAGTTTTGGCCTTCTTCGCCCAGTTGGGCGCAGCTGGGTTTCAGGCTGACCCGATCTACTTTGGCGCGGATGAAACCCATGTTGTAGATATTCACCGAGGCTGGTCCAACGCCGAAGGTAAGCCGAATGTCGATACCATCTGGGCTCTGGTTTACCGGATCGAGAACGGCAAGATCGTCGAGGCCACCAATCTCAGTGCCGATCAGGATGCGGCGAATACGTTTTTTTGGTCGCAATACACCTTAGCGCCCGTGCCTGAACGCTTGGCTAATGAATGAAGCAGGCGCAGCAACGTACGTTGGTTTGTCCAACTCTGACAAAGGACCCGGATATGAAACGATCCCTCATCGCCATGCTCACCGCCATAACAATGATTGGAGGCCCTGCATTGGCCGATCAAACCGACATCACCCGCACCCTAACGGATATCGCTGCAGGCGCAGACCGGCATGATTGGACCCGTGTAAGGGATGCCTTCGCCGATCACGTCACCATTGACTACACCAGCCTTTGGGGTGGAGACCCGGCAACCCAACCCGCTGACGAACTTGTTGCGGGCTGGGCCGCCTTCCTGCCCGGGTTCGACAGCACGCATCACATGGTGACCAACCACGCAATCACCTCAGTTTCAGAAACCGCCGCGACGGCGCAGGCTGATTTCACCGCTACCCACCGGCTTGACGATGGCCTATGGGTATTGGGCGGCCGTTATGACTATGTGCTGGAAAAAACAGGTGACCGCTGGGTTGTAACAGCGATGACAATGACCGCTCTTTGGGAAACCGGCGACCGTGGTCTCGTCGCCCTCGCCGGTGAACGCGGGGCCGGGGCCAACTGACATCAGTTAACGCCGCATCGTTGCGCGCCGGTTGCCTTGCCAGAGCGATGTTGGCAATCTCACTATTAGGTTTTGCTTTCGGTTAACTGACGAAAATTCAAAGGAAACCTCATGACCGAACAACGTATCGCACTTGTGACCGGAGCCAATCGAGGCATCGGCAAAGAAGTCGCCCTACAACTGGCCCGCGATCATGGATTATTTGTTTTGGTAGCATCGCGCGACCCGCAAAAGGGACAAGCCACGGCCGAAGAGATTGGGCATGGAGCTAAGGCCTTGCAACTGGACGTGTCCGATCAGAGCTCGGTCAACGCTGCCTTTGATAAGATCAACTCCGAATACGGATATCTCGACATACTGGTAAACAATGCAGGCGTTGACTACGACACGGATCAGCACGCGCTCAGCGCCGACCTGGTGCGCGTGCGCCGTGCTTTCGAGACCAACTTCTTCGGAGCCTGGGCAACAACCATTTCGGCCGTTCCTTTACTTCAAAATGGTCATGATGCCCGGATTGTAAACGTGTCTTCCGGCTCAGGAGCGCTGACAGGCATGTCATCCAGCACTCCTGGATATGGCATCTCGAAAACAGCGCTCAATGCGCTGACCATCAAGACTGCAGCTGATTTGAAACCCGAAGGCATCCTTGTCAACGCAGTGTGCCCCGGCTGGGTCGCCACTGACATGGGCGGGGGTGGTCGCCCGGTTCCCGAAGGGGCTAAGGGCGTCGTGTGGGCTGCAACACTGCCCGTGAACGGTCCAACAGGTGGTTTCTTTCGGGATGGGGTGCAAATTGATTGGTAGGATTTATCCCAGTGCCATGAAATCGATCAGTTTCCTGACACGCTCGGGCAACAGACGACGGCTGGGATAAACCGCGTACATGTCTCGTGTCAGCGGGACAGTATTCTCAACTTCCAGTCGTCGCAGATCGCCCTCCACCATATCCTTCGGCAACATCGCTATCCCAAGATTACGACGAGCTGCCTGTGCTATGACATCAAGGTCGCCAATATTATGGGCTATGTGGGCTGGATTCACCGTCTCTCCCGTTTCCAGTACCCAAGGTTGACCCGCCATCAGCGCAGGAAGAGTCTGGAACTTCGGTCGCGTTAAAGGACCCGAAAGCCCGTGCTCTCGAATGAAGCCCTGCCCTGCGCAAAAACAATATGGAACTGACCATAACCGCTTGGCAACAAGACCGGAGTCCGCAAGCGGACCGACCCGAAAGGCGAGGTCGATATTGTCCGCGAAAAAATCCAGCATGATGTTAGTCGTCGTCAGTTCAAGCTGGACCTGAGGATTTTGTTCCGCGAAATCCACCAGCTTTGGCCCTATCGTTGTACGAGCTGCCAAGGGTGGGGCCGTAATGCGGATCGTGTGGTGCCGCGTGTCATCGGTAAAACCCGCAACACGCTGAAGCGCTTCAATCGGATCCTGGCAACGATCCAGAAGACGGCGCCCCTCTTCGGTCAGGCGCACCTGCCTTGTCGTGCGCTCGAATAGCTTAGCGCCCAGATGATCCTCTAACTTGGCAATCCTGCGGCTAATCCTGCTAAGCGGAATACCAAGACGATCTGCAGCTTTGGAAAAGCTGAGGTGGTGGGCGACAACAGTAAACAGGCCAAGGTCGTTGTAGATCATAATTCTATTTATGAGATAATACTTTCTAGATTCAACTATTATCACGAAATGGCGCCGCCGCTATCTTCTGCGAAACAATAGGAGATGCATGATGCCGTATGCGATAGAAATCACCCAAACTGGCGGGCCCGAAGTTCTGCGAAGTGTTGGCCAAGCTGTCGCACAGCCCGGTGCCAGAGAAATCCTGATCCGTAATCATGCCGGGGCGGTGAATTTTATCGATACGATTATTCGCCGTGGCGAAATGCCAGAGGGCATGATGCCAGACCTGCCCCATGTACCCGGCGTTGAAGGTGCCGGAATCGTCGAAGCGACGGGCAAAGATGCCGTTGGTTTCGCAGTGGGTGATCGCGTCGCATGGATGGGGCCGATTGGTGCGGGCGGCTATGGTACGCATTCTGTAATAAGTGCACCTTATGTAACCAAAATTGCCGATACCATCGCCTTTGAAACCGCAGCAGCAATCCCTGTCAACGCAATGACGGCCTATCACATGCTGGTCAATCTGGGCGGTGCGGCGGGCGGAAGATCCGTACTGGTGCATGCGGCTGCAGGCGGAGTGGGCACGATGGCCCTCCACATCGCCAAGCATCTGGGCATGACTGTGATCGCTTCGGTCAGCACTGAAAAGGTCGGATACGCCCAGGCGCAAGGAGCAGATTTTGTCATCGACTATCGTACTCAGGACGTGGCCACGCTGGTGTCAGAGATCACAAGTGGGCGCGGTGTTGATCTGACGTTGAATCCGGTTTCCGGTGACTCCTTGAAATCAGACCTTGATGCGCTGGCTCCCCTTGGAACGGCTGTGCTCTTCGGATTCCTTGCCGGGCCGCCAGCTGGCGGTTTTGCCGAGGATCTGGCGAAACACTTCCAGAAATCTGTCTCAGTTCGGGTCAGCGATATTTACACGTATTTTTCCAACCGACCAACTGCATTCGGCGCGGACATGACCAAGGTATTCAAGCTGTTGGAAACTGGCATTCTGCGTCCTCAGATCACCACATACCCAATCGCCAAGGCTACGGAAGCGCATCGCCGCCTAGAGGCGGGCGAAACCACCGGCAAGTTGGTGCTCAGCATCGATTGACTCATTTAACAGACACGACATGCAAGGAACCAAAGCAATGAACTCGGTTTTCGAAACGGCCCTCATCGGCAAACACGTTGTTGTCATTGGCGGCAGCAGCGGCATGGGTAAGGCCACCGCAAAGCTGGCGGTGGCGCTCGGTGCGAAAGTTACCATCGCCAGCCGGAGTCTCGCCAAGCTGGAGGCAGCAGCGGCAGACATCGGAGGCGGAGTTCAGATCGCACCGGTCGATACCACCAACGAAACTGGCATGAAGTCCTGGGCCAGCGGCCTTGAAAAAGTAGATCATCTGGTCATCTCTGCCTCAAGCGCAGCGCGTGGGGCCTTCGCCGAATTGCCAACCACTGACCTGCGCGCGATGTTCGAGGCTAAATTTATCGGGCCCTATGTGGCGGCGCGTGAAGTCTTGCCTGTCTTGACTGAAGGCGGCTCCATCACCTTCTTTTCTGGCGTCCTCAGCCGCCGACCCTCTGCCGGTGCAACGGGTCTTGGGGCCGTGAACGCGGCGGTCGAAGCCCTGTCCAAGGGGTTGGCACTAGAGTTATCAGGCCGTGCGCGCGTGAACTGCATCAGCCCTGGAATGGTTGCGACCGAGGCTTACGGGGCAATGTCCAATGAGGCTCGCGAGGCCATGTTCGCTCAGGTTGGTAACAGCCTGCCCGTCGGACGTATTGGTGAGGCCGAGGACATCGCCCAAGCCGTGATAATGGCAATGACAAATGGCTATCTCACGGGCGCTGTGCTGGATGTGGATGGTGGTCACCTAGTGCGTGGCTGAAAGGCCAATGCGGATTGGCCTGATCCAATCAGGGCTCTTCCGCGTGATATAGGCCTAGCTGATGGCGACGCTTGTGAAAGGTCGCCACTCTTTCGACGATCTCGTCGCTGGCCACTGCAATGACGAAGGACAAAAGCGTTTCGAGCAATGCTATAGTACTTACTGATGACGGGAAGAATTGCGGCGTATCCGCCGAGATGACGAACCCGTGTTGTGCATTACGCAGAACAGGGCTGGCTGGGCTATCAGAAAGACCGACGACCGTCATGCCCTGCTCTCGGGCAACTTGCACCGCCTCGACCACTTCATTCCGATAAGGTTTGCAGGTCATCGCAATTAGTACATCGCGTTTGTCCGCCCATGCCAGATCGTCAATCGGATTTGATCCGGCGCGCGGGATAGCATGAAACTGCACCATGCCCGTCGAGGCCAGATAAACAAAGTTTCGCGCATTCGAATTGTTCACGCCAACGCCCAGTACGAACACGTTACGCGAATTCCAGATATCTTCAGCGGCGGCTTTCAGCTGTTCGGACGAGATATTGGCAAACGTCTCCTCGACGTTGCGCAGAGCGTCCTGAACCATATCCGCATAAAGCCCGCCCATATTGCCGGACTTACGAATATCCTGCAGCCAACGCGCGCGCTCCGGGAAATCGGCCTGCCCGCGCCGGATCGCCTCGCGGAAGGGAACCCGGAAATCTTCGTAGCCTTCGAACCCCACCTGCCGCGCCATTCGGACAATGGTATTGGGTTTCACATTGGCGGCTTCAGCAATTTCGCGTACAGTCGATACGCCCACGTCGCGCGGGTTCTCAAGCACATAGGTCGCAGCCTTGCGTGCCTCGGGTGTCAACTGAGACAGTTCTTCCGCCAGCCGTTCCAAAACTAAATTTGATACATCTGTCCCATTCATGATTGACGATGGTATTTTTGTTTGCATACGGTGTCGAGACCAAATCGACTCAGGGGGCCGGACCGATGTCTTTCAGCTCACTCCCGCGCTTGATTGAGGTCACCGTAAATGCATCGACGGAGTTTGCCGCATGGCCCAATCCGAGACAATGAAGGCGATGGTCACCATGGGGCACGGTGATCTTGATCAGATGGTCTGGCACGAAAACTGGCCCTGTCCCACTCCCAAACCGGGCGAAGTTCTGATCAAGGTCGGTGCCTGTGGCCTGAATAATACCGACGTAAACACTAGGTCCGGCTGGTATTCTAAAACAGTCAGCGATGCGACAACCGGTGGCGCGTTTGAAGAGGTCGGCACTGATGACCCAACCTGGGGCGGAGCGCCACTGGCCTTTCCGCGCATTCAAGGGGCGGATGTCTGTGGGCAGATCGTTGGAGTCGGGGACGACGTGGATCCAAACCGCTTGGGCGAGCGTGTGATAACCGATTGCTGGTTGCGCGATCCGACCGATCCGATGAACAAGGACAAAACCGGCTACTTCGGATCAGAGCGAGATGGCGGCTTTGCCGAATACACAACGATCCCGGCGGTCAATGCGATAGCCATCCAATCAACACTTTCGGATGCTGAGCTGGCAACCTTCTCCTGTTCCTACTCAACCGCCGAAGGCATGCTGACCCGCGCCAAGGTCACCGCGGCTGACACTGTTCTTGTTCCGGGTGCATCTGGCGGCGTCGGTGGCGCTCTGGTTCAACTGGCCAAGCGCCGAAATGCGCGGGTCATCGCGATGGCGTCGGAGGTTAAGCACGACGACGTGGCCCTCTTGGGTCCAGATGTCATCCTGTCCCGCGCCCCCGATGATTTGCGCAAATCGTTGGGAGACGAAAAGATCACGGTCGTTGCCGACGTGGTGGGCGGGTCATACTGGCCGCAGCTTATCAGCATTCTTGAACGCGGCGGACGCTATACCTGCTCGGGCGCCATCGCGGGCCCTATGGTCGAGTTCGATTTGCGGACGTTCTACTTGCGCGATCTGACCTTTACAGGCTCGACCGTCATCGACCCCGAAGTAACGCAAAATCTTGTACGTTATATCGAAGCGGGCGAAGTAAAACCGGCCCTGGCCGCAACCTACCCTCTAAGCCAATTGCATGAGGCACAAACCGCCTTCATCGCGAAGAAACACACCGGAAACATCGTGGTGATCCCATGACGTTGGATGATGTTTTATTGGCTGCCAGGCGATTGCATCAGAACCACCCGGATTTGGCGGGTTTTGGGGGTTGGCCAACAGATTTATTCAGAACGGACTTACAACCCGCACAAATTCCGGCAACCCGGCTTGTCAGCAAATTTGGTCTGAGCGGTACGCCCGAAACACAGGCATTGGTTACGGCCATTGCAGCAACTGCTGAGCAGGCGCACTGGAAACTGACCTATTCCGAATCCGAGGTCGGTGCGGATTTCTTGTCCCGATACGGGTATTACGAATTGTTCGGACCCAGCGGGCATTTCCATTCGACCCAACTACGCGGTTATGTCGCCTATTGGGGCGCAGGTCTGCAGTATGACTGGCACAGCCATCAGGCTGAAGAGCTATACCTGACGCTCGCTGGAAAAGCCTGTTTTAAGGTTGAAGGGAATGCACAGCTTGTCGGGCCGGGCCAGACCCGCCAGCATGAAAGTTGGCAAAGCCACGCCATGACGACAAGCGATCATTCAATCCTGACCTTTGTCTTGTGGCGGGGCGATGGAATGGATGATCTGCCTCGGATGGATGCCGCATGACATACTGCGTCGAGGTGAAACCAAAATGAAAATTACCGGGATTTCTGTCTTTCAAATCGACCTGCCATTGGAGCATTCATACTGGCTGTCAGGCGGGCGATTGAAGTTTGAGAAGCTGGATGCGACGCTGGTCAAGATTGAAACCGACAAAGGGCTTGTTGGTTGGGGCGAAGGCACGCCCTGGGGGCATACCTATGTACCCGCCCACGGCCCCGGCATACGGGCCGGGATCGAGACGATGGCACCGTTTGTTCTTGGCCTCGACCCGCGGCGAGTTCTGGATGTTGAACGCGCGATGGATCAGGCCCTACCCGGACATCTCTACGCCAAAAGCCCGATTGACATGGCGTGCTGGGACATAGCCGGTCAGGTTGCTGGTCTTCCGATTGCTGATTTGATGGGGGGAGGGTCGCGTACGCCGCGCCCAATCGCATCCTCCGTAGGAGCCAAGACAATCGAAGAAACCCGCGCCGTCATCGAACGATACCGGCAGCGCGGCTATATCGCCCATTCCGTCAAAATCGGCGGCGATGTGGCCCGTGATATCGCCCGAATCCGTGACATGGAAAGCCTGCGCAATCCCGAAGACATCATCCTCTATGACGTCAATCGCGGCTGGTCGCGGCAGCAAGCATTACGCGTGATGAGTGCGGTCGAAGACCTCAATGTAATGATCGAACAGCCTTGCGAAACACTGGATGACATTGCCGCGATCTCAGGCAAACATGCTTCGCCTGTTTCCGTTGATGAAAGCCTTGTGACCCTTCAGGACGCGACGCGCATAGCCCGCGATGGCATTGCCGAAATACTTGGCATCAAGCTCAACCGGGTCGGCGGGCTGACCAAAGCGGTCCGAATGCGCGACGTCGCGCTGGCGCATGGGATCGACATGTTTGTAATGGCAACCGGTGGTTCTGTGCTGGCGGATACCGAAGCGCTGCATCTGGCGGCGACAATTCCGGATGCGAATTGCCATGCTGTATGGGCCTGTCAGGACATGATCACCGTCGATATCGCCGGTGGGCGTGGGCCGAGAAACGTGGATGGCCACCTGCATCTACCCGAAACACCCGGCCTTGGCGTTCACCCAGATGAAGATGCGTTGGGTGATCCTGTGGCGATCTACCGGTAACGATACGCGCCTCTTGTGCAAGTTCGATGACGGTCATCTGCCGAGGTTGACCTTGCCGCTTCGCCATGGGAACGATGCGCGATGGCTTAGTCGAACAGGATAGCGCGATGAAGATCGAACCCTTTGGCGTCGAAATCTGGATGGATGAATGGGAAACCCGCTGCGCCTATAACCTTGCAGAGACTTGCGTCGAGAGCCTGAGTATCGCCGAGCTTTTGAAGCTTTCCGGCAAAAACTCGGATGATCTGTCTGAATTGTTGGGGATGAAAATGACCTATGGCGCGATCCGGGGCTCGGACCGGCTGCGCGATGCGATTTGTAGCCTATATGACCAGCAAAAGCGTGAGAATGTCATCGTCACCCATGGCACCATCGGTGCCAACATGCTGGTCCACAAAACGCTGGTCGAGCGCGGCGACAAGGTGGTGGCCGTCGTGCCCACCTATCAGCAACACTATTCCATCCCGGCCAGCATCGGCGCGGAGGTGACGCAGATCCATTTACGGGCCGAGAACGCTTATTTGCCCGATCTTGAGGAGCTGCGCGCCGCCGTAACTCCGGGCACCAAACTGATTGCCATCAACAACCCCAACAACCCAACCGGTGCGGTGATGGATCGCGCGTTCCTGCTTGAGATCGTCGAAATCGCACGCTCCGCTGAAGCATGGTTGCTGTGTGATGAAGTCTATCGCGGTACCGGGCAAGAAGGTTCGGGCATGACGGATGCGGTTGCAGATCTTTATGAGAAAGGCATTTCAACCGCGGGCATGTCCAAGGCGTTTTCGCTGGCAGGGCTGCGACTGGGTTGGATTGCGGCCAACCCAGAACTGATCGAAGCGGTTTCGATCCATCGGGACTATGACACGATCTCGGTCGGCATGATCGACGACCATTTCGCGGCGCTTGCGCTGGAAAACCACGACAAGGTTCTGGCGCGCAGCCACGCCATTACGCGCGGCAACCTCGCCATGCTGGAAGAATGGGTCGAAAGCGAGCCCAAAATCAGCTGGGTCAAACCCAAAGCAGGAACAACTGCACTTTTGCATTACGATGTCGACATGCCCTCGCGCGAGTTCTGTGTGAAACTGCTGCGGGAAACCGGCGTAATGTTCGCGCCGGGCTCTGTCTTGGGTCTCGAAGGCTGTGTTCGGATCGGTTACGCCAATACTCCGTCGATCATTCGCGAAGGGCTGGAAAAAGTTTCTACCTTCCTTGCGAAGCTCGACTAGCGCCTCATCGACTGGCCGTTGTGGAACAGATGCACCTTTTCGGGTGCCGCCGTGACCGAGACGGTTTTTCCTCGCAGATTGCGCTGAACACCAGGTAGTTTTGCAATCATGGCTTCCCGTCCATCCGGGACTGCAAAGTAAAGCAGCGTGACCTCACCCAAAGCTTCGGTGAAATCCACCAAGCCGGAATAAATTGGTGTTCCATCAGTGATGTTTAAGTCCTCAGGCCGGACACCGATATTGACCTTTTTGCCTTCGTCAGCGGCATCCGTCGGGATCGATGAGATTGCCACGCCGCCATCATCCAGCGTGACGGTTGTTGTCTCTCCTGTCGCGGTAATAGTCCCGGGCAGCAGGTTCATTGCTGGAGAGCCGATGAACTGCGCGACAAACTCGTTATCTGGCGTCTCATAGAGTTCCAGCGGCGTGCCGACCTGCGCAATTCCCTTATTGGCCAAAACCACAATACGGCTGGCGAGTGTCATCGCCTCGACCTGATCGTGGGTGACGTAAATCATCGTGCTGTCGGGCATCGCCTCTTTCAGGCGTGCAATCTCGATCCGCGTCGCCACGCGCAGGGCAGCGTCGAGGTTCGAAAGCGGCTCGTCGAACAAATATACTTTGGGGTCGCGCACGATGGCACGACCGATGGCAACGCGCTGGCGTTGTCCACCAGACAATGCCTTGGGCAGGCGATCCAGCAGGGGTTCAAGCTGTAGAATCTGGGCCGCGCGCTCCACGGCGGCATCAACCTCAGCGCTCGGCATCTTCGCGATCTTGAGCGCGAAGGCCATGTTTTCGCGCACCGTCATATGCGGGTAAAGCGCATAGGACTGGAACACCATCGCGATGCCGCGTTGCGCAGGTGGCACATCGTTCACCACCTGCCCTTCGATCTCAAGCGTACCGCCAGTGATCTTTTCAAGGCCCGCGATCATCCTCAGCAAAGTGGATTTTCCGCAACCTGACGGACCGACAAAGACAATCAGTTCGCCTTGCTCGATCTCGAGATCGATATGTTTCAGAACATCGACAGGACCATAGGATTTGGCCACATCCGTAAGCTTGAGTTCCGACATGGTTTACCTCTTTTCCCGAGCCAATAGACAGAATTGAGCGGCATCCAGCGTCACGTTGCTTTCCCCGCGAACGCCGCCCAACTCCTCCCCGATCACTTGCCAGTCACCTTCTGGCAGGGTCACGCCAACCGAACAGTCACCCAGATTGAAGGCGCAGAAGACCTGCTCGGCTTCATCCTCTCGGGTGAAGGTCAATACCGAACCGATTTGTGACATCCCTGTCTGCGCGCCGGACATCAGCGCTGAGTGCGCATGACGCAATGCAATCGCATGGCGGTAGTGGTGCAGCATCGACGCTGGATCTTTTTCCAACCGATCCACCGCCCGCTCGGCCTGCGCAGCGCTGACTGGCAACCAGGGACGGCTCGTGCTGAACCCGGATTGTTCGTCCTGTGCGGCCCAGACCATCGGAGTACGGCAGCCATCGCGACCTTTGAATTCAGGCCAGAATTCAATGCCATAGGGGTCTTGCAAATCTTCGAACGCAACATCTGCCTCGGGCAGGCCCAGTTCCTCACCCTGATAAAGACAGGCTGAGCCACGCAGGCACATCATGAGAACGGCGTGCTGCCGGACAGCTGCATCGTCCAACCCCCAACGCGAAGCATGGCGTTGCACGTCGTGGTTTGAGAAGGCCCAGCATGGCCATGCATCACCCGCCTTGTCCTCAAGCTGGTCAAAAACCTGCTTTGCGTAAGCTGCCGTCAAAGCCCGCTTTTCGAGGAACTCGAAAGCATAACACATGTGCATCCGTTTATCGCCGCTGGTGTATTCGCCCATAATCTCAAGCCCGCGCTGCGCGTCGCCGACCTCACCCAGACATGCGCGGCCCTCGTATTCATCGGTCAGGGCGCGCAGACGTTCTAAGAAGGCGATATTCTCGGGCTGACTTTTGGAATAGAGGTGATCCTGATGGTTATACGGGTTCACCATCGGCGCAATTGAAGAGTTCCTTTGATCCATCGGCAGACCAGGATTGTCACGTAGCTGGGCGTCGTGGAAATAGAAATTGATGGTGTCCAGACGGAAGCCGTCGACCCCCATTTCCAGCCAGAAGCGCGCCACATCCAACAGGGCATCCTGGACATCCTTGCAATGGAAGTTCAAATCTGGCTGCGAAGTCAGGAAGTTGTGCAGATAATACTGCAAACGCCGCGCATCCCACTGCCAAGCCGAACCGCCAAAAATCGATAACCAGTTATTCGGAGGTGTCCCGTCAGGCTTGGGATCGGCCCAGACATACCAATCGGATTTCGGATTATCTCGGCTGGTGCGGCTTTCACCAAACCACGGGTTCTGATCTGAGGTGTGGGATAGCACAAGATCGATCATCACCTTCAGCCCGTGTGCATGGGCCTCATCTAGCAACTCTTTGAAGTCCGCCATAGAACCGAACATCGGATCGACATCGCGGTAGTCGCTGACGTCATAGCCGAAATCCTTCATCGGAGATTTGAAGAACGGCGAAATCCAGATTGCATCAACCCCCAGCGAGGCGATGTAGCCTAGCCGCTGGGTGATACCCTTTAAGTCTCCGATCCCGTCACCGTTGCTGTCCTGAAAGCTGCGCGGATAGATCTGATAGATCACCCCGCCCCGCCACCAATCTGACGCCGACTTGGTTTTTTCGAATGCTGTCGCGTTGGTCTGCACGTTCATCACACGCCCTTATTTTACGGAACCGGCCAGCAAGCCGCGAACCAGATATTTCTGCATTGCAAAGAAGACTGCCAACGGCACCGCGATTGAGACAAACGCCGCCGTGGCCAAGATTTCCCAGTTACCGCCCCGCGTACCCAGCAGCTCGACGATACGGTTGGTCATTACCGTTGTCTGACCGCTGGCATCGATCAGGAAGACTTTGGCAACCAGAAGGTCGTTCCATGTCCAAAGGAACTGGAAGATCGCAAAGGATGCCAGTGCCGGAAAGCTAAGCGGCAGGATCAACTTGGTAAAAATCTGAAACTCGGTTGCGCCATCTACCCGGGCGTTCTCAATCAGGTCACGAGGCAGCCCGGCCATGTAGTTACGCAATAGGTAGATCGCCAATGGCATCCCGAACCCGGTATGGGCCATCCAGACCCCCAGGTATCCTTTGCCGATCCCGATATTGAGATGCAGTTTCAGCAACGGGATCAGCGCCAGCTGCAATGGCACCACCAATAGGCCAACCACCGCAGCGATCAGCAGGGCACGCCCCGGGAAATCCATCCATGCCAGCGCGTAAGCCGCAAATGCTGCGACAAGAATCGGGATAATCGTCGCCGGGATCGTCACCGTCAGGGTATTGAAGAACGCCTTGCCCATACTGTCGGAACTGCTTTCGTTGAACAGAACATGGGCATAGTTTTCCAAGGTGAATTCAGGCGGCAGAGTAGTCGTCACAAACACGCGAGGGCCGCGCTTGCCCGAAAACTCTTCTGCGTTTTCCATCCGATAGTCACCGTTGGCCTGAACCGTGATCGTCCCGCCACGACGAAGCTCAGCCGTTTCGCCCGGAGCAAAGGCATCAATCGCACGGGAATTCACACCCCATCGCGAAATGTCCGAGGCCCGATCACCATCGAAGATATTGCCTTCGATCACATAGAGACCATCCTGCAAAACTTGCGTTTCAGGTGCCGCCGCGCGCAGAGTCAGGTTTTGTTCCGACGGGAAGAGCGCCCGCCACCAGCCGCTGCTGGAAATCTGGTCCGCTGTTCTGAATGACGAGATCAACAAACCGAGTGTTGGGAAAACCCAAAGCACCACAAGCAGCACGACCGAGGCGTGAACGACCCATCTTAGGGCTGGGCGGGTTCCTGCAATATCGCTCATAACCCCGTCCTCCTACTGCATTTCTTTGCGCGCATTTCGCACGTTCCAGATCAGGATCGGCGTCACCAGCAACATGATCACCATGGCCGATGCCGATCCCACGCCCCAGTCATTGGCGCGGAACATCTTGTCGTACATGTAATTGGCCAGAACCTGCGTCTCCCACTGGCCGTTGGTCATCGCAAATACGATGTCAAAGACCTTGAGGACCACGATGGTGATGGTGGTCCAGACCACCATGATCGTGGTTTTGATCTGCGGCACTTTGATCTTGAAGAAAATCTGGAACGGATTGGCCCCGTCCAGAATGGCGGCCTCGATGGTTTCTTCCGGGATGCCGCGCAGCGCGGCGGACAGAATGACCATGGCAAAGCCGGTTTGTATCCAGACCAGCACGATCATCAGGAAGAAATTGTTCCAGAAAGGCAGGGTCAGCCAGGTGTGTGTTTCGGTTCCACCAAAGAAGATGTAGATCGCGTTCAGGACGCCGATCTGATCCTGATCGGCCGGACGCGCATCATAGACCAATTTCCAGATTACCGAGGCGCCAACGAAAGAAATCGCCATCGGCATGAAGATCAGCGACTTGGCGACGTTACCCCAGCGGATGCGATCCGTTAGCTGCGCCACGAGCAGGCCAAATGCGGTGGACATGGCAGGTACAACAATCAGCCAAAGCATGTTGTTGCGCATCGCCTCCCAGAATTTCGGCTCGGCTACCATCTGGGTATAGTTGTCAAAACCCGCCCATTCATATCCACCACCGGCGACCCGGTCAGTCAGCGACAGGCGCAGCGTCTCAAACACCGGATAGGCAAGATAGACCCCAAGGGCGAGGATCGCGGGAAGCAGAAACAGCCAGGGCCGGATCATATTCGCGCGGTTGATATTGCGACCCGCGTTCGGTCCACGCGCAGGGAACAGGACTTTATCCAGAAATTGGTTGGACAGGTAGAAATAGCCCACGCATCCCGACACACCGATTACGATTGTTAGCAGGCCCTGAATTGCCGGATTCATGGCGTCCTCTCCCTTGCTAGGGTTTCGGGCAACCTGATTGAAAGGTTGCCCGAAGGTTCAGCGGATTACTTGATTGCGTCCCAAGATGACTGGATTTCGCCGGTGACTTCTTCGGCGGATTTCCCGCCAGTATAGTCAACCATGCCGGTCCAGAACGTACCCGCACCCACGGCGCCCGGCATTAGGTCCGAGCCGTCGAAGCGGAAGGTGGTCGCGCCCAGTAGAATGTCACCCAGACCGCGCAGAGTATCATCCTTATAGGCTTCGGTGTTCACGCCCTTATGCGGGGTCAGGAATCCGGTTTGTGCCATCATGACTTCATGTGCAATCGGCTGCTTGAGGAACTCCATGAACGCGCTGGTCGCATCCGATGGATTGCTTACCGCCATCAGAGTACCGCCACCCAGAACCGGGTTACCCAAGTCCTTGTCTGCGAAAGACGGCATGTAAAAGAAATCTGCATCCAGGCCGAACTCGACATCTTCGGGGAAGAAAGCCGGAACGAAGGATGCCTGACGGTGCATGTAGCACTGCGGCGGCGATGAGAACATGCCTTTGGGGCTGTCGCGGAAGTCAGTCGAGGCGACAGCATCTGACCCACCCGAGACCTTGGCGTCATCACGCGCGAACCAGCCAAACTCTTCGATTGCGGCGATAACGCGCGGATCGTCAAACGGGATCTCGTTTGTCACCCACTGGTCGTAAACCTCGGGCGGCTGAGTCCGCAGCATCATGTCTTCAACCCAGTCGGTCGCCGGCCAACCGGTGGCGGCACCCGATCCCAGGCCAATGCACCACGGGGTTTCGCCATCGGCGACGATCTGCTCGGTCAGGGCCTTCAGTTCTTCCATGCTCGTCGGCACTTCGTATCCGGCATCCTCGAAGTTTTCCGGGTTATACCAGACCAGAGACTTGACGTTCACATTGTAGAAGAAGCCATACATCTGGTCATTGCCGTCAGCGTCTTTGTAAGTGCCAAGATCAACCCAGGAATCGCCAGCCGCATAATTGCCACCAACCCAGGCCGCCATATCTTCACCCAGCGGCGTCAGCTGCCCTTTGGATGCCATGATCGCCGCCAGTCCTGGCTGCGGGAAGACCGCGATATTGGGGGCTGATCCTGCCTCGGCATCGATAACGATCTGCTGCTCGAAACTGTCGGAACCGGTATAGATCACATCTGCGCCAGTCGCCTCTTCGAAATAGGCAATCATGTTGTTGAAGTAACCGTCTTCCGGGGTCAGCCACGGACCAAAAATCGTGACCGTCTGACCGCTCAGATCCGGGGCGCTTTCGGCCCAGGCATTATAGCTGTCCCAGTTGAACGGCCCCTCGCCCGGCGCGAAGACCAAATCTTGTGCTTGTACCGACCCGGCCAGCAGAGCGATCGCCGCCGCACCCGAATAAAGTGCGTGTCTCATGAGTTCTCCTCCCAATATTTTCGGCGCAAACGAGATTCGTTTTCAAAGCGCTTTGGATGCGATACTTTATCCGCTAACATTCAGACCCTGTCAATATCTCGCCTACTGACACCTAAAAAATTGCTATTCTTAGGCATTCTCTCGAAACATGTTGACTGAGCCAGGTTTTCACAACAAAACAAATGGGCATCAATTTGAAGGCGCTTTGAGTAAAATGAACCTAAAGCAACTCTCTGAGATCCTCGGCCTTTCACAAACAACCGTCAGCCGCGCGCTGAACGGTTACCCGGAGGTCAGCGAAGGGACGCGCATCCGGGTTCAGGCTGCTGCGAACAAGCATGGTTACCGCCCCAACAGCCGCGCAAAGGGGCTGGCGACAGGGCGGTCTATGGTCATCGGCCATGTGATTCCCACCTCGTCCCGGCACGAAATGGTCAATCCGATTTTCGGAGATTTTGTGGCAGGCGCAGCCAAAACCTATGCGGCGAACAATTATGACATGATGTTCACGCACGCGCCGGACACATCAATTGAAGAATCCTATCGCAGCCTGTTCAATCGGGGCGTCGTAGACGGCGTGGTCCTGCAAGGCCCCAAGGTACGAGAGCCGCGCATCTCGGTATTATCGCGCCTCGGCGTGCCCTTCATTGTTCATGGCCGGTCGACCTACGCCAAAGAGCCCTATGATTGGATCGATGTGAACAACCAGCGTTCATTCGAACGCGCTACTCGGTTTTTGATCGATCTGGGCCATCGGCGCATCGCCTTGATCAACGGGCTCGAGGAAATGGATTTCGCGCGTCGGCGGAGGAACGGCTATCTGACGGCGCTCAAAGAAACCGGGATCTCGCCTGATCCAAACCTGCTGCGCAGCGCTGAGATGACCGAGATTTATGGGCATCAGACAGCCTGCGACATGCTGAAGCTCGACGACCCGCCAACAGCAATTTTGGCCTCTTCGATTATCTCTGCGGTTGGAGTCCGGCGCGCACTGGAAGAAAGCGGCCTGAAAATGGGGCGCGATATCTCGGTGATCGCTCATGATGACGAGTTGTCCTACATGCGCAATGGTATGGATGTTCCAATTTTCACCGCAACGCGCTCGTCGGTCAGACACGCGGGCGAGGTGGCTGCCGAAATGCTGATCGAGCGGATCAACGCTCCGGATGACCCACCCAAAACGCGCTTGCTGGAGGCTGAACTTGTCGTCGGCAGCTCGACGGGGCCAGCCCCACAAAGGATGTGAGATGAAGTACAAACGCGCAGATTTCCCGCCATATTTTCAGTTTGGCGTGGCGACGTCGGCCTATCAGATCGAGGGACACGCCAATGGGGGCGCAGGCAAGACCCATTGGGACAGTTTCGCCGCAACTCCAGGTAACGTCGCCAATGCGGAAAACGGAGATTTGGCCTGCGATCACTATAACCGGTTCGAACAGGATCTGGATCTGATCCGGGGCGCCGGCTTCGACTGTTACCGGTTTTCAACCAGTTGGGCGCGCGTGCTGCCCGAAGGGCGCGGACCGATCAATCAGCAAGGCTTGGATTTCTATGATCGCCTGACCGATGCGCTGCTTGAACGCGGCATCAAACCCTGCGCAACGCTGTATCACTGGGAACTCCCGTCACCACTCGCCGATCTGGGCGGTTGGCGAAACGGGGATATCGCGAATTGGTTTGCAGACTTCACCGAGATCATCATGGGCCGCATAGGCGATCGGATGTTCAGCGTCGCACCTGTCAACGAGCCTTGGTGCGTAAGCTGGCTGAGCCATTTCGAAGGCCAACATGCCCCCGGCTTGCGCGACATCCGGGCGACCGCGCGCGCGATGCACCACGTGCTGCTGGCCCATGGTCGCGCAATCGAAGCCATGCGTGGATTGGGCATGTCGAACCTTGGCGCAGTGTTCAACGTTGAATGGGCGGAACCTGCTGACGACAGCGATGAGGCACAGACTGCGGCGGCGCTTTACGACGGGATTTACAACCGCTTTTTCCTGGGCGGCGCATTTAAGAAATCCTACCCTCAGAATGTTCTGGAAGGATTGGAGCCGCATCTGCCGGACAAGTGGCAGGATGATTTCGACACGATAGCTGCACCTGTCGATTGGTGTGGGCTCAATTACTATACGCGCAAGTTGATAACGCGCGCAGATACGTCTTGGCCTTCCTTCACCGACGTCCCTGGCCCCTTGCCAAAAACGCAAATGGGGTGGGAAATTGATCCGGCAGCCCTGTCCCGTTTCCTGATCCGGACCGCGCAAGAGTATACTGGGGACCTGCCTATCTACGTGACCGAAAATGGCATGGCGAGCGCAGAACGTCAAAACGACGCTGACAGAATTGACTACTTGAACCAGCATCTTGCCGAAGTGTGTAATGCCCTGGACCACGGCGTTCCGATCAAGGGATATTTCATCTGGTCCCTTCTCGACAATTACGAGTGGGCGCTGGGATATGAAAAACGGTTCGGGCTGGTCGATGTAGATTTCGAGACGCTGGAAAGAAGGCCAAAGGACTCCTACCGCGCGTTGCAGGCCGCATTGGTCCGGGATCAGTCTGGTTGACCGTCAAGCTTTGCTACTGCGGGCACACGCCGGTTCAGTTTGGCACCTTCAAATGTGGCGTTTGGCGTTCCACCGTAAGGTTCTGTGTGGCCGAGGATGATGTCAGCTCAACAAACAAGCGCTCGGCGCGCGCAAACCGTTCGAAATAGGTGAACTGGATTGAAGTCACTAACGACGGCTCCTGACACTGCACCAGATAATCGGCCTGAAATTCGGTGTGATGCGCGGCATTATCGCTGACTTGCCCCTCATCCTGAACGAAGACATCACCAACAAGCGCGACATTGGCCGTTGCAGTCACACACCCCGCTTCAGGCGGCACCTCAAAGATCTCAAGCGGTTTAGAAAGGTCCGAGATTGCGACGGCAACATCCGCCCTCTCATCTTCGTTCTCGGCAGTGTGCTCGAACCCAACAATATCTACGCCTGGCACTTCAAGCGTCAGGCTAAATCCGGTTTCAACAAATGAAATTGCCATATGACCCGCGCCATGAGTATGCGCTTCGATGGCGGTCTCTGCCTGCGCCATCAGCGCGGCTGGTATTAGCGCAAGAACAACGGCCGCGCGTTTCATTCTGTTCACCATTAACCAAACAAACCGTAGGGCATTTTAATACAATTGCGCCTCAGCGCAATGTTCGCCGGGTGCATCGGGCTCCCCAGATATGGTTAGTCAGAAATGGGAATAATACCTGACAATAAAACTCAGGTTGACATTATTGACTATTTCACTAAGAAATTGCCGCATCCAGCCCCGCTGCGTCTGCCGGGGTCCGAATCCCGCTAAGAAAGAAAAGTGTTCCAAATGACCAGATTGTTCAACGCGGCCAGTGCCCTGACCTTGTGTATCGCAAGTACAGCTGTCGCCGAGGCCCCGTCCAAAGCCGATGTTCTGACCACATATTCCAATATCGCCGAAGCCAAATATGACGACAGTCTGATTGCAGCAAAGAAACTGCAAGCTGCCGTCAACGCCCTCATTGCTGACCCGTCCGATGCCACTCTGAACACAGCCCGTGCCGCATGGATCGCCGCGCGCGTGCCGTATCAGCAGACCGAGGTTTATCGCTTTGGCAACGCCATCGTCGACGATTGGGAAGGCAAGGTGAACGCATGGCCTCTGGACGAGGGCATGATAGATTATGTGGATTCCTCCTACGGAGGCCCCAGCGATGAGAACGAGTTTGCGGCGCTGAACGTCATCGCCAACCCCAGCTTTGATCTGTCTGGCGAGACCATCGACGCTAGCGAAATCACCCCTGCCCTGCTGTCGGATACGCTGCACGAGGCTGACGGGATCGAGGCGAACGTCGCCACCGGCTATCACGCCATCGAATTCCTGCTGTGGGGTCAGGACCTGAACGGCCACGGCACGGGCGCAGGAAGTCGTCCTTATACCGATTATCTAGTTGGTGACGGCTGTACAGGTGGCAACTGCGATCGCCGCACCCAGTATCTGAAAGCGGCAACCGATCTGCTGATCAGTGATCTGGAATGGATGACTGCCCAGTGGGCCGAAGATGGTGACGCACGTGCCGCTCTTGCCGCAAATGAAACTGCTGGCGTTAGTGCGATCCTAACCGGCATGGGTTCGCTGTCCTACGGCGAGCAGGCGGGTGAGCGTATGCGCCTCGGCCTGATGTTGAACGACCCCGAGGAAGAGCAGGACTGCTTCTCGGACAACACCCATAACAGCCATTACTATGACGGCCTGGGCATCCAGAATGTGTATTTGGGCAGCTATACCCGCATCGATGGCACGCCTGTTTCGGGTGCATCCCTATCGGATCTGGTGACCGCAGCCGATCCGACGCTTGATACAGAGATGAAAGCCAAGCTGGCCAACACCATGCTGGCGCTAGGCCGTATCAAATCAACCGCCGAAGCGGGTTTTGCGTATGACCAGATGCTGGAACGCGGCAATGAAGGTGGCGAAGCGCTGATTATGGGTGGCGTCAATGGACTGGTCGATCAGACCAAGACCATCGAACGCATCGTGACCGTGCTGGAGCTTGACCAGATCGATTTTGAAGGCTCGGACAGCCTGGATAACCCTGACGCGGTATTCCAATAGGTATCATGGCCGGGCGCATTTTTAGTGCTCTCGGCCTTTCTCAACATCGAGTGTGGCGTCTTGGCACTGGACGCGCCCACAATAACCTACTATTTCACTAGGAAATAGCATACCCCGACTGAGTCGCCATGATCGTTTGCCAATGCACCAACATCTCTGACCACGACATCCGAGCGGCGATCGATTGGATGCGCGCGGCAGACCCACAGACCATCATCACTCCCGGCAAGATCTATCATGCCCTTGGCAAGTCAGCGGATTGCGGCGGATGTATGCCGCTTTTCCTAGACACAATGCGCGCAGACGATAATCTTAAAGTCCCCATGCAGCTTCGGTCATTGCGATCCGAAGTATCACAGGAGAAAGCACATGAAGGGCGATCCCAAGGTCATAGAATACCTCAACAAATCACTGCGGCATGAACTGACGGCGGTCAGCCAGTACTGGCTACATTACCGCCTGCAAGAGGATTGGGGGCTTGGCCATATGGCCAAGAAAAGCCGTGAGGAATCCATCGAGGAAATGGGCCATGCAGACAAGCTGATCGAGCGGATCATCTTTCTGGAGGGCCACCCCAACCTGCAGAAACTTGACCCACTCCGCATCGGGCAGACCCCGAAAGAAACACTGGAATGCGATCTAGCCGCTGAACAAGACGCGCGGGCGCTTTATGTCGAAGCGCGGGAATACTGCCGCGAGGCCGGCGACTATGTGTCCATGGGCCTGTTCGAAGAATTAATCGGCGACGAAGAAGGACATATCGACTTCCTCGAAACGCAGCTCGACCTTTATGAAAGGATTGGCGAAGCCAATTATGCGCAACTTAACGCATCCAAGATGGACGAAGGCGAGTAAGCTTGCCCTTGCATCGGTGGCCGCACTCACGGCCACCTCTTCCCAAGCCACCGAGCTGCGGGACCCTCATCTAAATTTCCTTCCAAGATCAGCCGAAGAACGCGCCCGGATCGACGCTGTCACAGCAACGCCGGACGACTTCAGTGTGCCGCAACGGTTCGAAGAACTGTCCGCTGGTGCTGCGACCGTGCGGGCGCGCACTGATGCGGACGCGTTTTCTCAGCCCTCCGCCAATTTAAGCTTCGAACAGGAGCTGGACTTCAAAGTCGGCAACGGGTTTTTCAAAAAGATCTGGGTCTCGTCTCCGTCGTCCACTCTGGCTTCGGACGGTTTGGGTCCGCTATACAACGCCCGCTCGTGTCAGCGCTGTCACATCAAGGACGGTCGCGGTCATACGCCTAACGGCCCGGATGACAATGCCGTCTCGATGTTCCTGAGAGTTTCGGTTCCCGGCAAGCCAGAGGGCGCGCCTGCCGAGATCGAAGACTATATCGCCACCCTGCCTGATCCGAGTTATGGCACTCAACTGCAGGATTTCGCTCTGGCAGGCCATCCCGCAGAATATCGGCTGGACATCACGTATGAGGAAGTCCCCGTCGCGCTGTCCGACGGCGAAACGGCCTCGCTCCGCCGCCCCAGCTATAAGGCCGCCGATTTGGGCTATGGCCCGCTGCACCCGGACGCGATGCTTAGCCCTCGAGTTGCGCCGCAGATGATCGGACTGGGGTTGCTGGAATCAATTCCGGTTGAGGACTTGCTGGCCAAAGCCGATCCTGATGACGAAGACGGCGATGGCATCTCGGGCCGTCCGAACATCGTATGGTCGACGGAATTTGGCGAACCAATGATGGGCCGCTTTGGTCACAAGGCCGGGATGCCCACGGTGATGGAGCAATCGGCGGCGGCCTTCGCAGGTGATATCGGCATATCAAGTCCGCTTTACCCCGCGCCGTACGGCGATTGCACCGAATTACAGGCCAACTGCATCGATGCACCGCACGGAGACAACGATGCGCGGGGATTCGAGATTGACGCGATTGGCATGGACCTCGTCGCCTTCTACAGCCGCAATCTCGGTGTTCCGGCGCGCCGAGACACCGATGACCCTGAAGTGCTGCGCGGGAAAGAAGTGTTTCTTGCCTCGGGCTGCGCATCCTGCCACACGCCTGCATATGTCACCCACAGGATGCCCGATAGGCCCGAACAGAGCTTCCAGCTTATCTGGCCCTATACCGACCTGCTGTTGCACGATATGGGCGAGGGTCTGGCCGATAACCGCCCCGAGGCCCGCGCAACGGGCCGCGAATGGCGCACGCCGCCTTTGTGGGGCATCGGCCTGACCCAGCGCGTCTCGGGCCACACCCAATTCCTGCACGATGGTCGCGCGCGATCCCTGCTTGAAGCCATCCTTTGGCATGGTGGCGAGGCGCAGGCCGCCCGCGACACGGTTGTTTCAATGCCAAAAGCCGACCGCGACGCCCTGATCCGCTTTCTTGGGAGCCTCTGACCCATGCGTAGCCTTACTTTCGCCGCCGCCCTGCTGGTGCCCTTGGGCGCCTTTGCTCAGGATCGTGCTCCGATTTTGATGGATGTGACCGAAACGCATATTCTACCGCGCTTTGCAGAGCTGGCTGACGCAACCGGTGCTTTGTCGACCACAGCCCAAACAGATTGCGAATCGGAGTCAGACGACCTGCGCGCTGACTACGCCACGGCATTCGATAGCTGGATTTCGGCCAGCCATTTACGTTTTGGGCCGTCCGAGGCTGACGATCGCGCTTTTGCACTGGCTTTCTGGCCAGATACCAAAGGATTCACGCCCAAAACCCTGTCCCGACACATCGCCAGTGAAGACACTGCCGTCGACGACCCTGATGCCTTTGCCGAAACCTCAATCGCCGGGCGCGGCTTTTTTGCATTGGAACGAATGCTCTTTGATCCAGCGATGACAGAACAAGGAAGCGCCGACTATCGTTGCGCGCTTATCCGCGCCATCACCACTGATATCAACCGAAATGCCGTCGCGATCAACGCGGACTGGCAAAGCTACGCACCACGGCTGACGCAGCCGGGGGACAACAGCCCCTATCGCACGGGCGATGAGGCGATGCAGGAGCTGTTCAAGGCGCTTACAACGGGGTTAGAGTTCACAGCCGACACACGCATTGGACGCCCTTTAGGAACATTCGAACGTCCGCGCCCGAACCGTGCTGAAGCGCGGCGGTCCAAGCGGTCGTTGCATCATGTCACGCTGTCTCTGATCGCCCTGCGTGACTTGGCCGCCCGTCTGTCCTTTGACCACCCTGAGATTGCTGCAGATCTGGATGCCGGTTTCGCGCGGGCCATCGACCGGGCTCAATCACTGGACGACCCCGCCCTCGCCGGTGTTGCGACACCGCAAGGTCGCGTCCGCATCGAAGCGCTGCAGCAATCGATCAACGACATTCGCGAGATCGCCGCGACCGAGCTTGGCCCGACGCTCGGCATCAGCGCCGGATTCAACTCACTGGATGGGGATTGACCATTGACGAACCGCCGCGAATTTCTTGCAGGCCTTGGTGCCGCCAGTCTTGCTTCGGTGCCGGGCTGGGCGTCCGTCGGCGCGCCCCGCTATCTGGCCGCTGCCTTATTCCCAGATGGTAGCTACCGCCTGTCCGGCCTGGATAACTCGGGCGCAGTTTTGTTCGCTATACCGCTACCCGCGCGCGGGCACGCGGCCGCGGCCCATCCGTTCAAAGCCCAAGCGGTCGCCTTTGCCCGCCGCCCCGGGACCTTTGCAATTGTAATTGATTGTACAGATGGTTCTGTCCTAAAGCGGCTGGAGGCACCCAATGGCCGCCACTTCTACGGGCATGGTGCATTCTCGGCTGATGGAACACAGTTTTTCACAACCGAAAACGACTATGAGGCCGCAGAAGGTGTGGTTGGCGTCTGGGACGCGATCAGCTTCGCACGGCTGGGAGAGTTCTCGTCAGGTGGGATAGGCCCCCACGACATGCGCTTGCTGCCCGGTGGCGACATACTGGTCATCGCCAATGGCGGCATCGAGACACACCCCGACAGCGGTCGGACCAAGCTAAATCTGCCAACGATGCAGCCCAACCTGAGCTATCTCGACATTTCGGGTTCGATATTGGAGCAAGTAGAGCTACCCCGCGCGCTGCACAAAAACTCGATCCGCCATCTTGCGGTGCGTGACGATGGTCTAGTGGGTTTTGCAATGCAATGGCAAGGCAGCCAGACCAAGTACCCTGCCCTTCTGGGGCTTCACCGAAGGGGCGAAAAGCCTCGCCTTTTGTCAGCGCCCGAAACGCAGCAAAGAGAGTTGCAATGGTATGCTGGCAGCATTGCCTTTTCCACCGATGGCCAATCGGTTGCGATCACCTGTCCGCGAGGCGATGCATTGCACCGTTTCGACGTAAATAGCGGAGCATTCATCGAAGCTTTAGTGTTCGAAGATGTTTGCGGTTTAGGCGCCGGCAAGGCTGGGTTGGCGTTTACCACCGGAACCGGTGCATTTGGCACTCTGACGACCACCGGCGCCGAAATCAACGCGCGGTCGGATTGCCAGTGGGACAACCACCTGATCCCGATCCGTACATACGGCTAGAATTCGGCAGCGAACCCTCTCACAGTTTACACTTGGACGAATCAAACCGCTGCCGTATTGGCAGGCGCTAAACCAGCACACCCAAGTTAAGGACTGATCTGATTGAAACAGACGCCCGACGCACCGCATTCCATCTACGGGGTTGAGAAATGGGGCCATGGCCTCATTGAGGTGACAGAATGGGGCGAGATAGCTCTGCGCAATCCGATGGCCCCCGAAGCCGAGCCAATCAGCCTGCCGGGTATCCTCAGCGATCTGGACGACCGGGGGATCAAAGCCCCGATGGTCTTGCGTGTTGCGTCTTATCTAGAGCATGAAATCGCGCACCTGAACGAGAGCTTTGCCGAGGCAATCGCGCGCGTAAACTATAAGGGCCACTATCGCGGTGTTTTTCCGATCAAGGTGAACCAACAGGCGCAGGTGGTCGACCGGATCGTCGAGTTCGGCAAGAAATACAATTATGGCCTTGAAGCAGGATCAAAACCTGAACTGGTGCTGGCCCTGGCCCATCGCCTGGCCCCCGAAGCGCTGATCGTCTGCAATGGCGTCAAGGATGCTGAATTCATCCAATTGGCGATCCTGTCTCGCAAGATCGGGTTCAACACCGTCATCGTGCTGGAAAGCCCAAAAGAGGCCAATACCGTCATCGAGGTCTATAACCAACTGGGGATCGAGCCCCTAATAGGCGTTCGGGTCAAATTGACCAATCAGATCAGCGGCAAATGGGAAGAAAGTTCGGGCGACCGTTCCGCCTTTGGAATGAACACCGACCAGCTTGTTGCCACCGTGGACAAGCTGAAAGCGGCGGGATTGCTGCACTGCCTCAAGCTGCAACATTCGCATCTGGGTTCACAGGTGCAAGACGTTAACGATGTGCGCCGCGCTGTTGGCGAGGCATGCCGGTATTACACCGAACTCTCGCGTGAAGGTGTACCACTCAGCTACTTGGATCTCGGCGGCGGCATGGGGGTGGATTACACGGGCGAAAAAAAGGCCGCGGAAAACTCGATCAACTACACGGTCGAGGAATATTGCGCCAACGTAGTCGAAACCGTGGCTTACGCCATGGACGAGGCTGAAATCGACCACCCCACATTGATCACCGAAAGCGGTCGTGCGGTGGTTGCGACGTCGTCCATGCTGGTCTTCAACGTGTTGGAAAGCACACTCTACGACGCCCCGGACGGACCAATGGCCGAGCCCGATGACCACCACATGGTTTCGGACCTCGCCGCAGTACACGGCTATCTCAGCAAGGATCGGCTGCAGGAATGCTGGAACGACGCAACCTTCTATCGCAATGAATTGCGCGCGCTTTTCAGACGCGGGTATGTCGACCTGCGCCAGATGGCCCGGGCCGAGCGCATCTACCTGTCCCTTATGGCCCGTCTCAAGGCCTTGGCGGCAAGTGATGATCTGGACACGGAAGTGGATGACCAGCTTGAGAAGGTCGCAGACATCTACCATTGCAACTTCTCGCTGTTCCAATCCCTCCCCGATGTCTGGGCCATCGACCAATTGCACCCAATCGTGCCGCTGCAAAGCTTGAATGAAACACCAGACCGCCGCGCGGTCCTGTCCGACATTACCTGCGACAGCGACGGTAAGATTGACCGGTTCATTTTGACCGACGGCGTGTCCCCCAGCCTGCCGGTGCATTCGCTGCCCGAAGAAGGCGAGTATTTCATGGGCGTCTTCTTCGTTGGCGCCTATCAGGAAACACTTGGCGACCTACACAATCTGTTCGGCGACACCAATGTTGTCACCATCGACCTGCGCACCGACGGTGGCTTCGACTTGCTGCATGAACAAGAGGGCGACACAATTTCTCAAGTCTTGTCTTATGTGGAATTCGACCCGCAAGACTGTGTCGCCGCGTTCCGCAAAATGGTGGACGAGGCGATTTCGACCGGTACTCTGCAAGCCAAGGACCGAAAAACCCTGATGAGCGCCTATCGCGACTCGATCAACGGCTACACCTATTACGAATAACCCCTTGAGAGGAGACTATCCCATGGGCAAAACACTGGTTGTCGGCGCGGGCGGCGTGTCCCACGCAGCCGTGCACAAAATGGCGATGAATTCGGACATCTTTACCGAGATCACGCTGGCCAGCCGCACGAAATCGAAATGCGACGCCATCGCAGCGGCCGTTAAGGACCGCGTCGGTGTGGACATCGCGACTGCCGAGTTGGACGCCTACAAGGTTGAAGATACAGTCAAACTGATCAAAGAAACGGGTGCAGAAATCCTCGTAAACCTGGCCCTGCCGTATCAGGATCTGGTTCTGATGGACGCGTGTCTTGAGGCCGGCATCCACTATCTCGACACCGCGAACTATGAGCCCGAGGACGAGGCCAAGTTCGAATACCACTGGCAATGGGCCTATCAAGAGCGGTTCAAAGAGGCTGGTTTGACTGCCATCCTCGGCTCGGGCTTCGATCCGGGTGTTACATCCGTCTTCGCCAAATGGCTGAAGAAGCACAAGTTGGATACGATCCGTCAGATCGATGTGCTGGACGCGAATGGCGGCAGCAACGATCAAGAATTCGCCACCAACTTCAACCCGGAAATCAACCTGCGCGAAGTGCTGGCCGAGGTGCGCCATTGGGAAAACGGCGCATGGCAGCACAGCCCGGCGATGACCCACAAGGTCGAGTTCGACTTCCCCGCCATCGGCCCCAAGAACATGTACCTGATGTATCACGAGGAACTGGAGTCGCTCAGCACCCATTTCCCCGAGATTGAGCGCGCCCGCTTCTGGATGACCTTCGGCGACGCCTACATCACCCACGCCAAGGTGCTGGAAAACGTCGGTATGACTCGCATTGACCCGGTGATGCATGACGGCAAGGAAATCATCCCGATTCAGTTCCTGAAAACCCTGCTGCCCGATCCCGGCGATCTGGGCGCGGAGACCAAGGGCAAAGCCTGCATCGGTGACATCGCCACAGGTCAGGCCAAGGACGGCTCGGGCGAAAAGACCTATTATATCTACAACATCTGCGATCACGAGGAATGCTACCGTGAGGTCGGCAGCCAAGCCGTCAGCTACACCACCGGCGTCCCCGCCATGATCGGTGCGGCGCAGGTGCTGAAAGGCAATTGGCGCGAACCGGGCGTGTGGAACATGGAGCAACTCGACCCTGACAACTTCATGGACATGCTGAACGAACATGGTTTGCCATGGCAGGTCCACGAACTCGACGGCCCGGTTAACTTCTAAATCCTCGCCCGGCGGCAACGCCGGGCAGCGCCCGACCGTCCCCATGGGCGGGCGCTTCGCACCCACCCGCGGTCAGGCACTGCCTTCCGCACTGTCCGGAGATAACCTCTTGTCCGACATGATGACTACACAAGCCGGAGATGCAGGAGCTTTCCGCAGGTTTGATCTAAACCGCATACCTACCCCCTGCTTCGTGGTCGATGAAAAAGCTGTCGAACGAAATCTGAACATCCTTGCCGATATCGGCACCCGCTCCGGCGCTCACATTCTCGGAGCCCTCAAGGCGTTTTCGATGTTCTCGCTGGCCCCGCTTGTACGCCAATACCTTGGCGGCACCTGCGCTAGCGGCATCTACGAGGCCCGGCTGGGCCGCGATGAATATGGCGGCGAGGTCGCCACTTTCTGCGCCGGATACAAAGAAAGCGACATCGACGAAATCCTGTCATTGTCTGACCACATCATCTTCAACTCACCCGCGCAAAAGGACCGCTTTCTGGCAAAAGCCCAAGCCGCCGGCGTACAGGTCGGTTTGCGCATCAATCCAGAACATTCCGAAGGCGAAATCCCCAAATACGACCCTTGCGCGCCCTGCTCGCGTCTGGGCACGCCGGTCAGCCAATTGACCGCCGAGACTATGAGTGGCGTGGACGGGCTGCACATGCACACGCTCTGCGAACAGGGGTTCGCGCCGTTGCACCGGACATGGGACGCGGTTGAGCCAAAGCTCAAACCGTACCTTGGCCAACTCAAATGGCTGAACTTCGGCGGCGGGCATCATATCACCCGTGATGACTATGACCGCGACGGGCTGGTCGCCTTCATCAAATCCATCCGTGAGATACACGGTATCGACGTCTATCTGGAACCCGGTGAGGCGGTGGCCCTGGATGCGGGCATTCTGGTTGGCGAAATCCTCGACTTGCCGACCAACGGGATGACCCTTGCGATCACCGATATCTCGGCCACCTGCCATATGCCGGACGTCATCGAAGCCCCCTATCGCCCCGCCCTCATGGATGAGGCCGAGGCAGGCCATACCTATCGCCTGGGCGGCCCGTCCTGTCTGGCGGGCGACGTGATCGGTGACTACACATGGGACAAACCACTGGAAATCGGCCAGCGCTTTGCCTTCCTCGATCAGGCGCATTATTCGATGGTCAAAACCAACACCTTCAACGGAGTTCCGCTGCCGACTATAGCGCTGTGGAACAGCGAAACGGACGAACTGAAAATCATCAAACAGTTCGACTATGACGACTTTAAAGGCCGCCTCTCATGAGTATTTTCCTCGACAGTGAACTGTCCGCATCCGAGCGCACCGAGGACGCGCGGTTCCGTGTGATCCCGGTGCCGCTGGAACGCACTGTATCTTACGGCGCGGGCACCGCCAAAGGCCCGGACGCAATTATCGAAGCCAGTAATGAACTGGAACGCATCACTGGCCACGCCGAGCCCTGCGTCGAGGGGATCTTCACCGAAGAACCCGTTGACTGCGATGCAGCGTTGCCAGAGATAATGGAACGCCTAGCCCAACGCACGGAAGCGGCCGTTCGCGCCGGCAAAATCCCGGTGACGCTAGGTGGCGAGCATTCACTTAGCTACGGCGCAGTGTTGGGTGTTGCCCGCGCTCTAAACCAACCGATTGGTATCGTGCAAATCGACGCCCATGCTGATCTGCGCAACGCTTATCAGGGCGAGAAACATTCTCACGCCTCAGTCATGCATCTTCTTGCCGAAGAAGGTATCCGTCTGGCGCAATTCGGCGTTCGCGCCTTTTCGACCGAAGAAGCCCAAAGCCGCCTGAAAAATCACGTGTTTCATGTAGACGCCGAAGAACTGGTTACCGGCAACATCCACTCGGTTGATCTGCCCAAGGATTTTCCCGAACTGGTGTACGCCAGCTTTGACGTTGATGGGCTGGACCCGGCAATCATGCCCGCCACTGGAACACCCGTCCCAGGCGGGCTGGGATATTATCAAGCCCTGCGCCTGGTGGAACACGCCCTGAAGGGCCGAAAATGTGTGGGTTTCGACGTCGTCGAACTGGCCCCGAACGGCAATGCCGCCTGGGATTTTACCGCCGCCCAGATCGTCTATCGCCTGATGGCCGCCTGTTAAGCCTCGGCGGTCTCATTCAGTTCCATGTGCCCTTCGCCCTTGTTCAGAACGCGGCGTAGCATGGGTTCGAAGAACTCCAGCGGTTTGGTCGGATAATCCGGGTCGAACGCCTTCTGATCATATTCATGACAAAAATAGCGGCAGTCCTCCCAATACGGGCTGTCGCGATATTTGTCGCGGGCATTCCGATCACCACCTAGATGATGATTGTAGTAGTAGCCCTGAAACACGCAGTGGTGCTTGAGAATCCAGTGTGTCTTCTCACTGACATAAGGCTTCATCATAGCGGCGGACAGTTCCCCGTGATTATAAGGCGACAAGATATCGCCGGTGTCATGGATCAGGGCAGCCACAACCAACTCTTCATCAGCGCCGTCCTCATACGCTCGTGTCGCGGCCTGTAGGCTGTGCTGATAGCGATTCACCGGATACGGCGTCCATTCTTCATCCAGTGAACGAATGGCGTCCAGTATGCGATCCGGCAAAGCAGCGTTGTAGCTCTCTTCATACTCCATGACCGCATCCCAGTCGGCCTTGGTCGCCTCTTCAAAACTGGTCCAGGTGGGTTTGTGGCTCTTGTCCAGCATGGTGCGAATCCTTTGGCTGCATTCATCCAATCACCTTAAGGCGGCAGTTGCAGGCAAAAAAATGAATTGATTTTATCAATACGATCAAAAAATACTTTCGGTATGCAAACCAAATCTCTGGAAACTTTTTTGTGCGTAGCCGAAACCGGTGGGTTTCACTCAGCGGCCCGTAAGTTGAATGTAACCCAAACCGCAGTCAGCGCCCGGATCAGGGCCCTGGAAGACGCAACAGGCAAACCACTGTTCTCGCGCGGGGTAGGCGGAACGGTATTGACCGAGTACGGCCGCCAATTCAAACCCTATGCGGAACAGATGCTGTCGCTGTGGTCGTTCGCAGCCAACGACCTGCCTGAACAGATTCAAAATCGGTTGGCACTGCGTCTGGGTGCCCAGTTGAGCGTGTGGGATCCGTTACTGGTGGACCTTGCTGTTCGCTTTGAACAACGGTTTGGACAATTGCTGTTAACCCTGAATTACGACCATGATTTGGATATGGTCGACGCCGTTGCGACCCACGTACTTGACGCCGCGCTGACCCATGAAAAACCTGCGGACCGGCGCGTGGTATTCCACGAACTTGCGCCCGAACGGCTGTCTTTGGTTCAAAGCAGGAAGGATGCGAACACCGACGCTGAACGGGTATTTGTCAACATAGAACTGGGCGAGACCTACCGGGATCATGTCCGTTCCACAGCGCGTCTCGCGACAGGGCAAACTATCTTTCTGGGTAATTGCTTGATGGCTTTACGCTATCTCCTACAGCGTGGCGGGTATGGGTATTTCCCGGACTATGTCATCACTCAGCATCTGAACTCAGGCGAGCTGTTGCGCGAGAAAGATGCGCGCGACTTAATGCTACCGCTGTATTTGGTGGTCCGTTCGGACAGTCAAGAAGTTGAAAACATCCTGCAGTGTCTGGAGGAACTTCGCCGCTGACTTCAGACCGGTGACGGCTTTGGTGCTCCGTTTCGAACCCTTTTTCGCAGCAAGGGTCGCCCCGCGGCCAGTAAAAACAGAACCGACACAAGCACGCCCATAACGGCGGGAAGATACAGCAAGCCCCAAAGTCTGGGATCATTGATGACGAACGGGGATACGAATCCCCGAACCCCCTCAAGCAGGACCAGAATGGTAAAGGCACCCAGGATCTGAGGCCAAAGCCCAAAGCGCGAAAAACTACCCAGCATCAGGGTCGAATATCCGACCAATGCGACCGCAATACATATTGCAATCCACGAGAACCTCTGGTGCAGCTCATCCACCAGATGGCCGATGCTGTGATCATCTTTCACTGAGACCGCTTCGCGATCCCAGATCAACTCGACCGTCGGGATGGCTTCAAGGCTGCGATGGCCCATACTCGAATTCTGGGTCAGTTCGGAAATGTCGTAAGAGGCGTCTTCGAACAACGTGGATGACAGCGTGTTACCAGCCTGATCATACCGCAGCGCAATCCCATCCAGCATAACCAGATGAATGCCCGAAGCCTGATTGACCAGATAGGCCGTAGCACTGGAATAACTGACCGGGTTAATCCCATCGCGACGGTCCGAGACGAAGACTTCGCGCAGCGTTCCGTCCAAATCGATATCGCCGATATAGACGGTTACACCTTCTGCTGGATGCAAGAACTCGCCCTCATTCAACAGCTGTGCGGTGACATCTCCGGCAACTTCATCCTGTCTTAATTCCAGTTGATCAACCGATGCAGGTCGCAGAAAGACGCTGATGACAGCCATCATCAGTCCCGCACTGAGCCCGAACACCAAGACCGCTCGCGCAAGTCGCCACGGGCTGGAGCCTGTTGCCAGCATCACCGTCATCTCGCTTTCGCGGCTCAAACGGTTGGTTGCGTAAACAGCGGCCGCAAACACAGCCATGGGCATGACCGTCCGGATCAGCGTCGGCAAGGTCAACGCCGTGAACTCCAGGAATACCATCGCCGATTGGCCGCCGCTGATGACCCGATCAAAAAGGCTGACTGAACGCGTGATCCAGAACACCCCGACAAGCACAAGGGTGAAAAAGCCAAACAGCACCAGCAATTGCCGCAGGAAATACCCATCAAAACGCGACATGCGACCTCTTGTTTCTTGGCGATTGGCGTTGCGGCGGACTTTAGGTGATTCAACGCGCCGAGGAAACCTCGATTAAGCCTGATCAGCGGCGGGGATCACGATGCGATGATACCAAAGCCAGCGCAGAATGCGCGACGCCGTGTGTGTGGCCAAAACCTCTGACCAGCTCTTGATGATGTTCAAAGTGGTTGTCGGGGCGCCCAGCCGCTCTAGCAACGGTCCCAGCATTGCGCCCTCCAGATTTGCAACTGGCCTTGGAAGATTCGGGTGCCCTATGACAAGGCCGGGTTCGATATGCGAAGCGGTTTGCACGCCGGAAGTGATGAGCTTGGCCTGAGGTGACAGGATGAGGGGCTGATCATCACGCAACGCCTCCGTGTTTGGATCGAACGCTGGAGACTTTACCCAATCCAACGGCTTTGCGCGCTCAGCCCAGAAGTGCGAAGGATCGACAGCATGCTGCCGTGCATAGAAATCGGCTGCGAGCGCTGCATGGGTCTGCACACGCTCGAATTGCCGATCCGCATAAAAAGACAAGGCCAGATCACTATGATCGGGGGTTGTCAGAAGCGTGTTCACCACAGCTGCGGCCTGCACCGCCTGCCCCATCGCCAATTGCACCCCCTGCGACGACAACGCGTCGACCGCGAAGCTGGCCTCTCCGACCCGCAGAAGGTCGCGCGTTGGTGGTGTTGTCTCGGCCTGGCTGGTCGCATCCGCCCGCCGCACAGGCCCGATACGGCGCTGTTCCAGACAGGGCGCTAGTAGTGTCGAACGGGCCAGAAGATTCAGATAGAGATCGCGTCGATCTGCGGGTGGCAGCCCGATGCAGGCGTCGGGATCGACAAAAACCATTGCGTTGACCACTCCTCCCGGTAACAACGCGCCCCAATACCAATGTCCTTGTCCCGCCTCGACCCGGGCTTGCGGGCCAAAGCCCGGCGGCACGTGCCAATAAGCATAAAGCGCCAACAAAGGTTGGGATGCAGGGAGAAACCTGCGGCCCAGCCCGGCTTGCCGTCCCGCTGCGTCCAGCAGGATTTGTGCCTGGATCCGAAAGGCGCCCGTGTCGGTCCGAACGGGAATCTCCCAACCAGAATGCTGGCGCACCGGGCGGTATGCGCGCGCAGGTTGGACGACCTGCGCCCCTGCCGCTTGTGCTGCACGTAACAGCACCGCATCAAACTGGCCCCGGTCAACCAAAAGTCCGGGGTGATCACCGTCGACGCCGCGACGTTCGAACGCTCCGGCCCAATGCAAAAGCGATCCGCTTGCACGCAGAAAACCGGTTTGGGAAACGGTTTCGTCGACCCCCAACAGTTTCAGGATCGGCCAGATTGATGGCGGCAATGACTCGCCGACATGCTGGCGCGGGAACGTTTGCCGCTCGATCAGGCAGACACGCCGACCTAGCTGAGCCAACCTCAGCGCAGCAGAACTACCTGCCGGGCCGCCTCCGATCACGCAGATTTCGGTCTCAATCTCCATCCGTTCAGGCAGAGGCCACCTTAGCGGACACGCCAAAATAATCCGGACGTGCTTCGGACAAGCGGACATAGGCTTGAAGGCAATAGTGCAGCCAACCTCGAATGTAGTCGCAAGCGGGGCGTCCGCGATGGATGACCTCGTGATGACAGCCGCCGCCGCACAGATACCGCGCCCAGCAAGTGCCGCACGGGGACTGGGTGTGCACGTGACGGTTCGTCAACCAATTTTCTCGCCGAAGATCAGGGCCATTATAGACATCGCCCATGGCTCCGGCTTCGTCTTCAACAAAGCGATGGCAGGCGAACAGGCCGCCATCAGCGGACACGCCGAAATACCCGCCCCCTGCCCCGCAGGCATAGGGCCGATGGGTGCCTCGGTGGATCTCCTGCATCGCCACTGCCATGTTCGAGAATGGGTAGCGCCGCCCTTCGATTACCGCCGCCTCGAAAACTTCGCCGCAACGGATCATCTGCGATAGTATCTCGTCCAAATCACTCCGGTTCAGTTCATGCTGACCGTTGGGCGAGGCGAGCATTGGCGAGAATCCAATCGAATGAAATCCCATTCCCACAAACCGATCCAGCGTCTCTGGCAGGTTCATATTCTGCGGCGTAACCGTTACCCGGGCACCAACCTGCATACGGTGTTGAGCTGCCAGCAAAGGCTCGACCCGTTTCAGGATCGTATCAAAACTACCCCGACCGCCACGATTTGGGCGCAGCTTGTCATGGACCTCGCCCACGCCATCCAGACTGATGGTGACAGCAAATCCATGCGCTTCGAAAAACGCCGCATCCTCGGGGCGTAGCAGGGTCCCGTTGGTTGTGATCGAGAACCCGACGCTCAACCCGTTGGCCTGCGCCTGATCGACGGCATATTCCGTAGTGCGTTGCACCAGATCACGGTTGATCAGAGGTTCTCCACCCAAATAGGCAAGGTTGATCCGCACACCGGGTGCGGCTTCGGCCACCAGCCGATCAACCGAAGCCTTGGCGACTTCCCATTCCATATTCCGCGCGGGTCCGCCAAATTCTCCCCCTTCAGCATAGCAATAAGTGCAAGCCAGATTGCATTTCTGCGCCACTGCCAGTGACAGCGACCTCACGGGCATACTCTGAGGCGGCGTGTCATCGATGAAAGATGTTCCATCCAATCCCATGGACCTGAGGAAAGCGCTCTGACTTCTCTTGTCCATCGTTGCGAATTGGTCCGCCGTCCCCTCAGGCACATCAAACACGCGCGATCCATCAACGGCCAGCATGTGATCTCCATGCCCTGTGTCAAAGAAATGCACCTGCGCGGCGGGTGGGATCACGCCTTACCCTCCGTCCAGAACGGGATGCCAATCCCCTTGGCGGCCAGTGCTTCGCCCTCGACGCGGAACAGCTTCATATCATCGCGCACCTGCTGGATGTAGGCCTGGGAGTCTTCAAATTTGCCATCCGCTTCAAGCGTATAGGCGTTGGCTAACCCATCCTTGACCTTAGCGTAGAGTTCCAGCGCCGTCCTGGCCTCCTCTTCAGTGCCAACCTCAATCTGACGCAAATAGGCAGGCGTGCCTTCTCCCGTATCGTATTTGGCCAAAACGTCCTTCATTTGACTGAAGCGCAGGAAGTGCTCGTCCCCGTCAGTGTCGATCCGTACCGCCAGCGCATAAAGGCGGCGCTCCGGGAACAAATCCTCCTGCTCCAAAGTCGCCACACATTGCGCATAAGCGCGGTCGATAAAGCCTCCGGGGCGCTCGATCTCGATGAAATCCGCAAGCGCTTCGGCCGTCAGTGGCCTCAGTGCGCGCGGCTGCGTCTTACCCTTGCCCGCCGGCAGAGTTTCGGACGGGGTCAAGATGGGTTCATACCCCTCGGGCTCAAGCTCCCAAAGCAACTGGTTCGCCCAGCGCATATGGGTCATCTCGCCAATCGCGACCTCCAGCACCGAACGCCGGGCAAATATCAGATCGTCTTTCAGCGTCGGCCATTTTTGGGTATCCGCCGTTTCGGGATCCGCCAGCGAGAAAAAGGCATAAAGATATTGCAGGCTCAGCGTCATCTCCATCGCGGCCAGACGCGTCTTGAGGTCCTCGATCATCGCCTGCGGCGTGTCATAGGGCTCCACGCCTGGCATTTCGGGATCAACTTCATAAACCTCGCCCGTTTCGCGGCCTTCAACGACGATAGGCAATTCGCTCCACATCTGATTTACCTGATAATGGTCAATCTGGTAGGGGCGGTTTTGTTCGACCGTATTCAGCGCCGCGACTTTACCGGACGGAGACTTGTCCGAGCGCAGCCAATCCAGATAGGTCTCGGCCTCGATCGGGTTCTTTGACTGACCCGAGGGCAGCTGATCGTCATGCGCCACCTCAGCCATCACTACGTCGGGGTGGTTCGAAGGCCAGTAGTGGCAGCCGCAGTCGCGGAAGTCATGGGACCACGGATTGCACAGGCTTTGCGTCAATTCTCCGGGATCATAGGCTTCGCTGAAGACACCCGCCTCGGTCCGGTACTGGCGGCGGAATCCGTGCAGGACGACCTGCTCGGTATCCACGATGCCATCATGATTGCGCCGTTCCAGAGCAATGCTGACCGGTTTGTCATCACCATGTTCCAGACTGCGGATGAACCGCCAAATCATCAGCCCGTCATAGGGTGTGCCGTCTTCCTCCTTGAAAGTGATGCGCTTACCGCTCTGCTCGACCCATGACAGGAACCAGCGACCTTGGCTGAGCTTTGCGCCGATGTCACCGCTGTAGGCCTCCAACAGCGTCTGCACCCACTCCTCGGGGCTGTTGTCAGGCAGCATCGGATCATAGAAATAGTCCACAAAAACCAGATGGAAGCCCTGTGAATTCTTCGGCGCCTCGGGCACGGGGTTCAGCGGCACCCGCGCGGCGTTGAACACCAGACCGGGGAAAAAGCGGCGGTCCAGGTTGCGCACATCCATTTCCAGACCGGGAAAGCAATTCCCCACCGATCCGTCCAGTCGCGTGTTGTCGGGGTTGCCCGGTACCTTATAGGCCGCGCGGGCGGTCAGGTTGCGGGGTTTAACGCGGATTTGGCCGGGCTGATCAGACATTCTGAGCCTCCGTTTCCTGTGCAACCAGATAGTCGATGAACGAGATCACCAGATGGTACTGCCTGCGCGACAGCGACAGCGGGTAATAGTTGGAATCGCGCATATAAGGCGGCATCCGCGCGTCGTGCATCGAGTCGCGGATAATCCGAGGATCGCGAAAATCCGGGTTCGGGTTTTGATCAGGGTTCGGGTCGGTTTCAAGCTCGGTCAAGATACCATATGGTGGACGCAGCAGCGTTTTAACGAAATCCGGGCGACGGCGCAGGAAATCCAGCAGGTTGGCCTCGTCGATCAGTTGCTCATGCACGAACTTCGTCGCAACTGTATAGGGCAGCCGATCATTGGGCACGGAGTTCGAAAAGACCGAGATCGGTTGCGGGCGGATCAGTTCGTCGATCTTGTCCGGCGGCCTTGCATCCTCCTCCGTCATGGATTTCGCATCGGTTGACGGCAGGCCCGGCGTCGGGGAAATCCCGGTTTTCGCCTGTAATTTGGCATTGTCCTTCAAACCTTGCGCGCGGATATCGTCGAGGTTGATCAGGCTGTTGGTCTCGAAGGCGCGGCGGAAGATATCGACCACCTCGTCTTTGGCCTGGGTGTAGTTTTCTTCAGTTACCGAGATTAGCGACAGATCACGATCGGCCAGATCATCCTCAAGGCTGTAGAACGGCCGCGCATCAGGTGCAAAATCGGGTGGTCCGGTCATGATCGTGGCGCGCGCGGTCAGGCGTTCGCCACGTACTGCCAGCGTCGCCTCGATCACGCCATCGCTGGTGTCATCGGCCACTCCCCAGGATTGGTCATTGCCCACACGGGCACCGTCGTAACTATCGTGCGGCTCAGGGTCGTCCGAGGTGCCGGACATCATGATCCATTTCGACCAAGGGGTGTCGGCGTTCAGGATGCGGTTCTGTTCGGGCACGATTTCGTGGATGCGACCATATTCCGATTTCGGCGGGTCGTTCTGATAGCCCGGTACGGCCAGCGTCGCCGGACCGTATGCAGCATCAGGCGGGCCATAAACCTCTCCTTTCGGAGGCATAAAGCGCAGGCGCAGGATACTGCGGTCGATGAACTCCCCTTCGACCGGTTCATCATGACCCTGCACAGGATGCATCACACGGATTGAGCCTAGCGGGATCGGGTTATGCTCATAGACCATCGGCTGTTGTTCGGACGTATACGGGCTGAAGGCCAGCAGGGGTTTCGGGGTGAAATCCTGACCCGCAATCTCGACCCGTGCACGAAACCCGCAAGCCGCGTCGCCAGTCCGGCGCTCGGCCTTGGTGTTCCCGACGGTGACCGAATAGCGCACGTTTTGCAGCGACAGGCCCTGATCGTCGAGCAGATCGAGCGTCACCGGTGTCTCATATTCCTCGCCCGTTTCGGCATCATGCATCCGCGCCCACAGCTCAAAGAACGGGGCAACCGGGCGCAACGCGCCGCCTTCGTCGCGAAAGCGGATCGTGTCGGGATCGGGAAGATAGGCGGTGACACTGCCATCTTCGATCTCGCGCAGGGTTATGTTCGAGCGGATGACCGTTTTGTTGTTGCCATGGGCATCCATGTCCTGCTGCCACTCATAGCTTTCCAGCGGTGTCTCGCCCGGTCCCAGGCGAGCAACCGCCATGGGTGGCAGAAAGAAAATCTCTCGGATCGTGTCCATACTGGGCCCTCCCCCGTTTGGCCTTGGCAGCCCCTGCTTTCAGGGGTTCGAATAGCTCTCGTATGTGATCGTTGGGTCGTCGAAGATCGACTTGGACGTATCTCGGATGATGTCTGGCGGAGCGTCATCCGGCACCGGTGAAATGCTCTGCTGATAATGGAAGAAATTATGCGGGTCGAATTTCTGCTTCACGAACAGCAAAGAGTTGAAATACTCGCCCCAGTATTGCCAGCGATAGTTCTTCTGGGTCCGCCGTGGATAGTTCTGATAGACGCGATCAATGAAATAGCCTTCTTCGGTCATCAGTTTCATGAATCCGTCGAGCCACGGCACCACGATCTCTTTTTCTTCTTCCGACACCCAGAACACATCGACGTAGAAGTTCAGCGACACATCACGGTGAATGAAGGCATTGCCTTGTTTGCCCAACGGCATCCGATTGATCGCCCCCCCATAGGGTTCGATGGCCACAGCGCCATAAGCGTTGGGCGTGCTGTCGAGGTAGTCTACGACGCGCTGCCATTCGGCTTCGTTGAGCTGGCGTTCAATATATCCGGCCTGCTTATCTTCACGCGCCTGATCGGGGACGACGGGGATGTCATATTTGTCGTCATACAGCCATGAGTTGATTTCTTGATAGGTGCCATAGTTCTGGTCGTCCTCACCCATCTCGCCGCCGATTTCATCGCTCAGCAGGGGCTGAACAAACGCGTTCCCCTCTTCGGACGTGCCATCATAGAGCGCCGACACCAGCAGCACCTTTCGATCTCCCTGATAGGCCAGAAAGATATAGGCCCCGAAACGGTCATCTTCGCAGGTGCGCATGTAGTTGGCCTGCAGGTACTCCAGTGCCTTGGCGGCTTTGTCCAACGGCCATGTGATGTGGCAACCCCAGACTTTATACAGCTGGTGCAGCTGGTAGCGGATTTCCAGCAACACGCCAAAGTTATTGCCGGTCCCGCCTCGTATGGCCCAGAAGAGGTCGGAGTTCGTTTCTTTGTCCGCGATCACGATACTGCCGTCCCACAGCATGACCGTGACACCCAGAACGCTGTCGCAAGCCATCCCAAGCCGGCGTGAGGTAAAGCCATAGCCGCCGCCCATCATGAAACCCGCAACGCAGACATCCTGACAGGCCCCGCCCGGCACGTGCAGGTGATAGGAGTTCAACTCCGAATTCAGCATCTTGAACGGTGTGCCCGGACCGACATAGGCCATCGGCACCTTTGGATCGACGGTCACGTAACGCATTCGGCTGGTATCCAGCACCATCTGGTTATTGACCGAATACCCCGCCGTGCTGTGACGCCCTGACCGCGCAACAACCCACAGGTCATGCTCACGCGCGAAAGCAAGGCTGGCGCGTACATCCTGAATGGTCTCGCAAAAGACGATGATCTCTGGGTAGTCCTGGAAAGCCGGATTCCAAACCTGCCGGTCATTGTTGTAATCCGCGTCGGTCGGCAGAGTGACCGTTCCGATCAGTTTCTTCTCAAATTCACGTATCTCATCGGGCGTGATCGAATGGTACTGCTGCAGCGCCAGATCGGTACGGCTTTGCGCCAAGACATCCTTGGCCAGAAGTGTTTTGCTGATCTTACGCATTAGGTCTCCTCATACCACAAGAGCGGGGCGCCGGACTGGTGACCCAGCGCTAAAAAGTCGAAATTCAGGTATCATCCCAACTCTGCCCGCGCCCAAGCTGGCAGCAAGTTGGCCTTCGGGTCAAGTAATCGTTTCCATCAACGCTCGTGCGTCTTTGAGGTCCGGCAGTTGGGCATCTTGATGGAAATGCGACATGACCGAATTCAACGCCTCACCAACCGGTTCGCCTCGGTGTTGCCGCCACTCCGCCAACGCAACCGCCGCACGAAGCTCGTAAAGCCGCGCGCCTTGCCTTTGCGCTGTTTCGATAGCACGCAACAGCAGTGGTTCAGGATCGCCCCCGGTCTTGGCTACAAGGGCGGCCTCAATACGCAGTTGATCGGCCTCGGCCCATTTCTCTTCGGTTTTACTCAGGACTTTTCTGGCGTGCGTCAAAGTCTGATGCGCAGCGTCGTGATGGCCGGCGTTTGTCTGAATCTCGGCAATCAGCGAAGGGAAGAAAGTCTTGTAATTTCCGGCCCCAACCGACCACCAGTCTTCCGACGCCTGACGCAGGTCCTCGATATGTTCGACTTCAGAGGTCGTGGTCGCCTTTGCCCAGCTTTCCCATAGCCGCGCAATGGTCGCCATAAAGGGTAGCGAATGCTCCTCGGCGACTTCGGACAGCGCCTTAACATCCCTTTGCAATGCAGGAATGTCGCGCGCCAGCAGGTGAACCTTGCACATGTAAACCAAGATCTGCGCCACACTATGCGCGTGTTTGAGGTTCTTGGACCATTCCAGCGCTGTATTCTGCACCTGCAGGGCATCTTGATGCCGACCCATAAGGCAATAACATGTGCCCAGAAATGCTGATGTAATCGCGGCATGATCCGTTCCATAGACATAGGCTAGCTGGCTGTGCTGATCAAAATCATAAAGCGCCCAAGCTTGCTCAAGATGGCGCTTTGCATCTGACAGGTTGCCCAGATGCAATTGCACCGCCCCCATGGCGCGATGACCGACCATGCGGTGTTCGGTCTTGCCGCTTGTCGCCGCCAGATCGAGGATCTGCGCAGCCACGCCTTTCGCCAATTGATATTCAGCACGCACAAGATGGAATGCATATAGCCCGTTGAGCACAGGAAACAGCCGCTCGGTCTCGTCAGCTCGGTGACATAGTTCGCGCAGACGCCCATAGGCCTCACCCGTCGCATCCCCTGAAATACCGCTTGTTGAGCGCAGGACACCAGCACGTAGAATCTGGATGTCGATCTCTTGCAAATCCCGTGCACGGCTCTTTGGCAGATCGGCAAGCTGATCCAGAGCTTTCGACAGATGGGTCAACGCCTCGGCCTGGGCCGAGCGTTCGATCGCTCGACGCCCCGCGCTTTGCCAGTGCATCACGGCCTCATCCGCGCGTTGGGCCAACGTATAATGCTGTGCCAGAACCTCGGGCTGAGTCTGGGCCAGTTGCGGCTGGTTCTCTAGCAACGCACCCGCCGCGCGGTCATGCAGCGACTGCCGTTCCGTGCGCAGCAGGCTGTCATAAGCCATGTCGCGAATCAATGCGTGGCGGAAGATGAACTCATCCTCTGCCGCATCCGGGGCTTGAAGAATGATCCCGGCCGATGAGAGCTGTTCCAGTCCGGCCTGCAGAACCGTCGGAGACAGAAACGAAACAGAGGCCAGCAACGCGATCGAGAACTGCCGCCCGAACACGGCGCCGGTTTGCGCCACTTCTTTGGCCTTGCCCAAACGGTCCAAACGCTCCATCAGCGAATCCTGCAACGTGCTGGGAACTGAAAGCGATGGCAGGGGGCCGCGTACAACATACCCCTTGTCGCTCAAGCGCAATTGCCCCGATTCCAAAAGACCGCGGGTCACTTCCTGAACATAAAGCGGAATGCCATCCGTCTTGGCCGCAATAAGGTCGCAAACCTCGGGTGGTACTGGGTGTCCCCCCGCCACCTCAGCTACGATCTCAGCCACATCCCGATTGGTCAAACGCTTGAGAGGTATACGCAGGGTATTGTTGTGGTGACCCCAACCCGGATCGAAACCGGTACGTGCTGTTACGACGATCAGCACCGGTAGGTCCCGAATATGTTCGATCACCCGATCTGTAAGAGACAAGGTGGTCGGATCAACCCAATGCGCATCTTCGAACAATAGCAACACCGGTCGTTCTCGCGCTAACGTTGCAAGCTGTTCTGTCACTGCCTCCAACGTCTTCTCAAGCTTCACTTGCGGCGGCAGGTCGAGAGGCCCCAGCGTAGCATCAGCATCAACGCTCAACAAATCGGCGATCAGGCGCACATGCTCAGGCGGGTGATGGCGCAAGAGGTATGAGAGTTTTCCCAGTTTATCCTCATCGTTGTCTGTCGGCGCAAATCCTGCGGCGCGTTCCAGATGCTGAATGATCGGATAAAGTGCCGAGTTGGCATGAAAGGGCGAACACTGGAAGTTCAGGCGAAGCGCACCTTGATCCAGCACTTCTTGGCTAAGCCCCTCAATCAGGCGTGATTTGCCGATCCCTGCCTCGCCAGTGACAAGAACCGATTGTCCAGCGCCCTGACTTGCCTCATTCCATTTGTCGGTCAGCTTGCGGAATTCTGCCTGGCGCCCAATGAGCCGACCAGAACCGGCATCAGGCATTATGTCAAATCTGCGCTCGATCCGCGCCTGCCCTGTGACGCTCCAGGCTTGTATCGGTTCCGAAAACCCTTTCAGTGCGAAAGACCCGCGATCCTGCAGTTCAAATGCATTGCCCACCAATCTGCGAGTGGACGGGCTGATGATCAGTGTATTGGGCTCGGCCAAACTCTGCAAACGTGCTGCCAGATTGGGTGTACGCCCCATGACCACGTCATGTTCCTTCAACCCTTCGCCATGGATCTCGCCCACAACGACAAGACCGGTCGAAACACCGATCCGCGCAGTCAGACGCTCCTGGCCTTCCATGCGATTCAATCCTTCAAGAATATCCAGACCCGCATGAACGGCGCGCGAGGCCGCATCTTCCACCGCGTGAGGATACCCGAAATAGATCATCGCCCCGTCACCCATGAAATCGGCGATATGTCCACCAAAGCGAGCAACCGAGGTCGAGCAAATTTCCTTGAACCGCCGAAGCAGCTCCCCCAAGTCTTCGGGATCAAGCCGCTCGGACATGGCAGTCGAGCCAACCAGATCAACAAACATAACTGTCAGTTGCCTCCGCTCGGCGACAATCTTCCCGCTGCCTTGCACCGGGGTCGGATTGGCATCCCGCGCCTGCCCCAATGCGGCCATCAATCGGCGCCTTGGTCCAAGTGGCAGCCCAAGGTCGATCAAATCATGTTCGGAGAGATGTGCGAGATCGGCCAATGTAACTTCGTTCGACGCGAATACCGGCGCATATTTCGACAGCCCGTGTTCTTCAAGGAATGCGTCGATCTCTGTCATTATCCCCGTTGTCCCCGATCGTCTCCGGGTTCCCCTACCCGGTCAGGCTTGCATATTGTGACACAAAAGCCGAACGACTTTAGCACATTAGCTGGACAGTCCTGATGGCTTTTCCTTCAGCCTTGATCAAGCTTTTTCTTTATTGCCGCACACGTCAAGTGAATTGCGCCACACGTATGCACCAAGCCCGCGCCTCTGTTGCAGGAATTTCGCTTGTCCGGTGGGAAATGGCAGGGGCAGCAGGGTTCGAACCCGCGACCTACGGTTTTGGAGACCGTCGCTCTACCAACTGAGCTATACCCCTAGGCTGGGCCATCAGATATGACAGAGGCGCAGCGGACTCAAGAGGCTTTTTGAGTTTTCCGAACACTTTACCGCTGACAAAAAAGTTGCGCCCGGCGCGCAGTTCTTTAAGACAAGGCTCGGCCAGCAGGAGGACCGCAGCCTTGAGCATCCGCAAGAAAATCGCAGACAGCGAAGCCGTGCTGAACTGGGTCGCGCGACGGATCGCAAGCTATATCCGGTTGGTGCATCGCAACACACGCTGGCAGCGCATCGGTTACGAAGAGCTGGATCAACTGGCCGAACAGGGCGAACCGGTCATCGTGGTGCTGTGGCACCAGAGACTGGCACAATCGCCATATTTCTTCCCTCTGGACAAGGGCCGCATCTGCTCGATCACTTCGGCAGCGCGCGCGGGTAGCATGGTGGGGCGAGTGCAGAAGCTGTTCGGGATGGATACAATTGCAATGTCCAGCCGCAAGCGCCACGTCGCTTTGTCGCGCGAAGTGCTGGGAAAGATGAAACAGGGTATCTCGATTGGCATTGCCGCCGACGGCCCTCGCGGACCCGAGCGGGTATCCTCGACCGTACCGCTGGTCTGGGCTCGCACATCAGGTAAACGAGTTTTCGGCATCACCTATTCCGCGCGGCACGGGCGCGAAGCCGGAACTTGGGATCGTCTGCTGATGCCTCGCCCCTGGCGCAACGACGGCGTATTTCTGTGCCGCGAATGGACCGATCCAGTTCCACGCAAGGCCAGCGAAGAGCAGATTGAGGCCCTTCGTCTGAGCCTTGAGCAGCATATGAACGACATCACCGCCGAGGCCGACCGGATGGTCGGACGTGAGCCATGGGCAAAGAGCATGTGAACCCAGAACCCGGCGTGAAACGACTATTGCGCCGTTAGGCCGCGTCTGCGCTGGTTTTGACCGAGGTCGCTCCTCTCGCCATGCTGTCCGACATTTCAGCAAGCTTGATATCAAATCGCTTGCGCTCTCGGCAAAAGTCGCTGATTTTGCACTCAACTTCCTGTTCGTCGTCACCGAGAACAGCGGCTCGCATATCATCCAAATCCTTGCTGTGAAGGATTTGCGTTCCATAGTTCAGAAATTCAAAACCAAACATCTTAGTCTCCCCTGATCGCCGGGACGCACTTGATTTGCGCGTCACCCTTGCTGTTGCAATAGAGAGCTGGGAGTTCAGTCTTCGTTTGGAGTGGACGGTAGATTAAGAATGCGAGATCGACAGCTGTTTTGTTCAATGAACTCAGCTTGCCCGAGATCATTCGACGAATAATCTCAATGCGCCGAGAAGATTGGATGAGAAAAGGCCGCCCCATGTGGAGCGGCCTTCTTTAGTTCACCGATTTGTCGGGCCAAAGCCCGACTACCGTGATTACTCGATGATTTTCGAGACGACGCCGGCGCCGACGGTGCGGCCGCCTTCGCGGATCGCAAAGCGCAGGCCGTCTTCCATCGCGATCGG